>NZ_JACRAW010000150.1 GCF_016213215.1 Bradyrhizobium sp. | reverse complement strand
TGCTGCACCAGGTACGAAGGCACGCGCCCGGCTTCGCCTTGCGCGTGATCAGTTCGGGCATACCTGCGGCGGAAATGCTGCGTGACGAGCATTGCCAGTTGATCATCACGCCGCGTCCGCCCGCCGGCAGCGACATCCTGCAGAAGCGGCTATTCGAGGACACCTATTGCGTATTCTACGATTCGGCGCAGCGGGCCGCCCCGCTCACGGTGGAAGACTACCTCGCCGCCGACCACGTGACGGTGCTGTATGAGCCGAGGCGGCGGCTCGACCTCGACGACGTGCTCGCCGAGCGCGGCATCAATCGCCGCTTCGTCGCGCAGGTACCTGGCTTCGCCGGCATCGGCCCGTTCCTGCACGGCAGTACGATGATCGCAACGCTGCCGAGCCTGTTGCGCGCTCACATGCTGCGTGGCTTCGCCGTCGTGCCGGTTCCGGTCGAGTGCCCGCCGATGCCGATGTACATGGTCTGGCACCTTCGTCATCAGGCCGATCCGATGCACCAGTGGCTGCGCCAGCAGCTCGAGAGCCTGGTCGGTCCCGCGCTTGCCAGCGCGGCGGCGCACATGCCCGTCTAGCCAAAAGCCTGATCGCCGTTCAGAACGGAATGCCTTCCGAGCCATCCCCTCCGGAGGCCGCGCGTCGATAGTCGCGCGGGCTGGAGCCGATATGGCGCTTGAAGAAGCGGCAGAAATAGGCGGGATCGTCGAAACCGAGCTCATAGGCGAGCTTGGAAATCGGCGCGGCAATATAGGTGAGGCGACGGCAGGCCTCGCGGGCCAGGCGCGCATGGACGAGATCGAGCGCGGTCTGGCCGGTCTCGGCGCGCGTCAGGCGGTTCAGCCGCTCGGGCGTCATGCCCAATTCGTCCGCATAGCGCGAGATCGGCCAGTGCTCGCGGTGATGGGCCTCGACCAGCACGATGAAGCGGGTGAACAGCGCGGCGCTCCGTCCCCCGCGCTGCTCGCCCTGCGACTGCCGCGCGCTCTGCTGCGCGAGCCGCCAGACGATAGAGCGGCCGAGCCATAGCGGCACCGGCGAGCCGGTGGCGTCGCTGGCGGAAAACTCCTCGGCCAGCTCATCGAACAGCGAGGCAATGCGCCGTGTCGCGGCGGCCGCGGGCTCGAACGCAACGATCTGCGCCGTTGCGAACAGGTGGCGCAGCGCCTCCCCGGTCGCCGGCACGTCACCTTCGACGACCGCGCGCGGATTGAAGGTAAATACATAGCCATCGGTCTCGCGCGAGAAGCGGAAGGCATGCACCACACCGGGCGGGATCACCACGGCCACGGGCCCGTGCCGCCGCTCGCGAGTTTCGTCCAAGCCAATTTCGGCCGGTCCCGATGCGATCCACAGGATCTGGTGCAGCCCCTGGTGCGTATGCGCCTCGATCTCCCAGCGATACAGCCGGCTGCGTGTCTGGATCGCCTCGACATGCAGCATATCCGCGCCCGCACCCGATACCTCTCCGTAAAGGGCGAAAGCGGGAATCGATGACTTCGGACGAAAGCGGGGCATGCGCCACCATGCCCCAAAACATCGGAAAAGTGCAAGTCTATGCGAGCGTTCGTGTCTCACGGCGGAGCGTCGCCGCGACTAGCATAGTAAAAAATGAGAACGACAACCCCCTTCAGAGGAAACACCCATGTTCACATTCGATCCGTATTCGCCGGCGATCGATGCCGACCCGTTTCCGTTCTACAAGACGTTGCGCGACGAATACCCCTGCTTCTGGAGCCCGCAGGCGCAGACCTGGGTCCTGTCGCGCTATTCCGACATCGTCTCGGCCGGCCAGAACTGGCAGCTCTATTCCTCGGCCAAGGGCAATCTCATGACCGAGCTGCCAAATCGCGCCGGCGCGACCCTGGGCACCACCGACCCGCCGCGGCATGACCGCCTGCGCGGCCTGGTCCAGCACGCTTTCATGAAACGCAACCTCGAAGGCCTTGCCGAGCCGATGCGCGACATCGCGCGCACGGCAGCCGAGGCGCTGCGCGGCAAGGACCAGTTCGACTTCATCGACGCGTTCTCCTCCAA
The DNA here is from genome assembly GCF_016213215.1 of Bradyrhizobium sp. Classification (GTDB taxonomy): domain Bacteria; phylum Pseudomonadota; class Alphaproteobacteria; order Rhizobiales; family Xanthobacteraceae; genus Bradyrhizobium. Next base: position 5,645 of record NZ_JACRAW010000150.1, on the reverse strand, counting down.
GTTCACCGTGCGCGTCTTGTTCGCCGCCTTGGGATTGCCGCTCGGCGACGAGCAGACTGTCCGTGACAAGGCGGTGCTGATGGTGCAGAGCGACCCGGTCAGCCGCGCCAAGGGCGAGGAGCACATCGCTGCCTACAACTGGATGCGGGACTACGCGGCCAAGGTGATCGCCGACCGCCGCGCCCATCCGCAGAACGATTTGATCTCGCATTTCAGCATGGCCGAGATCGACGGCGACAAGCTCGACGAGCGCGAGGTGCTCCTGACCACCACCACGCTGATCATGGCCGGCATCGAATCGCTCGGCGGCTTCATGAGCATGCTTGGCCTCAACCTCGCGGACTATGCCGACGCGCGCAAGGCCGTGGTCGCCAAGCCGGAGCTGTTGCCGGACGCGGTCGAGGAATCGCTGCGCTTCAACACCTCGGCCCAGCGTTTCCGCCGCTGCCTGCAGAAGGATGTCACGTTGCACGGCCAGACCATGCGCGAGGGCGATTTCGTCTGCCTCGCCTACGGCTCGGGCAATCGTGACGAGCGGCAATATCCCAATCCCGATGTGTATGACATCACGCGCAAGCCGCGCGGCCATCTCGGCTTCGGCGGCGGCGTCCATGCCTGCCTCGGCTCGGCGATCGCGCGCATGGCGATCAGGATCGCCTTCGAGGAGTTCCACAAGGTCGTTCCGAACTACCGGCGCGCCCAGGAGAAGCTCGACTGGATGCCGTCATCGACCTTCCGCAGCCCGCTGCGGCTGCCGCTGACGGTTCACTGATCGAAGGTAAGACATGGTCAGGATCATCTATGTCGAGCCCTCGGGCAACCCGCGCACCGTCGACGTGACCGAGGAATGGAGCCTGATGCAGGGAGCCACCGCGAACGGCGTCGATGGCATCGTCGGCGAGTGCGGCGGCTCCTGCGCCTGCGGCACCTGCCACTGTTACGTCGAGGAGAGCCGGCTGGCCGAGTTGCCGCCGCCGAGCAGCACCGAACAGGACACCCTTGACGGCGTCGCCGCCGAGATCAAGCCCAACAGCCGCCTCGCCTGTCAGATCAGGGCGACGGCGGCACTCGAAGGGCTGGTGGTCACGCTGCCGGAGACGCAGGGGTAACCTTGCCGAGATTAAGATGAGTTTGTCTCCGCAGCGGCGGTACACCTCTCCCCTTGCGGGAGAGGTCGGATCGCATCGAAAAATGCGATCCGGGTGAGGGGTATCTGTCCGCGAGAGAAGCTTTTGACATTTGATTCCGCGGAGAGAGACCCCTCATCCGGCGCTGACTAAAGCCCGCGCCACCTTCTCCCACAAGGGGAGAAGGAAGGGAGTTCGCGGCAAGACCTCCTGAACGAAATCTCGTTTACCCCGCGGCCAGCTGCCGGTCGAGGTCGTGCAGCACCTGATAGCAGGGCAGCACCTGGGCGACGCTGGCGTTGGGCTCGCGGCCCTCGCGGATCGCGGCGAAGAACTCGCGGTCCTGCAATTCGATGCCGTTCATGGAGACGTCGACCTTGGAGACGTCGATCTTCTCCTCCTTGCCGTTCACGAGGTCGTCGTAGCGCGCAATGTAGGTGCCGGTGTCGCCGATGTAGCGGAAGAAGGTGCCGAGCGGGCCGTCATTGTTGAACGACAGGCTCAAGGTGCAGATCGCGCCGTTCGCAGCCTTGAGCTGGATCGACATGTCCATGGCAATGCCCAGGGCTGGATGGATCGGCCCCTGGATGGCGTTCGCCTTCACGATCGGCGAGCGCGCCTGATACGCGAACAGGTCCACCGTGTGCGCTGCGTGGTGCCACAACAGATGGTCGGTCCAGCTTCGCGCCTGGCCGAGCGCGTTCATGTTGGTGCGGCGGAAGAAATAGGTCTGCACGTCCATCTGCTGGATGTTGTACTCGCCGGCCACGATCTTCTTGCGCACCCATTGATGGCTGGGATTGAAGCGCCGCGTGTGGCCGCACATCGCGACCAGCCCGCTTCTCTTCTGCAGGTCCACCACGGCCTGCGCATCGGCGAGCGAGTCGGCGAGCGGAATCTCGATCTGGACATGCTTGCCGGCCTTCATGCAGGCCAGCGCCTGGGCGGCATGCATCTGGGTCGGCGTGCACAGGATCACGGCGTCCACTTCCTTCAGCGCGAGGCTGTCGGCGAGTTCGGTCGAGACGTGGCCGATGCCGTATTTCGCAGCGACTTCCCTGGTCGGCTCGAGCCGGCGGCCGACCAGCGAGACCACCTCGACGCCGTCGATGTTCTTGATGCCGTCGAGATGCTTGATGCCGAACGCGCCGGCACCGGCAAGCGCGACCTTGATTGTCTTGGCCATGTCAGTTGTTCTCCAGGATCAGATGGCCGACGGCGGTGTTGCTCGCAGGCACGTGATAGAAGCGGTGGCGGACGGTCGGCTTGTTGCCGCCGGCAACGTCGCCCATCGCGCCGCGCGCGATCAGCCACATCACGAGCTCGATGCCTTCGCTGCCGGCCTCGCGCACATAATCGATATGGGGCATCTTCGACAGCCCGTCGGGATCATTGATCAGCCGGTCCAGGAAGGCGTTGTCCCACTCCCGGTTGATGAGTCCGGCGCGCGGGCCCTGCAGCTGGTGGCTCATGCCGCCGGTGCCCCAGATCTGCACGTTGAGCGGCTCGTCGTAGGACGAGATCGCGCGGCGGATCGCCTGGCCGAGCATGAAGCAGCGCCGCCCCGAGGGCACCGGATACTGCACGACGTTGACCGCGAACGGAATCACCGGGCAGGGCCAGGCCTGCACCTGGCCGCACATCAGGCTGAGCGGAACGGTGAGGCCGTGGTCGACGTCCATCCTGTTGACGATGGTGAGGTCGAAATCGTCCTGGATCACCGATTGGGCGATGTGGGACGCAAGCTTGGGGTGACCGATGACCTTCGGCACCGGACGCGGCCCCCAGCCTTCATCGGCGGGCGTGAATTCCGCGGCGGTGCCGATCGCGAAGGTCGGGATCATGTCCAGGCTGAACGCGGTCGCGTGGTCGTTGAAGACCAGGAAGATCGCGTCCGGCTTCTGCTCCTTCAGCCACTGCTTGGAGAAGTCGTAGCCCGCAAAGACCGGCTGCCAGTACGGCTCGCCCGTCTTGCCGAGATCCATCGCGGCGCCGATCGCCGGGACGTGCGAGGTGTAGACGCTTGCGGTGATACGGGCCATCACTTCTTCTCCCCGAGATGGCGGTTGCCTTCGATGGAGCGCCCACCCTTCACCATCATGTCGCGGTATTCTTCCTCGCTCATGCCGGTCATGCTGCCGGCCATCTGCTGGAAGCTCTTGCCGTCGGTCGCGCCGATCTTGGCAAGGAAATAGATGTTGCCGCCCAGCGCGATGCAGCGGTTGAGATCGCGCGCCAGCACGGCCTGCTTCTGCTCCTCGGTCATCGGCCATTCATCGAGATAGGCGCGCTCGTTCGCCTTGAAGCGGGCGCGGTTCTCGGCCTTCATCAGCGACATGCAGAACTGGTTGAGGTGGTAGCCCTGGCGCGACATGTCGGCGTCGAAGATGGTCGTGCCGGGGATGTCCTTGTACGGTTTGTCGAGTGCCATCGGATGTCTCCTTTCAGCATTCTTCCGGCCAGTACAGCCGCATCGGATTGTCGACCAGCAGCTTGCGCTGCAAGTCGGGCGTGACCGCGACGTGCGGAATGAAATCGACGAGAAGGCCGTCGTCCGGCATGTGGTTCTTCAGGTTCGGATGCGGCCAGTCGGTGCCCCACAGCACGCGGTCCGGGAAGGTCTCGACGATACGTCGGGCAAACGGCACCACGTCGCGATAGGCGTTCTGCTCCCCGTTGAGCGCCGGCGGGCCCGAAACCGACAACCGTTCCGGGCAGCTTACCTTGGACCAGACGTTCGGATTGTCGCGCATGAATTTCACGAACAGTTCGAACTCGGGGCCGTCGACCGGCTTGGTCACGTCGGGCCGTCCCATGTGATCGACGACAATCGTGGTCGGCAGCGAGGTGAAGAAATCCCACAGCTCGGGCAGGTCCTGCGCTTCGAAATAGATCACAACGTGCCAGCCCAGCCTGGCAATGCGGCCGGCGATTTCGATCAATTCGTCGCGCGGGGTGAAGTCGACCAGGCGCTTGACGAAATTGAAGCGCACGCCGCGCACGCCGGCCTCGTTCATCGCCTTGAGCTCTGCGTCGCCGACGCTGCGCTTGACGGTGGCGACGCCGCGCGCCCGGCCGCCGGAATGGATCAAGGCATCGACCATGGCGCTGTTGTCGGCACCATGACAGGTGGCCTGTACCACCACGTTGCGGGCAAAGCCGAGATGGTCGCGCAGCGCGTAGAGCTGGTCGCGCGAAGCGTCGCACGGGGTGTACTTGCGCTCCGGCGCATAAGGGAATTGCGCGCCGGGCCCGAACACGTGGCAGTGCGCGTCGACCGAACCCGTCGGCACCTTGAAGCGCGGCTTGGAAGGCCCGGAATACCAATCGAGCCAGCCCGGCGTCTTTTCGAATTGCATCGTCCCTCTCATTTACCCGATTTGATCCTGGCGAGGATGCGGTCGGCTTCCGTCCGCCAGTCGGCGCTGCGCGCGAACTCCCTGGTACCCCTGGTGCCGAACACGCCCTCGTCGGCGAGATCGGCGATGAAGGCCTGGCGCTCGGCGGTGCCCTGCGCCGACCACGGCGTCAACCCGGCCTCGCGCACGGTCTCGGCCACCTCGCGCACCTCTTCGGCGCGGCGCCTTCCGTGCTCGATCACGCGCTGGAAGAAATAGGCGCCCTGCTTCTCCCAGTCGATGCTAGGGAAGGTCTCCGCCAGCGAGGCCAGCACCGCGTCCTCGACACCATAGGCACGCGCCGTGGTGAAGCTCTCGATGACCATGGCTTCCATGCCCTTGATCATGATGCTGCGGCACATCTTCACCGCCGAAGCAACGCCGAGCCTGTCACTGGCGACCTTGGCGTCGAAACCGATCTCGCGCAGAAGCGGCGCCAGGGCGGCCGCGGAGCCGCCGCCGAGCAGGAGCGGCACCTTGATGCGATAGGGCGGCACCGAGGTCATGACCGCGCCCTCGACGTAGCGTCCTCCGGCGCCGTCGATCAGCGCGGCGGCGCGGCCCTTGGCGCCCGGCGAAGCGGAGTTGAAGTCGAGAAAGAACGATCCGGGCTTCACGGCCGGCGCGCAGGCCTGCGCGACCGGCACCGCCTGGCTCGCGGTGACCGCGGAAACGATCAGGTCGGCTTCTTTCGCCAGCGCCGCATGCGATGTGGCCAGCGCAACGCCGATCCGTGCGGCGTGCTCGCGCAACGGCGACGCGCGGTCGTCGTCCAGCTTGATGTCGTAGGCGGAAACCCGCAACCCCTCCTTGCGCAGGTCCTCGGCGAGAATCTTGCCGACCTCGCCGTAGCCGACGAGACCGACATGCCACTGGTTGGAAGCACCCGTCATGACCGTCAATCGATGTATTTGAGCCCTGCCTTCTGCAGCGGCTCGCGCATCTTGTACATATCGAGGCCGAGCTCGCCGTTTGCCAGCCTCTTCCGCTTGTCACCCTCATTGGCCTCGCGCGCCGCAGCGGCGTCCGCCGCCTGGTGCGCCACGGCCGCCGGACCCACGACCACGCCGGCGGGATCGGCGACGATCACGTCGCCCGGGTTGACCAGCGCGCCCGCGCA
>NZ_JACRAW010000019.1 GCF_016213215.1 Bradyrhizobium sp. | reverse complement strand
TGAGCTGGTCGCGCAGCGCGAACAGCTGCGCGGCCGACGCGTCGCACGGCGTGTACTTGCGCTCGGGGGCGTAGGGGAACTCCGCGCCGGGGCCGAACACGTGGCAGTGCGCGTCGACAGCGCCGGCGGGGAGCCGGAACGTCGGGGTCGTCGGGCCGTCGTACCAGTCCAGCCAACCGGGCGTCTTCTCGAAGCCGCCGCTGGTGTCGCCGTGCGCGATCGCCTGTGCGTGAGCCATCGTCAATCCTCCACGTACTCGAGGCCCGCGGCCGCCAGCGGCTCCCGCATGCCGTAGATGTCGAGACCGAGCACGCCCTCGCGGAACTTCTGGCGCTTGGCCTCCTCGTTGTCCTCGCGCTTCTGCGAGGCGTCGGCGACGGCGCCGACGAGCTCGCGGGGGACGACCACGACGCCGTCGACATCCGCGACCACCACGTCGCCGGGGTTCACCACGGCGTTCGCCACGACCACGGGGATGTTGACCGAGCCCAGCGTCGCCTTGACCGTGCCCCTGGCGCTGATCGCGCGCGAGAACACCGGGAATTTCATCTCGGTCAGGTCCTTCACGTCCCGCACGCCGCCGTCGATGATCAGCCCCAGCGCGCCGCGGGCGCGGAAGCTGGTGGCGAGCAGATCGCCGAAGAAGCCGTCGGTGTTGTCGACCGTGCAGGCGGCGACCACCACGTCGCCCGGCTGCAACTGCTCGGCGGCGACATGCAGCATCCAGTTGTCGCCGGGCTGCAGCAGCACGGTGACGGCGGTGCCGCACACCTGTGCATCGGGATAGATCGGCCGCATATAGGGATGCATCAGCCCGACCCGACCCATCGCTTCATGGATGGTGGCGACGCCGAAGCGCGACAGCTTGTCGACCGCGGCCTTGTCGGCCCGGGCGATGTTGCGCTTGACGATTCCGAGATTGTTCATCGGCGTCGACATGATCACTTTCCTTTCGCCTTGAGCGTCGCATCGAGGCGCGGGAACACGCGCCGCGCATTGCCCTCGTAGATCTTGTAGCGGTCCTCGGCGCTGAGCGTCTTCGCCGCTTCGACGTAGCGCTTGGTGTCGTCGTAATAGAAGCCGGTCTCGGGATCGATGCCGCGCACCGCGCCGATCATTTCGCTGGCGAACAGGATGTTGTCGACCGGGATCACGTTGGTGAGCAGGTCGATGCCGGGCTGGTGATAGACGCAGGTGTCGAAGAAGATGTTGCCCAGCAGGTGATCCTTGAGCAGCGGCTTCTTCAGTTCCTGTGCGAGGCCGCGGAAGCGTCCCCAGTGATAGGGCACCGCGCCGCCGCCATGGGGAATGAGGAATTTGAGCGTCGGGAAATCCTTGAACAGGTCCGAGGTCAGGCACTGCATGAAGGCGGTGGTGTCCGCGTTCAGGTAATGCGCGCCGGTGGTGTGGAAGCAGGCGTTGCAGCTGGTCGAGACGTGGATCATGGCCGGGATGCCGTACTCGACCATCTTCTCGTAGATCGGATACCAGTGCCGGTCCGAGAGCGGCGGCGAGGTCCAGTGCCCGCCGGAAGGGTCCGGATTGAGGTTGATGCCGACGAAGCCGTATTCCTTGACGCACTTCTCGAGCTCGGGAATGCAGGTCTTCGGATCGACGCCCGGCGATTGCGGCAGCATCGCCGCGCCGATGAAGCTGTCAGGAAAGAGCTTGCTGACCCGGTAGCACAATTCGTTGCAGATCGCGGCCCAGGTCGAGGACACCTCGAAGTCGCCGATGTGATGGGCCATGAAGCTGGCGCGCGGGCTGAAGACGGTGAGATCGCTGCCGCGCTCCTTCATCTTCTTGAGCTGGTTGCTCTCGATGGATTCGCGCAACTCGTCGTCGCTGATCCTGAGCTCGCTGACCTTGGGCCTGGCCGCGGGATCCTTGATCCCGGCGATCTGCCGGTTGCGCCAGTCCTCGAGCGCCTTGGGCGCCGTGGTGTAATGGCCGTGCACGTCGATGATCACTTGGCTCTCCTTCCGCAATGACCGCGGGCTGATCCGACTAATCGCCCGGCTATTGCTCTTGTCGTTTCCTGCTCTCGTGCTCTATTCCGCCGCGGCCGCCATGTCAGGTGCCCATGCCGAGCGGGGCACCATGACTTCGCCCCGCATCAACAGGCGCGCAGTGCGCAGCAGCGCGGCGCGCGTGACGTTCTGGGGATTACTCGGATCGACCTCGATTTCGACGCTGAACTCTCCGGTCGGATGCTCGACCGAAACTTTCTTGACGTTGCCGGCCGGCAGCGAAGAAACGCCGTGGGCGATCGAGCCTTCGAGCACGCAGGCGGTCGCCACCGTCACCGCAGCCAGCACGCCAATGGCGTCGTGACAGACATGCGGGATGAAGCTGCGCGTGCAGATGCTGCCGCCGGCGCGCGGCGGCGCGACCAGCGTCATCTTGGGATAGTTCTTGGCCGTGACATCGCCGAGCTTCATGGCATGGCCGCAGGCGATGCGCAGGCGCTCGATCCGCGCCTTCAACTCGGTATCGCCGTTCATCTGCTCGGCGCTCTCGTAGCCGGTGCGGCCGAGGTCGGACGCCCGCAAGATCACCAGCGGCATGCCGTTGTCGATGCAGGTAACGTCGATGCCGTCGATATGGTCCATGACGTTCCCGGTCGGCAGCAATCCCGGCGCGACCGATCCGGCGGTATCGAGGAAATTGATGGTGATCGGCGCGGACGTGCCCGGCACGCCGTCGATGCGGGCGCTGCCTTCGTATTCGACGCGCCCGTTCGGCGTTTCCACCGTGACGTCGCACTGCATGTCGGTGTTGAGAGTCAAAACGCGCAGCGTGGTCGTATTGCCCTGCGGCTTGACCAACCCGGTCTCGAGCGCAAACGGCACCACGGCGGCGAGCATATTGCCGCAATTGGGCGTGGTGTCGACCGTGTCCTTGTCGGGCTGGAGCTGCGCGAACAGGAAGTCGAGGTCGACACCCGGCTTCGATCCCTTCGACACGATGCCGACCTTGCTGGTCAGGGGATGCGCGCCGCCGAGGCCGTCGATCTGGCGCCGGTCGGGCGAGCCCATCACCGCCAGCAGCACCTTGTCGCGGGTCGGCACGTCGGCGGGCAGGTCGGCTGCCTTGAAGAACGGACCACGCGACGTGCCGCCGCGCATGAACAGACAGGGGATTGCGGTTTGCATGAGATGATCACCCTATTGCTGTTGAGTTCCGGGACTGGCGATGGCGGGGTTACAGGCCGGCGCCGCCATGAGGCGAAAGACCAGCGCCAACCCGCCTGCCAGAGCACTCCCGCCTGTTCATTTCCTCTTCCCCGTTTGACGATCTCGGCGGCCTGATTTTCGAGCCGGCCCGGCTTGGCCTCAAGCCTTGGTTCGCGCCGCCCGGCGCTGCAGTGGCGCGGCCGGATCAAGCGGAGGCGCCTGCAGCGCCGCGACCGTTGCCCGCACCAGCTGTTCTATCGCATCGCCGGCGTCCGCCCCGTCGGCGTCGCCGCGCGACAGGCGGGACACGCGTTCGGGCGTGACCAGCGAGTAATAGAGCGCGCCGAGCAGGAAATGACTGCGCCAAACAATATCGTTGCGCGGAATGTGCGGCAGGGTCTCCTGGATGGCGTCGATGAACGCGTGGCTGGTGTCGTCGAAGGTCTGCGCAATGATGCGGCGCGCCACCTCGTTGCCTTCGGCCGACATGACGGCGCGCAGCCGGGTAAACCTGGCGCCGCCCCCGGCGAGATCGCTGCCGGAAGAGAAGGCCGGCAGCACATAGGCGCGTACGATGGCCTCCAGCCGGTCCTGGGGATCGCGAATTCGTTTGGCCGCCGCCAGCAGTTCGGAGCGGCGCAGGTTCATCGGAACGCAATGGCGGCGGTAGATCTCGAGCAGCAGGCCGTCTTTGGTCTTGAAATGATAGGTCACGCTGCCGGGATTGGCGCCGGCGGCCTGGGCGATGTCGCGCACGGACACCGCATTGAAGCCATTGGTTGAAAACAGCTCTTCGGCGGCGCAAAGGATCGCCTCGCGCAAATTCGGCTTGCGCGCCACGGCTTCCTTGCTGGCTGCACCGGGGACCATGCTATTTGTACTAGTGTACAAGAAATTCGGTTCCGTCAACAAAAAACCCAGGCGGAGGTCCCGCTCGGAAGACGGCGCAGGGACGCCCGATGGAGGGGACGTCGGTACGGCTGGGAGCACGAGGGACGCGGCTGGCCGCGTGGAGCCGAACGGGGCAGCAGTCCCGCTGCTTCGAGCCTCATGCGCAAGCAGGTCCCCTTCGGGGGCACCGATCGCTATCTGGTTTGCAGGACGCCAGCCGGCACATCAAACCGGCGGATGGCAGACATCGAGCCGTCCTTGAATTGCACCTGGATGGTCAAAAACCGTGTGTCGCGGGGCAATTCGAGCACGGATGGCACGCTGCGAACTCCAGACTTCTGCTCAGGAATTTTGCTCGGCGTGGCCGCGTTGACGCCATAGCGGAACGCCGCGAAGTCCTCGTTCATCAGCACCGGAATGTTGCGGAGATAGACGATAATCTCGCCGCGTGAGGCAACGAAATCGACGTTGATCCGGGAGAACCTTTCCTGCGGCGCGGCGCCGAGGTCGAAAGGCTTTGGCATCACGCTCAGCTTGCTTGGCAACTCGGTGGAGGTACGACGCGTCCAATCACCAAACGAAAGATCGAGCCGGCCGCGCCCGACCGTGTTGACGACGGCAACCGAGACACTGGCTACCACCCCGGCGATTATGACAACGCGGCTCACTCGGTCTCGTCTCGCCCGCCCTTCTTTGCTCGCGTGCTTGACAGGGTTGCGGAAATCCTCGTCCTTGAGGGGTGTGTTCCAATCGAGCGTGCGCCAGGGCGACTTGGGCTCCTTGAGCAGGAATTCGACGGCATCATCGAAGGTCTCGTCCGGACCGCCCGACCAGCGAGAGCGGCCGCGATTGTAGCGGTCGGCGTAATCCTGCCACGAACCGAAGCTGGCCTGCGCCATCTTGGCGGCATCGCGAACATAGGCCCAGCCCTCTTCCTCGGTGATGTATGTCGCCAGGAAAGCATGGCGTGCCACCATCACCAGGCGCGCTATATCCCAGGCCAGCAGATCCTTCGGCGCTTCGCGATCGCCCGGCTCTGCGTATTCGGGACTTGACCTATGGCCCTCCGTGGCCAGCCAGCCGAGCACATCGATCGCCTGGTTTCGTCTCTTGGCCGGAGTATCGCCGTTGATGTCCCACCAATCCTTCAGCATCTCGGCGCTGAGACCTTCCTTGATGCTGGTCCACGGCTCCAGCGCGCGGTCGCCACACCCATGTACGCGCGTGTACATCGCGGCGAGCGCAAGGCCCCACTGGGCACTCGGCGGCAGCGCGGTCCGTCCCTTGATGCTCGCGTTCTCTGCGGCATACATGGCTTTGTCCAGCTTATCGATGGCCCCGGGTATCATTTCGCTTGGTTCCTTCACCTATGTGCCCGATCCCGTTCGGATCCGGCGCGTCGCTGGGGACGTCAAAACGGAAGACGTCGGACGCGACTTGATTGGAGTAGCAAAACTGCATGGTGATGAAGCGCGTGTTGCGCGGCAGCTCGACTTCCGCCCGCCCTTTGACGATCGAACGCGTGACTTGCGCCTCGGTGTCCGCGGCGCAATCCCTGCCGATTATGATCCGATCGACGCCGTAACGAATTTCCGTGACCCAATCGAACAGCCGTCCGACGCGGGCGACGAGCCTCGTACCGGTCCCATTCGTTGCAAAGGCGACCGGAAACGGTGATGCCGTTCCGGCGACCGGCGCGCCGATCAGCCCGAGGCTTCTTCCGTATTGAACTGCGCGCGGCAACACGGCCGATGCAGCAACGGCCAGGATGATCGCGATGGACGCCCCCTGCGCGATGCTGCGAAACCTTTGTTTGACATACGCCTGAGCCTGCTTCGTCCGGGATTGCCCGGGCGGCGCCGCAACCGGCTGCTCCTTGCACGGGACGGTGACTGAGCCTTTGTAAATGTCGTAAAGAAACGCGATCCGGCGCGGATCGATGGTGTCGCCGAGCAAGGGCGCGAAGCGGCGAGCACCGTTCAAGAAGCCGGCGACATCGGCAGGACGAAAATCACCGAGCAGCGCGCGATCATCTTTCCCAGAGAACGGCAGCAGCAGAAAGCGGGCTATGACACCGTCCCCGTTCTGTTGTCGCGCCGCTTCTCTCGCAAACTCCAGCCATTCATGCGCGGCAGTCAGGCGATAGAGGAATCGCTCGTGCAGGTCGGGACGAAATTGCTCGAGCACGTTGCCGACTTCGCTCCAGCGAAAGCGATCCGCCAGCGCGGCAAGCATCGATCCCGGCATCCGCGGATCGTCCATCACCAGGGACAACAGTCGCGCCTGGAGATGCGCAGAATTATTTGGCGATGAAGCGCCCATGCCGAGAAAGCTCTCGATCGCGGCCATCGCCTCGGCCACGTTGTCGGCGAGCGCCAGTTGTCGGACCTCGGCGAGCAGGGCTTCCAACTGTGGTTGCGCTTGCCTCCGGACATCGGTCCTGTCGGGCGGCGGATCGGCCCCTTGCAGATCGGGACCATCCGCGTCGATCTCCTGCCGCCCGGAGGCGAGGCCGCGCGCGGCTTCATAGGCGCGGCGCAGTGCCTGAAATGCGGCGGGATCCGCGGCTGGATCAATAGTCTTGAGACGATTAGCATAGGCGCGCCTGATCTCGGTATCGTCTTGCGTCGGCGCGATTGCCAGCTCCCGCCACGGAAAGGGCGGTTCAGATGCGGAGCTCATGCTCGATCCGATCCAGCAATTGAGTGAGTTCTCGGCGCTGTTCCTCGATCGCTCCGGGTTCTTGCGATTGCAGCGCGTCCTCGAACGCCAGGATCGCCTGCGCGATCGCTTGCCTGATATTGCCGAGAGCTTCCTCGTGGATTCGTTCCGCGCGTGCCAGCAGGGCGCGGTTCTCGCTGCGCTCGCGAGGGGCAATCTTGAGGGTGGCGAGCGCGGCGAGCCGCTCCTCGATTTCCTGCGGCGTCATCGCGCCGGGGTTTTGCTCGATCACTGTGCGGCGGAGCTCGCCGGTCCCGAGCGCCAGCACGTCGACTTCCAACAGGCCGTTGACATCATAGGTGAAGCGCACATCGGCGGCCTGTTCGCCCGCGGGCGCCGGCGGCACCTCGATGGCGATCTCGCCCAGTTGTATATTATCCGCAACAAGGCGGCTTTCGCCTTGATAGACGCGGATGCACAATTCGGTCTGGTTATCGGCAAGCGTGTGCACGCGCGTCGATCGACTCGTCGGCACTATCGTATTGCGCTCGATAATCGGCAGGAATTGGCCGCTCGCCCAATGCTTCGCGCTCAACTGACGTACGATATCGATGCCGAGTGAGTAAGGTGCGACATCAGTGAGGACGATCTCGCTCAATGCTTCCGCCCGTTCGACAAGGCCGGCCTGCACCGCTGCGCCTCGCGCGACAACCTCATCCGGGTTGATCTGATGCAGCGCCGGACGGCCGACCAGAAGTCCCGCCAGACGCCGCACCATCGGCATGCGGGTGGCACCACCGGCAAGCACCACATGCGTCAACTGATCGGAACGGATCTGGGAATCGCGCAGCGCGCGCTCGACCGGCCGGCGCAGACGCTCGAGCAAGGTCGCGGCCTCCCGGGCGAAGGCGGTACGCGACAGCGATGCGGAGATCTTTCGTCCCTCGCAGACGGTCTCGATCAAGGCGTCTTCCGCCTCGCTCAGCCGCCGCATCGCGAGTTCGGCCTGCCTGCGCAGCAGGGCGTGCGTCGCAGGATGCGTCTCGCGCGGCGGCAAGCTTTTGCGCGTGGCGCTTTGGAACCAGGCGATGATCACGTCGACGAAATCTTCGCCGCCGAGGAAATTGTCGCCGGCAACTGCGCGCACCTCGATCACGCCTTCGAACAAATCGAGCACCGAGACATCGAATGTCCCGCCGCCGAGGTCGAAGACGAGGAATTTGCTCTCGCGCAATTCCGTTTGCAGGCCGTAGGCGAGTGCGGCGGCGGTCGGTTCGTTGAGCAGACGCACCACGTTGAGGCCGGCCATTTCGCCGGCAATGCCGGTCGCCTTGCGCTGGGTGTCGTTGAAATAGGCGGGAACGGTGATGACGGCCTCATGCACCTTCTCGCCCAGAAACGCTTCGGCATCGGCCTTGAGGCTGCGCAGAACGAATGATGAGAGCTCTTCCGGCCGAAATTCGCGATCAGCCAACCTCAGGCGCCTGTTTGTCCCCATATAGCGCTTGAAGCTGGCGGCGCTGCGTTCCGGATGGCTGACGACCCGCTCGCGCGCGGCGAGGCCGACAAGAATCTCGCCGTTGTCATCGATGCTCACGGCCGAGGGCGTCAGGACCTCGCCAAGCGCATTGGGGATGAGGCAGGATGCGCCCTCGTGCCACGTCGCAATCAGACTGTTAGTGGTGCCTAGATCAATGCCGACGATCATCTGTTTCGCATGCTATCGGTCGTCTTGTCGGTAGAAGTGAATATTGACCATCGGAGAGACCTGTTATGGTATCGCTTTGCCATCACTCTCCGCGATCCGCGCCCACGCCAGCCGAGCGCGCCACTTCTTCCACGCCACCTGGCTTCGCTGATGAGCATTCGGCGGATGCAGGTTTGTAGCTATTTCCCATCAACAGGTTCAGAGCGTCGTTTCCGAGAAAATGTCCGCCTTCTCCGGGCCAGGCACGGGGCGCGCTGGTTGCGCATCCAAAGATATTCCGGATGCCGGATTCTACCGCCGCCTGGATTAGCGCAAGAGCCGGTGATCATCGATGCCCCAGAAGACGGCCACATGAGCGATGTCCTCCGGTCGGCCGATCGTCTACCGCAATATGACCGCTTGGCGCAGGCACCGGCGGTTGGGCGAGTAACCGCGCATCGAGTCAATGCAATCGGCGCGGATGCCCTGCCAAGATGGGGCTCGGAAGGGAGAAGATGGCGATCCCGGGAAGACTCGAACTTCCGACCTACGGTTTAGGAAACCGCCGCTCTATCCGGCTGAGCTACGGGACCGCGAGGCGCCCGCAATATATAGCTGCGGCGCTTGACGATTCCATATCAAAGCAGCCGGGTAATCGCCAGCCCCGGACGTCATCCACGGCCCGGAAATCGAAATCAGGCAACCGGCATCGGAGGCGGCCGTGCGGGAAACTGCCTCGTGCACGACGGCATTCGCGATGCACAGCGCATTCGCACGCCCGTTCCGTCGGACTTCTATCGACCGAGGCCGGAATGCGATGCCGGAAGCACCAGACGAGCGTGCGCGAGACGATCGTGACGAGAGCGTTCACGACGCCGTTTGCGGGCTCCGCACAGGCGAGCGCGGGATAGAGGGTGCGGGCCCCGGACGTCGCCCTGCCGAGGACAGCAATCCCGGCACCAGCGCTTCGGCCGCCTCGGCGCCGGAGATCACGACTGCTTCGACGCCGGCGCCTGCGTTTCCGCCGCCGGCGATCACGAGGTTTGGCAGCGGAGACTTCGAGCCCTTGAGTCGGCCCTGCCGCGATACGCCGTAGATCGCGCCGGAACTCGCCCAGTCATACCGCGCATAGGTCACGGGACTGGCATCGGTGCGGTAGACGATGTGCTGCGACAGGCCGGGAATCGCCTTTTCCGCTGCCGCGATCATCTCGTCGCCGAGCTTCTGCTTGCGTTCCTCATAGTCAGTGGAGCGCCGCCACACCTTCCAGTCCTCGCTGCCATCGGGCGGGAACCAGCCCTTCGCGCGGTCGTAGGGAACGAGCTTGATCAGGGCCAGCGTCGCATGGCCCTGAGGAGCGGCGGACGGATCGAGCTTGGACATCATCGCGATGCCGACGCCGCCGGCGTGAACGGCGGGCGCAAGCTCCGGATCGAAGTCGACCCCGAGATGGACGCTGAAGGCGGAATTGGAAGGCTCGGCTTTGGCGATCCGGTCGCGGAAGTCCGCCGGCAGCAAGGCGGGATCGACGAGTTCGAGAAAGGTGCGCTTGATGTCGGCGTTGGAAACCACTGCGCGAGCGCGGATCGTCCTGCCATCGCGCAGGACGAGCCCGGCGGCACAGCCGTCTTCGACCAGGATACGCTCGACGCCGGTCTTGAGGTGAACCTTGCCGCCGCGCTCTTCGATCGCCTCCACCAGCACATCGGCAAAGCGCCCCGATCCGCCGGCCGGGTAATAGCCGCCCTTGAAGTAGTAGCCGAAGATCGGCGCCATCTGCCCGCAGGTCAGGCGCTCGCTGCCGTCGCCGAGATAGCCCGAGAGCGCATAGAGAAGCTTGATCACGGCGGGATCGCTGACATGGGCCGCGACCAGCTTGTCGAAAGGCTCGTTCATCCAGCGAAAGGCGTTGGGGTGATCCTTGGGAAAGGCGAGCAATTCCTCGATCGTCTCGGGCATGCCCGGAATGCCGGAACGACCTTTGCCGGTCGAGTACATATCGTCGAAGATGGCGTGGAGGGTCTCGAACAGGGCGCGAATGCCCGCGGCGCTGGCGGGGAATTTGGCGCACAACAGCATCACATAGTCGTGCCAGTCTTCGGGCACGTCGATGCGTTCGCCCGCGAACAAATAGGTGTGCCGCACCCTCTTCCATTGCAGCCGATCGGCGACCCCGAGCCGCTCCAACAGCCCGCTGACCGTTCCGCCCGGCCACACACCGGAGAAATCGTGGGGACCGGCATCGAAGCGATAGAGCACGGGCTTGTTGTCGTAATGCGCCTTGCGCAGGAACATGTGGCAGAAGCCGCCGGGTGCGACATGATGGTCGAAGACCATGACCCGGTGACCGGCGTCCGCGAGCAGGGCCGCGGCCGTCAGACCACCGACACCAGCGCCGATAACCGCAACGTCGCAATCGGTGCCGGGCGCTTGCGCAAACGACGGCGCGGGCCAATGAAAGGTTTCCCGCCCGGCACGCATGCGCCGCAGCAGCAAGCCAATCGCAAGCCGCGGACCGAAGATCGAAGCCAGCGCGCCGCCAACGAAAATGGCCGTCGTGACCCAGTGCGAGACGCCCGACCAGCGGCAGAGGGCGGTGGCGAGGAACAGGATTCCCCATAGCCCCGTGATCGCCGCGTTGATCAGGCGAAACTGCACCGTTCCGGCGCTATCGGGATAAGCTGCGCGCGAATAGTCGGCCGTCCACGGCCGGCCGAGCGCGACGCTGATCAGGCTGGCGGCGCCGAGCCCCGCGAACGACAGCCACAGCGCGTTGGCTGCGGTCCATTCCGGTGCGAGCATCTGCGCCTGGCCGAGGATCATGAACAGCGCAAAGCCGAACGCTTCGAGCAGCGCAAACTCGCCGCGGTAGAGCCGCCGCAGATTGCCGGCCAGCGACAGCACGAAGGCAAAGCCGATGGCCCATTCGGCGCGGTTCGCGCCGAGCAGGAGCCAGAACACCGCAAACGGAAGCAGGGCGAGCTTGACGGTGAGGAATGTCTTCATGCGCGCCTCCGGTAGGTGTCGCAGCCAAAATCTCGCCGAGCCGCCGATCGAACCATGATGCGGATCAAGGGCTGATGACGCCGGTCGGCGCAGGTTGGCAATCTTTCCAATGTAAAGATTGGTAACGGGACGGGACGACCCAGTCAAGTGTTATCTTTACAGTGTAAATATCAGGTTGCCCCGGACGACGCCCAGGCCGGATCGTTCATCTCTAGCGGCTGCAGCCGTTGCACGCCCGTCGGAGGGCAGCGCGATTCGCGATCTCTCCGCGATCGCGGCCTTGGGCGCGGTGGGGTGGCTATAGAATAATGTGAGCCGAGAGCGCGGCCCAATCGTCCTCTCATCAACCGGGAGTCGCCATCATGATCGAATGCATCAGCGCAGTCACACTTGGCACCCACGACATGCGAAGCGCCGTCGGATTCTACCGATCGCTGGGATTCGAAATCCTGCACGGCGGTGAGGCGTCGCCGTTTACGAGCTTTCAGGCCGGGCCGGGCTATCTCAATCTGATTGCCCAGCGTGAGGAGCAGCGCTGGTCCTGGTGGGGGCGCGTCATCTTCTACGTCGCCGACGTCGACGCATTCTACCAACGCGCACTGACAGCCGGATGGCAGCCTTCGACCACGCCCCGCGATGCCGAATGGGGAGAGCGCTACTTTCATCTCACCGACCTCGACGGTCACGAGCTCAGTTTCGCAAGGCCGTTGCAGCCGTCGCGGTAAGAGATGTCTGTCGTCATTCCGGGGCGCGACGATAGTCGCGAGCCCGGAATGACGAGCTTCGCTTCCCTGCCGCAGCACGCGGATAAGTCACGTCCACTGACCTTCCCCAATAGTCTGTAGCTGTGCCTGCGCCGGTGTGGCAAGCTCGGCGCGTTTTCCTCATGCCCGGTTGCACAGGGTTCCAACCAAGGAGGACGACCATGGTGACTTATGTCGTGCTGTCGAGCTTCACCGATCAGGGAATCCGCAACATCAAGGACTCGCCGAAGCGGGCCGATGCCTTCAAGGAGATGGCAAAGACCTTCGGCGTAACCGTGAAAGACATCATCTGGACGCAGGGGCGATATGACATTGTGAGCGTCGTCGAGGCTCAGGATGAGACCTCCGCCATGGCGCTCAGCATGAGCATAAGCGCGCTCGGCAATGTTCGTACCGAAACCCTGCGGGGATTTTCGGCGGATGAGATGACGACCATAGTCGGCAAGATGCTCTGACCCTTGCCCGCGCGGCCGATCCCGGTTGCCGGCCGACCGCCGAGCAGCAACCCCTGCCCGTTCCGGTTAGCCGTCGCGCTCAGCCTGCCTCTCCCCGCAAGCGGCAGGGCTATCGCGTTTGAAACCGAACTTGGTGGCAGTTTCTTCGCGGCCATCCTTCGAGACGCCCGCTTTCAGCGGGCCCCTCAGGATGAGGTCTTGTTTCGCGGCAAAACATTGCACCCTCATGGTGAGGAGCGCAGCTTAGGGCGCGTCTCGAACCATGAGGCCGCGCCGTTCACAGCCTCCATAGCGTCATATGCGATCGCCCCGCAAGCGGGGAGAGGGAGCGTATGCGCGTCCCCATAGATCGGAGACGGGACTTCGATCACGCCCTGATGTTGTTCTCGCGGACGACCTGGCCCCAGTAGCTCACCTGCTTGGCGAAGAAGGTGCTGAACTCCTTGCCGCCGGCGAGCAGCAGGGTCATCTGCTGGGTCTCGCGCAGCTGTTTCGCGATCGCCGGCTCGCTCAGGATCTCCTTCACCGATTTCGCCATGCTGTCGATGATGTCGGCGGGCGTGCCCGCGGGAGCGAAGATGCCCCACCAGGCGAGCGTCTCGAAATCGGGGAAGCCCGCTTCGATCGCCGTCTGCGTGTCCGGCAGCGCCGGCAGCCGCTCGCGGCCCAGCTGCAGGATCGGGCGCAGCATGTTGGTCCCGAGCTGCGCGGTCACCAGCGCCGCCGATCCGGCGATAAGATCGACGTGCCCGCCGAGCACGTCATTCATGGCCGGACCGCCGCCGCGGTAAGGCACATGCGTGATTTCAACGCCGGCCTTCTTGCCCAGCACGGTCATCGCGAGGTGGCCGAGGGTGCCGATGCCGACGGACGCGTATTTCACCGCGCCGGGGTCCTTCTTGCACGCTGCGACGACGTCGGCGAACGTCTTGTATGGCCGGCCGGCGTTGGCTGCGATCACGTAAGGGGCGGTGCCGACGAGAAAGACCGGCACCAGCTCGCGCTCGATGTCGACCGGCGGCTTTTCGAGAATGGCGGGAATGACGGCGTGAGAGTCGAAGGTCACCAGGAACGTCGAGCCATCCGGCGGGCTTTTCGCGACCTGGGCCGCGCCGAGCGCGCTGGCGGCGCCCGACTTGTTCTCGACCAGGACGATCCGCCCGAGCTTGGTCTGCAGGCTGGACTGGATCAGCCGGGCCAAGGCATCCGTGGAGCCTCCCGGCGGAAACGGCACGACCAGCGTGATCTTTGATGAAGTCTGCGCCAGTGCTGGCGCGACAGCAAAGGCGGCCGAGGCCGCCAGCATGGTACGTCTCGTGATCTTCGTCATCTTTACCTCTGAATTGCTGCTGAGCTTTGCTGTGTGTTTGCGATGTCAGGAATTGCCGAAGCCCGACCCGGGCTTCCTGTACTCCGGCCGCGGCGGGCTGAAGATGTCAAGCACGCGCGCGCCTTGCGGCCCCGCCCGCATGGTGTGCGGCACGTTTCCCGGCGTGCGCCAGAAATCACCCTTCTTCACTTCGATCTCCTCTCCGCCCTGGATCCGGACGGCCGAGCCATCGAGCAACACGCCCCATTGCTCCTCCGGATGATGATGCAGGGTCCCTTCCGCATGCGGCGCCAGCGTCACCACCGAGAGCATGGCGTGCTCGCCGCTGAAGATGCGAGTCGTCAGCCCCGGCGCGAGCTCGCGGAACAGGCCATCATGCGGATTGTCGAGATTGTGAAATTCCTCTCTCTGGCTCATGGACTGCCTCTCCTGTCGGTCGCGCGTTGGGTCGTTGTTTGAGCATGATTTTAATGCCGGCGCGGGTTTTGGAACGCTCGTCGTGGCGACGCTGATGCTCATGCAGACTCCCTGTGCCGCGTTCCTGCATTCGTTTGGGGGGAACGACCGAAGCCGCACTTTCTTGTGCAATGCGCCGCCGGTCAAGCTGCGCCCCCTGCCCTGCCGGAGCTGCAGGCAAGAGAGCAACTCGGCGGGTGCAGCCCCTTGCAGTCCCGCCGGACGCTCCGCACAGAGGGAATGTCAGGTGGCGAGTTGGGAGCGACCCCTACGGCCCGGGCGGGGTCGGCATCGGCACGGTCTGGTAACTCGAGGGCAGGTTGACCGGTCGATAGTCGGGCACTGCGCCGATGCGCTTCACCACCGACTCGTGGATGTAAGCGCCTTCGGGAATGACGCGCGGCTCGGCATCGGGGATGTAGAGGCCGAGGAACGACGGCCGCTCCTTCCATTCCTTGTACCTGTCGCGCTTCGGCAAGTATTCGAGCACGCGCCACAGCGGCTTCATCGAATCGTGCAGTTCGCCTTCGACGCCGGGGGCGACATAGGTGTAGGGGCTGCCCTTGCGCGGGATGCCCCAGGCGAGGTGGTTGACGGTCTGCCGGTTGACGGCAAGGCCGCAGGCGACCGCTTCCTCGATCATCCACAGCAGCGGATATTTCGACAGCGCGCTTTCCGCTTCCGGATAGCCGCCGCCGATGTCGGCATGGACGCCGGCGAACCACACCTGCCTGCAATCCTGCGGCTCGTCCTTGTCGGTGGTGACGAAGCGGTTGTGCATGAAGGTCTGGCCTTCGTCCCATTTGTCGAGGCGGTACATGCGCCGCCGCTCGTCGATCGAGATCGCCTGGCGGAAGCTCTTGACCCGCGGATTGCTTTGCGTGAAGGCGAGCTGCTGCAGGCTCGGCAGATAGAGCCGGTCCGGCCGCGGCACGAACACGCTCGCGATCGTATCCCACACGCCGAGGAAGCGGATGGCGGGCGCGCGCGTCGACAGGATGCGCGCGAACTGCGCCGCGCGATCGTCCCTGGTCAGCGGCCCGCCGTCCTCCTCGTTCATGCCGGCATCGGTCAGCGCCTGCGGGGCGAGCAGGGCCGGCGGCGCGTCGGTCGAGAACTGCTTGTAGGCGGTCAGCGCGGAGCCTGCGAGATTGACCTGCTCGGGCGAGATCAGCCCGATCTTGTAAGTTAGCGCCGCCAGCACCCGCACGGTATAGGCGCCGCGCGAGAAGCCGAACAGATAGACGGCGTCGCCATCCTCGTAGTTGTCGACCAGGAATTCGTACGCCGAGAGCACGTTGTCATCGAGCCCGTACCCGGTCGCGAGGCCAAAGATCGTCCTGAAATCCTGCCACAGCTTCTGCCACGGATCGGGCCGCGCCAGCGTGCCGACCCCGGGATCGTAGTACACCACCTGCCGCGGCTGCGTCCGCGGCGTCTTGCGCACGCAGCGATAGAGCTTGAGCACATTGGAGATGTTCTCGCCGATCTCGTTGCCGGTGCCGTCGCAGCAGATGACGATGTGTTTCATGGCGAGGGGCTCCCGGTGGGGCGGAAAGTATAGCGTAAGTTGTGGGAAGTGGCGACTTCCGGCCTGCAGCAGTCATGCGCGAGAACGAGACCATTGTCTTTTACCTAAAGTTGCATCACTAATGTGTTTGCCCAATCGGGCAAATTCATTTTGAGGAGAAAAATTGTGGTTGAAACGCCAAAGAAGATTGTAATTTCGGGCCGCGAAGACCTGAAAATGTCGGGACGCGTGACATTTCCTCAAGAGCTGCGGGGCGCACCTGTTGTTGTCGCTTCAGCAGCTGCATATTCGTGGGACGTGAACCATCCTGAGGATTTTAGGATCTTTGACGCGCAGGTACTCATAGGGCGAGTGACCAACAAGGGATTTGACTACAAGCTGCGCGGACAGCTGGCGGGTGACGTTGCGATCGGGTGGACACATTCAAACCTGCTCTACTACATCGCGACTGACCAGTAGCACGAAGCCCCTCGGGGGCTGTATGTCTGCAACCATACGCCCCCATGGGCTTGGGCAAGAGAGAGCCAATGCAAGAGCTGAGTCCAGAAGCAAGTGCGTATGTTGCGAAGCTCTACGATGCGCGGGGCGACTTTGTTGGCTTTCGCGAAAGTCGAATGGTTTCTGGCCGAGATAATTCTTGAAGCAGCGAGTTTCGAGCAATACGCATGGTTAGATCTTTCGTTCACGCAAGACGCGCAGAAGCGCGCGGATAAGGTAGAGACACAGCTGAACGTCAAGGGTCCATTCAGTCCTTATGCGGACAAGCTTCGGACAGCAATTGATGCTTCGAGAGCTCCGAAATTTTGCTGCCCATGGTCTGCTCGTTCGGCCGGACCCGGACAACTGCTCTCTTTCATCTCCCATCCACCTCAGGATCTTTCGGATGTACAAGGGCGGAGAATTGATTGAAGGGAAGCGTAACCCTCAAGCAATATACCAATGAGCAGGCAGAACTCACTGCGGCAGCTCGACGGTTTGTATCGATAGTCAGGGCTTTTTGGAAAGATCTCAAACTATAAGCTTCGGACGCTCAGTAGCGGATCCCTTGCTCACCAAGCGTATCTCTGTGGCGAATTAGGCTCCGGAAAAGCTACCAAGAAAGTGCTTACTTTGAAAACGACAGAATTACCTCGCGTCGCATCCTTCCGTGAAGCCCATCGGTTCCGTTTCGAGCTTTGGGTGGCGGAAGATAGCGACGATTTGCGGGTAGATTGCGCGACCGTTTATGCTCCATCGATAAACCGGCCCGCTCCGCAACCGCTGCGACAATATTCGCGTTCGGGATGAATGTGCCGCGAACTGTGTTCTCTCCGACGACGTAGACCGCCCTGCCACCTGGAGAAAGTACCCGAGCGGCCTCTGCAACAGCGCGCCTCATATCATCAATATAGTGAGCGAGAATGGCCTCTTGTCGAGTGCCAAGTTTGGGGCGCAATCGCAAGTTCGAGATAATTTCTTGGATCACCGTATTCTCGAGCGACTCGTGATCGCTGCATTCGGTGCCAACGCTCTCGGTTCTAATGCCCCCAAGTTCTCCTACTGTGTATCCCATCCAGATCAGAGAGAACTTACTGCAACGCATGTAGTCAATTGCATTGAGGTATGGCGGAGAGGTTAGAACGAGATCAATGGTGCCACTTGCGATTAGTAGGTTTCGAGCGTCGCCGAGTGAGACCTGAGTTGCCGGGCCCCGGTCCGGTTGCTTCTTGGAAAGGCAATTCTTGAGGACGTGGTCGACTGCGGCAAGAAATTTGTTGAACGGCTTTATGGGGGCGCGCTGAAAGGCTTTGTGTGGTCGGCTATGAGATAGATCCATAGCCAACGATGCCCCTGCCTGCTTTGTGATGATGAGACGCGAGAAAGCGCACCAGAGCGCATCTCTGACGGGGTCATTTCTGACGCCATGAATCGCTTCCGCGAGGCAGGCGAGTTGCCGTCGCGAATAGCTGTCAAACCAATAGCGAAC
This sequence comes from Bradyrhizobium sp., assembly GCF_016213215.1. Taxonomy (GTDB): domain Bacteria; phylum Pseudomonadota; class Alphaproteobacteria; order Rhizobiales; family Xanthobacteraceae; genus Bradyrhizobium. The sequence goes on along the minus strand of NZ_JACRAW010000019.1, from coordinate 54,474 downwards.
AAAATGACGGGTTTCCGCATCGCCATGTCGCGGATACGCCTCGCTCGCCGGCCGGGAAGAAAAATCGTCCTTTGCGCGTTCCAATATCTCTGCCGCCTTAGTTCTAACGTCCTCGATCTCCACCGCCGTCGTCCATACACGTGCGAGAAGAACGGCGAGCGGATCAATATCTATGCCGATGGCACAATGACCGCTCGCGCGTGCGACAGCCAGCACCGTCCCCGAACCCATCATCGGATCGAGCACTCGAATTCTATCTGTCTCGCCGGACAGGATATCGAGAGCAATTCCCGGAGCCATTCGGGCAGGGAATGGGTGAACTGGGTCACGTCCAAGGGCTTCGTGGATCGTTTTAGAATAAGTCTTGCTCATGGTGCGCCGTCGCGCTCAGGCGGAATGAAGGGAAGCAATGCAGTCGACTAACTACGCGATCGTTCGCCGCTAACCTGCGGCATATCGCTCTCGCACGCGCACTTTGAGAGTTTCGGGAATCGGACCTATGCCGCGAGTGACCTTGTTTTTTAACTCCCCGCGATTTCCAGCAAGCTCATACTGTGTGCGCGGTGGTCTAGATATGCTTACCCATGCGTTCTCGCTCTCCTGAAAGCTGACTATGTCGTGCAGGTCCGCAAACGACAGTGTTACGAGGCCATCTGTCCCGCAAACGAAAACAACGAATGCATCCGGAAATTTGTGCTCAAGGTCCAGAAGGTCTGCTGCCTGCTCTATCGTGAAGGTGAAGCGCCAAGGCGACATCCTCTTAGATGAGTGCTTTATGTAAACGCCCACACGCCCGTTCACCACGAACGCATTGATGCGCCCCTCACGGACGAATGGACGGAAGGACATTGAAACGGAGTACTCGTTACCCACTGCGAGTTGTCGCAGTACAACGCCTTGATAGAATTCGTAGTCATCCAGCATTTTTTACATTCTTCAAGAAACTGATGTTGCCGTTGAACCGATAGATCAATCTCGCCTTGTTCTGTGCATTGTAGAAGATCTTGAAGTGATGAGTGGCATCAGGAAAGTCGCGTTTGGCCTGACCAAACAGGCCTTTGGTACGTTCGATCTGTTCCCTATCTGCATCCTTCATGCGTTCTATCGTGCTTGAAGGATGAAGCGCAATCGAACCGGGCCCATTGGGAAGGACTCGCTGCACATACCTGATCAAGTAGTCAGGCAATGCGTCGCTTCCGATTTTTGTTTGTAGCTGCCGGAGGGTGGCAAGAGGATCGTTTGAACCGTGAATGATGCGCTCAAGCTCGGGCGAATAATCAAAAATCGGAAAGGACATTTCGCCCTTATCAAGCAGCACGTTTGCTTTATCGATGCCGCTCGATGCTACAGCTGCTATGCGTTGGTCTGCTAGCCACACCGGCGACCCTTTCTTGGTCTTGATCGCCTCGAGCGCTAACTTGTGAAAGACGAAGCAGCGATGCCAATCGAGATACAATTGCTCCGGGATAGTGAGTTCAAAGTGAGCAAGGTGCTTCTTCCTCGATCCGAACATCCGAGCTCTTTGAATGTATGTATCCTGCTGAATCTTGTGTTTTGAATCGCGGGTGAAAAACATCGACAACAGATTGTCGAATGTGACGCCGCGTGAGACGATATTGCCGCCTATGATGAACGTGAACATGGCGGCCGGAGATGTCGCTGACTTGAAGTCAACGTTCTTATCTCGTTCGCTGTTCATTATGATCGTTGTGGTCTGGTCACAATTCCTCACTATGTAGGCCAGGATGCCGCTTGCTTGTTCAACGCCATACAGCTTGGCAGCAATCTTATCTAGCTCGTGTGTATACGATTCGAATTTCTTGGAATGAACGTCAGCTAGCGCGTTCATCACATCATCAATTGGCTTCTTATCCGACCTGTGATCGAGCTTTTTTCCACTTGTGTGGATAAGCATCGAGAAATTCTCGTCAGTGCCGTTTGCAAGGTTGAGGGCCGCCACCCGCACGAGGAATCGGAAAATCGCTTCGCGTAGATACTTCGGGCTATCGTCGGTATCAGGCAAGGTGTGCAGCGAGAATGGCGCCTCTGTATCTAAAGGAAAAAAGACGTCCTGGCCTGTGTAGGCCTCATGCGGCGGGAAATTGACCCATTTTTCGTTGTCGTTATCGAAAGTATTATTAAGATCCAGACGGGCTGGTGTCGCCGTAACGCCGATGTAGATTCCATCGTGGCCGATCAGCTTCTTTATGAGCGCGTTTATGCGGGTCACGTCACCTTTGTTAATAAGAGCGTTTGGTGTCGCAAAATCAGCTTCATCATCGATGATGACTTTGTCGTGGATTTTCTCCAGCTTTTGATTCAGTTTGGTCAGGTCGCTCGCGTTCTTCTTGCAAAAAATGACGTGGTATCCCGTGGAGAGGGAGTATTCGGGGTCAATCACGTCGGAGAAGTTGCGGGCTGCGGGCGAAAGCTTCGATCTCTGAAAGCGATCTAGGTTCTGCTGAAGCAGTTGGACGCTATCGTTTAGTAGATGGATGACGACTCGATGCCCATCATCGAGAAGCTTAGCGGTAAGGCAAATCATCATCTCCGTCTTGCCGCTTTGCGGTTCTCCGTAGATGACGAAAGATGTTGTACCGCTATTCAGCGTGTTACATGCGCTAGAAACTGCCGCTTCGATACACGACGTCTGCTTGCCCCCCGCTTTGAGGCGTTTCAGCTGAGTCTGATATCGATCACGTTGACCCGCGAGTGCCCGCAGTTGGCTGACATTGACGGCCAACTCTTCCCCCTAGTTGAGGCCCCGATTCACGATCATAACGGGTAATTCATCCTCAGCAAGAGGACAAGAGTTCATACAACTTTCATTTGCGCGACCCCAACAAAAACGGCCGGGTCTTTCGACCCGGCCGCCACAAACTCAACTCATAATCTTACGCGACTGGTACTGCCCCCAGCCCAGTCCGTAAAACCCTTAGCTCGCCTTCTGCTCCGGCTGCGCGGTGCCGACCTTCTTCTGGATCTGGCGCTTCAGGTCGAGCGCGCGCGGGGAGAGGGCGTCCGCCTTGGCCTTGAGCAGGAAGGCGTCGAGGCCGCCGTTGTGGTCGACGCTCTTGATCGCGTTGGTCGAGACGCGCAGGCGCACGTTGCGGCCGAGTGCATCGGAAATAAAGGTCACGTTGCACAGGTTCGGCAGGAAGCGCCGCTTGGTCTTGATGTTGGAGTGGCTGACCTTGTGGCCGGTCTGGGGGCCCTTGGCCGTCAGTTCGCAGCGGCGTGACATCTTCAAAAATCCTTTCCATCCCCGCCTACCTTGCGGCCGCCATCCTGGGGGCGCCGCGGGGGTCGAAAATCTGTTGTCCATGGGTTGGAGCGGCCGGACGTATAGGGGGGAAGGCGCTTTCCGTCAAGGTTTTAGGGGGCGGTCGCAGGCTTCCGATCGCCTCTCCCGCTTGCGGGCAGGGAGCTCGCCGCCGCAGGCTCGGTTCGCCTCTCCCGCGTGCGGGGAGGTCGTCGCGCGCAAGCGCGGCGGGGGGGCTCCACCCGGGAGCTGTGCCTGTGGCGGCACCCCCACCCCCAGCCCTCCCCCGCAAGCGGGAGAGGGGGCGCACCGCCCGCGTTGCGCGAGTTCTCCCCCGAGTGGCCCCGCAAGCGGGAGAGGTGAACCGGGCCCGCAAACGGGGCGAGGGAGCGGGCCGCCCGTGCGGCGGCGGCCTTCATCCGAAAAGCCTGCCCACTCCTTAAAATTGCAAGTTTCCGAAGATGTTACCATCACATAAAGGGCGCATTCGGAAGCCATGAGGACGGGCAGTTCCCGGCGGCCGCGATGTTAGCCATATCGCCAGTTTTGGCGGCTCGGCGCCGGCCGATTGCTTGCCGCGGATTTTAACGTAAGTAACAAGCCTTCAAGCGCCTCGATTGGATCAGAAGTGAGCAAGTTCCCCACCATTCCGCCCCGGCCGGTTGCCGGCCCCTGGGCGTGGGCTGGCCTTTTTGCCGGGGCCTTGCTGCTTCAGCTTCAGCCGGCCGCGGCCCAGGGCAAGCTCGAGGCGCAGTACGAGGCGACGCTGACCGGCATCCCGGTCGGCAAGGGCTCCTGGAACATCGACATCCAGGACGATCAGTTTTCGGCCGCGGCGGCCGGCGGCACGTCGGGGCTGCTCAAGAGCTTCACCGGCGGTTCCGGCAGCGGCGCGTCGCAGGGCCGCGTCGTGAACGGCACGCCGGTCGCGACCAACTACACCGCCTCCACCACCGCCGGGAAAAAGACCGAGGACATCCGCATCATCCTTGCGAACGGCAATGTGAAGGAGTTCGGCATTTCGCCCGAGCCGCCGGTCGATCCCGACCGCATCCCGGTGACGGACGCGCACCGCAAGGGAGTCTACGATCCGATGACGGCTTCGCTGCTGCGCGTGCCGGGCAGCGGCGAAGTGCTCACGCCCGAGGCCTGCCGCACCGGAGCGCCTGTGTTCGACGGCCGCATGCGCTATGACCTCAAGCTCGATTTCAAGCGCATGGAGACGGTGAAGGCGGAGCGGGGCTATCACGGCCCGGTCGTGGTCTGCGCCATCTATTTCGTGCCGATCGCGGGCTACATCCCCGATCGCCCGGTGATCAAGTATCTCACCGCCCAGCGCAACATCGAGATCGCGTTCGCGCCGATCGCCGGGACGCGCATCCTGGTGCCGTTCTGGATGAAGGTGCCGACCCCGCTCGGGCCCGCGATGCTGGAAGCCACCACCTTCGTCACCACCGCCACCCCGCCGCGCGTCGCCAAGACGCAGTAACAGGCGCGGCGACGCTGTTTGACCGTCAACCCCTGAGGGGCGAGCCGTATCTCCTCATCCTGAGGAGCTTGCGAAGCAAGCGTCTCGAAGGATGAAGGCCCGGGTCCGGGCCTCATGGTTCGAGACGCGCCTTCGACGCTCCTCACCATGAGGGTTGGAACGTCGCAACCTCAAAAGATTCACACCCTCTTAGGGGCCGCGAAGCGGCCGTCTCGAAGGGCTACGGCCCGGCTGCTGCGGCAGGGAAACATGCTGATCCCGCGGGGGCCGTGCATCCTTCGAGGCTCGCTTCGCGAGCGCCTCCAGGATGACGGCGCGCCACCGCGAATCCCGTTGACTCTCGCTCGATTCTGATTCGACTCCGGCGGGGCAAAAACCTTAAGGTCCGGCATGCCGAGCGAGGTCGCCATGGCCGGTTCCAAACCCCATCTAGTGCTGCGCAAGCGGTCTGCGCGCCACATGTTGAGCGAACGAATGCGGAAGAATACCGGAGTCAGCGATTCGGCCGCGATTCGTTCTGGACTCGTTCCAAAGCTTAAGCGCCGCAAAAAAAGCGTCGCATTATGAGACAGTTGCAGGCGAAAGACGGGGCGCATGAAGGCCAGCATGTACTCTCTTCATCCCGTCATCCTGAGGAGGCCGCGCAGCGGCCGTCTCGAAGGGCGACGGGCCCGGCTGCCGACACAAGACGAATGCGTGGGTGCAGCCGGGCCGTTCATCCTTCGAGACGCCTGCTTCGCAAGCTCCTCATCAGGATGACGGGCGAGAGCCTTACTCGCGGCGTGCTCCGCTCACGCGACCCGATCCGCCACTGACAAACTGCACAGCGAGCACTACTTCACCATATGGCCTTTTCTCCTTCCTCCCTTGCCACCGAACGCGCCCCGGGCGCGGGCGTCACGGCGGTGCTGGGACCGACCAACACCGGCAAGACGCATCTCGCCATCGAGCGCATGCTGGCGCATTCGTCCGGCATGATCGGCCTGCCGCTGCGCCTTTTGGCGCGCGAGGTCTACAACAAGATCGCCGCTCGCGCCGGGGAGGCTTCCGTCGCGCTGATCACCGGCGAGGAGAAGATCAAGCCGAAGTCGCCGCGCTACTGGGTGTCGACCATGGAAGCGATGCCGCGCGACATCGACGTGTCGTTCCTCGCCGTCGACGAGATCCAGATCGCCGCCGATCTCGAGCGCGGCCACGTCTTCACCGACCGCATCCTCAACCGGAGAGGCCGCGACGAGACGCTGCTGCTGGGCGCCGCCACCATGCGCCCGATCATCGAGCGCCTGTTGCCGGGCGTTTCCATGATCACGCGGCCGCGCCTGTCGACGCTCGAATATGCCGGCGATCGCAAGATCACGCGCCAGCCGCGCCGCACCGCCATCGTCGCCTTCTCGGCGGACGAGGTCTACGCCATCGCCGAACTGATTAGGCGCCAGCACGGCGGCGCCGCGGTGGTGCTCGGCTCGCTCAGTCCTCGCACCCGCAACGCACAAGTGGCGATGTTCCAGAACGGCGAGGTCGATTATCTCGTCGCGACCGACGCCATCGGCATGGGCCTCAACCTCGACGTCGACCACGTCGCCTTTGCCTCCGACCGCAAGTACGACGGTTATCAGTTCCGCCGGCTCACCCCGGCCGAGTTCGCCCAGATCGCCGGCCGCGCCGGCAGGGCCACCCGCAACGGCACCTTCGGCACCACGGGCCGCTGCCCGCCGTTCGAGCCCGAGCTCGTCAACGCGCTGCAGAACCACACCTTCGATAGCGTCAAGGTGCTGCAATGGCGCAATTCGAAACTCGATTTCTCCTCGCTCGGCAGCTTGCAGGTCTCCCTCGCCCTGGCCCCTAGCCATGAGGCGCTGACCCGCGCCCCGATCGCCGAGGACCTCCGCGTGCTCGATCACGCCGCGCGCGATGGCGAGGTGCGTGAGAAGGCGCATGGCAAGGCCGCGGTGGAGCGGCTGTGGGATGCGTGCCAGATTCCGGACTACCGCAAATTGTCGCCCGCGGCGCATGCCGAGCTGGTCACCACCCTGTACGGCTTCCTGATGGAGCGGGGCCGCATTCCCGACGGCTGGTTTGCCGCCCAGGTCGACCAGGCCGATCGCACCGACGGCGACATCGACACGCTGTCGGGGCGGATAGCGCAAATCCGAACCTGGACCTTCATCGCCAATCGGCCCGACTGGCTGGCGACCCCCGAGCACTGGCAGGAAATTACCCGCGAGGTCGAAAATAAATTATCCGATGCGCTGCATGAACGGCTCACGGAGCGTTTCGTTGATCGCCGTACCAGTGTATTGATGCGGCGCCTGCGGGAGAACACGAGCTTGAATACGGAAATCGGCAAGACCGGCGAAGTCATCGTCGAAGGCCACACCATCGGCCGTCTTGATGGATTCACCTTCGCACCAGAGGCGGCCGAAGCAGGTTCCGAGGCCAAGGCCCTGCAGGCGGCGGCCCAGCAAGTGCTCGCCGGCGAGATCACCGCGCGCGCCGAGAAGCTGTCCGCTGCGCCCGACGAGCATTTCGTACTCACCTCCGACGGCACCGTGCGCTGGACCGGGGATGCGGTAGCGAAGGTGATCGCCACCGAGGACGCGCTGCATCCGCGATTGCGTATCATTTCGGACGAACGCCTCACCGGCGCCCCGCGCGAGAAGGTGCAGGCCCGGCTCGAGCTGTGGCTGAAGACCCATATCGAGAAGCTGCTCGGGCCGCTGTTCGAGCTCGCCAAGGCCGAGGACGTCTCCGGCATCGCGCGCGGCATCGCCTTCCAGCTCGTCGAGGCGCTCGGCGTCCTGGAACGTCCGAAGATCGCCGCCGAGATGAAGGATCTCGACCAGCCCTCGCGCGCAACCTTGCGCAAATACGGCGTCCGCTTCGGCGCCTACCACATCTATTTCCCCTCGCTCCTGAAGCCCGCCGCGCGCGCCATCGCCGCGCTGCTGTGGGCGCACAAGCAGGACAATGTCGATCTGTCGGCGCTGGCCGGCGCGCAGCAGATGGCAGGATCGGGCCGCACCTCGTTCCCGGTTGATCAGAGCCTGCCGCGCGATGCCTATCGCGTGCTCGGCTACAAGCAGTGCGGCGAGCGCGCGGTGCGCGTCGACATCCTGGAGCGGCTCGCCGACCTGATCCGCCCCGCGCTGGCCTGGCGCGACGGCGCTCCCGGCGACAAGCCGCAAGGGGCCTTCGACGGCCGCGGTTTTGTCGTGACGCAGGCCATGACCTCGCTCACGGGATCGGCGGGCGAGGATTTCGCCTCCGTCCTGCGCGCGCTCGGCTATCGCATGGAGAAGCGTCCGCCCCCGCCGCCCAAGCCGGTCGCCGAGACGGTGACGCCCGAGACGCCGCCGGTGGAAGGCACCGCGGAAACCTCGAGCGAAACCACTGCTGCGAGCGTCGCCGGTCTGCCGGCGTCCGATCAGCTCGAGCCGAGCGAAGCTGCGCTCGAGGCGGCGCCCGCGCCCGTGACGCCGGAAGATGCGCCCGGCCTCGTCGAGGCGCATGACGCGCTGGAGCCGCAGCCGGCGATCGATGCCTCGGCCGCGACGCCCGAAATGCCTGATATGCCCGAGCAGCCGTCGATGCCGGAAATGTCGGCGGAGGCGGTGGCCGCACCGGCATCGCCATCGCATGACACGGCGGCGCCTGAAGCGGTGACGGAAGCCGCCACGGAAGAGCCGACCCTTGCCGCGGCGGGCGTTGCGCCGGTCGCGCCAGGCGAAGTGCCGGCTGCCGTGGAAGCCGGCGAGGCCACTGCTGCCCCGGTGACCCCGGCCGAACCCGAGCTGATCGAGGTCTGGCGGCCCGGCGGTCGCCACGAGGATCGCAAGCCACGTCACGAGCGCCATCGCCACCGTCATCACCACCATCCGCGCGCCGGCGAAGCCGCGCCCGCCGCGCCCGCCGCGGCCCAGGGCGAAGCCGCCGCCGCGACCGAAGGCGAGCCGCGCGAGCAGCGTCATCGCCACGGCCACGGCCGTCGCGACAAGAAGGATTTCCGCAAGGGTCGCGAGGGCACCGATGGCGCGCCCGCCCGCGAAGGGGGCGAGCAGCGTCCGCGCTTCGAAGGCAAGGAACGCGACAAGAAGGGCAAGTTCGGCGAGCGTGACCGCGACAGCGGTCCGCGCGAGCATCGCGGGCGCGACAAGGGGCGTGACCGCCGCGAGTCCGGGCCGTCGCTTCGTCCCTATGCGTCGAGCGCATCCCCGCGCGAGCGCGAGCGCCCGATCGATCCGAATTCGCCGTTTGCCAAGCTGGCCGCGCTGAAGGAACAGCTCGCCGGCAACCGCAAGGACTAGTTGCTTCAAGCCGCGTGGAGCGCGCTATTCTCCCCCTCTCCCCGCTTGCGGGCAGAGGGTTGGGGTGAGGGGGAGTCTCCACGACTGCCCCTGTGGAGAGTCCCCCTCACCCGGATCGCATCTGACGACGCGATCCGAGCTCTCCCCACAAGCAGGGAGAGGTGTCGGAAGGATCGCGCCGGCAAAGGCGGCTTGCTCGTGCGAGGAACCTGATTGGAGCGCCAGCGTCTCGATAAATGGCTGTGGCATGCGCGGGTGGTGAAGGCCCGCAGCTCGGCCGCCGCTCTGGTCGAGGCGGGCCGTGTCCGCATCAACGGCGCGCGCGAGACCGCGCCCGGCCATTTCGTGAAGATCGGCGACGTGCTGACCATCGGCCTCGACCGCGGCGTGCGGGTGCTCAGGATCGTCGCCTTCGCCGAGCGGCGCGGCGATGCCGATTCGGCGCGCGTGCTGTACGAAGAATTACGGAGCGGCACGACCGAAGATCAACGCCGGTTCAATTCTTGAGCCGAGTTCACTTGCGACGGTGCACCGACTGCGCTAGTGCAAGGCCGCTAAAATCGATCCGTTTCGGAGCCGCCCTGGATGACTTACGTCGTCACTGAAGCCTGCATCAAGTGCAAGTACACCGATTGCGTCGAGGTCTGCCCGGTAGACTGCTTCTACGAGGGCGAGAACATGCTGGTCATCCACCCGGATGAATGCATCGATTGCGGTGTGTGCGAGCCTGAGTGCCCGGCCGACGCCATCAAGCCGGATACCGAGCCGGGGCTGGAGAAGTGGCTCTCCGTGAACGCTGACTACGCCAAGACCTGGCCGAACATCACCCAGAAGAAAGAGGCCCCCGTCGACGCCAAGGAATTCGAGGGGATGGATGGCAAGTTCGAGAAGTACTTTTCTGCCAAGCCGGGCAACGGCGACTGATCACTTCCGCCGGCTTAACCCTAACGGCGTCTGAATACCGAAAACCCGGGCCTGAAAGCCTGTAAATCATTGATTTTCGCGGAGAATGTGTTATATATAACACATTCAAGCCGAACCCCGTCAGCCCGCTTGGCCCCTCTGGGTTCCAGTGAAAACCGTTGAAAAACAGGGGCGTGGCAGATTCCGCGCGCAGGCTGTGTCACATAAAACGCGTAAAAAGAGTACTTCAGCTAAGGATTCCAAGAAAGTCGCCGCGGCCAGCCGTAGCGCATCCAAGAGCCGTGCCCGGGCGCCTGTAAAGGATACCCGAGCCGCCAGCAAGGCAGCGGCTGCAAAGTCCTCCAAGAACAAAAGAAGCGCAATGCCCAGCAAGACTGCCAAGACTGCCGCGAAGGCGACGGTTTCGAAGACTGCTCCGAAAGCCGCTGCCAAGCCTGCCCCCAAGCCTGTCCTTAAGCCTGCTGCGAAGGCTCCCGCTGCCGCCCCCGCTCCCAAGCCCGTCGCCAAGGCTCCGGTCAAGCCGGCCGCTGCTGCGCCCAAGGTCGAGGAGAAGAAGGTTCTGACCCAGCGCCAGGGGTTCAAGACCAACGAATTCGTCGTCTATCCCGCCCACGGTGTCGGCCAGATCCTGGCCATCGAGGAGCAGGAGATCGCCGGCGCCAGGCTGGAACTCTTCGTCATCAACTTCATCAAGGACAAGATGACGCTCCGCGTTCCGACCGCCAAGGTCGCCAATGTCGGCATGCGCAAGCTTTCCGAACCGGTTCTGGTCAAGAAGGCGCTGGAGACGCTGAAGGGCCGCGCCCGCGTCAAGCGCACGATGTGGTCGCGCCGCGCCCAGGAATACGAAGCCAAGATCAATTCGGGCGACATCGTCGCGATCGCCGAGGTCGTGCGCGATCTCTACCGTTCCGAGTCGCAGCCCGAGCAGTCCTACAGCGAACGCCAGCTCTATGAAGCGGCGCTCGACCGCCTGTCGCGCGAGATCGCCGTCGTGCAGCACTCGACCGAGACCGAGGCGATCAAGGAGATCGAAGCCCAGCTCGCCAAGAGCCCGCGCCGCGGGGCCGCCAAGGCGGAGTCCGAGTCGGAGGGCGATGCCGACGCGGAGGGCGACGTCGACGACGCCGAAGGCGACGATACCAGCGTTGCGGACGAAGCGGCGTAAGCGGCCTCGATCAGCTCCAGCCATTCAAGAGCCCGGTCCCTGCGACCGGGCTTTTTTGCTGGGCCGCCCGCCTGTTCCCGGCGCATGACTTCGCGCGCTGCGCTTGAGGTGCCGGCGTTCGCCCCTGCCCACAAGACCGGCAATATGCGGAATGATTGTTAGTTGCAAAATAGTTCGGCTGCCTTATCAGACCACCAGCGATGATCGATCTCGCCAATTCAGGCGATGCGACCGTCCGAATGACCTATGCAAGGAGCCAACTTTTGAAAGTATCGAGCCTGTCTTTCTACAATGTCCCGGTAATCGGCTGGATGGCCAAGGATGCCGTCCACGGCTCCGAGGAAGCCAAGTATTTCTTCATCTTCAACATCGCGGTCCTGTTCGGCGTGCTGGTCTACGCCTTCGGCTATCCCTTCGTGATCACGTTCGCGCTGTTTGGGACGGCCTGCGGACTCGTCGGCCTGGTGATCCTGACGGGTTCCGACGCCTTCGCCAAAGAGCGACCGGCGGCCTCGGTGCCGCAGGCCCGGCCCGGGCGCAAATATCAGGCGCCTCAGCGGCGAGCCGCGTGACCATCAAGGCTGCCGCCCCGCTTCAAGGGAACCTGGCAGCCTCCGCCTTCCGCCTCGCTGATTTACCTCGGCATCAGCCTTTTGGGTAATGCCTCGCCCCTATGTCGCAGGGGCAAGTTGATATGGATCAAAAGAGATTCGGCCCAGCCCCGTCTAGGTTGGACTCGATGATCCTATTGCTTAGCGAGCGCAGGTGAGACAGCGATACGACGCGTCGATCGAAACGAGGCACGGCGAGCTTCGCCGGATGCTGGCGGTTTCGTTCTGCTCGATCGCTCTCCTGTTCAATGTCCTGTGCGGTGTTGTGCTTTCGCTCGGAACCGCCCGCGCAACCGTCGCAGCGGAAACGCGCGGTAGCGGCTGGACCATCGTTTGTACGGCTGCCGGGCCGCTCGCCGTCCCCGCGGACGGCAGTTCCGCAACCCGCGCTCCGGCCGACGATCCTGCTGCCGCGCTCGCGCCCACCTGCGTCTTCTGCCTGCCGCTGATGCATGGCGATGTCGCGCTTGCGGGCGGCATCAACGTCTCCGCGCCTGCGCAACGGCTTGAGCTGCGCCAGCTGCCGCCATCCGCCCTCCCGGCGGCGGCGCGCTCATACTCCTCGCAGGCCTGGCCCCGCGCACCTCCGCACCTGTTGGTCGGGTAGCTGCTTCGTGCCGCCGACAGCGGCGCGATGGCAACGGCGCCTCGCAGCCTCCGATCGCACGGCAGACTGACGAACGCCTCGGAACCGTGCCTCGGCACGCGCCGATCTGCCGACGCATCGCGGCCCGCATGGCCCACCCTTTCGTAACGCGGCTGAAGCCCCGCAATCCGCCATTCGGGCCGTCAGCCTCGGCAACAGACATCTTCAGTGACGGGCGCTTCGTTCCTTCAAGCCGCCGTCGATCGCAGGAAAGACTTCATGCATACGACCCTCAGCCGCTCGAAAGGCTCCCGCCTCATCGGCTTCAAGGCTCCGGACAAAGTGCGTGGTCACGCCATTTCGCCGGATGGCGGGCTCGACCCGCAAGAACAGACCTCCTCCCGGCCCAACGCGTCCGTGGATTTTCCCGCCAGACATACCATCCATGAATCCGGCGGGGACGCGGATTCCGTATTCCAGATCGTCAATGGTTACGTGCAGCTTTCCATTCCAACCCTGGGCAGCGCCAACCAGATCGTCGCCATCCTTGGCAAGGGCGACTATTTCGGCTTCTCCGCCGACGGCCATCATCTCTGCAAGGCGCGAACACTGACGCCCGTAACGGCCCGCAAGGTTGCCTGTTCGAGCGACAATGCGACCAGAACGGACCTGATAAGCATCAATCGGCGGCTTCAGTCCCAGATCAATGCCGCGCTCTGGCATCACGTCTCGCTCGCCCATCTCTCGGTGCTCGAGCGATTGGCGGATTTTCTGCTTTGGTGGGCAAGACGGCATGCGCCAAAGCTTGCGATATCAGCGGATTCTGGTCCGCTGGACCTGCATATACCGCTCCAGCGCAGGGACATCGCCAACCATCTGGCGATGACGAGCGAGACCATGTCGCGAATGCTGGGTGAACTTCAGCGCCGCGGCATGATCACCATGACGACGCGCAAGAGCCCGATCATTCGCATCACCGACTTACCCGCACTCGTCGCGCTGTGTCCGAAATGCCGGGAAGGGATGACGCGGCATGACCGGGAATTGCGTTCGGCGTGAAGTGGGAAATCGGAGCGGCCATCCTGCTCCCTCGCCCCCTTGCGGGGTGAGGGGAGTCTCCACAGGGGCGTTCGTGGAGAGTCCCCCTCACCCGAAATTCAAGATTTCGACCTCTCCCCGCAAGCGCGGGGTGAGGTAACTGAGCGGCGCGTCAATCCACCACGATCTTGACGCGGTCGCGGACTTTGACCTGGGCGTGTTTGTCGAGACCGTTGAGCACGCGGAAGCGCTCGACCGGACGATCAACGCCTGTCATGCGGTGAGACAGCGATTCCACCGTGTCGCCCGGCTGCACCGTTATCACCTTGATGCGCAGGGGACGCGCGGCCTGGATCTCCTCCAGCGTCAGGCGCCGGAACGAGTTGACGGTCTCCCGCGCGTTGCGCTCGCTCTCAGTGGTTTTCTGCCGGCTGGCAAAAATGAAGCGGTATACGTCGCTCCCGAACCGCAGCGCGTAGACCTTGAACTGCCACTGGTCGCCCTTGGCGGTCGCCGCCGCCGCCGGGAAGCCATTGATCGTCAGGTCTTCGGTCGAGGCCTTGTCGACGCCTTCCATCCACCCGGAATTGAGGTACTCGCCGAGGGACTGCTCCGCCGGCACGCGCACCACGTCGAAACGCATCGCCTGCGAGCCGCCTTCTCGCACGCCGATCACCGCCTGAGCGGTGTTGTCGAGCGTAAAGTTCTCGGGCGCCGCAAAGGTGAAACCGAGCTTGGGATGCAGGAAGCGCCGCCCGCGCACGAAACCCTCGCTCGGGTCTTCGCCGTAGACGATGTTGTCGAGGGCGGACAAATAGGTCTCGCGGTCGCGCTCGGCTCCTTCGGGCGAAGTGTATTGCCGCGCAATGGACTGCGCATTCCGCACCCGTTCCGGCGTTGCCGGATGCGAGGACAAGAAATCCTGCGCGCGCGGATTGAGCGAGGCCTTGCCGGCCTTCAGCTCGGCATTGCGCTCCATCGCGGCGAGGAAGCGCGCCGCGCCGTACGGGTCGAAATGCGCGCGTGCCGAAATTCCGACGCCAATGCCGTCGGCCTCGAATTCCTGGTGGCGCGAGAAGCTCGCCATCGTCAGCTTGGTCTTGGCGAGCGCAAGCGCGGTGAGTTCGGGATCGTTGCCCATGTCGGTGACGACGCGGGTGACGATCGCCGCCTGCCGAGCCTGGTCCTCGCGGATCGCGGCATGTTTCGACAGCACATGCGCCATCTCATGGCTGAGCACGGAGGACAGTTCCGAGGTGTCGCTCGCCAGCGCGATCAGGCCGCGCGTGACGTAGAGTTGTCCGCTGGGCAGCGCGAACGCATTCACCGCGCCCGAATTGAGAATCGTGACCTTGTAGCCTTGATCGGGGCGATCGGAGACCGCAACCAGGCGGTCGACCGTCTTGCCGATCAGGGCTTCCAGTTTCGGATCGTCATAGGTGCCGCCGTACGCGGCGAGAATGCGCTCGTGCTCGCGCTCACTGGCGGGGGTCTGCGCAACTGCCGGTTTTGGCCTGGGCAGGGCCACGGTCGGCGCCGCGGTCTGGAACCGGCCCATGTCGCCGCAGGCAGCCAGAGTAAGGCCGAGGCAAAGCAACGCCGGCGCAACCCAATGGCGGCGGCTCATTCCCCTGTCGCGCCGTCCCGCAAACTCATCCACTTCAGTCACTCGCGTGTAGCGGCAAATCTGCCCCAAGCAACTCAATCTGTCCCACCCGGACCACCTCAATCCGCGGCGATGGTCGTCCCTCGACCCAGCCACGAACCCGAATCCGCTTCTTCTCCAGCGACTTAAGGGCAAGTCCGGCGGATTCGAACGCCGGCATCATGCGCCTTGAAATAGTCACAGCAAAGTCCTGTGTCCAGTTGTGTCCGAAGTTCAGGTAAGTCGTTGCCCCTGCTTGCCGGACGGACAGTACCTTGCCCTCGACTAGCGTAAAACGCCCAATCCCGGACAAAATATCGTCAGGACTTTTCGCGTTTTTTATGACGGCGGGGCCGGCCCAGGTTCCTTTTCCCGCCCGCCGCGCCTCGCCCTCGGCGGAAAGCAGGGTAGCGGAACAATCCTTGTCGGCAATCTCGGTCGAAACCAGCGCCTGTCCCTGAGACAACAGCAGGCTCTGCACTGAAGTGTTGGAACCTGCCAGGAACACGACGGCGCGCTGACGGCCGTAGCGGTCGGGCGCATCGTCCTCGCCATGCAAGCTCACTTCGCGCCCTGTGACGAGCGCAGCAAGCGCCTGCTTGGCGTTCGCAGTCGAAGCCGGCTCGATCCCGAGGAGACGAACCTCGCGCCCGTCCTCGAGACGGAAGCTGCGCGCGTCGACGACCTCGGCCACCCTTCCTTCGCCCAGCATGTCGAAAGCACATCCCGCGGCGCGCGCCAGCTCCGGCATGGCCGCGACCAGTGCGACGCATACTACGATAGGCACGAAGAAGGGGACCTTGCTGTTCACGTTGTCCGCCGCGGTTGCCTGTGCTCAATTCTTATCCGAAACACGAGCGACAACGAAGAGGCAGGCGATGGAGATTAACGGGATCGCGCATATTTTTCTCACCGCGTCGAATTTCGAACGCTCGCGCGAATTCTATCGCAAGCTGCTGCCGTTCCTGGGGCTGAAGCCGGTCATCGATACTGAGACGACCTTCTACTGCGTCGGCGGCCGCACCGCGGTGGGCATCAGCGCTCCGTCGGCGGAGCATGCGGGCGGGCCTTTCGAGCAGAAGCGCGTCGGTCTTCATCACCTGTGCTTCCGTGCCCGCGAGCGTGCCGACGTCGACGAACTGCACCGTTTCGTACTTACGCTTGGCGTGAAGATCGTTCGCCCACCGCGCGAAGATCAGTGGGCGCCAGGGTATTATTCGATGTTGTTCGAGGATCCCGACGGCATCCGGCTCGAGATCAACCACGTGCCGGGCAAGGGACTCTTGGCGTAAGAAGGCTCGTCATCGCCAGGAGCGGTAGCGACGAAGCAATCGAGTCTGCCGCCGCGGATCCATTCCTGGATTGCTTCGCTTCGCTCGCAATGTCGGCCATAGGATGCGCGCCCTCATTCCGCTTTGCGGAAAACGGGTCGTTCGCCGGCGGTTTTCGCCTTGAAGATGCGCCGGGGCGCGCCTTGCTGCGCTCAGGCGCATGCGGCATGATTGTGCCGATCAACGACATCAAGCCGCCGAACAAGCGCGGCGATAAGGGAGGTTTTCCGATGAACCGCATCCTGTCCGGCGTTTTCGCAGCCCTTCTGGCCGCGAGCGCGAGCCCCGCGCTCGCACAGGGCAAGCCGCCCCTGAAGCTCGGCGGCATTCTCGACATGTCCAGCCTCTATGCCGATATCACCGGGCCCGGCAGCGAGACCGCCGCCAAGATGGCGGCGGAAGATTTCGGCGGCGAAGTGCTGGGCCGCAAGATCGAGATCATTGCCGCCGACCATCTCAACAAGGCGGACCTCGCCGCCAACATTGCCCGTGACATGCTCGACAATCAGGGCGTCGAGATGATCTACGACGTCGCTGCGTCCGCGACCGCGCTCGCTGCGGGCGAGATCGCGAAAGCGCGCAACAAGATCGTGATCTTCAACGGACCCGGCACGGTTGCGCTCACCAACGAAGCCTGCGGTCTCTACACCGTGCATTATGCCTATGACACTTTCGCACAGGCGAACGTCACCGGGCTTGCGACCGTGAAGCAGGGGCTCGACACTTGGTTCTTCCTGACCGCGGACTATGCCTTCGGGCAGGCGCTGGAAAAGGACACCACTAATGTGGTGGTGAAGAGCGGCGGCAAGGTGCTGGGCGGCGTGCGCCATCCGCTCAACACATCGGACTTCTCCTCGTTCCTTTTGCAGGCGCAGGCCTCCAAGGCCAAGGTGATCGGCCTTGCCAATGCCGGCGGCGACACCGTCAACGCGATCAAGCAGGCCGCCGAATTCGGCCTCGTCAAAGGCGGCCAGAGACTGTCGCCGCTGCTGGTGTTCGTGACCGACATCGACAGCATCGGGCTGGAAACGGCGCAGGGCCTGCTACTTGCCGAGGCGTTCTACTGGGACCTGAATGACGAGACCCGCGCGTTTTCAAAACGCTTCATGGAGCGCGTCAAGCGGCCGCCGACCTCGGCGCAGGCCGCCGTCTACTCCTCGGTTACGCATTACCTGAAAGCGGTGAAGGCGGCCGGCACCACCGACGCCGCCGCGGTCATGAAGGTGATGAAGGAGACGCCCGTCAACGACTTCTTCGCCAAGAACGGCAAGATCCGTGCGGACGGCCGCATGGTGCACGACATATACCTCTTCGAGGTCAAGAAGCCGTCGGAATCCAAGGGCCGCTGGGACGACTACAAGCTGCTGGCGACGGTGCCGGGTAACGACGCCTTCCAGCCGCTCGACCAGTCGCGCTGCCCGCTGGTGAAGAAATAAGCGAAAGCCCGTCATTGCGAGGAGCGAGATCGACGAAGCAATCCAGATCGTCTCCACGGCAAAAGTCTGGATTGCTTCGCTTCGCTCGCAATGACGAACCCAACCAACAACAACGAAAGCAAGATCCCATGAGCGCAAACGACATGGTCCTGCAACAACTCGAAAGCGGGCTGCTCACCATCACCATGAACCGCCCCGATCGCCGCAACGCGCTGAACCCGGACATGGTGCGCGGCCTCGTCGAAGCGGCGCGCCGCGCGGCGGAGGACTATGAGGTGCGCGCCGTGCTCTTGAAGGGCGCGGGGGGCACGTTCTGCGTCGGCGGCGACGTCAAGTCGATGGCCGAAGGGCGCACCGCACTGCCGTTCGAGGCCAAGGTACAGGCCTTGCGCCGCGGCATGGAGGTCTCGCGCATTCTCCACCAGATGCCCAAGCCCGTAGTGGCGCAGCTCGACGGCGCAGCGGCCGGCGCCGGCCTGTCGATGGCGCTGGCCTGCGATCTGCGCGTCGCCTCTGAATCGTGCAAGATCACCACCGCGTTCGCCAAGGTCGGCTACTCCGGCGATTACGGCGGCACCTTCTTTCTCACCCAGCTGCTCGGCAGCGCCAAGGCGCGCGAGCTCTATTTGACCTCGCCGGTGCTGACGGCGAAGGAGGCCTGCGACCTCGGCATGGTGACCAAGGTCGTGCCCGATGCGGAAGTCGACGCGGCCGCGCGAGAATTCGCGCTATCGCTGGCGCAGGGTCCAACGGTGACGCTCGGCTACATCAAACGCAACATCAATAACGCCGAGACCATGTCGCTGGAGGCCTGTTTCGACGCCGAGGCGATCCATCACACCCGCTGCGGCGACACCGACGACCACAAGGAGGCCTCCAAGGCCTTCGTCGAGAAACGCAAGGCCGAATTCAAGGGGCACTAGACATGGGGAGCTACATCAGGCTGCGGCAGATCTGCCTGGTCGCGCCGCATCTCGAGCCCGTGATTTCCGACATCGCCGAAATCATGGGGGTCGCCGTCTGCTATCGTGACGGCAACGTCGCGAAATACGGCCTGGAGAACGCGCTTCTGCCCGTCGGCACCATTCTCCTTGAGGTCGTCGCTCCGATCGCGGCCGGTACCGCGGCGGGACGCTTCCTCGACAAGACGGGCGGTCGCGGCGGCTATATGGCGATCTTCTGCTGCGACGATCCGGATGAGCGTGGCAGGCAAGCCAACGCGATCGGCGTGCGTACCGCCAATGTGATCGACCATGCACCCTATCACGGCGTGCAGCTGCATCCGCGCGATTGCCGTGCGGCCTTCATCGAATTCAACCATAGCGCGGGCAGCGACGACATCCTCGGCGCCTATCCGCCCGCCGGTCCCGACTGGCAGAAATTCATCCGCAGAGATGTGACGCAGGCGTTGACGGGCGTGGAGATGCAGAGCCCGGATCCTTTTGGACTGGCCGAGCACTGGGGCAGGATCATCGGTATCGGCGCGATCGCGACCGGCGAGGGCGCCGAGCTGAAGCTGCCGAACTGCCGCTTCCGCTTCACCAAGGGCGCGGCCGAGATCATGAGCGGGCTCGAGTTCAAGGTCGCCGACGTAGCCGCCGTCTGCGAGGCCGCGAAGAAGCGGGGCTGTGCCATGTCCGGCAATGCGTTTCCGCTCGGCGGGGTGACGTTCCGCGTTGCTGCATGAACCGTCATCGTGAGGTGCTCGCGGAGCGAGCCTCGAAGGATGAGCGGCCGGGGCTGGTGGCCGTTCATCCTTCGAGACGGCCGCGTTGCGGCCTCCTCAGGATGACGGATCGCCAACCACAAGAAAAGGAAACGTGAATGCCGCACCCGCTCGACAGTTTCTTCGCGCCGAACAGCATCGCGCTGATCGGCGCCTCGCGCGATCACGAGAAGATCCCGGGTCGGCTGCTCTCCATGCTGCGCAAGAACGAGTATCCGGGCAAGATCTATCCCGTCAATCCGAACTACGCCGAGATCGACGGCATCCAATGCTACAAGCGGATCGCCGACATCGGCGCGCCGGTCGATCTCGCGGTCATCGTCATCCCGGCGCGTGCGGTGCTGGATGCGCTCGAACAGTGCGCCGCGTGCAGGGTGAAGAACGCGGTGATCATTTCGTCGGGCTTTGCCGAGGAGGGCGGGGACAGCGCGGCGATGCAGGACGCGATCGCCGCGCTGGCCAAACGCACCGGCCTGCGGATTTCCGGTCCGAACGCCGAAGGCTTCCTGAGCCAGATTCAGCGCGTGGCGGCGACCTTCAGCCCCGCGGTCGACGTCAAGCCCGGCGTGGTGCCGCTGGTTGCCAGCGAGCGGCGCATCGGCATCGTCGCGCAGAGCGGCGGCATCGGCTTTGCCTATTACAACCGTGCCAAGGCCCTCGGGCTCGCGGTGAGCTACGTGGTCAGCACCGGCAACGAGGCCGACCTCGGCGCCGGCGAATTTCTCGACTACATGGTGCAGGACCCCGCCACCGACGTGATCCTCCTGTTCATCGAAGGCATCAGGGACGTCGACAAGTTCCTCGCCGCGGCGCGCCGCGCGGCCGAGCGCAGGAAGCCCGTCATCGTCACCAAGGTCGGCCGCTCCGGCGCCGGCGGGCGCGCCGCCGCCTCGCACACCGCCAGCATGGCGGGCTGGTCGGCGGCCTATGATGCCGTGTTCGCCAGATACGGCTTCATCGTATCGAACGATCTCGACGAGGCGATGACCATCGCCGCGGTGTTGACCACCAATCCGCTGCCCAGGGGCGACCGGGTCGCCATCCTCACGGTCTCGGGCGGCGCCGGCATCTGGGGCGCCGATGCGGTCGCGCTCGGGGGATTGCAGGTGCCCGAGCTGTCGGAAACGATCCAGGGCGGGATCAAGGAGCTGATTCCCTCCTACGGGACTGCGCGCAACCCGATCGACGTCACCGCGCAAGGCGTCAACTCGGGTGGGCTGCAGCGGAGCATCGACCTGCTCTCTGCTTCCGACGAAGTGGACGCGATCCTGGTGGTGCTGTCGCTGTCAAGCGATGTGCGGATGCCGTTCAAACAGGCCGAGCTCAAGCGGGTGCTCGGGGCCCGGCACAAGCCGGTCGTCTTCTACAGCTACACGCTGCCGTCCGATTTCGCGCGAAAAGAGCTTGCCGCGTCCGGCGCGGTGGTGCTGGCGGGCCTTGGGCATGTCGGCGTTGCGATGCGCCAGCTCGTCGATTACGCGAACTTTGCGCTTGCCCCGCCGGCCGAGGGGACGCGCCCGCCAGCGCTCGATCTCTCCGCGTTTCTCACTTCGCCCGTCCTGTCGGAAGCCGACAGCAAGGCGCTGTTGCGCGCGGCCGGCATCGCGGCCCCTGACGAAGTGCTGGTGACGGACGAAGGGGGGCTCGACGCCGCGGTCGCCCGGGTCGGATTTCCGCTCGTGATGAAAATCCAGTCGCCCGACATCCCGCACAAGAGCGAGGTCAGCGGCGTGCGGCTCGACATCGCGAGTAAGGGCGAAGCATCCGCTGCCTTCGCCGCGCTGCTCGCGGGCGTGCGCCGGCACCGTCCCGCGGCGGCGATCCAGGGCGTGCTGCTGGCGCCGATGGCGAAGAAGGGCGTCGAGATCATCATCGGCACCCTGCAGGACAAGACCTTCGGACCGATGGTCATGGCCGGCTTCGGCGGCATCACCACCGAACTGTTCCGCGACGTCGTTTATCGGCCCGCGCCGGTCAGCGCCGAGGAGGCGGAACGGATGCTGCGCAGGCTGAAGGCCGCGCCATTGCTGGACGGTTTTCGCGGGGCGCCGAAAGCGGACGTTGCCGCGCTTTCAAACCTGATTGCGGACGTCTCGGTGCTCGCCGCGCGGCACGCCAACGAGATCGCCGAGATCGAGCTCAATCCGGCGCTGGTGCACGCGCAAGGACAGGGCGTCACCATCGTGGATGCGTTGGTCGTGAAGAGGAAGTAGCGCCGCGAGCTTCTCTTTGCGTCATTGCTTTCCGGCGCCGCCGTAACTGCAGCTGTCGTCCCCGCGCAGGCGGGGACCCATAACCACAGGATGCAGTTCTTTTGCGACAATGCGGGCCGAGATCCAGCTCGCAACCAACGCCTGTGGTTATGGATTCCGGGCTCGCGCTGGCGCGCGCCCCGGAATGACGGTTACCGCCCCTTGAAGTTCGGCACGCGGCGCTCCTCGGTGGCCTTGACGCCTTCCTTGAAGTCTTCGGTCTTGCGAAGCCGGTTCTGTTCGCCGAGCTCATGGTTGGTTGCGGCGAGCACGCGGTCGGCAAGGCCGGCGCGCATGGTGGCGCGGGTCGAGACCAGACCGAGCGGCGAGCATTCGGCGATCTCGCCGGCGAGCTTCATGGCGGCGGAGCGGACCTCGTCCTGCGGCACCAGTTCGTTGGCGAGACCCCAGCGATAGGCTTCCTCGCCGGTGACACGGCGGCTGGTATAGAACATCAACTCGGCGTTGTTCCTGCCGATCAGCTCGGGCAGCGTGAGCGTCAGGCCGAAGCCGGGATGGAAGCCGAGCCGGGTGAAGTTGGCGGAGAAGCGCGCCTCGGGGCAGGTGACGCGGAAATCGGCCGACACCGCAAGGCCCAGCCCGCCGCCGATCGCGGCGCCATGCACCGCAGCGACGATCGGCTTCTTGGCGCGGAAGATCCGCACCGCCTGGATATAGAGATGATTGATCGAGCCGAGACTGTCGGCGGGATCACCTTTGGCCTCCTGCGCTTCCTGCGCCTGTCGCGCCGGATCGCTGAAATTGGCGCCGGCGCAGAACGCCTTGCCCTGTGCGCACAGCACCGAGCTGCGGATCTCGATGTCGCGGTCGAATTCTTCCAGCGCGTCCGCGATCTGGTTGATCAGTGAAATGTCGAAGAAGTTCAGCGGCGGCCGGCGAATCTCGATCGTGCCGACGTGTCCGACCTTCTCGATGGCGATGTCCTTGTAGGTTCCCATGGTGATCCTCGAGTGAATGGGTTAGCGCAAGCCGAGCCCGCGGGCGATGATGCCGCGCAGCACTTCGGTGGTGCCGCCCTGGATGGTGAGCTTGGGTGCGGTCTTGATCGCGAACGAGAGCTGGTTTTCCAGCGTCTCGCGGTTGGAGGCATTCTCTTCGACAAAGGCGGCAAGGTCGCGGACCCGGTGCGGCAGCTGCTGCTCCCACACCGTGCCCATGTCCTTGACGATCGAGGCCTCCACCACCGGCTCCTTGCCGGCCTGGAGCATGCCGGCGACCGAGACCGACATGCGCCGCATGGTGTGAAGCTGCGCCACCAGCCGTCCGATGCCCTCGGCGCTGCGCGTATCGGGGGTCGGGCCAACGGCGCGGACGAGTTCGGTGAGCACGTAATAGGTCTCGAGGAACCGTTCCGGGCCAGAGCGTTCAAAGGCGAGTTCGCTGGTCGCCTGCTTCCAGGCGCCGTCGATCTCGCCGAGCACATGGTCGTCGGGGACGAAATAGTCGGTGAACACCACCTCGTTGAATTCGAACTGGCCGGTGATCTGGCCGATCGGATTCACCTGGATGCCGGGCTGCTTCATCTTGACCAGGAACTGGGTCAGGCCGTGGCGGCGGTTCTCCTTGGTCGGCGGCGAGGTGCGGAAGATCGCGATCATGTAGTCGGCGATGTGGGCCGAGGAGGTCCAGATCTTGGTGCCGTTGATCAGGTAGCCGCCGTCGGTCTTGGTCGCCCGCGTCTTTGCCGCGAACAGGTCGGAACCGGAGTTCGGCTCGCTCATGCCGATGGCAAAGCACACCTCGCCGCGGCAGATGCGCGGCAGGATGTCCATCTTGACGTGCTCCGGCGCGTATTTGAGCAGGACCGGGCCGCTCTGCCGGTCGGCGACGAAGAAACGCCGCGTCGGCGCGTTGGCGACGCGCATCTCCTCGGTGACCACGTAACGCTCGAGGAAGGTGCGCTCGTGGCCGCCATATTTCTTCGGCCAGGTCATGCCGATCCAGCCGCGCTCGCCGACGCGGCGGGAGAATTCCGGCGCGTCGGTGTCCTCGCGGTTGGGCTGGTACGGGTCGAAGGTGCCGCGGGCGATTTCCTCGGCCAGGAAGGCGCGCACTTCGCGGCGCAGCTCTTCGCATTTGGGCGGCAGGCGGATCGGATCGAAACGGAGTGCTGCGGTCATGTCAGGTCTCGATTGAGGCAGGCGATCTTGGTTGACGTTCAGCGCGAGGCGACCAGCGGCCACAGCTCGTCGGCGCCGCGCGCGGCGATGCGTTTGCCGAGCTCGACGGCCCAGTAGCTCTCGGAGCCGAAGTCGTCGCGCCATGACAGCGCCCGCAGCGAATAGCGATGCAGGATGTGCTCGATCGTGAAGCCGATCGCGCCATGCACCTGGTGGGCGATCGCGCCGCCCTTCTCGGCGGCTTCCGAGCAGCGGATCTTCGCCGACACCGCTTCGAGGAACATGGCATCGTCCCACGCTTTGGCGTTCGCCAGCGTGTCGGCAGCCGACGTCGCCGCGGCCTGTGCCGCCGCCGACTCGCCGGCGAGCCTTGCCAGGTTGTGCTGCACGGCCTGGAACTTCGAAATCTTCTTCTCGAACGCGACGCGCTCGTTGGAATACTTCACGCTGATGTCGAGCAGCGATTCCAGCGCTCCGGCGATCTGCAGGCTGCGGGTGACGCCACCCATCAGCATCAGGCTGGTCTGGTCGAAGCCCTTTGGCGCCGACTTGATGACAAGCGGCTGCACGCGATCGAAGGTTACGGCATCGCTGTGGTCGCCCCCGAGGTTGAGGCCGGCCTCGATCCGGCAGGCGACTGCCTCGACCAGCGCAATGGAGCAGCCGTTCGTTCCCGTGGCGAGCACCGCGATGTGCCTCGCCGATTTGGCAAAGGGCACGGCGCGCGCCCGGCCCGACAGGGTGCCGTCGGCATTCTGGGTGATGCGGTCCTTGGGGCTGGCCGGCGCCACCGTCATCTCGCCGTCAGGAGAGGGGATCTTCGCCTGCGACAAGAGCCATCCGGCGAGCATGGTCTCGGCCAGCGGCACCGCGACGGCAAAGCGGCCGGCGGCGGCCAGGACGCCAAATCCGTCCGCGAGGCTCGCGCCCGATCCGCCGCAATCCTCCCCGACCCAGGCCAGCGGCAGGCCGGCTTCGCTCAGCGCCTTCCACAGCGGCGCTTTCCAGTCGCCCTTGTTGTCGCGGTTGACTTCCTGCGGGTCGGCGAGATCGGCGAAAATCCTTTCCGCAGTCTCGACGACGATATTGTCACTCTCCGGCACGGCGTTCCTCGTCTTCGAATTGGCACCTTCCGCGCGGCAAAGAACGGGGCGGAGTGCGCCTGTTGTCTTGCACCGGATGATCAGGAAAAGCCATGGCTCTGACAAGCGCTGGTCGCAGGGCCGCTTGCACAAGGCGCGGCCCAGACTCTTCGAAACTCGTCCGTGGCCGTCGCGCGGTACTTTAATTCCACGCAACGGAGTTTGGCCGATTTGCAGCCGTGGCGAACTCCGCTAAACAGGAGGTAGCATGCCATAAAAGAGAGGAAACGCGGATGGCGAAGGACGGCTTGTGCGCAATCGTGACAGGGTCTGCTTCGGGTCTCGGAGCCGCTACCGCGGCCATCCTGGCGAAGGGCGGCGCGAGGCTCGTGATCAACTATTCGTCCAGCCAGAAAGAAGCCGAACAGACCGCGGAAGCTTGCCGCAACGCCGGCGCCGCCGAGGTCGCGGTCGTGCAGGGTGACGTCTCGCGCGACGAGGATTGCCGGAAGATCGTTGCGGCCGCGGCTCCCTGGGGGCGGCTGGACGCGCTGATCAACAATGCCGGCACCACCAAGCACGTCGCGCATGGCAATCTCGACGGCCTGTCGGCGGAGGATTTTCAGCGCCTGTATGGCGTCAACACCATCGGTCCGTTCCAGATGATCCGCGCGGCCCGCAGCCTCCTGGAGGCGGCAGCCAAGGCGTCCGGGCGGGCGTCGGCGGTGGTAAACGTGTCTTCCGTGGCCGGCATCAGCGGCGTCGGCTCCTCGGTGGCCTACGCGGCGAGCAAGGGCGGGCTCAATACCATGACGCTGGCGCTGGCGCGGGCGCTCGCGCCGCTGATCCGCGTCAATGCGGTATGTCCCGGCTATATCGATACACCCTGGTTCACCAAGGGCCGCGGTGAGGAAGGCGCGAAACAGGTCCGCGATATGGTCATCGCCAAGGTGCCGCTGAAGCTCGCTTCCTCAGCCGACGACATCGCGCAGCTGGTGTGTTTCCTGGCGACGCCGGCCTCGAGCAACATGACCGGCGAGCTCGTGCGCATGGATGCCGGAATGCATCTGGGGTGACAAGACGAAGTCGCTCCCTCTGTCTCAGCGTCATGGCCGGGCCTTGTCCGGGCCATCCACGGCTTCCCGCTTGCGGAGAAGGACGTGGATGCCCGGGGACAAGCCCGGACATAACGGAGCGCGCTACCTCTTTCTCGATCATGAGCAGGGCGTGTATCCATAAACGTCGGCTTCCGATGTAAAGCGGCAGTCGCCCCGCTTGGTCGTCATCGACGCTTATGACCCAAAACGGAAGTCGAGCAACAACTCCCGACAATTACCGCGCATAGGTTGAGGTGCCGCCCTGTGCGGGGCGGCAGTGACGACGTGACGTCTAAATTCTACGGCTGTCGTAGGCCCAATGTAACAACGCCTGGCGCTGCCGCGGCCGGCAAGTCGGGTCGCCCGGTTCGCAATGCTTCCTGATTTGTGAGACGTGTCGCCTCATGGCCTTCCAGCGCCCGATCTGTCGCGCGTCCTCCTCAGGCAAGCGCCGGCCTAGGTAGTACCGACAATACCACTGGAACCAGCCGCGCGGATCATTCGGATGTATCCAGCCCTTTCTTCGCCATTCCGACAAGCGTTGGCTCGCGTCCACGCCGAAATAGTTGCAGAGGCAGTCGCGGCCAGAAGGCGAGAGCTTCGCCCGCGCGAACCAACTCGCGGGAAACTCGTCACGACAATCGGTGAGGTATTTGCCGCAGAACACGCCGAGTTCGAGCATCTGCTTGGGCGTCAAATCGGGCCGGAATTGCGGGTCGAAATCGCGCCCGGCCGGCGCAGACAATACATAGCGATAGCCTCTCTGCATTTTATCGCTGACCATCACGATGCGGCGGCGCATCCGGCCTCCAGTCAGTTCAACAGCCAGATTGCGCCGTTCAGAACCGAAGCGAACGCCACCCACGCGGCGTAGGGCGCGAACAGGAGAGATGCAAGCTTATCCTGTCGCCAGGATCTCATGATGAAGCCAATGATCGTGATCAGGAGCAGCACGATTACGCCAAGGGCGATATTGATGCGATGGCCTGAGAAGAAGATGGGCGACCAAACGAAATTCAGAGCGAGCTGTCCCCACCATAGCTTCATTGGTGGGTTGTTGCGGCCCTCTCTCCAAACACGCCACCCAGCGATCGCGATGATGATATAAAGCGTGCTCCAAACCGGGGCAAAGATCCAGTTCGGCGGACTGAAAGGCGGCTTGCTTAGCGCCGCATACCATGCACCGGGGGCGGTAGCGAAACCGATGATAAGGCCGCCACCCAGAACGAGCGCAACAAACAAGACTAAACTGCCGAGTTCGGCCGCGCGCATTTTCATTCGAATGGGTCTTCGTCGCTGTTGTTCGGCAAAAGAATGTCAGTGGTTCTCTTGTCTCGGATGAGCAGCAGCGATCGCATCTCCTGTGGGGGTGCCTTGTCGAGAAGGTGCCGGTCCGCTTTGGAGCAAAGCGGACCGGCGGTCGATCGCTTGTGGGGATATATGGCCGATCAGCTCTGGGGCGGCAGGATGACCTTGTCGATGACGTGAATGATTCCGTTCGAGGCCGTGGTATCAGCTTTTACGACGGTGGCGTCGTTGATCGTCACCTTGCCTCCTTTGGTCGTGACCTTCACCATTGCGCCGTTGACGGTCTTGGCCTGGTCCAGCTTAGTTACCTGCTCAGCTTTCACCGCGCCCGGCACCACGTGGTAGGTGAGGATGGCCGTCAGCTTCGCTTTGTTCTCGGGCTTCAGCAGGCTCTCCACCGTGCCGGCCGGCAACTTGGCAAATGCCTCGTCTGTCGGTGCGAACACCGTGAACGGTCCGGGACCTTTCAGGGTAGCAACCAGATCCGCCGCCTTGAGCGCCGCCGCCAGCGTCTTGAACTGGCCGGCACCGACCGCCGTGTCGACAATGTCCTGATTGCTGGCGCGCGCGAAAGTGCCGCTGATCGCCAAACCTACCACGGCCAGAACGACCGCGGTCTTCGACGCAATACCTACTCTGCTCATCTTTAGCTCCTGTGACTTGATGGGGCCGGCTTGGCCCGCGTTCCGGCTTCGAGGAAGGGGAGAACGTGTTTTGCCTCGCGCCTTTTTGAATGGTACTAAAACTGATTTTCTTCAAGAGCACGTTGACGTGATATGAAAAGTCGTTTTCGTAGAGAGAAAAACACTCCCCGTCTTTGAACTGGGATGAAAATGAGACCGGAACCATGCTGTCGGAGACGTTGATTACGGCCCTTGAGGGCTATGCCATCGGCCCGAAGATCCGCCGGCTGCGGCTGCGCAAAAAGCTGGGGCTGGTCCAGCTAAGCGAGCACACCGGTCTCTCACCGGCGATGCTGTCGAAAATTGAACGCGGGCATCTGTTTCCGACGCTACCGACCTTGTTGCGGATCGCTTTGGTGTTCGGCGTCGGGCTCGATCACTTTTTCAGAGAGGACAGCGACCGGCCGGTTCACGCCGTGGTGCGCAAGGCGGACCGCATTCGTCTTCCGGAGAAGGCGGGACGGACTTCGCCCGCCTACCGCTTCGAGTCGCTCGACTATCCGGTCAGCGACCGCAAGCTCAACGGCTATTACGTTGAGTTTGGGGAGGAAGACGAGCAGTCGGAGCCGCACGAGCATCCCGGCGCGGAGATCATCTACGTTTTGGATGGCGAGCTCGTCGTGAACCTGGAGGGAGAGGACTTCACGCTCGGCCAGGGCGACTCGATGTATTTCGATTGCGCTCATCCGCACAGTTACCGCCGTAAAGGGGCGTTGCTATGCGCGGCCATTATCGTGGTGACGGCGGAATCAGCTTCAGCGTGACCGAGATCGCGAGACAATCCCTAGAGGAACAGGAACCATCCCCGCTCAAGCTCGCAAACGGAGCTTGGGCGACGTTCATGAATGTCTGAAGCAGTTTGAAGCCGGCGATGGCTTCACAACGAGCTTCAAGTTCATAATTGGGTCGGGTGCCAAACCAATATAGATGACCGACCAAGATCGTCTACGTCCGGCTGCGCTGCTGCCAAAGTCTGTTTTCTACGCTCCAGTAGGTCCGCTTGTGGCCAAGGCCGACATGCGCCATGTCGGCTTCAACGTCGCCTTCCGAGAGCAAAGCGGACGTGACGATTTGTGAGTACACGCGCTGGCGCCGTCAGCTCCTGAGGTACCCGCTCGACACCGAGCGGTGCCAGACGAACAGCACCACCACGGCGCCGATGGTGGCGGCGATGAAGCCCGCGCCCTGGTCGGGGCCATAATGGCCGATGGCCTGGCCGATCCAGGTCGCGACAAACGCGCCGGCGATGCCGAGCACCGTGGTCAGGATGAAGCCGTTAGGATTGTTCGGCCCCGGCGCCAGCAGCCGTGCGATGATGCCGGCGATGAAGCCGACCACGATGATGTACAAGATACCGCTCATGGCCGTGGTCCCCTTCCGCAAGAATCAAGGCTTGAGGCGAAATCAGATCCGATCCGATAGCTCCGCTTCAGTGGGCAGCCGTCCCTCGGGTGTCAGGTGATCGACCACTTGCGGCAGAGACTGGCTGAGACCGTTCAGCATTTCGTCGCGCGACAGGCCGCTTTGCCTCGAGAGCTGGTCGAGTTGATCGGCACCGAGGGCGTTGGCGAGGTCGCCAGGTGAGATCGGCTTGTTCGGACCCTTGCCGACCCAGGAATTCGCGGTGTCGCCCTGTCCGCTTTGCTCCAACTGGCGAAGCAGGTCGCCAAGTCCTCCGCTGATGACGCTCCCGGCGGCACCGCCGGCCAGCAGTCCGCCGAGTCCGCCCTTGAGAATATCGCCAAGTCCACCGCCGCTCCCCGTCGAAGGCGAAGGTGCGGGCGCCGGTGCAGGTTGTGGCGCCGTGCCGGACTGGTTGGCGGTGAAGTGCTTGAAGGCCTTCCAGGCCAACAGGCCGAGGATGGCCATGGTGAGCGGCGACATGCCGCCGGAGGATGAGGATTGTGAGCTCGGCGTAGATGGGCCGCGTGGGCCGTGCTGCATGCCGTTGAGGACGTCGAGTAAGCCCATGCTGCTCTCCTGCGCTGGTGTGCCCCGGTTCCGGAACATATTGGTCGGCCATGACGGTTACAAGGCGCCGACCCTCGTCGACCTTGATGGCTTGACGTGCCGCCGTCGCGCCGCATTGTTGCGCTGATCAGACAGGAAGCTGCGGGCACTCCGACGCACGGTCCCGCCGCTTGCGCGTCGATTGCCGCCGGGACGAGGAGCAGAATGATGAGACTTGGTCGCACCACGCTGGTCGCCCTTGCCGTGTTCGCCGGCTGCGCTGCGGCGGCACATGCCGCACCGCCTACCGTCGTCCCGTCGCCGGGCTATGATGCGCGGCTGCAGGAGCAAAGGGCGGCTTCCCACGCCAGGACCACACCGGCCACGCCTGCCAATCCGCCGGTCGTGCACCGCCATGCGAAGCGGAAGAGCAGGCATTGATGCGCGTTGTGAAACTGTTGCCTGCCGTCGTTGTGCTGATGATGAGCCTTGGCTTCGACGGCACGGCGTCGGCGGCCGATTATGCCGGTGCGATCAGCACGTATCGGCGTGCGCACGGACTATCTGTGGTCAAGCCGGACGCGCGGCTCGATGCCGTGGCGCTCAAGCAGGCGCAGGGGATGGCGGCGAGCGGCACCATCAGCCACACCGTCGCCGGCAGCTTTGCGAGCCGGGTTGCTGTCTTGCGCAAGTCGCGTGCGGCCGAGAATATCGGCGCCGGCTTTCTCACCTTCGCCGAGATGCTCAAGCAGTGGCAGGATTCACGCGGTCACCGCGAGAACCTGCTGATGGCCGGTGCCCGTCGCGTCGGGGTCGCCTCCGTGAAGAACCCGAACTCGCCCTATCGAATGTTCTGGGCAATGGTGATCACGGATTGAACTCGGCCGTCATTCAGATCGGGCAAAGCGAAGCGTGCCCACGTGTCGACACGATTCGTGGCGCGGCGGTGGGCACTGCGCTCGCGCGTCTTTGCTCTCCTGCCCGCTTTCGCGGGGAATGACACCGGTGGGGATCAGCCCTTCTTGGCCTTGCTCGAAGAGGAGCTGAACAGCTTCTTCAGATCGTTCAAGCCTTCCGAAAGGCGCGGCCAGTTGCAGGAGAATGAATTCTTGGCGCAGCCCGGCTTGGGACGCGGCCGCGTATCGAGCGTTGTGGTCTGGGTTGCGGTCTGGGGCGTAGCCGCCTGCGGCTTGGCCCGCCGCCCCGGCGGCACCGGCACGCGTTCAGGTTCGGTTCGCAGCGAAACCCGGTGCAGTTGCTCCTGATGCTGCTTTGCAGCGGCCTCGGCCGCGATGTTGTTCTGGCGCTCCTTGGCAAGATAGACCGCGTATTGCTCGTCGATCTTCTTCTGCTCCTCAGGAGTCGGATTGGGTCCCGCGATATCGAAGGTACGATCCTGCAGGAAGTCGTAATAGGTGTAGCCGCCGCCCGGCTTGCGGCGGCCGGCGAACTTGGCGTTGCATTCGGCGAGCGCCGCCGTCTTCTCCTGCTTGCTGGCCGCCTTCTCCGCTGCTTCGGCGCATTCCTCGAAATCGGCGGGCGCACGCTTCCACCATTGCGCCTGCGCGCACGACGGCTGCAGCAGGAAGACTGCAGCAGCCGCGGCAAGCCACAGCGCGGTGGATCGTGATTGAATCACCGATGACATTGACGATAGCCACGTCTCTAAAGGATTTGGCGCACTTTCGCCTATTTCGGCCCGGTTTGTCATCCCGGGAACTCGCGTTTTTACCGCTCCGGAAGCCGATTTTTTGTGCTTGACGTGGCGATCGAGTCACCGCCGCAGCAATCGCTGTTACCTCTAAAGTTCGATTCGGATTGTCGCGAGCGAAGCTGAACCGAAGCTGACAAGTCGGCTGTATGTTCCACTCGCGCTGTCTTCGGTTGCGCACAAGCCCGGACGCGGTCGCTCCCAGGAGGTCGGGCGGCGACAGGTGCTGACGCCGTACGGATTGGCCGCGTCGTTCGAGCTGCCGAGCAGCGCCATGATGATGTGTCAACCATGTCCCCGAACACCCGTCAGTCATGTCCCCGGGCTAAACAGAAGCGAAGCAATCCGGAATGCTTCCGCGGCCACGGGCCGGATTGCTTCGTCGCTTGCCGCGCCCCGCAAAGACGATCAACAGTGGCGGTTGCGCCGTCGCGGGGCGTCGGCGATTCTCTCCTCAGTAGATCCTGTCGACCGGCAATCCGAACGCCATCGCGCCGGCGTATTGCGCCTGCGGACCGGACTGCATCGGATGATAGCGGGCGGCCTGGATGTCGCGGAAGCGCCGCTCCAGACCCGTGGCGCGGTAGAAGCCGGCGCCGCCGGCAAGCTCCATCGCCAATTCGACGGCGGCGATGGCATGACGGGCGACCAGGTTGCGGCCGATCATCACCTCGTTCACCGTTTCCGCCGACGGCGCGTTGCGGCGGACCACGGCCAGCATCGACTCCTGCGCCAGGCGCGCACCGGCAAGCTCGGTGTCCATGCGTCCGGCAAGCTGGATCGCATGCTGATCCGGCTGCTTGCGTCTGGCGGTCGCAAGCGCGATGTCGCGCGCGCTCTCGGCAACGCCGAGATAGACCGAGTAGATCAGCGGGAAGGCGATGGTCGCGATAATCTGGAACAGCGGATGCCATTCGCCGGCCTTGCGACGCGCGGACACCGCGCCCTCGGGCACGACGTGACCGTCGATCATGACGTCGTTCGAGCCGGTCGAACGCATGCCGAGCACGCGCCAGGTGTCGAGGATCTTCACCTGCGGCGATTTCATCGGCACGCCGAAGTGCAGCACGGTGGGCGGCTCGTCCTCCTCTTCCAGCACCGCAGCGGTCATCATGAGGTCGCCCGCCGG
Source organism: Bradyrhizobium sp. (assembly GCF_016213215.1). Taxonomy (GTDB): domain Bacteria; phylum Pseudomonadota; class Alphaproteobacteria; order Rhizobiales; family Xanthobacteraceae; genus Bradyrhizobium. Next base: position 21,601 of record NZ_JACRAW010000019.1, on the reverse strand, counting down.
CGAGCCCGACGAAAAGACCTTGCGCGCGGTGATGCGATAGCCGCCCTCGACCTTCTCGGCCTTGCCGGAGCCGCCGATCCAGTCCGAGCCGCCGCTCGAGAGCAGGATAATGCGCTCCTGCGCGATCCGCCTGAGCAGCGGTTCGGCGGCGGTCGCCTTCTGGTGCCGCCAGCGCCAGGCGGGAATCGCGACCTGGTGGGTGTGCATCGAGAACGCGAGCGCCGTCGAAGAGCAGTGCCGGGCGAGGGTCCGCAGCATCTCCGCCAGCTCGTCGACATCGGCGCCGCCGCCGCCGAGCTCGACGGGAACGCCGGCCTCGACCAGCCCCGACGCTTTCAAATCGGCGTAGTTCTCGGCGACGAAGCGATCTTCGTCGGTCGTCTGTTCGGCGCGTTTGGCAAACACGGGTCCGAGCTCGCGCGCGATGTCGACCGCACTCGGCGGCGTCGTTGCATCGATGGAAAAGGCTGTGTTGATGCTCATCATTTCCTCCTCATTCGTCATCGTTGATGGGAAAGAGCATAGTCCCGTGCGGTCGCGGCTCTCCAGTTCGGAAACTGTACTGCCGCAGGAACCTGCGCAGCCGGCCCGCGCAAGTCTTCGTGATTGCTGAAGTTTCGGCGCGACGATTTGGCACTGGCATGCGCAGGTGGTATATTTTCTGTACTGCCGCGACGCCTCCTCGAGAAAGGAGCAACCTCGTGCCTGACAAATTCGAAACTGGAACCTACGGACAGTTCTGCCCGGTATCGCTCGCGGCGGAGATCGTCTGCAACCGCTGGACGGCGCTGGTGCTGCGGGAATTGCTGTGCGGTTCGACGCGCTTCAACGACCTGCGCCGCGGTGTGCCGCGAATGTCGCCGTCGCTGCTCTCGAAACGGCTCAAGGAACTCGAAGAGGCGGGCATCGTCAGCGCCACCCCCAGCGCGCAGGCGGGCGTGATGGAGTACAGGCTGACGCCGGCGGGCGAGGACCTGCGCGGCGTCATCGAGAACCTGGGCTTCTGGGGACAACGCTGGATCGAATCATCGCTGTCGCTGAAGAACCTCGATCCGTCGCTGCTGATGTGGGACATGCGGCGCAATCTCAAGCCCAATCCCCTGCCGCCGCGCCGCTGCACCATCAAGTTCATCTATCCGGAGCTGGCGCCCGACCGGCGGTCGTGGTGGCTCGTCGTCGACGGCGTGAAGGTCGATCTCTGCCTGATCGATCCCGGCTACGAGGTCGATCTCTATGTGCGCGGTTCGCTGCGCAGCATGACGGCGGTGTGGATGGGGATCTCCAACCTCAACAGCGAGCTCGACGCCGGCCACATCGAGGTCGACGGCGACAAGGCCATCGCCCGTTCCATGCAGGCGTGGCTGGGCCTGAGCACGTTCGCCAAGGGCGAGCGCAGGGTGAGCTGACGGCCGGCAGCGCGGAATGCGAGGATTGCTGCCGCTCGCTCCCAGAGAGAGAAAGCGTGCCTCGCCGCTGCCAATCACACCTCCCGTCATCCCGGGATGCGTGCGCAGCGCGCCCACTCCACCTCGCCCCGCTCGCGGGGAGAGGTCGGCTCGCATCGCCGGTGAGGGGGGACTCACCGCGCCCGGCGGGCAAATCACTGCGAAACCCGTCAATCCCCCGCCGCAAAAATATTTCGCTTTTTCCGAATCAAAAAGGAGCGTATATGCATTGCCGTCTCATCCCGGCAAGAGGGGCGGGTCGCGATCGTCACGAACGTGGGATGAAGATGCGGTGGACGCGGCAGCGTCGGCGCGAGATGTGAACCACAGGGCGATTTTCGTGAGTGGTTTGCCCCGCGCAGGACGAACGACGTTGTTCTCCATCTTTCCTGACGGCGTGGCGGACGCAAGTCCGGCGAAGCCTTCAGGCGAAGACGGATCGCGTGCGGCAAAACCGTGTGGTCCTGGCTACCGTTGCTGCAGTCAAGTTCCGCAGAGGCGTTTTTGGCCCAACCGGGCGTGAGGCGTCGTCAATCTGCGGAGCGACGGTGACAAAAAGGAATTCGTCGCCGGGGAGAGCACGGCATAAGCCGTAAAGCCACTGCGCAGGGAAGGCCGGGTGTCGTCGGCTGTACCTGTATGCTCGTGTGCAGCTTCTTTTGCGCAATACGCACACGAGACCGCGGGTGCAGCGGGCACCCGGTCTTCCCTGCGCCCTCTTGCACAAGGACTTGCACAAGGAGGGTGATGGAGACAGCAAAGCTCGGGCGCGATCCGTGCCGCGAGAACGCGTCCTCATGCCTTCCGTTGTTTGAAAATCGAATTTCAAGAGCCGGCAGGGCACGTGCAAAGCGTTGCCAAGAGCAGGATCATAACAATTCCTTAAAATTCTTCGGCTCATATTAGCCGCGTGGAAGCGGACCGCCGACATTCTGGCCGGCGCATTTCCATTGGAGCACAGGCCATGGTCGACCATCCTCGTCGCTTTGCCCGCGTCAGGCCGCACGGGCTGGTCTCCAGCAGTGCCTCGATCATCCTCGGCCCGAAGGCGCCCCTGCTCCACTGCACGCTGGTCGACTTTTCCCCCGGCGGGGCCTGCATCGACTTCCGTGGCCATGTGACGATCCCCGATCGCTTCGAGCTGCTGCACGGCAAGACGCGCAAGCGCTGCCGGGTGGTGTGGCGGAAGGGCCCGCGCATGGGCGTCGCGTTCTAGGGCGCGCGAAGCGCTGACCACCCTCTTCTCCAGGGGCGGGTAAGAGGCAGGAGCCTCACGCGCGCGAGGGCGACAGGCGAAACTCGATGACGTCCTGCGCGCTGGAGAGGTCGCGCGCCATCAGCGCGGTCTCGTGATGGCCGTTAGCCTGCAGCACCAGTTCGAAATGGAACTGGCGCCTGGCCTCGCTGTATTCGTAGGACCAGTCGAGGATGGTGAAGCCGTAGGCCTTCATGCATTCGGCAAGCTCTTCCGCGGTCGGCACCATGGTGCGCGGATAGACCAGCGACAGATGCAGCGTGGTCTGATGCGGCAGCCACTTCTCGACGCGGCCGAGAATGGTCATGGCGACGAGCGAGAGCGCAGTGGCGCTGATCGCGGCGCCGTAGAAGCCGACGCCGATGATGACGCCGATCGCCGCCGTCATCCAGATCGAGGCCGCGGTGGAGACGCCGCGGATGGCGAAGCCGTCCTTGATGATGACGCCGGCGCCGAGAAAGCCGATGCCGGTCATGATGCCCTGGATCACGCGGGTCGGATCCGCGGCCGAGGGCGTCGGCGCCATGCCGCCATACCAGTGGGCGGGAAAGCCGTTGATGGCGGTGAGCAGCGTCGAGGCGGCGCAGACCAGCGCGTAGGTGCGCATGCCGGCGGCGCGGCCGTGAAAGGAGCGCTCATAGCCGAGCAGGAGCCCGACGAGGGCCGCGCCGATCAGGTGCAGCAGCAACACGCCGTTCGTGATCAGCTCCGCCTTCGACCAATAGGCCGCCAACAGCTCCATGCGCCCTGCCCGCTCCGGCCCGATCGGGCCGCATCGCTCAACATGGGCAACAAATCGCTAATTTCTGCTTACGGCGGCCGGTGTAGCCCGCTACTTGCGCATCCGCGCCTTGGCGCCGGCGAGGATCTGCATGGCGACGCCGCCGACCCAGCCGAACAGGACGAGCCAGGTCCAGAACATATGCGGCTCCTCGCGCAGCACGATCACGCCGACGGACACGAAAGCGGTGAGCGTTGCCAGGAGGGTGCCGACCGCGCTGAGGAATTCCGCGGCATCGATGCGGGTGTCGCCGGGATCGGCGCTATCCTCGGAGAAGGGAAGCGGCGGCGTGTCGATGCCGAGGTAGAAACCGGCGGCGCCGGCCAGCATCATCGCGAGCAGAAAGCCCTGCGTGGTGAGCGCGTTGATGCTCGAGCCGACATAGGCGCCCACGAACAGTCCGCAGGCCGCCCCGGCCAGCGCAAGGCCCGAACGCTCGAACAGATGGGCGGTCTTCCTGACACGTAACTGCATGGCGTCCCCCGCTTCGTTCCAAGGCGATCAGGTTAGGGCATTTCGCGATGGGGCGAAAGCCAGGTGAATTCCCCGAGGCGGTCGCGGTTCGCCGCGCATTGTTTCGGCCGACGTCAGAGGAAGCTAGCGCGCGCCGAAAGTGGTGGTGCCGAACAGGTCCTTGTGGGTCGAAGGCTGCGAGCGCCAGTATTGCGGCGGGACATCGACATGGCCGCCAAGCTCGGCCGCCGCGTGCCAGGGCCAGCGCGGATCGTAGAGCATGCCGCGGGCGAGCGCGACCATGTCGGCCTTGCCGGAGGCGACGATCTCTTCGGCCTGCGCGGCCTCTGTGATCAGGCCGACCGCGATGGTGGTGACGCCGACCTCGCGCCTGAGGCTTTCCGCGAACGGCACCTGGTAGCCGGGCGCGAGCGCGATTCTTTGTTTCGGCGACACGCCGCCGGAGGAGGCATCGATCCAGTCGACGCCGCGCTTTTTCAACTCGCGGGCGTATTCGATGGTCTGCGCCAGGTCCCAGCCGCCCTCGACCCAGTCCGTCGCGGAGACGCGGACGCCGACCGGCCTGTGATCCGGGAACGCGGCGCGCACCGCCTCGAACACTTCGAGCGGAAAGCGCATGCGGTTCGCCAGGGAGCCGCCATAGGCATCGGTGCGTCGGTTTGCGATCGGGGAGAGAAATTGATGGAGCAGATAGCCGTGGGCGGAATGGATCTCCAGCGCATCGAGCCCGAGCCGTTCGGCGCGCCGGGCGCTGTCGACAAAGGCGTCGCGGATGCGCCTCAGCCCCGCGGCATCGAGCGCGGTCGGCGGCGGCTCGTCCTCCTTGTGCGGGATCGCGCTCGGCGCCTGCGGTTGCCAGCCGCCCTTGTCCGGCGGGATCAGCTGCCCGCCCTCCCAGGGCCGCGCACTGGAAGCCTTGCGGCCGGCATGGGCCAGCTGCATCGCGATCGCCGATTTGGAATGCTTTCGCGCCGAAGCGATGATGGGCCGGAGCGCCGCCTCGCAGGCGTCGTCGTAGAGCCCGAGGCAGCCGGGCGTGATGCGGCCGATGGCTTCCACATGGGTGGCCTCGATGCAGAACATCGCGGCGCCGGACAGCGCCAGCGAATTGATGTGGGTGAAGTGCCAGTCGTTAGCGACGCCGTCGACGGCCGAGTACTGGCACATCGGCGATACCATGATGCGGTTCTTCAGCTTCAGGCCGCGCAATTCGATCGGAGAAAACAGGGCGCTCATGCGAGTTCCGGGGATGAATGCGACAGGGACGAGAAAAGAAGCTTAGTCGGCGCAATGGAAATTGCTAGCCGCCGCCTTGGCATAGCCCCGCGCCTCGCCATGCAACTCGATGGTTGTCATGGCAAAGCCCATCAAGAGGTCAAGTCAGTCCACGAGCGCGAACTGCAACAGCAGGGTCCGCTGGAGCATCGAGAAATTGTCGTCGGAAACGAGCGTCAGCACGGTCTCGCCATCCGCGCTCACATGTGCGTCGATGCCCTCCATGTTGTCGATCTCCTGGCCGAGATCGGCATGGAAGATTGCTGGCCCGTCGACGATCGCGCCGGGCGCGACCGATTTGAGCGGCAGCGAGCGAATGCGGATGGCGACGCCGCCGAGCCAGGAAAACTTCCGCTCCAGGATCAACAGCTCGCCGGAGGGCAGGAGCACGGCGTCGGCGACATCGAAATTCTCGCTGCGGCGAATAGCGAACTGGCCCGCTCGCGGCCCGCCGATCAAAAAGGCGATCAGGTTGCCGTCGCGGTCGAGCCCGCGCTCGGAGAATGCGATCAGCGTGCCGGCGAGCGACAAACCTTTCGGCACGACGACGAGCCCTTCCAGCCCCTTGTTGTTGGGAAGGCGCCTGGCGGCCGACGGCAATGTCATCAGCTCGCCGCGCGCCCGGGTAAAGCCTTTGGCGAAATCGAAGCGCAGGAGCTGGTTGACGCGCTCGAGCCCGACATAGACGAAGGAGCCGTCGAGCGCGATGGATTCGGAATCGTACCAGCCGCGCGCGGTGATCGGCCGGCCGTCGGGACCGAGAATGGGCGAAGCCTCGACGTCGTCGAGCCCGACCATCTCACGGCCGCGATAGACGATGCGCCCGGTGAACCAGCCGCCCTTGTCGGAAATGGCGATGAAGCGCTCGCCGTTCTTGTCCAGCCTCATCCCCGACAGGCCGCCGAACCCCCGATACGAGGAAGTCAGCACAAGCCCGCTTCTGTACTCGAGTGCCCCAAAGCGCACATGCGAGCGATCGCGCGGATCGAATGACGGGATCGGGCGCGCATTGACATCGATCGAGACCGGTGCGGTGACGGAATGCTCGTCTTCCGCGGGAAGCTTCGGCGGCGGCTGGGTCGCGAGCTGGGCATGAGCGACACGCGTCAGCGCGGCCGCGGAGAGGCCCGCCGCCGCGCAGGCAAGGAAGCGGCGTCGGGAATGAGGCTGGTTCACGAATGCAGTTTGCGGGGCGGCCGGCTCACCGCGGGCGCGCCGCTGGTCTCGCTGAAAAGTTCGGCGAGCTTTTCGGTGATTGCGCCGCCGAGTTCCTCGGCGTCGACGATGGTCACCGCTCGGCGATAATAGCGCGTCACGTCGTGACCGATCCCGATCGCGATGAGCTCCACCGGCGAGCGGGTTTCGATCTCCTCAATGACGAAGCGCAGGTGCCGCTCCAGATAGTTGCCGGCATTGACCGAGAGCGTGGAGTCGTCGACCGGCGCGCCGTCGGAGATCATCATCAGGATCTTGCGCTGCTCGGCGCGGGCCAGAAGGCGCTTGTGCGCCCAGTCCAGCGCCTCGCCGTCGATGTTTTCCTTGAGCAGGCCTTCGCGCATCATCAGGCCGAGATTCTTGCGCGCACGCCGCCACGGCGCGTCCGCCGCCTTGTAGATGATGTGCCGCAGGTCGTTGAGCCGTCCCGGATTGGCCGGCTTGCCGGCAGCGAGCCAGGCTTCGCGCGACTGGCCGCCCTTCCAGGCGCGGGTGGTGAAGCCGAGGATCTCCACCTTGACGCCGCAACGCTCGAGCGTCCGCGCCAGGATATCGGCGCAGGTCGCCGCCACGGTGATCGGACGTCCGCGCATCGAACCGGAATTGTCGAGCAGCAGCGTAACTACGGTATCGCGGAAAGTCGCTTCCTTCTCCCGCATGAAGGACAGCGGGTGATAGGGATCGACCACCACGCGCGACAGCCGCGCCGGGTCGAGAATGCCTTCCTCGAGGTCGAACTCCCAGGCACGGTTCTGCTGCGCCATGAGCCGGCGCTGCAGGCGGTTGGCGAGCCGCGCGACGATGCCCTGCAGGTGCGCAAGCTGCTTGTCGAGATAGGCGCGCAACCGTTCCAGCTCGTCGTGATCGCACAGATCCTCGGCCGCGATGACCTCGTCGAAGCGCGGCGCAAAGGCGTGATATTCCGGCCCGCGCGGTTCGTTGGCGCCGCGGCTGTTCGGCCTGGTCGCTTCGCCCGGCGTCTCGTCGTCGCCGAGCTCGCCGTCGTCGAAGGTGTCGCTGGTGGAGGCCTGCGCGCTTTCCATAGCGCTCTCGCTCATCTCCTCCGTCGTCGCCTGCGCCTGGTCGGCGGACATCTCCTGCGCGGCGTCGCTGTCGGGCGAGCCTTCGGCGCCCGACTGGTCGTTATCGCCGTCGCGGTTGTCGTCCTGGTTTTAGTCCTCATCCGCCTCGGCGTTGCGCTCATCGCCGAGATCGAGTGCCGACAGCAAGTCGTGCACGGCATCGCCGAACCGGGTCTGATCCTCGACGAGCCGATCGAGCCGGTCGAGGCGCGTGCCGATCTTGCCTTCCAGGATGGGGCGCCAGAGATCGACCATCTTCTTGGCGGCGGCCGGCGGCGCAAGCCCGGTCAGGCGCTCGCGCACCAGCATGGCGAGCGCGTCCCCGAGCGGGGCATCGGCCCGGTCGGTGATCTCGTCGAACTTGCCGCGATGGAAATGATCATCGAGCATCGCGGCGAGGTTCTTGGCGACGCCGGACATGCGGCGCGCCCCGATCGCCTCGACGCGGGCCTGCTCCACCGCCTCGAACACGCTGCGCGCCTGCGGATTTCCCGGCATCAGCTTGCGATGAACCTTGGGATCGTGACAGGCGAGCTTGAGCGCGATCGAATCGGAATGGCCGCGCACGATCGCCGCATCGCGCTTGCTCATCTTGCGGGCCGGCTCCGGCAGGCGCGCCTTGCCTGGCGCAAGACCGGGGCGCTCGGCGGCGAACGAAACTTCCAGCTCCGGAGCCCTTGCGATCGCACGCAGGCAGCCGGTCACCGCGCGCTTGAACGGCTCGGTCGGCGCTTCCTTGGTCCCGCGAAACTTGGAATTGGATATGCTCATAGCGACTTCGCAAACCAATGGCGGGTCACGCCGCCGGGATAGCCCTCAATCGAACCGAACTCTGTATACCCGCAGGCGCGATAGAAGCCCGGAGCCTGGAAACTCATCGTGTCCACATAGGAGCGCGTGGCACCAAACCGTCTTGCTTCGTCCTCAATCGTCCCGATCAGCTTTGTTCCATAGTTCTTGCCGCGAAGTTTCTGGTCGATCCAGAAGAACTGGATGAACAGTACCGTGGCCCAGACCTCCCCGACAATCCCGCCTGCGATTCGGCCGCGCTCTCGCAGTGAAACAGCGAGGCGCTTGTACTTCTGCTTCCCCATCCGCTCGGTATTGTAAGCGATAAGTCCGTCGAGCACCGCCTTCCTGGTCTTCCCGATGCTGCGCTCGACGGTGATGGAGGTCATGGGTCAGCTGAGCGCTACGTTAATGGCCGATTCGGGCAATTCCGCATTGAAGCAGCGCTGATAGAACTCGGCGACAAGTGGCCGCTCCAGCTCGTCGCACTTGTTGAGGAACGTAACGCGGAAGGCAAAGCCGATGTCGCCGAAGATCTCGGAATTTTCCGCCCAGGTGATGACCGTGCGCGGGCTCATCACCGTGGACAGGTCGCCATTGGCAAACGCGTTGCGGGTGAGATCGGCGAGACGCACCATCTTGTTGACGATGTCGCGCCCCTCTGTCGTGCGATAGTGGCGCGCCTTCGCCAGCACGATCTCCACCTCCTCGTCGTGGCTGAGGTAGTTCAGCGTGGTGACGATCGACCAGCGGTCCATCTGGCCCTGGTTGATCTGCTGGGTGCCGTGATAGAGACCCGACGTGTCGCCGAGACCGATCGTGTTGGCAGTCGCAAACAGGCGGAACGCCGGGTGCGGCTTGATCACCTTGTTCTGGTCGAGCAGCGTCAGGCGGCCGGAGACTTCCAGCACGCGCTGGATCACGAACATCACGTCGGGACGGCCGGCGTCGTATTCGTCGAACACCAGCGCAACGTTGTGCTGCAGTGCCCAGGGCAGGATGCCGTCGCGGAATTCGGTGACCTGCTTGCCATCCTTCACGACGATGGCGTCCTTGCCAACCAGATCGATGCGGCTGATGTGGCTGTCGAGGTTGACGCGGACGCAGGGCCAGTTGAGGCGGGCGGCGACTTGCTCGATGTGAGTCGATTTTCCGGTGCCGTGATAGCCCGTGACCATGACGCGGCGGTTTTTGGCAAAGCCGGCCAGGATCGCGAGCGTGGTGGCGCGATCGAATCGGTAGTCGGAGTCGACCTCCGGCACGTGCGGATCAACTTCCGAATAGGCAGGCACCTCGAGATCGGTGTCGATCCCGAACACTTGCCGGACAGACACCTTCATGTCGGGCAAGCCGGCGACTTCCTCAATTTTGGGCATTGCGGCGGTCGTCATCAATCCTCCGAGGTTCGGGGGCGTCCCGAGACCGGTTTTGGCACTTTGGCTGCGGCTGGGTGCTGTAAGGAACCTATCAGAGACGAACGGTTGGCAGAAGCCCGCGGCCCAATCAAAGTTCCGTTGTCTTGTCATCTAGATAGGCAAGGAACGACATTTTTGAAAGGCTGCCCTGCAAATGGCGCCGAAATTTACCAGCGGGTCAAGATAGGCTGCCGGAGCGGTATCTTCGACCCCTGTCCTGCTATGCTTGGGTCAGCTCCGGCCAAGCCAGTTCAGGGATTCCGTGACCTCCTTCCTCGACCCGCTGATCAATTTCGTCGCGGCACACGCGTGGCTCGGCTATCTCGTGCTCTTCCTCGCGGCGCTGCTGGAGGCCGTACCGGTGGTCGGGTCGGTCGTCCCGGGTTCGACCATCATCCTGGCGCTGAGCGCGCTCGTCCCGGGCGGTGAACTGGCGCTGCAGGGAGTGCTTTTGGCAGCAATCGCTGGGGCGGTACTCGGGGACGGCTCGGCTTTTTGGGCCGGCCACCGCAGCCAACAGCAGATCCTGAACAGCTGGCCGCTGACCACCTACCCCCGCATGCTCGCGGAGAGCGCAGCGTTTTTCCGTCGCTGGGGAATTTGGGCGGTGTTTTTCGCGCGCTTTGTACCGCCGATCCGCGCCTTCGTGCCGATGACCGCCGGCGCGCTGGGGATGCCGCCCTCGCGCTTCTACGCCGTGAACATTCCGGCGATCGTACTGTGGGCGTTGGCCCATGTGCTGCCGGGGGTCGCAGCGGTCTCCGCCCTCCATGCCTATGCCGGCCTGCCGCATGATCAGCATGTCGGCAAGCACCTCTGGATTTTTGCCGTGCTCGGAGGCGCGCTGACCTTCGGAGTTGCGATATGGATCATTCGTCGCCGCCATGGCAAAGAGGTTGTAAGCCCGCGCACCAGCGAGACGCAGTAGCCGTCACAAGCCGTTGGTCACCCGGCCGCGCCCGGGCGCACCGCGCTGTCGCTCGATTCCCACGTCCCCTTCACTCAGAGGAAGCCATGAGTACCTTCTCATTTAACCCGCGATGGAAGGAAGAGCTTGTGTGCTCTGGTGGCGGCGGCAGATTCATTATCGAATTCTACATGGGGAAGCCGTCCGCATGCCTGCCTTCAGAGCAAGCCTGGCACAACAAGGCGCCCGAATGGGCACGAGATTTGTGGCCTGTCCTTAGAGACGAACTTGAGGCATGGTGCGTCGAGAACAAGGCGGGATTTGCCATCGATGAACGCGCACTTGTTTTCTTTGACCCGTGAATTCGAACTGAAAGCTTCGCTCTCCACATGAGACAGGTTTAAAGAGAAAGCGTAATGTATTTCTGGATTCCCTGGGGCGTCGATCTCATCGTCGCGCTTTTGCTACTTGTATTTCTTGTCATCGGGTTATCGGATGGCTCCGTTTCTTCGGACAATTCCGGTCTCTGGCTCCTGATGTTTCTTGTTGTCGCTGGCGTGCTGGGGGGGAGTTTCGCGTTGCGGGCCGGAGCCCACGAAACCCTGGCAACCATTCTTGCAGCGATGTTGGCTCTTCCAAGCATTTTGGTTGGATTGGGCTTTCTCGCAATGGCTGTCCTTCCGGGCCGGTGGAACTAGCCAGGGCACAAGCCTGTTGCTGTCGTGAAAATTTCCAAGCGTAGCCGCTGTTCGGGCTGACTTCGCTCCAGCCGACGAGCGCGTTTTTGACGCCGACGCCGCCGTGCCGCGGGCCTTTCAGAGTAGAAAATCCGGGGAAGCCTGGTGGAGATTCAAAGCCGGTCGAGCAGTAACGCACCGGCGGCTGATCAGGCCGAGTCTTCCTATGTCGGGCCAAGGCCCGGCGTCGCCTGATCCGCGAGGAATGCGCAAGCCTTTGTCCCGGTATTGCCGGGACAAGCGGGCTCAGCCCGCCCGCACCACGGTCTTCAGATAATTGTACGCTTTGATGATCTCGATCAGGCGGTCTTCGGTCGAGCGGTCTCCGCCATTGGCGTCGGGATGGTGCTGCTTGACCAGGGCCTTGTACTTGATCTTGACCTGTTCCAGCGTGGCGTCGGGGCCCAGCCCCATCACCTGCAGCGCCTTGCGCTCGGCGTTCATCACCTTGCGCGTCTCGGGCTTGGGTTGGGCCTCGGGACCCTGGCGCCAGCGCGCGCGGCCGTTGATCTCGCTGAACATGCTGAACGGATCGAAGGCGCCGTCGATATCGGCCCCCGCGCCCTTGGAACCGACATTGGCGCCCATCTTCCAGGTCGGACGATGGCCGGTCAGCGCATCCTTCTGATAGCGCGCGACCGCTTCCGGATTCATGCCCGAGAAGTAATTGTACGCCTGGTTGTATTCACGCACGTGATCCAGGCAGAAATGCCAGTACTCCCGCGTGCGCCCCTTGGGAGCACGGTGAGCGCCCTTGTTCTTGCAATCGGGCCATTCGCAATTGACGGCGGTCTCGCGCACCCGCGCGTCCTGCTTCGCCTTGGTCGGCTTGATGCGGATGGAGTCGAAGAACTTGGATGAATCGTTCGGCATGACTGACTTTGACTACGCAATGCGAAAAGCTTCAAGTCTTGACATTGCGAATAGCGCGGCTCCCGGCATTGACGAAAGGCGATTGGCGTCGTTAATGGCCGCACATGGCCACCACCGACGTTATCACGAACAGGTTGCGCGAAGCTTTCACCCCTGAAAGCCTAGAGGTGATCGATGAATCACATTTGCATGAAGGTCACGCCGGCCATCGCCCGGGCGGCGGGACGCATTTCCGAGTTTATATCGTATCGCCCGCCTTCAAAGGGAAGAGCCGAGTCGAGCGCCACCGCATGATTAATGGGGCGCTGGCGGGGGAACTCTCCGGCTCGGTACATGCACTGGCGATCCATGCCAAGGCGCCGGGGGAAGGCTAGGAAAGTTCTAAGAACTTGCGCCGGATCACTGGTCTGACCCTTCTCCGGCGGAGCGCATGGTGCGCGTCTCGAAGAATGAAGGCCGCTCCTGGTTCTACTGGCGATGCGAAGCAACGTCCGGAGACGGCGCTTACGCGCCTCCTCAGCGTGGGGGTTGAGCATGAGGCTCAGAACGCAGTTCCAGCCCTTTTCGGCTTGGCGTCCTCGATGTCGGCATCGCGGGCCACGGGCGAGATGCGCAACGCCGTGATGCGGTTGCGCTCGCGGCGGAGCACGCGGAAGCGGAAGCCATGGAAGGTGAAGCTCTGACCTCGTTCGGGGATGGAGCGCGCCTCGTGAATGACCAGGCCCGCCACCGTAGTCGCCTCCTCGTCGGGCAGATGCCAGTCCAAGGCGCGGTTCAGATCGCGGATCGGCACCGAGCCATCGACCACGACCGAGCCGTCGGGCTGGGTGCGGACGCCGGCCACCACGATGTCATGCTCGTCGGCGATATCGCCGACGATCTCCTCCAGGATGTCCTCCAGCGTCACCATGCCTTCGACTTCACCGTACTCGTCCACGACGAGCGCAAAGTGGGTCTTGCGGCGGCGAAACGCCTTGAGCTGTTCTGACAACGGCCGCATCTCCGGCACGAACCATGGCGGCAGCGCGATGGTCGAGACGTCGATCTTCGACGCGTCGCCCTCGTTGGCACGAAGCGCGCGCAAGAGGTCCTTGGCGTGCAGCACGCCGATGATGTTTTCCGGCTTTTCGCGCCACAATGGAATCCGGGTGTATTCGGTGGCCAACACCTCCCGCACCAGTTCCTCGGGCGGCAGGTCGGCATTGATCATCACCATCGCGGTGCGGTGGACCATGACGTCGGACACGGCCAAGTCACCAAAGCGAAAGACATTATGGATGTATTCGGCCTCACCGCTTTCGATTTTGCCGTGAACGGCCGATTCCTCCACGAGCCCTTCGATTTCGATGTCGGTAAGGATTTCATGCTGCGAGGATTCTTGTACGCCGACCAGTCGCAAAATCGCGCGCGACGCGCTGTTGAGCAACCAGTTGAGCGGGTAGAGTACCAGGTAAGACACCTGAAGCGGATACGCGATCCATTGCGAGACCGGCACCGGCTCTCTGATCGCGAGCGTCTTCGGCACCTGCTCGCCGATGACGATGTGCAGCGAGGAGAACACCAGGAAACCGGCGAGGAAGGACGTGAAGTGCAACGCGGGCTCCGACAACCCGAGCGGTTCGAGAACCGGACCGAGCAACGCCGAAGCTGTCGGTTCGCCGACCCAGCCGAGGCCGAGCGATGCCATGGTTATGCCGAGCTGGCAACACGCGAGATAAGCTTCAATATTGCTCATCATCTCTTGCAGCAAACGCGCGCCGAAACGCTTCTGCTCGACCATGGCCTTGACGCGAAACCCGCGGCTCTTCACCAAGGCGAACTCGGCCGCCACGTAGAACGCGTTGGCGGCGAGCAGAAGAATAGCCAGTGACAGATTGACAGCGATCGAATTCATGTCCGCCTCGCGACTGCTCTGGGCGACGCTTTCCCTGAGATGCTGCCCTCACGACGTCGCTGTCATTGCGCCAACTTCTGTTGAAGGAAGGCGCGGATGCTCGCAGGATCGACGTCTTCCACGATCGTGGCCTGGCCGATCCCACGAAGCAAAATGAGGTTGAGCTTGCCGCGCTTGACCTTCTTGTCCTGCGCCATCAGCGCCATCAGCGCGTCGGCATCGGCAAGACCTTCCTGCGCAAATCCCGCGATATCCTGCAGATGGGTCGGCAGGCCAACCTCGGCAAGGTGGCGCTTGATCCGCGCCGCATCCGCATCCGCGATCATGCCGAGCTCGGCGGAGAACTCCGCCGCCAGCACCATGCCGATCGCAACGCCTTCGCCATGGAACAGGCGGTCGGAAAAGCCGGTCGCCGCTTCCAGCGCATGGCCGAAAGTGTGACCGAGATTGAGGAGGGCGCGCTCGCCCGTCTCGCGCTCGTCACGCGACACGATCGCGGCCTTGGCACGGCAGGAGGTCGCGATGGCATGCTCGCGCGCGGCCCCACCCGCGAAGACCTCGCCGTGATTCTTCTCGAGCCATGAGAAAAACGATTTGTCGCCGAGCACGCCATATTTGGCGACTTCGGCATAGCCGGCGCGGAAGTGGCGGGGCGACAGCGTGTCGAGGACCGCGGTGTCGGCGATGACCAGCACCGGCTGGTGGAAAGCCCCCAGCAGATTCTTGCCCTGCGGCGAGTTGATACCGGTCTTGCCGCCGACCGATGAATCGACCAGCGCGAGCAGCGAAGTCGGCACCTGCACGAAATCGACGCCGCGACGCAGGATCGCCGCGGCGAAGCCGGCAAGGTCGCCGACGACGCCCCCGCCGAGCGCGACCACGAGATCGTTGCGCTCGATTTTCGCGGCGATCAGCGCCTCGCTGACCTGCTCCAGGCCCGCATAGGTTTTCGAGATCTCGCCTTCCTCGACGATGATGCGCGAGGAAGCGATGCCGGCGGCGGCGAGCGAGGCTTCGGCCTTCTCCAGCCAGTACTTTGCGACGTTGCGGTCGGTGACGATCGCGGTGCGTGCGCCCGGACGCAACTCGGCGATCCGCTCGCCGAGCGACCGCAATACGTCACGACCGATGACGATCTCGTAGGCGCGATCGCCGAGCGAGACGGCGACGATCGCCGGTTCGGCATGTCTGGAGGGCACGGTCATCGTGAAGCACTCACCACGTCGGATTGCTCTTGCGCGGCACCGGTGCCGCAGAGATGGCTGCGCAGCGCCTCGATGCATTCCTCGACGATCTTGTCATGCGGCACATCGCGCGAGGAAATGGTCAGATCGGCGTTCTGGTAGACCGGCTCGCGCTCGCTCAGGAGCCGCGCGACGGTTCCTTCGGGATCGGCGGTCTGCAATAGCGGGCGGTCGGACCGTCGGCGCACGCGGCGCATGATGACCTCAGCATCCGCCCTGAGCCAGATCGAGACCGCCTTGGCCTTGATGCGCTGGCGGGTCTCCTCGCGCATGAAGGAGCCGCCGCCGGTGGCGAGCACGGCAGGGCCCCCTTCCAGCAGGCGGGCGATCACCCGAGCCTCGCCGTCGCGGAAATGTGGCTCGCCATGAAGCTCGAAGATCTCCGGTATCTTCATGCCGGCCGCCGCTTCGATCTCGGTGTCGGCGTCGACAAAGGGCAGATGCAGACGCGCGGCCAGCCGGCGACCGATCGTGGACTTTCCGGCGCCCATCATGCCCACAAGCACGATCGAGCGCGCACCCAGGGCCGCCGCGATGTCGGCTTCGGGGGGAGCACTGGCAGGCGCCTGTGGGGCGGTCTCGGACATTCTCTCCGCTCTTTGGCCGCAGAATGCGGCGTTCCGTGCCACCTATACTACCCCCGCCGATCAGCTCGCCAGAGACTCTTGCCACGAAAGGGCGAACATGTTGGATGATTTGATTGGTTAATTCGTCGCCTGAGACTTAGAACATGCCCAGTCTGTTCCGCTTCCTGACGGTCGTCGCCGTGATCGCCGGGGTAGCCTATGGCGCAATCTTCGCACTGGCGAACTTCGTCAATCCGAAGCCACGTGAAATGACGGTGACCATCCCCCCAGACAAGTTTCTCAAGAGATAGGCACTAGCCTTCCGGCATGCGGTCAAAGACCTCAGATGCGAAGCTGACCAACCTGTTCCTCGACATGCTCGCGGCGGAACAAGGGGCAGGCAGCAATACGCTGGATGCATACCGGCGCGACCTCACCGATTTCTCCGAATTTCTCGGCAAGAGGGGCAGCGGCTTTGCCAGGGCCGCGACGCAGGACCTGCGGGATTATCTTGCCGATCTCGATACACGCGGCTTCAAATCCTCCAGCGTCGCGCGGCGCCTGTCGGCCATCCGGCATTTGTTCCGCTTCGCGCTGAACGAACGGATCCGCAGCGACGATCCGGCTGCGATCCTGTCAGGGCCGAAGCGCGGGCGGGCGCTGCCGAAGGTGCTGTCGATCGCCGATGTCGACCGCATGCTCAGCCGCGCGAAGGAACTGACGCAGGCACAGGAGGCCTCGCCGTCGCAGCGGCTGCGGGCGTTGCGGCTCTATTGTCTTCTGGAAGTGCTGTACGCCACCGGCTTGCGCGTCTCCGAACTGGTGTCGTTGCCGCGCTCGGCGGCACAGCGCGATGCGCGGATGATCATGGTGCGGGGCAAGGGCAACAAGGAACGGCTGGTGCCGCTGAACGAGGCTTCGCGCCAGGCGATGGCGGATTACCTCGCGGCCATGGACGCCGCGAAAGGGAACAGGAAGAACGTTACCGCGGCCTCGAAATGGCTGTTTCCGTCCTTCGGCGAAAGCGGGCACCTGACGCGGCAGCATTTCGCGCGCGACCTGAAGGAGCTGGCGGCTGCCGCGGGCCTGCCGCCGCGGCTGGTATCACCGCATGTGCTGCGACATGCCTTTGCCAGCCATCTGCTGCATAACGGCGCCGACCTGCGCATCGTGCAGACCCTGCTGGGACATACCGACATCTCGACCACCCAGATTTACACCCATGTGGTGGAAGAACGGCTGAAGAGCCTGGTCCGCGACCTCCATCCGCTGGCGGAGAAGTGACGCCGTCATCATTCCCGGAAAGCATCCGCCTTGACTTCCGTCGCTTCTCCGCAGAAAGAGCCCTCTCCTGCCCACAAGGGGCGTGCCTCCTCGCCGGATTTGCGCCAAATCATTGAAGAAGCAGAACTTCTTGCCATGATCTGAAAATCCGCTTCGCCCGAAAGCAGAGTTTCATTACAGTGAATTGATATCGGACCCCATGCGCAGCTACCTCGATTTCGAAAAGCCCGTCGCCGAGCTCGACTCCAAGCTCGATGAGCTGCGCACGCTGGCGGCCGCCGGTACCGATATCGGTGAAGAGATCTCGCGCATCGAGGTCAAGGCGGCGCAATCGCTCGCCGAGCTCTATGCCAACCTGACTCCGTGGCAGAAGACGCTGGTCGCCCGGCACCCGCAGCGGCCGCATTTTTCCGACTTCATCAGGGGCCTGATCACCGATTTCACCCCGCTCGCCGGGGACCGCAAGTTCGGCGAGGACGAGGCGCTGGTCGGCGGCTTCGGCCGCTTCCGCGGCGAGAGCGTCTGCGTGATGGGCCAGGAAAAGGGCGATTCGACCGAATCCCGCATCAAGCACAATTTCGGCATGGCGCGCCCGGAAGGCTACCGCAAGGCGGTGCGGCTAATGGAAATGGCCGAACGTTTCGGCATCCCGGTGCTGACGCTGGCGGATTCGGCCGGCGCCTATCCCGGCATCGGCGCCGAAGAGCGCGGCCAGGCCGAGGCGATCGCGCGTTCGACCGACGCCTGCCTGTCGCTGGGGGTGCCCAATGTCGCGATCATCACCGGCGAGGGCATGTCGGGCGGGGCGATCGCCATTACCACGGCGAACCGGGTCCTGATGCTCGAGCACGCGATCTACAGCGTCATCTCGCCCGAGGCCGCCTCCTCCATCCTGTGGCGCGACGGCACCAAGGCCCAGGAGGCCGCCAACAGCATGAAGATCACCGCCCAGGACATGCTGCGCTTCGGGGTGATCGATGTCATCCTGAAGGAGCCGGTCGGCGGCGCCCATCGCGACCCGGCCGCCATGATCGCGACCACCGGCGAGGCGGTCGCCCACGCGTTCAAGGAGCTGGCGGGCCTGGATGCAGATGCGATCCGCAAGCAGCGGCGCGCGAAATTCCTCGAAATCGGCCGGAAACTGAGCTGACGGGGCCCTTTCGGGGCCAGCTCACCCGTCACACCGGCCATTTTGGCCGCAGCCACCGATTTCGGCCGCAATTAGGCCCAGAGGGGGCGGTTTAATCAGTGGTTGACCATGCCCTTTGGGGGGCCGGTTCTGCAACCGTGATCCGGTTGCGGGCAAGGAACCCAAAGAGTAAGATTTTAGTCAATGGCTTCAGGGCATAACGCTGGAGTGTGATTCCGGACGAAGACGCTTTTCGGTTGGATCACGCTTGAACGAATGGGGTTGCGACAGTTGCCCGACGGGGTTTGGAGCTCTGCCTTGAATTTGAGGTCGCATGCGCGCGGGCTGCTGACTTCCGTCGTGCTGACCGGCGCCATTGTGCTGGCCGGCTGCAATACCGATGACATTTCACTCGCGACCAATGCCAAGGCCAACCAGCCCGTTCCGCCCAAGCTCATCGCCGAGATGAACGAGAAGGACATGGATCTGCAGTCGCCGATCCTGGTCCGCCTGTTCAAGCAGGAGGCCGAACTCGAGGTCTGGAAGCAGACCCGCTCCGGCCAGTTCGCGCTGCTCAAGACCTATCCGATCTGCCGCTGGTCGGGCGACCTCGGACCGAAGGTGCGCGAGGGCGACCGCCAGGCGCCGGAAGGCTTCTATTCCATCAACCCCGGGCAGATGAATCCTCAGTCGGCCTACTATCTATCCTTCAACACGGGTTATCCCAACGCTTTCGACCGTGCGCTCGGACGCACCGGCTCGCAGCTGATGGTGCACGGCGACTGCTCCTCGCGCGGCTGCTACGCCATGACCGACGAGCAGATCGCGGAGATCTATTCGCTGGGGCGCGAATCCTTCTTCGGCGGCCAGAAGGCCTTCCAGCTTCAGGCCTATCCGTTCCGGATGACGCCGCTGAACATGGCCAAGCACCGCAACAACCCGAACATGCCTTTCTGGAAGATGATCAAGGAAGGCTACGATCATTTCGAGGTGACGCGACAGGAGCCGAAGGTCGACTTCTGCGAGAAGAAGTACGTCTTCGACGCGGCCAAGCCGGCAGATGCCAGGCGTGATCCGGTGTTCGATGCTTCGGCCAAGTGCCCGGCCTACGTGATTCCCGACGACATCGCGCAGGCGCTGCGCGAGAAGCAGCAGAAGGACGAGGTGGAATACGCCAGGCTGGTCGCCAAGGGCACGCCGGTCGCGCGTCTCAATACCGGAGTCGACGGCGGCATGAACAAGGTGTTCGCCTCCAGGATTCCCAACGGCAACACCGGACTGTCGGAGGGCAGCGAGGGCATGTCGCTGCTCGCCATGTCGCGTGCGCCGGGCACGATCCCCTCTCACGTCAACCCACCGAAGATGCCGGACCTCTCGACGCCGGATCAGCCGGCGGTCGCGGCGTCGACGGCACCCCCGCCGAGCACGCGGGCTGCGGCCACGCGGGTTGCGGCAGTGAGCCAGGGCAATCAGTCCGAAAGCATCTTCAGCAGCTTCGCCCGCAAGGTCGGACTGGGCTCTGCGGATACGACCGCCACCACCTCACAGCCGGCCGCGGCAACCGCCCCGGCGAGGCCTAAGGCAGCCGATACCCAGCCGGCGCCAAGGACGGTTGTCGCCGCGCATCCGGCGGAATCGAGGCCCGCAGCCGCGAGCAGGTCGGAGACGAGGCAGGTCGCCGCGCGTCCGTCACTCAAGCCTTCGGTGACCGATAACGCCGCCGCGACCACTGACAAGAAGGAAGGGCAGCTCTCCGGCGCCGCGCCGATCGTGCCCGCGAACTCGTTCGAGAGCCGCTTCTCCGCGTTCAAGTAACCGCAGCGTCGGTCGGCTGCGCCTTACCTCACGCGCGCATCACCAATATTCCCGATAGGCGTCGCGATGTTCGTGTCCGCGTTCGCCGGGACACGTCGCGATCGACCAAGCACCAAGCCAAGAACGAGCGTCGCGATCGAAGGACGCGACGCCGCCGCCTCACGCATACTTGCCGTGGCAGTGCTTGTACTTGCGGCCCGAGCCGCAGGGGCAATCCTCGTTGCGGCCGACCTTGCCCCAGGTCGCGGGATTCCTGGGATCGCGCTCGGCGGGATTGGCGTGCGACACCAGGGAGGCGCTGGCGAACGCCATCTCGTCCTCCCCGGTGTTCGGATCGAGCTTGTGCGCCTCCATCTGCGGCAGGACGGGCCGCTGCTCTTCCGGCGGGACGATCTCGACCCGCATCAGCTGGGCCGCGACCGCCTCGCGCAGGTGCGCGCTCATCTCCTGGAAGAGGTTGAAGGCTTCCGTCTTGTATTCCTGCAGCGGATCGCGCTGGCCGTAGCCGCGCAGCCCAATCACCTGGCGCAGATGGTCGAGCATGATCAGGTGCTCGCGCCAGAGATGATCCAGCGTCTGCAAAAGGATCGTCTTCTCGACGTAGCGCATGACCTCGGGGCCCCATTGCGCGACCTTGGCCGCCATGTGCTCGTCGGCGCGCGTTTCGATGCGCGTCAGCAGTTCTTCCTCGGCGATGCCCTCTTCCTTGGCCCATTCATCGACCGGCAGCTCGAGGTCGAGCACCCGCTTCAGTTCCTCCTTGAGGCCTGTGACGTCCCACTGCTCGGCATAGGCGTGCTCGGGCACGTGCTTGGCGACGAGGTCCTCGATGAAGGCGTGGCGCATGTCGGCCACGGTCTCGGCGACGCTTTCGTCCTTCATGAGGTCGACGCGCTGGTCGAAGATGACCTTGCGCTGGTCGTTCTGGACGTTGTCGAATTTCAGCAGGTTCTTGCGGATGTCGAAGTTGCGCGCCTCGACCTTCTGCTGCGCCTTTTCCAGCGCCTTGTTGATCCAGGGATGGATGATGGCTTCGCCCTCCTTGAGGCCGAGCCGCGTCAGCATGGAATCGAGGCGATCGGAACCGAAGATCCGCATCAGGTCGTCTTCCAGCGACAGGAAGAACTTGGAACGGCCGGGATCGCCCTGACGGCCGGAGCGGCCGCGCAGCTGGTTGTCGATGCGGCGGGATTCATGCCGCTCGGAGCCGATGATATAGAGGCCGCCGGGCTTCTTGATCGTCTTGGCCGGCTTGCTGCCCTTGGCCGGCTCGATCTCGACGCTCTCCTCGGCGTTCAGCACGAGATCGCGGAAACGCTCGACGTCGGCCGTGATCTGTTCGATCCTCGCCGCCTTCTCGGCCTCGTCGGTGATGTTGGCGGTCTCCTGCTTGATCCGCATGTCGAGCGAGCCGCCGAGCT
>NZ_JACRAW010000147.1 GCF_016213215.1 Bradyrhizobium sp. | reverse complement strand
TCACCATGAGGGTCCAATATTTCGCCGCGAAACAAGACCTCATCCTGAGGAGCCCGCTGAAAGCGGGCGTCTCGAAGGATGGCCGCGAAGAAACTGCCACCAAGTTCGTTTTCAAATGCGATAGCCCTGCCGCAAGCGGGGCGGGAGTACGCCGGCAAGCTGCTTTAACCGAAGTCAGCCGACGTCAGCGGCCATCTGGACTCAGCGATCCCCCGGCCACCAGTCCGCCCGCGGATCGGAGGCCGAGATCCTGCTGGTGCGCAGCGCCACCAGGTGGCTGCGCTTGTAGGGAAAGCCCGACAGCTCCGAGCAGGGCCGGCAGCGCATGTAGCGCTCCAGCTCGTGGATCGGCGTCGTCTTGCTGCGCCTGACGATGTCGAGCGCCACGGTCTGGTGCGTGTCGCAGCCCAGGCACCGCACTTCGAGATAGCAATATCCCGCATTCAGCGCGTCCCCGAGCGTCGGCGACGGCTGCGCCGGGCCGTGGAACGCCAGCATCCGCTTGTTCCAGGCTTCGCACGCGAGGCGGTCGGCCTCCTTGCGTGCCTCGGTGGCGCGCTGCGCCGCCATCCGCACAGCGGTGCCGTAGAGTCGCTCGCGGGATTTCGTGCCCATGGCGCGGGAAGATGCGCGCGGGGGCGCGTGTGAGCAAGTCGCTAGGGATTGCGGATGTGGATGGGGAGGGCGCTAGCGCGAGGGCAAGTTAAATCTGCGCGTTCGTTGCGGGAGATCGCAGCTCTTCTCCCTCGCCCCGCTTGCGGTAGAGACGAGCGAAGCTCGCTCTCAGAGGGTCGGGGTGAGGGGGCTCTCCACGAATTCGGTGAGAGATGGACTCGCGCAGACTCCCCCTCACCCGGATCGCATCTGCGATGCGATCCGACCTCTCCCCGCACGCGGGACGAGGTGATTGGGCCCGTCGCTCAACGTACCATCACACGCCCAATTGCGCCTTCTTGATCCCGCCGACGATCGCCTGCTTGAGCGCCCACGAAATCCGCCCCGTGACCCAGTCGCTGTCGTGCAGCCGGTCGTCATCCTCCGGGTTGACCATGCGGTCGAACGAGATCTTCTCGACCTCGTGCAAGGCCTTCATGAACGCGAAGCGGCGGAAGACGTTGACGCCGGCCACTTGCGCGGCCTTGCCGATCTCTCTCACCATGATGGTGGCCTTTCCGATCTTGGCGGGCGTCAGCACGGCCGGCACATATTGCAGGTCCATCATGATGACATCGGCCCGCGGGTAGGCGACGAGCCGCGCCAGCCCTTCGCGAATGGCGTCGAGGGTCGCCTCCAGTGTCGGTGGCGGCGGGATGTGGTCGGGCGGTTGCCACACCGTGTTGGTGCCGACCTGCCAGATCACGAGATCGGGTTTCTCGGCGAAAACGTCGCGATCGAACCGTTCGAGCTCGGCCGGCGCCTCCTGGCCGTTGATCCCTTTGTTGACCACCTCGATCGTCACGTCCCGATACTGGTCGTGCAGCAGCTTCTTCAGCCGCTCCGGATAGGGTTTGACGTCGCGGTGGCCCGACGTCGTCGACGAGCCGATCGCGACGATTTTGGCCTGCGCCTTGGCCTTCAGGCGTTGCGCAAAGTTGGCCAGCCCATGCTCGAACGGGATCGCCTCAACGGGGATTTGGGAGGGGTCGACTTCCATGGGGATGCTCATGGTTGCTGCCGAGGTGCTTCGCTCCGAGATAGCAATACCACGGTAGGGCGGATTGCGCCGGGCAATCCGCCGACCAGAAAAGGCGCGCGCGTTGTGTGGTCTCTCGAAGAGCGCAATACGCTTTGAGCGCGATTCGGGCGCGCATATAACCTGCCGAAGAATAGATCGTTCGCGATAGTTTTGATTGGATGTTGCACATTGTCATTGCGAGGAGCGTTAGCGACGAAGCAATCCGGACTGCTGCCGCGGAGACAGTCTGGATTGCTTCGCTTCGCTCGCAACGACGGGGCGGGAGCGACGCTGGTGATGATCTATCACCCGCGCCTTCGGCGCGGCCTCTCCCCGAGCAGCGGACAGGGCGCGCCAATCTCATCACGCTTTCCATCGGGACCGGTATCGCAAGGATTGCGCGGCTGCGCACGACGTTCCGGTCCGCGTGGCAAAGGCCCCGCAGCACCAACCTTAACTCGCGAGTAACCGCGTTTAACCGTGTCGGTTAACGCCTGGGCAGGGCAATCGCCGTATAGAGAGGCAAGGCAAGGGTCGAGAGCGGATGAGCACGGGCATCATCGACAAGACATCGCAGCAGGCGCCGGCGCGGAAGCCGTCGGCGGCCAAAGCCTGGCTGAAGGCGATCGAGCTGACGTCCCGGATCGAGGCGCAGCCGGGCCGGCTGTTCGCCGACGTGGTCGAGGATTGGGCCGGGCAGCAAAGCGGCCGCACGGCGCTGATCTCGGACGCGGAAACCTACGATTACGGCGCGCTGGCGCGGCGCATCAACCGCTACAGCCGCTGGGCACTGTCATCCGGCGTGAGAAAGGGCGATACCGTCGCGCTGCTGATGGCGAACCGCGCGGATTACGTTGCCTGCTGGCTCGGCATCAGCCGCATCGGCGCCGTGGTCGCGCTGATCAATCCCAAACTGGTCGGCCGGTCGCTGGCCCATTGCATCGACGCCGCAAGTCCCTGTCACGTCATCGTCGCGCAGGAGCTGGCGGACGTGCTCGCCGCCGCCGCGCCGCTGATGAAGTCGCAATGCCTGGTGTGGACCCATGGCGGCTCGCGCGAGGAACGCGGCATCGAAGCGGCGCTGGAGCGGCTCGACGACTCGCCGCTGTCGCCGGACGAGCGCGGCGAGGTCACCATCAATGACCGTGCGCTGTTGATCTACACCTCGGGCACCACGGGCCTGCCCAAGGCGGCCAGCATCAGCCATCGCCGCATCCTCAACTGGGGCTTCTGGTTTGCCGGCCTCACCGACGCCACGCCGCAGGACCGACTCTATGACTGCCTGCCGCTGTGCCATTCCGTCGGCGGCATCGTCGCCCCGTGCAGCATGCTCGCGGTCGGCGGCTCGGCGGTGGTGGTGGAAAAATTCTCGGCGCGCGAGTTCTGGCACGACATCGTGCGCTACGACTGCACGCTTTTCCAGTATATCGGCGAGTTGTGCCGCTATCTGCTCAAGGCGCCGCCGTCGGAATACGAGTACCGGCATCAGCTGCGGCTCGCCTGCGGCAACGGCCTGCGCGGCGACATCTGGGAGGATTTCGCGGCGCGCTTCGCCATTCCGCGCATCCTCGAATTCTACGCCGCGACCGAAGGCAACTTCTCGCTCTACAACGTCGAGGGCAAGGTGGGGGCGATCGGCCGCGTTCCGCCGCTGCTCGCCCATCGCTTTCCGGCCAATATCGTCAAGGTCGATGCCGACACCGGCGCGCCGCTACGCAATGCCGACGGCCTTTGCATCGCCTGCGCCCGCGGGGAAATCGGCGAGGCGGTGGGACGCATCGGCGTGGCGGACGATGGCGGCGGTCGGTTCGAGGGCTACACCGACGCCGGCGAGACCGAGAAGAAGATCCTGCGCGACGTCTTCGCCAAGGGCGATGCCTGGTTCCGCACCGGCGACCTGATGACCGTGGACGAGAAGGGCTATTTCCATTTCGTCGATCGCGTCGGCGACACCTTCCGCTGGAAGGGCGAGAACGTCGCGACCTCCGAGGTCAACGACGCCGTGCGCGATTGCCCGGGCGTGGTCGATGCCACCACCTATGGCGTCATCGTGCCGGGCACCGACGGTCGCGCCGGCATGAGCGCGATCGTGGTCGATGACGAATTTGATCTTGCCGCGTTTGCCGAGCACCTGGCCGAGCGGCTGCCGCCTTACGCCCATCCCCTGTTCGTGCGCGTCAGCGCAAGTCTGGATTCCACCGAGACCTTCAAGCAGAAGAAGTCGGAGCTGGCGCGCGAGGGCTTCGATCCGGGCACGGTCAGCGAGCCGCTCTTCCTCAAGGACCCGAAATCGGGCGCCTACGTGCCGCTCGACGCAGAACTTCATGCTCGTCTGCTTTCCGGTGCGGTCCGGCTTTAACCAGGCCGATCTGTGCGGTGTGAAAATACGGAGATAGGGCCGACTTTATCCAAGCCGACCAAGAAGCTGTTTACCAAGCTGCGTAAACGTCGAGCTAATGGCGACGGATATTCACCTTTGTACGCCTACGTTCGCAGCGAAGAATTCAAACCAGGAAGAGGCGCACCACTCATGTCGGTACGAGCAAAGATTCTGACAGCGATACAGCAGATCGCCAAGGAGCAGCAGGTCACGCTGCCGCCGTTGACCGACGACCTTTCCCTCCACGAAACGGGCTTCGATTCGCTGGCCTTCGCCATTCTGGTGGCGCGCCTGGAAGACGATCTCGGCAGCGATCCGTTTACCATCTCGGAAGACGCGGCCTTCCCCCACACCGTTGGGGATTTCGTGCGGGCCTATGAAAATGTCCCCGCGTGAGATCTTCGCGCTTCGCGACTATCTCGGCCCGGAAAAGAAGGGCCGCACGCTTTCGGACCCGCGGCACGTCGTTTCGCTGACCGACATTCTGTCGCTGAGCTGCCTTGGCGGCCGAGCGCGCGAGCTTTCGGGGCGCAACGTGCTGCTGGCGATTTCCGACCAGCTCAGGTCCGGCATCGCGATGATCGAGATCGATGGCGTGGCGCGGCGAATGCTGCTGTGTCCGCCCGATCTCAATCCGGCGCATCTGAAAGCGCTGATCGAGGATGCCGGGATCGACGCCGTCGTCACCGACACGCCGGAAGCGTGGACGGATTGCGGCATCGCGCTGGTCATCGCTGCGCAATTGCCGCTGGTGCCGGCCGAAGTCGCACCGAGCGAGCGCGCCACCGAATGGCTGATGCTCACCTCGGGCACCTCGGGCGTGCCGAAGATCGTCGGCCATACGCTGGAGGGACTTTCGGGCGCCATCGTTGCCGAGGGGCCTTCTCGCGGTCCGGCGCCGGTGTGGGCAACCTTCTACGACATCCGCCGCTATGGCGGCCTGCAGATCTTCCTCCGCGCCGTCATCGGCGGCGGCTCCTTGGTGTTGTCCGAGCCGGGCGAAGCGCTTGCCGATCACGTGGCGCGCCTCAATGCGCGCGGCGTCACTCACATTTCCGGCACGCCGTCGCACTGGCGCAAGCTGCTGATGAGCGGCGCGGCGGCGCAGTTTGACCCGCGCTATGTCCGCCTGTCCGGCGAGATCGCCGACCAGGCTGTGCTCGATGGTCTCAAGGCCGCTTTTCCCGACGCCTCGGTCGGACACGCCTACGCCTCGACCGAAGCCGGCGTCGGCTTTGCCGTCAATGACGGGCTGGAAGGTTTCCCGGCCGGAATGATCGGACAAAACCGCAACGGCGTCGAAATGAAGATCGTCGACGGTTCGCTGCGCATTCGTTCCAGGCGCACCGCGCATGCCTATATCGGCCGCAACGCGGCGCCGCTCACCGATGCCGACGGCTTTGTCGATACCGGCGACATGGTCGAGCTGCGCGGCGACCGCTATCACTTCGTGGGCCGGCGCGGCGGCATCATCAATATCGGGGGACTGAAGGTTCATCCCGAGGAGATCGAGGCGGTGATCAACCGCCATGCGGACGTGAGGATGTCGCGGGCGAAGTCGCGCCGCAGCCCGATCACCGGCGGCATCGTCGTCGCCGACGTCATTCTCGCCGACGGCACCGATGCCGCGCGGGAAAAGGAGATCCGCGACCAGATCATGACGCAGTGCCGCGCGCAGCTGGCCTCGCACAAGGTGCCGGCGGTGATCCGCTTCGTGCCGACGCTCGACGTCACCCCGGCCGGAAAGCTGGCGCGCACCGATGCTTAACGTCGTCGTCACCGGAGGCAGCCGCGGCATTGGTCTGGCGATTTCGCGCCAGCTCGCTTCGGCCGGCTATAACGTCATCGCGGTAGCACGGCGCGAGAGCGTCGAGCTCAAGGCAGCGATCCGCGTCAGCGGAGAGGACCGGCTGCATTTCCGCGCCTGCGACCTTTCCGAGATCGAGGCGCTGCCGGCCTTCGCCAAGTCGCTGCGCGACGAGTTCGGCGCGGTCTACGGCCTCGTCAACAATGCCGGCATCTCCGCCGAGGGCCTGCTCGCCACCATGCACAATTCCGAGATCGAGTCGTTGGTGCGGCTCAACGTGCTGTCGCCGGTGATCCTCACCAAGTACATCGTGCGCCACATGATGGCGGACGGCGCGGGACGCATCATCAACATCTCCTCGATCATCGCCTCGACCGGCTACAACGGGCTGTCGATCTACGGTGCGACCAAGGCGGCCGCGACCGGTTTCACCAAGTCGCTGGCGCGCGAGGTGGGCAAGCTCGGCATCACCGTCAACGCGATCGCGCCGGGCTTCATCGACACCGAGCTGACGCACAGCCTGTCGGATGACGGCCGCAAGCGCATCGCCGGACGCAGCGCGTTGCGCCGATTGCCCGAGGCCGAAGATGTCGCCCGCATGGTGGAATTTCTGCTGGGCGAGGGCGGACGCAACGTCACCGGCGCGGTGTTCACGGTCGATGCCGGAAATACGGCGTAACGCGCGTTGCCCGCCTCAAGTCTCGGGCTTGGGCAGGTCGACGCGTGATGGCGCGAATTCCGGCGGTCCCTCGGTCAGGCGCCGGATGCGGCGTTCGCGTTCATCCTCGGGGAGAGCCGGATCGAGCAACTGGTCGATCTGCCGCACCGCGATCTGCTCGATCCTGGCCGAATCGCGCTCGCTCGCAGTCTTGGCGGCATTGCTGACCGCAAGACCGATCTCGACGAGCTGGCGGATGGCGTCAGAGCGGTGCGTCTCGTGGCTTTCCGCCCAGGCGTCGACGGCGGCGGTGAGTTGCTCGGACATCTTCACGGCACTGACGACATCGATCCCCGTCAGGCGGCGCACCGGACGGTTGGAACCCTTGTTGCCGCTGTCAGTCACCCTAGATCCTGCGATGCAAAGCGTCGATGACGGTTTGTTAAACGTTATTCGATGGCGGCAACTTGACGTCGATCAATGCCCGCAAGCCATGTCCATGGGCTGGTCTTGTTTGCTGCCGTGGTAGGACGCATGATGTTCAGCCGATGTCCAGCGTCGAATCAAGCAAATCGTTCTACGGCAGCATTCCGGTGTTCCGCGGCTTTGCCCGGCTGATGGATCCGGCGCTGTACGCGCCCCTGCCGGCGGATTGGGCCGTCGGCGTTGCCGATATCGTCGATTCGACCAGGGCGATCGCGGCAAGACGCTACAAGGCGGTCAACATGGCCGGCGCCGCGGTCATCGCGGCGGTTACCAATGCGCTGGAGGGGCGCGAATTCCCTTTCGTATTTGGCGGCGACGGCGCGGGTTTTGCCGTCTCGCCGCAGGAAATCGAACCTGTCCGTGAGGCGCTGGCGGCGACCGCGACCTGGGTAAGGGAGGACCTCGACCTTCAGATGCGCGTCGCCCTGGTGCCGGTCACCGCGATCCGCGCGCAGGGGCTGGACGTTCGGATCGCCCGTTTTGGGCCCTCGCCCAACCTGTCTTACGCGATGTTCTCCGGCGGCGGGCTCGGCTGGGCGGAAGCGGCGATGAAGCGCGGCGAATTCGCGATTGCTGAAGCACCGCCCGGTACGCAGCCCGATCTCTCGGGCCTGTCGTGCCGGTTCGAGGAGATTCCTGCAACGCGCGGTATCATTCTCTCGCTGCTGGTCATGCCGGCCGGCAGCGCCGATGCGGCCGCCTTCCGCAAGGTCATCGAGGACATCATCAATCTCGTCGAGCGCAGCCCGGAGGCCGGGCGGCCGGTCCCTTTGCAGGGACCTGCGCTGCGCTGGCCGCCGCAGGGCGTTGAATTTGAATCGCGGGCCGCGCGCGGCGGACCGTTGTTGCAGCGGCGTACCGCGACGCTGGCCCGCACGCTATTCGTCTATCTGATCATGCGCTTCGGCATCAGGATGGGCGGCTTCGTTCCCGAGACCTATATGCGGCAGGTCGTGGAGAATTCCGACTTCCGCAAATACGATGACGGGCTGCGCATGGTGCTGGATTGCACGCCAGAACTCGAGCGCGCGCTGACGGAGCGCCTTGCCGCGGCTGCCGCAAGCGGCATCGTCCGCTACGGGCTGCACCGCCAGGATGCGGCGATGATGACGTGCTTCACGCCCTCCGCCGTGCGCAGCGACCACGTCCACTTCATCGATGGCGCACGCGGCGGCTACGCCTCGGCGGCAACCGCGCTGAAAGCGAGCGCGGCCTGAATCCACCATGCCAGCGGCCGACTCGCAGCGCTCACTTGCCCCAGCGTGCAAATGCCACCGAAGCTGCCGTGCCGACTCCAAAAACCACCATCGCGCCGCCGACCAGGGCGAACAAGGTCCAGGAGGGCGCGTGCGCGGAGGCAAGCATCAAGCCGCCGACGCCGACGATCAACAGACGCGCGGTCGAGGCGAGCACTGGACCGCCGACCCGCGCCGCGCCCTGCGAGGAGAAGTACAGCGACACGCCGATTGCGAAGAAGGAAAACGCGGGACCGGCCCAGGCGAAATAGGAACTGGCCGCAGCGGTGACGCCAATATCCTGGGTGAACAGGCCGACCCACAGCGCGGGGTCAAGCGCGACGATCACGCCGACCAGGCCGACGGTCAGGCCCGCCGCCGCTGCGGCCGTCCATGCGACCTGACGCGCTCGCTTCACCTGGCCGGCGCCGATCGCCATGCCCACCATCGGAACGGAAGCGATGCCGAAAGCAAAGGTGATCGGGATCAGCAGGAATTCCAGCCGCGACCCGATGCCGTACCCCGCCAGCGTCTCGGTGCCGAAACCCGCCAAGATCTTCGTGAAGATCAGGATAGTAAGCACTGTCTGCAAGGGCGACAGACAGGCGACCGCACCGACCTTCAGAATGTCGAGGAACATGCCGCGCTCGAAGCTGAAATTTGTGAAGTTCAGTGTCAGGCGGCTGCGGCCGCTGGCCAGGTACCAGGACAGGAATATCGCGGCGAGCGTGAACGCGATCAGCTGCCCCGCGGCGACACCTCGCATTCCGAATTGCGGCACGCCGAAAAGGCCGAGGCCGAGCGTGCCGCCGGCCGCAATCTGCACCAGGCCGGCGCCGATCAGGGTTGCCGAGGGCAATCGCATGTCACCGGTGCCGCGGATCACGGAAGCGAGCGTATTGACCAGCCAGATCGCGATCGCGCCGGAGAACAGCACGTTCGAATAGGCGCAGGCCTCTTCCAGGACGCGCTCGCGTCCGCCGAGAAGGGAAAAGAACCCTTGGCCGAACAGCAGCATGATCACGGTAAAGAACAGACCGCCGCATAGGCCGATGATGGTGGCGTGCAGCGCCAGCAAGGCGGCGCGCTTGCGATCATCCGCGCCGAGCGCACGGCTGATCGCGGAGGAAACGCCGCCGCCCATGGCCCCGGCGGACATCATCTGCGCGAGCATTGCAAAGGGAAAGACCAGCGCGATCGCGGCGAGCGGCACCGTGCCCAGCCGGCCGATGTAGGAGGTCTCGGCGATGGAAACCAGCGTGCTGCCGACCATTGCCACCATGTTGGGCAAGGCAAGCCGCAACAACGTCGGCAGAATCGGCGCGGTCAGGAGGCTGTTGACGGACGGGCTGGTCGGCCTTGGCGGCGCGGCCAGATCAAGCGGGGCTTCGATCGTCATGTGCTGGCAGGGCTCCCGCTTTAGATGATGATCGACATATTATAGGGGCAGGACTGCCGCCGCCAGCCCCTCAATCACGCAGCCCTCACCAGGGCAGGCCGCATAGGTCGAGGGTGCCCCGGCGTGGCGCCCGGGCGATATCCAGGACGAAGGGCGCCATCACGTCGAAGCGAATCCGCCCTTCCGGCTGTTCGACGTAAACCTCTCCGCTGAAAGGGTGCCAGCCGCGGGCCCGGTAGAACGCGAAATTGTGGGGCTCGCAGAACAGGAGCGCGAAGCGGGCCGCCTCGTTGGCGCGGATGGTTTCGGTAGCGGCCTCGAGGGCGAAACTGGCGTAGCCTAGCCTGCGGCAGTCCTCGCGCGTCGCAACGCCGCCGATGCCGCCGACATGAAGCTTGCGGCCGTTCCAGGTGATGGTGCGGAAGTAGATGCCCACGTGGCAGGCGGGCCTGCCGGAAGGCGCCTCGATCAGCACGCGGAGGTCGGCATTGGCCCATTTGATGTGACCCCACGCCAATTTTTCCACAATATGACTGGGCCAGACCTCGTTGAGCAGCGGCTCTGCTGTCTGCCACGAGGCATCGCCGTTCAAGACTTCGATCTCGGTGCCCATTCTGCCGTCGTTCTGCACAAATTGCGGTGTTTAAAGGCTGCGGAACCTTCTATAAGAGTGCTCGTTAAACATCGTTCCCACAAGTTGCGGACAAAAAACATGACGTTTACGCTCCCCCCACTGCCTTATGCCTATGACGCCCTCGGCGCCTATATGTCCAAGGAAACCTTGGAATATCACCACGACAAGCATCATCAGGCCTATGTCACCAACGGAAACAACGCGCTCAAGGGGACCGAATGGGAAGGCAAATCCCTTGAGGAGATCGTCAAGGGCTCGTTCGGCAAGAACCCGGCCGTCTTCAACAATGCCGGCCAGCATTACAATCATCTCCACTTCTGGAGCTGGATGAAGCCCAACGGCGGCGGCACCAAGCTGCCTGGCAAGCTCGAGAAGAAGATCACCGAAGACCTTGGCGGCTTCGACAAATTCAAGGCCGACTTCATTGCCGCCGGCGTCGGCCAGTTCGGCTCCGGCTGGTGCTGGCTGCAGGTAAAGAACGGCAAGCTCGAGGTTTCCAAGACGCCGAACGGCGAGAACCCGTTGGTGCACGGCGCAACGCCCATCCTCGGCTGCGACGTCTGGGAGCACTCCTACTACATCGATTATCGCAACCGCCGCCCGGACTACCTGAAGGCGTTCGTCGATAACCTCGTGAACTGGGAATACGTCGAGCAGCTGTTCGACAAGGCGTGAGCGTTCACGCCGTCATTCCGGGGCGCCTCGAAGAGGCGAGCTACGGTGCGCAATTGCGGACCGGAGAATCTCGAGATTCCGGGTTCTGGTGCTGATGCACCATACCGGAATGACAGATCGACTGAGATCAAAAAGGCGGTCGCCATGGCGGGCGCCTTTTTTGCTCGCGGAGTATGTTCGCGCGGGCCCGCATGGGGCTCCTTTCCGCACGCATGGGTCTGGTCGATCGTTCCGTTTGCATCGGGCAGACGGCGTCATTAAGCAGGTGGGCGTTCATCTCGCGCCAGACCCATTCCCTTGTCACAACTTCCTTTGAAAGACCCGGCGCCTGCCGAGGACGCCGACGCCGAGCCGCGTCCGGGCCATATTCGTAAACCCGTCGGCTGGTCGACGGTCACGATCGCTGTGCTGGTCGCGGTCAGTGCAGCGCTGGTCTGGCACCGTGACGGCATCAGCGGCGTGACGGAGATCCTCACCGACGACCTCACCCTGTTCGGCGGCATCGTGCCGCGCGTGCTCGCCGGCTGCCTTCTGGGTGCGTTCATCGCGGAAATCTTACCCCACGAGAAGGTCTCGCGATCACTGGGGCCGGAGTCCGGGCTGAAGGGTCTTGTGATCGGCACAGCCTTCGGCGCGATACTGCCCGGCGGACCGTTCACGGCCTATCCGGTGGCGAGCGCGCTGCTCGCGGTGGGCGCCGATTTCGGGGCCACCATCGCCATGGTCGTGAGCTGGACGCTGATCGGCTACGGCCGCGCCGTCGCCTGGGAAATCCCCATCCTGGGTGCCGATTTCACGCTGTGGCGCATCGCGATCTCGCTGCCTTTGCCGGTGCTTGCGGGCGCGCTCGGCCGCTTCATCTATGTGCGGCTGTATCCCAAGCAGGATGAGGCGGAGTCGTGAGCGCGGCGCTTCTCATCGACGTCCTTCTGTGGGGCTCAGTGGCGGCGCTCGGCCTGATCGCGTTTCGCCGTGGCCGGCCGGTGTTCGTGGCCTCGCTGCGCCAAGGTTCGATGGACTTCATCAACATCATGCCGCGGATTGCGCTCGGCGTGATCGGCTCGGGCTACATCGCCGCGGTGATCCCGCAGGAGGTGATCACGGGATGGCTCGGGCCGAACAGCGGGTGGCTCGGCGTGACGATGGCGACTGTCTCTGGCGCCGCCACTCCGGGCGGTCCGGTGATCGGCTTTTCCATCGCTGCCGTGGCGCTGAAGGCCGGCGGCGGCCCTCCGCAGGTGATCGCCTACGTGGTCGCCTGGGCGCTGTTTGCCTTCCAGCGGGTGATCCTGTGGGAAATTCCGTTCATGCCGGCCCGCTTTGTCTGGTTCCGGGCCGCCGTCTCGATCCCGTTTCCGTTCCTGGCCGCGGCGATTGCCATGGTCATTGGAAGGCCGTGATGGATGGTCGGTGGACACGTGTAACGTTATAATATAACATCTATAAATGGTTCCTTCAGTCTCCCACGCCCATCAGCACGATCACGAGCACGCCCACGGTCATTCGCATGCTGGCCAGGTCCACGGCCACGCGCATGGACCGGCATCACCTCATCCAGCGCAGGTTGCGCGCTGGTCGATCCTGCGCATGACCCTGGCCCAGCGCCTTGCCGCCGCCGTCGCGGCCAGTGCGGTCCTCTGGGGCATCGTCTGGCTGGCGATGAGGTGAGCATGGCGGCGCAACTCAAATTTCGTGACGTCACTCTTGGCTATGACCGTCACCCGGCGGTGCATCACCTGGGCGGGGAAGTTGCGCAGGGCGCCCTGCTGGCAGTGGTAGGGCCCAACGGCGCCGGCAAGTCGACGTTGTTTCGCGGTATCGTCGGGCTCCTCAAGCCGCTCTCCGGCGCGATTCGCACCGGGGGTCTCGACGTCAGGGATATCGCCTATCTGCCGCAGATCGCCGAGATCGACCGCAGCTTTCCGATTTCGGTATTCGACTTCATCTCGGCCGGGCTGTGGCGCGGAATCGGCTCGTTCGGCGGTATCGGCAAGAGCGCGCGCGAAAGGATCCTGGCGGCGATCGCGGCGGTCGGCCTCAATGGCTTTGAGAACCGTCCGGTCGGCACCCTGTCGGGCGGGCAGATGCAGCGCGTGCTGTTTGCGCGGGTGCTGTTGCAGGACGCGCGCCTGATCGTGCTGGACGAGCCGTTCAACGCCATCGACAGCAAGACCTCGGCCGACCTGCTCGCGCTGGTCAGGCGTTGGCACGGCGAGGGGCGCACAGTGCTCGCGGCGCTGCACGATCTGGAAATGGTGCGCGCCAATTTCCCCGAAACGCTTCTTTTGGCGCGCGGCCCGGTGGCGTGGGGCGCAACCGAAGAAGTGCTGACGCCGGAAAACCTGCTGGTGGCGATGCGGATGTGCGAAGCCTTCGACGACAGCGCGGCGGCCTGCGTGGACGACGACAGCCACTCGCGAGCGGCGTGATGCTCTACGATGCGCTGGTCGGCCCGTTCACCGAATTCGAGTTCATGCGGCGCGCGCTTGCCGCCGTCATAGCGCTGTCGCTCGCCGGCGCGCCAATCGGCGTGTTTTTGATGCTGCGGCGGATGAGCCTGGTCGGCGACGCCATGGCGCATGCGATCCTGCCGGGCGCGGCCGTCGGCTTTCTGCTTTCCGGCCTCAACCTCTTCGCAATGACGGCGGGCGGCTTGATCGCGGGCTTCACGGTCGCCATCCTGGCCGGTGTCGTCGCGCGGTCGACCGGCCTGAAGGAGGATGCCTCGCTTGCGACCTTCTATTTGGCCTCGCTCGCGCTCGGCGTCAGTATCGTCTCGATCAAAGGCACCAACATCGACCTGCTGCACGTGCTGTTCGGCAATATCCTGGCGATGGACAACCAGACGCTGCTCATGGTTGCCTTCAACGCCACCGTAACGCTGCTGGTGCTTGCGGTGATCTTCCGCCCGCTGGTGATCGAGAGCGTGGATCCCTTGTTTCTGCGCACGGTGAGCCGCGCCGGCGGACCGGCGCATCTGGCCTTTCTTGCGCTGGTGGTGGTCAATCTCGTCAACGGCTTTCAGGCACTCGGCACCCTGCTTGCCGTCGGGCTGATGATCCTGCCGGCCGGGATTGCGCGTTTCTGGTCGCGCGACATCACCGGCATGATCTGCATCGCGGTCTTTGCCGCCTCCATCTCCGGCTATGCGGGCTTGGTGCTGTCATTCCAGACCCGGGTGCCCTCGGGGCCCGCGATCATTCTGGTCGCTGCTGCGCTGTATATCGTCTCAGTCCTGTTCGGCAGCGTCGGCGGCCTTGTCAGGCAGATGTTTCCCGGCCGGCATCTGGAAGCGTGATCCGCGATGCGACGCCTGCTCTTCCTGCTGCTGCCCTTGCTCCTGCTTGGCACCTCGCCGCCAAGGGCCGAGGAGCGTCTCAACGTCGTCGCCAGCTTCTCGATCCTTGCCGACTTCGTCCGCAACGTCGGTGGTGACCGCGTCAATCTCACCACGCTGGTCGGCCCCAACGGCGATGCGCATGTCTATACACCTGCTCCAGGCGACGCCAGGCGGATCGCGACCGCAAAGCTCGTGATCATCAACGGCCTCGGCCTGGAGGGCTGGCTGCCGCGGCTGGTGCAATCCTCGGGCAGCAAGGCGCTCGTCGTCAGCGCCACCGCCGGCATCGCGCCGATCAAGCTCGGCGCGGAGGCCGACCCGCATGCCTGGCAGTCCGTCCCCAATGCCAAGGTGTATGTCAGCAACATCCGGGACGCGCTGGCAGCGGCCGATCCGGCGGATGCGGATCGTTTCCGTGCCAACGCGGCGGCTTACCTGCAAAAGCTTGACGAACTCGATCGCGAGGTGCGCGCCGCCGTGACAAAAATCCCTCCCGAGCGGCGCAAGGTGATCTCGACCCATGACGCGTTCGGCTATCTCGCCGCCGAATACGGCATCAAGTTTATTGCTCCCGTCGGCGTCTCGACCGAATCCGAGCCCAGCGCGCGCGACATCGCCGACATCATCGGCCAGATCAAGGCCGGCAGGGTCCCGGCCGTATTCCTCGAAAACATCGCCAACGACCGCCTGATCCGGCGGATTGCGGCGGAGAGCGGCGCCAGGGTCGGCGGCACCCTGTTCTCCGACAGCCTGAGCGGCGAAAAGGGCGATGCCCCCACTTACATTGACATGGTCAGGCACAATATAAAGGCCCTGACCAGCGCGCTTGACCATTAGGGCCGGGGCTTGCCCCGGAGCGTTCCCTTTGCGCGCCCGATTTCGGAGTAGATATGGCTGAAGTGACGTCTGAGAAAATCCCCGTGACCGTGCTGACCGGTTATCTCGGCGCCGGCAAGACCACCCTTCTCAACCGCATTCTTTCGGAAAACCACGGCAAGAAATACGCCGTCATCGTCAACGAGTTCGGCGAGATCGGCATCGACAACGACCTCGTCATCGGTGCCGACGAGGAAGTGTTCGAGATGAACAACGGCTGCATCTGCTGCACCGTACGCGGCGACCTCGTGCGTATTCTCGGCGGGCTGATGAAGCGCAAGGGCAAGTTCGACGCCATCATCGTCGAGACTACTGGGCTTGCCGATCCGGCGCCGGTGGCGCAGACCTTCTTCGTCGATGAGGACGTGCAGACCCACGCCCGGCTCGACGCGGTGGTAACGGTGGCGGACGCCAAATGGTTGGCCGATCGCCTCAAGGACGCGCCGGAAGCCAAGAACCAGATCGCATTTGCCGACGTCATCGTTCTGAACAAGACCGATCTCGTCTCGAAGGCCGAACTCGCAGAGGTCGAGGCGCGCATCCGCGGCATCAATCCTTACGCCAAGCTGCACCGCACCGAGCGCTGTCAGGTGGCGCTGGCGGACGTATTGGAGCGCGGCGCTTTCGATCTCGACCGCATCCTTGATCTCGAGCCGGATTTTCTCGAGGCCGACGATCATGACCATGATCATGACCACCATCATCACGGCCATGGCCATGATCACGACCACGACCACGGCCATGGCCTGAAGCACTATCACGACGAGGAGATGCAATCGCTGGCGCTGCAGACCGACAAGCCGCTGGATCCGACGCGCTTCATGCCGTGGCTTCAGAACCTCGTCGCGACCGAAGGTCAGAAGATCCTGCGCTCGAAAGGCATCCTTGCCTTCCACGGCGACGAGGATCGTTACGTCTTCCAGGGCGTACACATGATGCTGGAGGGGGATCACCAGCGCAAATGGAAGGAAGGCGAGCCCCGCGAGAGCCGTCTCATCTTCATCGGTCGCGAATTGCCGGAAGTCGCCATTCGCGAAGGTTTCGAACGCTGCATCGTGTCGTGATGACCGACTTCGATCCAACCGCAACGTCTCCCACCATCGCCTCCGTGACCGACCGGGTGCGCCCGGTCAATATCGGAATGGCGGTCACGGCGGCGCATTTCCTGTCCGACCGTGCCGTCTTCGTCGGCAGCGAAGAGAATGTTGCCTTTGTCGACCCGCAGGGCGAAATCACCAAAGTGGCCGTCCATGACGGCGGCATTCTCTGCGCCGCATCCGACGGCGAACGCATCGTGATGGGCGGCGACGACGGCAAAGTGGTCGCGATCAACGGCAAGGGCGAGGTCACGCTGCTCGCGACCGACGCCAAGCGGCGCTGGATCGACAGCGTGGCGGTGCATCCCGATGGCGCCTTTGCGTGGTCGGCGGGCAAGGCCGCGTTCGTCAAGAGCGGCAAGGGCGAGGAGAAATCGCTCGAGGTGCCGTCGACCGTGGGCGGGCTCGCCTTCGCGCCGAAAGGCCTGCGGCTGGCGGTTTCGCACTACAACGGCGTGACGTTGTGGTTTCCCAACATGGCGGGGACGCCCGAATTTCTGGCCTGGGCCGGCTCGCATCTTGCCGTCACGTTCAGCCCCGACAACAAGTTCCTGGTTACCGCGATGCACGAGGCGGCGCTGCACGGCTGGCGGCTTGCCGACAACCGCCACATGCGCATGACCGGCTATCCGGGGCGCGTCAAATCGATGTCGTGGAGTGTTGGCGGCAAGGCCCTGGCGACGTCGGGAGCCGATACCGTGATCCTGTGGCCGTTCGCCACCAAGGACGGTCCCATGGGCAAGCAGCCGGCGATGCTGGCACCGCTGCAGGCGCGCGTCACGACGGTCGCCTGCCACCCGAAGAACGACATCCTCGCCGCGGGCTATGCCGACGGCACCATCCTGATGGTGCGCATGGAGGACGGCGCGGAGATCCTGGTACGGCGAAACGGAACGCCACCGGTGGCGGCGCTGGCCTGGAACGCCAAGGGCACGCTGCTCGCTTTCGCCGACGAAGAGGGCGATGGCGGTGTGCTGGAGTTCTGACCATCGCGGTTGTTTGCGGAGTTCCGGCGGGAACTGCCAGGGCCGCCATTCGTTGCCATCGCGGAAGATCTTGCGGTGGAGCGACATGCGGCTCGAGGACGACAAACGCGCGCTGAAGAGGGAATTGCTGCTGGCGTTCTCGCTCATCGCCGCGGGGTTCGCGATCTCGGTCGTTTCGCTCGCCGAGATCGCGGCGGAAGAGCGTGTTGACACCGCCCAGGCTACGCACCCGCTACAGCAGGCGCCCGCGACCGATCAGGACCAGAAGCCCGCCGAATCCAAGCCGGGCGGCGAGCGTCCGACAACGCCCGCGCCCGAGCCCGCGCGGCCCGATCCCCAGACACAGGGAGCCGCCAAGCCAGCGTTACCGCCGGCACCCGCCGAGAAGGTCGGCCCGCCGATCCAGCAGAAGTAATCTCTGAACCGTGATTCCGGGACGCGCCGTCAGGCGCGGGCCGGAATTCATCGAGCCGCGGAGTTGGTGGATGAATGGGTTCCGGGCTCGCGACTTTGTCGCGCCCCGGAATGACGAGGCGACAGACGCGCGCGCGTCTCACCGCACCAGCACGTTCCTGAACTGCCAGGGATCGGAGGTGTCGATGTCCTCGGGGAACATGCCGGGACGGTCAGTGAGCGGCGTCCAGTCGGTGTAGCAGCCTTTCACCGGGCCGAGATAGGGCAGCTGCACTTCGAGGCAGCGGCGGAAATCGGTTTCGTCGGCTTCGACGATGCCGGCGTTGGGATTTTCCAGCGCCCACACCATGCCGGCGAGCACGGCGGAGGACACCTGCAGGCCGGTCGCGTTCTGGTAGGGCGCGATGCGGCGCGTCTCCTCGATCGAGAGCTGCGAGCCGTACCAATAGGCGTTCCTGGCGTGGCCGTAGAGAAGAACGCCGAGCTCGTCGATGCCGTCCTCGATCTCGTTCTCGTCCAGGATATGCCACTTGGGCTGCATCTTGCCGGTCGCGCCGAACATCTCGTGCAGCGACAACACCGCATCGTTCGCCGGGTGATAGGCATAGTGGCAGGTCGGCCGGTAGATCACCTTCTGCCCGTCGCGCACGGTGAAATAGTCGGCGATCGAGATCGACTCGTTGTGGGTGACGAGGAAGCCATATTGCGCGCCTGGCGTCGGGCACCACGAGCGCACGCGGGTGTTGGCGCCGGGCTGCTGCAGAAAGATCGCAGCGCCGCAGCCGCTCGGATGGGTGCGGCCGTTGTCCGGCATCCACTTCTCATGCGTGCCCCAGCCGAGCTCGGCCGGCTGCAAGCCCTCGGAGACGAAGCCTTCGACCGACCAGGTGTTGACGAACACGTTCATCGGCTTCGGCTTCTTGGAGCGCTGGGTATCGCGCTCGGCAATATGGATGCCCTTGACGCCGAGCTTCATCGCCAGCTGGCCCCAGCCTTCGCGGCTCTTCGGCTCGTTCACCGCAACCCCCGTGTCGCGGGCGATGTCGAGCAACGCCTGCTTGACGAACCAGGACACCATGCCGGGATTGGCGCCGCAGGTGGAGACGGCGGTGGTGCCGCCCGGGCTCTTGTGCTTGGCCGCGAGCAGCGTCTCGCGGAGCGCGTAGTTGGAGCGCGCTTCCGAGCCGATATTGCGGTCGAAATAGAAGCCGGCCCACGGCTCGACCACGGTGTCGACATAGAGCGCGCCGATCTCGCGGCACATGGTCATGATGTCGACAGAGGAGGTGTCGACCGAGAGATTGACGCAAAAACCCTGGCCGCCGCCGGTGGTCAGGAGCGGAATCAGGAACTCGCGATAATTGTCGCGCGTCACCGCCTGCTTGATGAAGCGCACGCCGTGCTTCCTGGCGAGCTCGCCGTCCTCATGCGGATCGATGATGACAAAGCGCGACTTGTCATAGTCGAAATGGCGTTCGATCAGCGGCAGCGTGCCTTTGCCGATCGAGCCGAAGCCGATCATGACGATGGGACCGGAAATTTTGGCGTGGACCTGCGAGGGCGGGCTCATGGGCAATACTCCGAAAAGGAACGTGGTCTGGGCAAAGAGGTCAGGCCGAGCGCCGCTTGGCGGTCACTTCGATCTCGACCTTCATCTCGGGCTTGAGCAGGGCTGCAACGACGAGCAGGGTGGCCGCGGGTCGGATCTCGCCGAGCCGCTCGCCGCACACCGCGAACAGGGCGTCGGCGTCCGCAGGGTTTGTCACGTAATAGGTGGCGCGGACGAGATCGGCGAGCGCAAAGCCGCCCTCGGCCAGCGCCTTCTGGATCGTGTCGAAGCAGTTCCGCGCCTGGGTCGTGATGTCGGCCGGCATGGTCATGGTCTTGTAATCGTAGCCGGTGGTGCCGGAGACGAAGGCGAAATCGCCGTCGATCACGGCGCGGCTGTAGCCGGCGGTCTTTTCAAAGGGCGAGCCGGTAGAGATCAGGCGGCGGGACATCGAAACCTCATATGCCAGGGAAATTGTAGTCGGGTACCGCGCCGCTGACGCGGCCGCGGCCCCGCTATAGCCAAACCTGCGTCAGCTTGGCAACGAACGAGCCGAGCGACGGCGGACGAAGACATCTACCAGGATCGTGACAGCCAGTAGCAACAACAGAACGCTGGCAATGGCTTTCCTGGCGCGCCAGCGCGCGTGATCGCGGCTCATCGCAGGGATCCTAGGCCGCCTGCGGCACGAGCCGCGGCGACTTCGCGCGAGCTGCCGCTATTTTCGGCAGGGTCGCGCCGGTCGGAACGATCATGCCGTAGACGCTGTCGAGCGCGCCTTCGCGCAGTTCGAGGCCGAGCAGGCGGTCGCGCTCGAACGGACCGGGCAGGGTGAGTTCGCCGGTCTTCTCCGCGGAGAAGCCGAAGCGGGCGTAGTAAGGGGCATCGCCCAGCAGGATCACCGCGCCATGGCCGCACGCCCGGGCGGCGGCCAGCGCATGATTCATCAGCGCGGCGCCGAGCCCGAGCTTGCGGCAGGCGGCATCGACCGCCAGGGGTCCGAGGACCAGGGCGGGACCGCCGCCGGCGCTGACGTGCCACAGTCGCACGGTTCCCACGAGCTTGCCCTTGCGCACCGCCGAGAAGGCGAGGCCTTTCGCAGGCAGCCGTCCGTCCCGCAGTCGCTGGCAGGTGCGCTGGTGGCGGTTC
The DNA here is from genome assembly GCF_016213215.1 of Bradyrhizobium sp. GTDB lineage: Bacteria > Pseudomonadota > Alphaproteobacteria > Rhizobiales > Xanthobacteraceae > Bradyrhizobium. Next base: position 17,842 of record NZ_JACRAW010000147.1, on the reverse strand, counting down.
TCGCCAAAGCAGGCATCGAGCAACGCTTCACGGGCGGCAACGTCGGATGCACGCTCGCTGCGGATCGCGAACGGAGCGGCATTCGGGGTGAGGGCGGGCTGCGGCGTCCGAACAGCGGTCATGGCACATCGGTCCCCGCTTGGCGCGCGCGGGCACATGCCGCTGACCAAGCGTCGTTTGAATTCGAGATGTCGGAGAGGGAGCCGGCTGGCCGGCTCCCGGTTCGTCGAGCCTCAAACGAGGCGGATCAGATGTGGTAGGTCTTGAGCGGCGGGATGCCGTTGAAGGCCACCGACGAGTAGGTCGACGTATAGGCCCCGGTCCCCTCGATCAGCACCTTGTCGCCGATCTCGAGCGTCACCGGCAGCGGATACGGGTTCTTCTCGTACAGCACGTCGGCGGAATCGCAGGTGGGACCTGCGAGCACGCACGGCGTCATCTCCGCTCCGTCATGCGGGGTACGGATCGCGTAGCGGATCGACTCGTCCATGGTCTCGGCGAGACCGCCGAACTTGCCGATGTCGAGATAGACCCACCGCACCTCGTCCTCGTCGCTCTTCCTCGAGATCAGGACGACCTCGGACTCGATGACCCCGGCGTTGCCCACCATGCCGCGGCCCGGCTCGATGATGGTCTCCGGGATCTGGTTGCCGAAGTGCTTGCGGAGGGCACGGAAGATCGACCGGCCGTACTGCACCACCGGCGGCACGTCCTTCAGGTACCGGGTCGGGAAGCCGCCGCCCATGTTGACCATCGTCAGGTTGATGCCGCGCTCGGCGCAGTCGCGGAACACGGTCGAGGTCATGGCCAGCGCCCGGTCCCAGGCCTTCACCTTGCGCTGCTGCGAGCCCACGTGGAACGATATGCCGCAGGGCTCCAGGCCCAGCCGCTTGGCGAGGTCAAGCACCTCGACCGCCATCTCCGGGTCGCAGCCGAACTTGCGCGACAGCGGCCATTCGGCGCCGGCGCAGTCATAGAGGATGCGGCAGAACACCTTGGCGCCGGGCGCGGCGCGGGCGATCTTCTCGACCTCGGCGGCGCAGTCGACCGCGAACAGGCGGATACCGAGCTGGTAGGCCCGCGCGATATCGCGCTCCTTCTTGATGGTGTTGCCGTAGGAGACGCGGTCCGGCGTCGCGCCGGCGGCCAGCGCCATCTCGATCTCGGCCACCGTCGCGGTGTCGAAGCAGGAGCCGAGCGAGGCGAGCAGCGACAGCACCTCCGGCGCCGGGTTCGCTTTCACGGCATAGAACACGCGGCTGTCGGGCAGCGCCTTGGCAAAGCTCTGATAGTTGTCGCGCACGACCTCGAGGTCGACGACGAGGCAGGGCTCGGTATCGAGGCCATCATTACGGCGGTTGCGCAGAAATTCCCGAATGCGCTCGGTCATAGCACCCTCCAAACGGCCCAGCGACGGGACCCGTTCAAAATGTTCTCGGACGTGAGTGCTTTGGCGATGCCGCACGATGGAGACGCGACGAAGCCTCGAACTCAGACCGAATTGTGCTGCCGTGGATTGGTTGGGAATTTTCCCGCCCGCTCACCTGGCAATGAAGGACAAGCCTTTTCAGTAGCCCGCGCCGGCGTTGGACTGCCGGTAGAGACCAAAAAAGCCCGATCCGTCGTTGCTTTAAGTCGCGTCCCCCGTGGAGAGCGGGGTGCGCCGGTTCGCCTCCGGCTGCCAGTCACGGTTGCAAGGAGTGGAGTCGCCTTCAACGGCATCCCTTGAGAGAGATGCTGGGCTCCTTGAGTCTTCGAACCTTGTCGCCTTCGACCTTGGTCGTCTGCGACTTGTCGTCGACTCGAAGAGCCCCTCGGCTTCTTCACCCCTTGGCGGCTGTCCGGCCTCTTGTCCGGATACCTACCGACTGACACACGACCACAGGCACGTGCGAAATTGGGCAAAACGCACATAAGCGTTTTGACTCTCCTTCGCAAGAAAATTTTTAGGTTGGCGACAGATTTGCCTAACGCTTGCTTGCGCTGTGGCGCGCGAGCAGCGTTGAAGGTGAACGGACGTTAAGTTCGGCTGATCGGCAGCGCGCAGGAAAGCCGTCGATCATGCGGCTCTCCTGCAGTGTTGTCAGACGCGCCGCGTGAACGGCTCGACGCGCTGAGCGCCGCGGATGAAGGCCGCCATCACCATGACGCCGAGCACGAACAGCACCGCCTGAAGGATGTGCGTGCCGGTCTGGTCGAGGCCGAGCAGGATCGCGAGCGCCCAGCCGCCGGCAAACGCCGCGCCGAAGACTTCCGCGCCGATCAGGATCGCGGCGCTGATCACCGTGATCACTGTCGGCCAGACGATCTGGCGAGAAGAAGAAGGCTGCGCGTTCATGGCAAAGGCCCCAAAGTTGAGGGCCGCAATCTCTCCGAAAAGGCCGCTGCTATCAAGCGCAAATGGCCCAAAAAAGCCCCATCGCGTGCTATAGCTGAACCGAGAAATCAGGACGAATTCGGGACATTCGATGCCAGAAACTCGCCAGAACCCGGCGCCTCCGGACACCGCGGCCAATCCTCTCCTCAAGGCCTGGGTGACGCCGTTCGGGACCCCGCCTTTCGACGAGATCAGGCCGGAACACTTCCTGCCCGGCTTCGAGCAGGCCTTTGCCGACCACACCGCCGAGATCGCCGCGATCACCCACGACCCGGCGGCGCCCGACTTTGCCAACACCATCACGGCGCTGGAACGCTCGGGCAAGCTGCTCACCAAGGTCTCGGCCGTGTTCTACGACCTGGTGTCGGCCCACTCGAATCCGGCCATCCTCGAGATCGACAAGGAGGTCTCCTTGCGGATGGCCCGGCACTGGAATCCGATCATGATGGACGCGGTGCTGTTCGGCCGCATCGCCTTGCTGCACGAGAACCGGGCCTCGCTGAACCTCACCGCTGAGCAGCTCAGGCTGCTGGAGCGCACCTATACCCGCTTCCACCGCGCCGGCGCCGGTCTCTCCGAGGACGCCAAGAAGCGTCTCGCGGAAATCAACGAGCACCTGGCGCAGCTCGGCACCAGCTTCAGCCATCACCTCCTCGGCGACGAGCAGGACTGGTTCCTGGAGCTTGGCGAGGACGACCGGCAGGGCCTCCCCGACAGCTTCGTCGCGGCAGCCAAGGCTGCGGCCGAAGACCGCGGCATGGCCGGCAAGGCCATCGTCACGCTGTCGCGTTCCTCGGTCGAGCCGTTCCTGAAGAGCTCGGCGAGGCGGGACCTGCGCGAGAAGGTCTACAAGGCCTTCATCGCCCGTGGCGGCAACGGCAATGCCAATGACAACAACGAGACCATCGTCGAGATCCTCAAGCTGCGCGAGGAGAGCGCCCGACTGCTCGGATACCCGACCTTCGCCGCGTACCGGCTGGAGGACTCCATGGCCAAGACTCCGGAGGCGGTGCGCAGCCTTCTGGAGCGGGTCTGGAAGCCTGCCCGGGAACGGGCGCTGGCCGACCGCGACGAGATGCAGGCGCTGATCGCGGAGGAAGGCGGCAATTTCCAGCTCGCCGCCTGGGACTGGCGCTACTACGCCGAAAAGCTCCGGCTCAAGCGCGCCAATTTCGACGATGCCGCGATCAAGCCGTACCTGACGCTGGACAGCATGATCGCCGCCGCGTTCGACTGTGCCACCCGCCTTTTCGGCATCACATTCACCGAGCGGACGGACATCCCCGCCTGGCACCCGGACGTCAGGGTCTGGGAGGTCAAGGATGCTGAAGGCCGCCACAAGGCGCTGTTCTATGGCGACTACTTCGCCCGGCCGTCCAAGCGCTCCGGCGCCTGGATGACCTCGTTGCGCGACCAGCAGAAGCTGGACGGCGACGTGGCCCCCCTGATCATCAATGTCTGCAATTTCGCCAAAGGGGCCGACGGCGAGCCTTCGCTGCTTTCGCCGGACGACGCGCGCACTCTGTTCCACGAGTTCGGCCACGCCCTGCACGGCATGCTGTCGAATGTGACCTACCCCTCGCTGTCCGGCACCAGCGTGTTCACCGACTTCGTCGAACTGCCCTCCCAGCTCTACGAGCACTGGCAGGAGCAGCCGCAGGTGCTGCAGCAATTCGCCCGGCACTACCAGAGCGGGGAACCGCTGCCGGACGACCTGCTCCAGCGCTTCCTCGCCGCGCGCAAGTTCAACCAGGGCTTTGCCACCGTCGAATTCGTTTCCTCCGCGCTGATCGATCTCGAATTCCACACCCAGCCGGCCTCCAACAGCCGTGACGTGCGGGCGTTCGAGAAGGCAGAGCTCGAGAAGATCGGCATGCCCGAGGAGATCGCGCTGCGCCACCGGCCGACCCAGTTCGGCCACATCTTCTCCGGCGATCACTATGCCGCCGGCTATTACAGCTACATGTGGTCCGAGGTGATGGATGCGGACGCCTTCGGCGCATTCGAGGAGGCCGGCAACATCTTCGATCCTGCGGTCGCCAGGCGCCTGCATGACGACATCTATTCGTCCGGCGGCTCGCTCGATCCCGAAGCGGCTTATATCGCCTTCCGCGGCCGTCCGCCCGAGCCCGACGCGCTGTTGCGCCGCCGGGGCCTGCTCGATCCCGCAAAGGCGGCCTGAGGTGACCACGATGCGCAGCTCGTTTGCATGCCTGTCGCTGCTGGCGGCGATTTTTCTCGGCGCGCCCGCAGCCGAAGCGCATCCGCACGTCTGGATCACCTCGGTCAGTGAGCTGATCTACGCGCCGGACGGTTCGATCACCGGCGTCCGCCACGCCTGGACCTTCGACGACATGTTCTCGACCTATGCGGTGCAGGGCCTGGACAGCAAGACCAAGGGGACCTTCACCCGTGAGGAGCTCGCGCCCCTCGCCCAAACCAATGTCGAGTCGCTGAAGGAATACGCCTATTTCACCTTCGCCAAGGCGGACGGCAAGAAGGAGAAATTCCAGGAGCCGATCGACTATTACCTCGACTACAAGGATGCGGTCCTGACCCTGCATTTCACGCTGCCGCTGAAACGCGCGGTGAAGCCGAAAGAGCTCATGCTCGAGGTTTACGATCCGTCCTACTTCATCGATTTCAAGTTGGCCGAGAAGGATCCGGTCAAGCTGGTTGGCGCGCCGTCCGAGTGCCAGATGAAGCTGCAGCGGCCGGGCGACGGCATGGCGAGCGCCCAGAAGCTGACCGAGCAGAACTTCCTGGATGGGGAGAATGCGAATTTCGGCATGATGTTCGCCAACAAGATCATGGTGAGCTGCCCGTGAGGCCGACCCTCCGTTCACCCGTGCTGCATGGCCTTGCGATCGCAGGCGCGGCCGTGCTCGTGCTTCTTGCCCTTGATGCGGCGGCGAACCAGCTGTTCGCGCAAAACCCGTTCGGCGCGCCGCGCCCCACCGCCGCGGCCGAGCCCCAGGTCGGCGGCATCGTCGGCTGGCTGCTCGACAAGCAGTCGGAATTCTATCGCGAGATTTCCAAGACCATTCGTGCCGCCAAGTCGGACGGCTCGGCGGTGTGGAGCTTGCTTGCGATCTCCTTTGCGTACGGCATCTTCCATGCCGCAGGTCCCGGTCATGGCAAGGCGGTGATCTCGTCCTATGTCGTCGCCAACCAGGAAACGGCATGGCGGGGCATCGCGCTTTCCTTCGCCTCTGCCTTGATGCAGGCGCTGGTCGCGGTGGCGCTGGTCGGCGTCTGCGCCTGGGTGCTGAACGCCACCGCCAAGACCATGTGCAACGCCGAGAAGACCATCGAGATCGTCAGCTACGGACTGATCGCGGCGTTCGGTGCCCGCCTGGTCTGGTCCAAGGGCGGCGCCTTCATGCGCGCGCTCCAGCCGAATCAGCCGGCGCCGGCGATGGCGCTCGCCGGGCACCACGATCATGATCACGGCCATGTTCATCGCCACGATCATGGGGATGGTCACGTGCATGACGAGCATTGCGGCCACTCCCACGGCCCCGACCCCGGCGAACTGGCCGGACCCGGCGGCTGGCAGCGTGGGCTCGCGGCGATTCTTAGCGTCGGGGTGCGGCCGTGCTCGGGCGCGATCCTGGTCCTGGTCTTCGCACTCGCGCAGGGGCTGTTCTGGGCCGGCATCGCAGCGACCTTGCTGATGGGCCTGGGTACCGCGATCACGGTTGCGGTAATCGCCGTGCTCGCCGTATCGGCCAGGGACGTGGCGCGGCGCCTGAGCGCCAAGGGCGAGGGCGGCGGAACGCTGATTATGCGCGGCATCGAGTTCGGTGCCGCGGGGTTGGTGCTCCTGTTCGGCGTCGGCCTGTTGTTCGGCTACCTCACCGCCGAGCGGGCAACTTGCCTCTAACTCTCCCTGCGATGGCGAGAAGACGTGGCCGGCCTCGCTTTTGCAGCCAGACCTGGTGGTCTATACAGGCGGCCATCGAACGCGAAGGCGATGTCCGGGAGACCATCCAGTGTCACGAGAGCAGTTCTGGTTTTCTCACCCGTTTCGGGTGAGATACTCTGAGATCGATGGTCAGGGCGTTGTGTTCAACGCGCACTATCTGACGTATTTCGATACGACCATCACTGAGTATTTTCGCGCGCTGGGCTATGATCAGTACGGCGACGCCAAGAAGACCGGCGTCGACTTCCACGTGGTCAAATCCGTCATTGAATACAAGGCGCCGATCCTGTTCGACCAGGAGATAGACGTTTGCGCAAGAGTGGCGCGGATTGGAAATTCGAGTCTCGTCTTCGAACTCGGCATCTTCCTGAAGGGGAGCGCTGATGCGCTCGTGACCGGTGAGATTGTTTGGGTGCACACGGACCAAAAGACTCATCGTCCAGTCCCGATACCAAGATCGATCCGGGATCTCATCGCGACCCGGGAACGTCATCTTCTGGCGTGAGCGCCGGCTTGCCTGACGCTTCGCACCTGCAGACATCCCCGGATAACGAAGGCGCGCGAGGTATTGCGGCTTTCTAATCCGGCGCGGCGGTTGCGGCCATGCTGCGCGCCATGTTCCGGGTAGTTTCCGCAACGTGCTGGCCGGGGTGAGGCCGAAAGGCGCGCCCGAGCGCCATCAGCGGGAAATAATGCCGATAGAGCTCGTAGCGCAGCATGAAGGCGCGCGAGAGCTCTGGGCCCTGCATCAGGCGCTGGGACAGCAGCGGATCGTCGATCTTGATGGTTTGGCCGACGCCGTAACCGGGAAAGCCGGTCCCGGTGAATTCCCGCTCGATCCAGGTGCCACCGGACTGTCGTTCGATCAGGAAGAGGCAGCCGCGTTCGATGGCTTCGCGATCCTGGCTCCTATTGGCGGCGAGAAGGGCCATGAGCGCCCAGGCGGTCTGCGACGCGGTCGCGTTGCCCCGGCCAGCCATGCCGGCATCCATGTAGGAGGCGCAGCTTTCGCCCCAGCCGCCGTTCTCCTGCTGGCGCGCAATCAGCCAGTCGCACGCACGCCCGATATAGGGCTGGCTCATGTCTTCGCCGATGGCCGCCAAGGCCGGCAGCACCGCGGCCGTGCCGTAAACGTAATTGACGCCCCAGCGGCCGAACCAGGGCCCATCCTTTTCCTGCTCGCGCCTGATGTAGTCCAGTGCGCGCACCATGGCGGGGTGATTGCGCGAGATACCGAGTTTGCCGAAGGCTTCGATGACATGAGCCGTCACATCCACCGATGGCGGATCGAGCGCCTCGCCGTAATCGCAGAACGGGATCTTGGTCAGGATCTTCTTGTCGTTGTCCTTGTCGAAGGCGCCCCAGCCGCCGCTCCGGCTCTGCATGCCGATCAGCCAGTCGACGCCGAGCTGGATGGCCTCCTCGATGCCCTTGGCCTGCCATTTCGGATCGTGCCGGAATGGTACCAAAGCGATCAGGGCGACCGCGGTGTCGTCCGTGTCGGGGTAGAACACATTGGCGTATTCGAATGCCCAGCCGCCTGGCTTGACGTGGGGCAGTTTCACCGACCAGTCGCCGGGCAGGCGGACCTGACGGTCCAACAGCCATTGAGCAGCCTTCTCCACCGGCTCCGGATAATCACCGAGCACGCCGGCGTCATCGAAGGCGAGCAGCGTCAGCATGGTGTCCCATACCGGGCTGTTGGTGGCCTGGATGAAGGTTGCGTCGCCGATGTCGACGCGCCAGCCAGGATCGTTGAGCGCGTCGAGCCCCTTGGCCATGACGGGATGGTTCATGGCGTAGCCCTCGACATGCAGCGCCATCAGCCCGTAGACCCAGGGCGGCTGGATGCCGCCCCAGGCGCCGTCGGCATCCTGGTGCTTGATCATCCACTCCAGCACGTGACGGATCGCCGCTCCGCGCCACAGGCCGAAACGGAGCTTGCCGCCGAGGTTCTGCAGCGCATGCAGCACCTTGTCGGTCTGGCGGAAGAACCTGTCCCAAGCTCCCGCGCCGGACTTGATCGGCAGCTCGTAGTCGAACTTGTCGCGGCCACCGGGAAAGAGCGCATCCAGCCTTCTCTCCGGCGGCAGCGGACGGCTCGGCCGCCGGGCCGACAGCACGGCGATCGGCATCAGCGTCGCGCGCGCCCATTGCGCGAAGTTGTAGATCGAGAACGGGAACCATAGCGGAAGCCAGATCACTTCCGGCGGAAGGTTCGGGGTCTTCTCCCACGGCCACTCGCCGAGCAGCGCGAGCCAGTAGCGCGTGAAGACGCGCACGTTGCGCAAGCCGCCTTTGGAGGCAATCCAGCTCAGGGCTCGCGCGAGCGCCGGTTCGTCGTCGCGATGGCCGAGCGAACGCAGTGCCGCGTAGGCCTCGACGGTGGCATTGATGTCGCCGTTCGGTGCGCCGTAAAAGACCTGCCAGGCGCCGTCGGGCCGCTGGGTATCCAGCAGCGATTGTCCGAGCCGCACGCGCAAAGGATGGTTCTCGAGGCCCATGAACCACAGCGCCAGGCACCATTGCGCCTCGATGCACGCGTTGCTCTCGGCGCGTCCCACCCAGTGGCCGTCCGGCTTCTGCTGCGCGATCAGCCAGTCCGAAGCGGCACGGATGGTGGACTGCATGGCCGTGCGGAAATTGTCCGGATCGGTCGTCTTGATGTCTGGCATCGCTGCGTAGGTCCTACCCTTCCGGGCGCTATCCCGGATCGAAGCTGCTCGTGTCGGACAGGTCGACACCCCCGCCCTATAGATAATTTTTCCGGTCAGGCCAATTCAGATCGGCAGGAGGCGCCGGATCGCCGGCAGGAAGAAAATCGCGGCGTTGATCGCAAAAGCGGTGGTCCAGAGGATCGAGCGCAGCGTCGGCCGGTCGCCGACATAGGTGAGGACGTAGGCGATGCGGACTATGACGAACAGCACAGACAGTTCATCAACGAGATTCTGCTGCGCGCCGCGAAATTCGGCCAGGAGGACCGCGAAGGCGAAGAACGGAAACGCCTCCAGGCCATTCTGATGCGCGCCCAGCGCGCGCTGACCGATCGGATCGCTGTAGAAGGAGGGGTCGCGCGGCCTGGAATTGTCGAAGCTGCGAAAGCGGGCCCATTTGACCGATGCGATCGTCCCGAGCGCAAGCAGCAGCGCTGCAAAAACGCACCATTCCGCGAGCGTCATGGTTCCTCCGCCGCACCCTGCGAATGAAGTCTGAACCTTTCGGATGCCTGTTCCGTATTTATCAGGACAGGCCTGTCCCCTCTGGGACAGTAGCGAAACCGTGCTTATCTTGACAAGCACAGCCCAACGCGCGAAGGCACCGCCGATATGACAGCCGTCATTCCCATCGAGCAGGCGAAAGTTAGGGCAGGACCCGGCCTGCAACGCGCCGGCGTGCTCCTGATCAATCTTGGCACGCCCGATACCGCCGATGCGGACGGCGTGCGCGTCTATCTGAAGGAATTTCTGTCCGATCCCAGGGTGATCGAGGACCAGGGCCTGGTCTGGCAATTCGTGCTCAACGGCATCATCTTGCGCAGGCGTCCGCGCGTGAAGGCGCTCGATTACCAGAAGATCTGGAATACCGAGAAGAACGAATCGCCGCTCAAGACGATCACGCGTTCGCAGAGCGAGAAGCTGGCTGCAGCGCTCGCCGGGCGGGGCGATGTCGTCGTCGACTGGGCGATGCGCTACGGCAATCCGTCGATCCGCTCGCGCATCGAGGCGCTCACAGCCAAGGGCTGCGACCGCATCCTCGCCGTGCCGCTCTATCCGCAATATTCGGCGCCGACCTCGGCGACGGTGTGCGACGAAGTCTTTCGCGTGCTGGCGAGCCTGCGTGCCCAGCCCACATTGCGGGTGACGCCGCCCTACTATGACGATCCGGCCTATATCGAGGCGCTCGCTGTCTCCATCGATGCGCATCTTTCGACGCTGTCGTTCAAGCCGGAATTGATCGTCGCCTCGTTCCACGGCATGCCGAAGGCCTATGTCGACAAGGGCGATCCGTACGAGCAGCAATGCGTCGTCACCACCGAGGCGCTGCGCAGGCGGCTGGGGCTGGATGCGTCAAAACTCCTGCTCACCTTCCAGTCCCGTTTCGGCAAGGCCGAATGGCTGCAGCCCTATACCGACGAGACCATGAAGCGGCTGGCAAGAGAAGGCATGCGCCGCATTGCGGTGGTGACGCCGGGTTTTTCCGCCGATTGCCTGGAGACCCTGGAAGAGATCGCGCAGGAGAACGCCGAGATCTTCAAGCACAATGGCGGCGAGGCGTTCACCGCGATCCCCTGCCTCAACGACAGCGAGCCGGGTATGGACGTGATCCGGACGCTGGTCGAGCGCGAGCTGCAGGGCTGGATTTAACTCTGTCGCGGCGCATCAGGCGCCATCCTGATTTCCGGCACGTTGGTTAACGTTTCTCCTCCCTACATCCTGCCGAGCGGTCGCTGCATCCCGATGTGGAGCGCGCCGCTGAACGGGCAGGCAACCTTGCCGACAAAATGGTAAAGTGCAGGAAGTGCCTTTCCTGCCTTGGAGGACTTATGAGCGGCTTTGATATTTTCGCGATTGCACTGGTATTGCTTGTCATTGTCACGTTGCTGGCCGGCGTGAAGACGGTGCCGCAGGGCTACGACTGGACCATCGAGCGGTTCGGCAAATACACCCACACCATGAGGCCGGGGCTCAACCTCATCGTGCCCTATTTCGACCGCGTCGGGCGCAAGATAAACGTGATGGAGCAGGTGATCGCGATTCCCGAGCAGGAAGTGATCACCCGCGACAACGCCACCGTCACGGTCGACGGCGTTGCCTTCTACCAGGTGTTCGATGCCGCGAAGGCGAGTTACGAGGTCGCCGACCTCAACCAGGCGATCACCGTCTTGACCATGACCAACATCCGCTCGGTGATGGGCTCGATGGATCTCGACCAGATCCTGTCGCATCGCGACGAGATCAACGAGCGCCTGTTGCGCGTGGTCGATGCCGCGGTGTCGCCGTGGGGCGTCAAGGTCAACCGCATCGAGATCAAGGACATCGTGCCGCCGGCCGACCTGGTCGAGGCGATGGGCCGCCAGATGAAAGCCGAGCGCGTCAAGCGCGCCGATATTCTCCAGGCCGAAGGCCAGCGCCAGTCCGAAATCCTGCGCGCCGAGGGTGCCAAGCAGGGCCAGATCCTCCAGGCGGAGGGCCGCCGGGAGGCCGCCTTCCGCGACGCCGAGGCGCGCGAGCGCCTCGCGGAGGCCGAGGCCAAGGCGACGCAGATGGTCAGCGAAGCCATCGCCAAGGGCGACGTGGCCTCGCTGAACTATTTCATCGCCGACAAGTATATCAAGGCGTTCGGCCAGTTCGCCGAGGCGCCGAACCAGAAGATCATCATGCTGCCGATCGAAGCGGTGAGCATGCTGGGCTCGCTGGCCGGCATCGGCGAGATCGCGAAAGCGACCTTCGGCGAAAGCGCGACGTCCACCTCCGCCGCGGCCCGCCGCGGCTCGGTCCCGTCGACCGGTGCCACGCCGCCGTCGGTGCCGCAGCAATCGTGAGCAGGGGAGGCGCGCTGCGCCGCTGTTCCGTTACCATCGTTACGCAAGAGGTCGTGTCATGACCGATATGTTCGCCACGCTCGGCACCTGGAATTGGCTGATCTTCGGCTTCGTCCTGATGGGGCTGGAATTGCTGGCGCCGGGCATTTTCCTGTTCTGGCTCGGCCTTGCCGCGCTGCTGGTGGGACTGGTGTCGTTCGCCTTTCAGCCGTCCTGGCAGGCGCAGCTTCTGATGTTTGCCATCTTCGCTGTGGCTGCCGTGCCGGCCTGGCGCCGCCTGGCGCGCGCTCAGCCCGCCGCAGACGACAGTCCCTTCCTCAACAAGCGCGCCGAGGCGCTGGTCGGCCGCGTCTTCACGCTGGAAAAGCCGATCGTCGACGGCACGGGAACGGTGCGGATCGACGACACGATCTGGCGCGTCGCCGGTCCCGATACGCCCGCCGGGACCAAGGTGAAGGTGGTGCATGTCGACGGCGCCAACCTGACCGTGGCGGCGGCGTAGCGCTGCCCGATCCGTCGTTGCGAGGAGCGGCAGCGACGAAGCAATCCGATCTGTCGCTGCTAAGGGATTGCTTCGCGGAGCCTGTCATCGGCCGGCGCTACGCGCCGACCGTTGGCCCGCAATCACGATGTTCAGGCGGAGTTGGTGCCACTTCAGGAGTTCATCTTGCTCCACCGCTCGGCGAAGCGATGCAGCGGCAGGAAAGTCTCCTTTAGCTCCCTTCCGAGCGGCGTCAGCCCATAGCCGGCTTCGCCGAGTTCCACGAAGCCCGCCTCGCGCAATTCGGTGAGCCTCGCCTGCACCACGGTCGGCGAGGCGTCGTCGCACGCCGTGCGCAGCGCGCGCGAGGTCAGGGGCTGTTCGCGCAGCTCCCACAGGATGCGCAGGGTCCAGCGCCGGCCCAATAGATCCAGCAGCGCCATGACAGGCCGGCCGGAGCGCGAGCCGCGCACGGCGCGCTTTGTGGACAGGGAAGCCTGTTTCGCCATCGGGAGCCTCTTGCGGCGCGCTACGGATATTGTAGCATAATGCTACTATTATTGTAGCACACAGGAGTCCGCCATGTCACGCCTCCCGCCGCTGGAGCCGCCCTATGCGCCTGAGATCAAGGCCCATTTCGATCGCATCATGCGCGGTGCGCCGCCGCTGGTCCTGTTCCGCGTGCTGGCCGCCCATCCGCGCGCCTGGGAAAAGTTCCGCGGCGGCAGCCTGCTGGATCGCGGCCCGCTGTCCCTGCGCGAGCGCGAGATCGTGATCGACCGAACCTGTGCGCTCAACAAATGCGAGTATGAGTGGGGCGTGCATGTCGCGACCTTCGCAGCGCCTGCGCGTCTGTCGGACGAAGAGGTTCGCGCCACCGTGCTTGGCGATGCGGCGTCGCCGTGCTGGTTGCCGGCCGAGCAGGCGCTGATCGCCGCCGTCGATGCGCTGCATCACCGTGCAACGCTGAGCGACGAGGAGTTCGCCGCGCTATCGGTGCATTATGACGACGCGAAGATCTTGGAGATGATGTTGTTGTGCGGCTTCTACCGCACCGTATCGTATCTCGCGAACGGGCTGGCGCTGCCGCTGGAGGAGAACGCGGCACGGTTTCCGCGCTGAACTCCCTCTCCCCGCAAGCGGGGCGAGGTAAAGGAGGCTACGCCACCCCGGCGCGCAGCAGGTCGTGCAGATGCACGATGCCGACCGGTTTGTTGGCTTCGCTGACGATCAGCGTGGTGATCTTGGAGGAGTTCAGCGTCTCCAGTATCTCGGTGGCGAGCATGCTCGGCGGCACGGTCTTCGGGCGCTTGGTCATGACGTCGTCGACCAGGGCGGCCAGAAGGTCGGGGCGCATGTGACGGCGCAAATCTCCGTCGGTGATGATGCCGGCGATCTCGCCCGAACCGTTCACGATGCACACGCAACCGAGGCCCTTGGCGGACATCTCGACGAGGGCATCGGACATGGAAGTGCCGACCGACTTGATCGGGATCGACTCGCCCGTGCGCATGTAGTCGCGCACGAATTTAAGCATCGCTCCCAGCTTGCCGCCGGGATGGAAGTTGGCGAACTCGAGCGCGGTGAAGCCGCGGCCTTCGAGCAGCGCGATCGCGATGGCGTCGCCGATCGCCGACTGCATCAGCGTCGAGGTGGTCGGCGCGAGATTGTGCGGGCAGGCCTCGCGCGCCTTGGGCAGCTCGAGCACGATGCGGGCGGCCTGGCCGAGCGAGGATTCGGCATTCGCCGTCACCGCGACCATGGGAATGGCAAAGCGCGCCGAGTAGTTGACGAGGTTCTTCATCTCCGGCTGCTCGCCGGACCATGACAGCGCGATGATGACGTCGTCCGGCGTGATCATGCCGAGGTCGCCGTGGCTGGCCTCGGAGGCGTGTACGAAGAAGGCCGGCGTGCCGGTCGAAGCCAGCGTTGCCGCGATCTTGCGCGCGACGTGCCCCGACTTGCCCAGACCGGTGACGATGACCCGGCCCTTTGCCTTGCGGATGAGCTCGATCGCCGCGGCGAACGGGGTGCCCAACGGTCCCTGCAATGCTGCCGCCAGCGCGCTGATGCCGCTGCGCTCGGTTTCCAGCGTGCGCAGGGCCGATTGAACGTCGGCTTGTGCGGGGTCCGATGAGTTGGCCATCCGCGGTTTCGAGCTTGGCATGTTGATTTCCAGGGAAGGGGCAGTCGGCGGTGCCGACGGCATGTCCATAGCACGCCGCGGGCGTGGAGGCGACGCAGAGCCAAAGTTCCTCAACAGGGCCCTCAACGCCTCATTAACCATAATTGTTTTAACTCTATTAACGACGGCTCCTGGCGGTAGCGGGAGCTTGTCGTTGAAGTATATGATTTTGTTGAGGTATTTCCGTCGTGGGGTTGGGTCCAGCGAAGGGCCGAAACAGGCGCGCAACGCTTGTGCGCGCTGCCTTGCCATGCCTTGCGCTGATCGCCTCGACCGATGCTCCCGTGCGCGCCCAGGGCCTGACGCCGGACCTCTTCAACCCGAACCGCGACGGCTTCGTCTCACCGCGGGACCTGCCGACACGGCGCACCGCGGAGAGCGATGCGGTGCTCGATCCCAGCGCCGATCCGAAGCTGCAGCGGAAGGCGCCGGCGCCCTCGCGTATCGGCCAGATCCCGACCTATGGCCTGCCACCCGCGGCTGGAGCTGCTTCCACCGGCTACGATTCGCTCAATCGCAAACGCAGGCAGCCGATCTATTATCCGGGGCAGGCGAAGCCGAAGCGGCCTCCCGGTCCCGGCACGCCGGCGCCCGCGACGACCCCGGCCGGCACCTCGGGGCGGGTTCGCATCGCGGTCCCGCCGTCGGAGACCGCGCACAGGCAGCCGATCGCGCCGGCAATGGCCGGCAATGTGCCGGGCCAGCCGCAGCGGCGGCGCCTGAAAGTCGATGACGATCCGTTCGGCGCGGTCGGCGACTATGCCGGCAGCTTCCTGATCAAGGGCGCGGTCGAGCTGTCCGGCGGCTATGACAGCAATCCGGCACGCTTCAACACGCCGAAGGGCTCGCCGCTCTACGTGATCGCGCCGGAATTCCTGGCCGTCTCCGACTGGCAGCGTCACGCGCTGGTCGCCGACCTGCGCGGCTCCTTCACCGGCTATGGCAACGAGATGCCCGCGTCGATCAACGGCGCGCCGTCGTCGGCGCCGATCAATATCGACCGTCCGGATTTCACCGGCCACGTCGACGGCCGGCTCGACGCCACCAACGATCTGCGCATCGGCTCGCAGCTGCGCCTGCGCATCGCCACCGACAATCCCGGCAGCCCGAACATCCAGGCGGGGCTCGCCGAATACCCGGTCTATGCCACGTTCGGCGGCACGGTCGGCATCGACCAGACTTTGAATCGGCTGCAAGTGTCCGCCGGCGCCACCGTCGACAGCACCGCGTACACCGAATCCAGGCTCACGGACGGCACGACCTCGAGCAACGACGACCGCGATTACAACCAGTATGGCGGGGTCGGGCGCGTCTCCTACGAGCTCAAGCCCGGGTTGAAGCCGTTCGCGGAAGTGCAGGGCGACAGCCGCGTGCACGATGTGCCTCTTGACCGCAACGGCTACCGGCGCGATTCATCCGGCGGCTACGCCAAGGTCGGCAGCTCCTTCGAGTTCACGCGCCTGCTCACCGGCGAAATCTCGATCGGCTATACGGCGCGCAATTATGTCGATCCGCGCCTCGACCAGTTGTCGGGTCTTCTGGTCTCGTCCTCGCTGGTCTGGACCGTCTCGGGGCTGACCACCGCGAAATTCTATTCAGACACCCAGATCAACGAGACCACGCTGGCCGGCTCGCCGGGCATCCTGGTGCACACCTACACGGTCGAGGTCGATCACGACTTCCGCCGCTGGCTCACCGGCATCGGCAAGTTCACCTACGGCACCTACGACTACCAGGACTATCCGCGCAACGATAAGTCCTACTCGATCGAGGGCGACGTCATCTACAAGCTCAACCGAAATCTCTGGGTCAAAGGCATGCTCCGCCGCGATGTCCTCAATTCCAGCGCGCCGGGATCGAGCTCGGCGGCGACGGTGGTGATGCTGGGGGTGAGGCTGCAGAATTGAGGGGCGAGGTCGCGCTCGGCTGCTGCCCCTCGATCATTCGTCATGCCCCGCGCAGGCGGGCATCCGCCACGCCGATCGCATCGCAAGCGCTGTTCCCCGAATACTCGGTCACCCGCCTTCGCGGATGACGACGGAGCGCTCGGGCTGATTGCCGGGCTTGAGCCCGCTCACCGCGGCAAATCCGACTTCCCCATCAGGAACAGGTCGACGGCGCGGGCGCAGAGGCGGCCTTCGCGGATGGCCCAGACGACCAGGGACTGGCCACGGCGCATGTCACCGGCGGAGAACACCTTCGGCAGCGAGGTCTGGTAGTCGCTCGTGTTGGCGCGCACGTTGCCGCGCGGGTCGAGGTCGACGCCGAGCTGCTTCAACAGGCCCTCGTGCACGGGGTGCACGAAACCCATCGCCAGCAGCACGAGCTGGGCGTCGAGCACGAACTCGGTGCCGGGGAGCGGCTTGAACTTGTCGTCGACGCGCACGCCGTGGAGCTTTTCGACCTTGCCGTTCGCGCCTTCGAACTTCTGGGTCAGCACCGCGTATTCGCGCGCCGCGCCTTCGGCCTGGCTCGAGGAGGTGCGCATCTTCATCGGCCAGTTCGGCCAGGTCAGGCCCTTGTTTTCGCGCTCGGGCGGCGCCGTCATGATTTCGAGCTGGGTCACCGACTTGGCGCCCTGGCGCAGCGAGGTGCCGATGCAGTCCGAGCCGGTATCGCCGCCGCCGATCACGACCACATGCTTGCCGTCGGCGAGGATGTCGGCGCCCTTGACGGGCTCGCTGGAGACGCGGCGGTTCTGCTGCGGCAGGAAGTCCATCGCAAAATGGATGCCGTCGAGCTCGCGTCCGGGAACCGGCAGGTCGCGCGGCGCCTCGGCGCCGCCCGTGAGGGCCACCGCATCATGCTGCCGGAGCAGCTCGCGCGGATCGGTTCCGCCCGCCGCGCCGACATGGCTGTTGTAGTGGAAGGTGACGCCTTCCGCTTCCATCTGCGCGACGCGGCGATCGATATAGTGCTTCTCCATCTTGAAGTCGGGGATGCCGTAGCGCAGCAGCCCGCCGGCCCTGGCGTGCTTCTCGTACACGTGCACCTCGTGGCCGGACCGCGTCAGCGAGGAGGACAACAGATTGAGGTACCGCTCGGCCCCGCCGAACGGGTTGTATTTCTTTCTGATAATGGCGATCTTCACGTGGCCGCCGTTGACGCGGTCGCTTGCGACATCCGCCGGTTGCGTTTGAGGCGCGCGTCGTGCCGGCTGATGCGCGCGGTCTTGCGTACGATCGCCCCGATGAGCGGGAGGTGCTCGCGCAGGGAGCCCGGATCACCGATGTACGCCTTCAGAAAGCGCGCGCGATCACCCGTGGTGATCGCCTCGGGCGTCGCGGAATAGTTCAGCGCCGCCAGATCTTTAATGATCCACCGCCGCC
>NZ_JACRAW010000146.1 GCF_016213215.1 Bradyrhizobium sp. | reverse complement strand
CTGCACAAGGCACTTCAGAAGAAAGCGTGCGACCTCGTCATGCCGGATTTCATGCGCATTGGCGGTGTGACCGGCTGGATGCGAGCGGCTGCCATCGCCGGAACGGCGGGAATACCTGTGTCAACGCATCTCTATCCCGAGGTCGCCGCCCACATGATGCGGGTCACAGAGACGGCGCATTGGCTGGAGTGGCAGGACTGGGCCGACCCTGTGCTGCAGACGCCCTATCGGATCAAGAATGGGCACCTGCACATTCCCGATGTGCCGGGTGTAGGGCTCGAGTGGAACGAAGAGGCGGTCAAGGGATGTCTCGTTCAGGCCTAGTCTGTTCCTGGTCGTGAGCCCGCGTCGGCCGAGAGACAAACCACTTCGGAAATTTGCAGCAGCTGTCTCGCCAGAGGACTCGTCTTGCGCCAGACCATGCCGATGGTTCGCGAGGGTTGCGGGTCTTTGAGGCGAGCGACGGACACTGATGCGGAGCGTGTCTCCACCGTCTCGGCCATTTCCGGGATGAAGGTGACGCCCATGCCGGCACTGACCATCTGGACAAGCGTGGACAGGGAGCTTGCGTCCAGCACCTCCCGTGGCGGCGACGATTGGATCTTGCAGAACGACAGGGCCTGATCGCGAAAACAGTGCCCTTCTTCGAGCAGGAGCAGCCTCATCTCGCGCAGCATTTCAATGCTGGGCTCGGGCGCTCCCTCATCCGCCGCCGGCCTGACCAGCAGGAATTTTTCCGAGAACAGGGCGACTTCGGTCAGCGAAGGTTCCGAGACGGGCAAAGCAAGGACAGCTGTGTCAAGCCGACCTTCCGCGAGCTCCTCTATCAGCTTCGGCGTCACCGACTCGCGCACGTGAATGTCGAGTTCGGGATGCATGCGCTTGAGGTTCCCCATGATCTTTGGCAGCAGATAGGGGGCAATCGTCGGGATCATGCCGACGCGCAGCCGGCCCACCAGCTGGTCGCGCGAGGCGCGCGCGAAGTCGCTTAGCTCATCGATCGAGCGCAGGATGTCGCGGACGCGCCGGGCGAGCTCCTCGCCGAACCTCGTCAGCACCACGCCTCGCGCGCTGCGCTCGAGCAGCACGCCGCCAAGGGACGTTTCGAGGTCCTTGATCTGCATGGACAAGGCCGGCTGCGAGATCGCACAGGCCTCTGCCGCGCGCCCGAAGTGGCCATGACGTGCCAGCGCATCGAAATATCGAAGCTGGCGGATCGTAAGATGAAGCATCAGAAAATCTTATCGTGACGATCATAAAAGTCAACTTTACCTGATGCGGTGTGCTTCATAGGATTGCCAATCACACGCAGAAATTACCTCCGGAGGCTGTCATGGACGACACAACCAAATGCCCGTTTACGGGTGGGCGCGGACACACGAACCGCGACTGGTGGCCTGACTCGCTGGACGTTTCGGTTCTCCACCGCAATTCCACCTTGTCCGATCCAATGGGCGAGGCGTTCGACTACGCCAGGGAGTTCAAGACTCTCGACCTCGATGCCGTGATCAAGGACCTTCATGCCTTGATGACGGACTCGCAGGAATGGTGGCCGGCCGACTTCGGTCACTATGGCGGCCTGATGATCCGGCTGGCGTGGCACAGCGCGGGCACGTACCGCATCACGGATGGCCGCGGCGGCGCCGGCGCGGGTCAGCAGCGCTTCGCGCCGCTCAACAGCTGGCCTGATAACGCCAACCTCGACAAGGCGCGCCGGCTGCTGTGGCCGATCAAGCAGAAGTACGGCCGGAAGATCTCATGGGCCGACCTGATGGTACTCGCCGGCAACGTCGCGCTGGAGTCGATGGGCTTCAAGACCTTCGGCTTCGCCGGCGGCCGCAAGGACGTCTGGGAGCCCGAAGAGCTCTACTGGGGTCCCGAGGGCACGTGGCTCGGTGACGAACGCTACAGCGGCGAACGCCAGCTCTCGGAGCCGCTCGGCGCGGTGCAGATGGGCCTTATCTACGTCAATCCGGAGGGGCCGAACGGCAATCCGGACCCGATCGCGGCGGCCAAGGACATTCGTGAGACGTTCTTCCGCATGGCGATGAACGACGAAGAAACCGTTGCGCTGATTGCCGGCGGTCACACCTTTGGCAAGACTCACGGCGCCGGCGATCCGTCGCTGGTGGGACCGGCCCCGGAAAGCGGAGCGCTGGAGGATCAGGGCCTCGGCTGGAAGAGCAAGCACGGCACGGGCCTGGGCGCCGACGCCATCACCGGCGGGCCCGAAGTCACCTGGAGCCAGACGCCGACGCAGTGGAGCAATCTGTATTTCAAGAACCTGTTCGAAAACGAATGGGAGCTGACCAGGAGCCCGGCCGGGGCCAAGCAGTGGCGGGCCAGGAATGCGCAAGCCACCATCCCGGACGCGTTCGACAAATCGAAGAAGCATGCGCCGACGATGCTGACCACCGACCTGTCGCTGCGCCTCGACCCGGCCTACGAGAAGATCTCGCGGCGCTTCTATGAGCATCCGGACCAGTTCGCCGACGCCTTCGCGCGTGCGTGGTTCAAGCTCACGCACCGCGACATGGGCCCGATTGCGCGTTACCTCGGCCCGCTCGTGCCGAAGGAAGAGCTGATCTGGCAGGACCCGATCCCCCCTGTGGATCATCCGCTGATCAATGACCAGGACATCACCGCGCTGAAGGCGAAGATTCTCGCCTCCGGCCTGTCGGTGTCCCAGCTTGTCTCGACCGCATGGGCGTCGGCCTCGACGTTCCGCGGCTCCGACAAGCGCGGCGGCGCCAATGGCGCGCGTATTCGTCTCAACCCCCAAAAGGACTGGGACGTCAATCAGCCGGCCGAGCTCAACGGTGTCCTGCAAAAGCTCGAGGCGATTGGCAAGGAGTTCAACGCCGCGCAGTCCGGCGGCAAGAAAGTCTCGCTCGCCGACCTGATCGTTCTCGGCGGCTGCGCCGCGATCGAGAAAGCCGCAAAGGACGCCGGCCTCGACGTGAAGGTGCCCTTCGCGCCGGGACGCATGGATGCGTCGCAGGATCAGACCGATGTCGAGTCCTTTGCCCCGCTCGAGCCGCGCGCCGACGGCTTCCGCAACTATATCAACAGCAAGAAGCACCAGTTCATGAAGCCCGAGGAGGCGTTGGTGGACCGGGCGCAACTCTTGCGGCTGACAGGACCCGAGATGACGGTTCTCGTCGGCGGCCTGCGCGTGCTCGGCGCCAATACGGCCAAGTCCAGGCACGGCGTCTTCACCCAAAAGCCGGAGACGCTGACCAACGACTTCTTCGTCAACCTCCTGGACATGAGCACGCAGTGGCAGCCGTCCGGCTCCGACGGCGTCTACGAGGGCCGCGACCGCAAGACCAACGAGCTCAAGTGGACCGGCACCCGCGTCGATCTCATCTTCGGCTCGCACTCGCAGCTGCGCGCCTTTGCCGAAGTCTACGCCTGCACGGATGCGAAGGAGAAATTCGCCAGGGACTTCGTCGCCGCATGGGACAAGGTGATGAACCTGGATCGGTTCGAACTGGCGGCGTGAGCATCTCTTCTCCCTCCCCCGTTTTGGGGGAGGGCCGGGGAGGGGGGAGCCACACGGGCGCTCTTCTACCTGCCTGCCACCGTCATTCCGGGATGCGTGCGCAGCACGCAGGCCCGGAATCCATAACCCCAGGCCGTGGTTATGACCGTGACTCCCTCGCCCCGCTTGCGGGCAGAGGGGCGGGGTGAGGGGGATTCTCCACGAATGCGGTACGAGTGGGGTTCGCGGAGATTCCCCCTCACCCGGATCGCATCTTCGATGCGCTCCGGCCTCTCCCCGCAAGCGGGGAGAGACGCCCGCCAAACGTCAGGCCCCACTGACCCATCCCACGCTCGATCAACGCGAAAGACTTATCACAGGCTAATGCGAGGCAATTGCATTTAAAGGACCATCGATAAACTGACCCGTCACATCCCTGAGGGCGCTCTTACTGCAGGTCTATTTTGAACTGATAGCCGTGCTTGCTTAGTAGAGCCAAGAGATTGGGGCCATCGATCAGGGTGAGTGGCTTGTTCGCGGCCCATTCGTACGCGTCCCGCCCAAAGTGACTGGTGGCCACGAGGATACCTCGGTTGGCACCTTCGTTCAGAACGGTGCCGTAGAGCTCTCGCACAGCAGCAACGTCAACAGTGCTGGAATAGCGCTTCGCCTGCACCACAAATTTTCCGCCGTGGAGCGGGTCTGAATTGAAGATCACGGCATCCACACCTCTATCGCGGCTGGCTCTCGTAATCTTCACTTCCGCGTTCTTATCGGCATACTCCTTTGCCAACAGCTCACGAATGAGGTGCTCGAAATCCTGCCAGTCCATGGCTGCGAGGTTCTGTCCTTGGGCCATGCCGTCAAGGACGTCTCTCCCGGCAACAAACCTCTCGTCATCCTTATCTAGGCGAATGGCGGGCTCAATGGGCACCACTTCAGCGACATTGTACACATAGGCGCCCTTGAGGGCTCGGAAGGCTTCCAACGCATCGGCACGCTGCAGGTTAAACTCGATGATGTCCTGCTTCTGAACCGCAAGAGCCGCGACAAACGCGTCCTTCAGCTTGCCGGAGGCTGGGTCGAAGAACCGCGACCAGCAGTTAACGGCGATCCTGTCGACATCGTCCTGAACGTCGTTGCGAGCGATGTGATGAGCTATCTGCAGCGCAACGGCTGGCACATAGCGCCGAAGGGCAGCCTCGGCGTCTCGCTTGGCCGGAGGCCGCTTGCTGTCTTGCC
Organism: Bradyrhizobium sp.; assembly: GCF_016213215.1. Lineage (GTDB taxonomy): Bacteria > Pseudomonadota > Alphaproteobacteria > Rhizobiales > Xanthobacteraceae > Bradyrhizobium. The sequence goes on along the minus strand of NZ_JACRAW010000146.1, from coordinate 23,962 downwards.
GGACCACCGAAACATCAGGCAGCGATGGTACGCATTGGTTCACCTGAAGCACTCGCTCCTGGCGGTCGTACAGGACTTCCCATGGGTAGTCCTCGGGAACTGGCAAACTGATGTTGCACAGTGCAAGCTCGAAATGGGAGCGCACACCGTCATCCGTACGCCTCCGATAGCGCTCGTTGACCGCTCGGATCGGTTGAGTGGCCCTCTGGCAGTCCCTTTCGTAGATTTCCTTCACTTGCTCGAATTCGAGCAGCAGCGCCGCTTGAGCATCTCTCCACTTCAAGGCCAGATCGGCGAGGTAAATCTCCATGAGGTCCTGAGCCTCAACAGCAGCTGCGTACTTTTCGTGGAATGTGGTGTGGAGTTGCCGCGTTTGAGAGTTAAGCAAGGCTACACGGTCGAGCTCAGGTTCATACGCCTTCGCACGCAGTTCGTCCCCGTCATCTACGTCCCTTCCATCAGAGGCCACCAGCCTTACCGCGGTCTGGGGCGGAGCGGTGATGCTTGGGAAGTTCGGCTTTGGTGCCGGCGCTTCGGTTTGCGAGTAGCGAAATGTTGGCGGATCGCACGGGAAGTCGCAGGCTGCTGCGGCCCGACCGTAGAGGCTGGACATGTCCGCCCCACCACCCATGAGGACATCGTCTGATGTGAGCGAAACTTTGCGGGGTTCGGTGTTGGACAGAGAGGCCGGATGTGGACGAGCAAGCTCAAACATCTGCGATGGGAAGCGGTAGGCACGAAAGCGGGCACCCACCCCAGACGGCAGCACAGGTCGGTAGGCGGTTGCGGCAGCTACGTAGTCATCCAGAAGAGCGAAGGCCCGGCGAAATGCGTCCGGGTTGGGAATGCCCACTACTCTGACCGGGTTTTGTGTGCGGTACGCTAGGCTACGTTCGTGTTCCTGATGGGCGAGACGTTCGGCCCTCTTGTCCGCGATTGCTTGCCGCTGGTCAGCGACTGCCTTGGAGGCGGCACCGACCCCCTTGAGCAACCCCTGAACGATCAGGAACCCTCCGTAACCGACTACGAGCAGCGCCGCACCGGCGAGAATTAAATAGTTCATTCTCCGAACCCCCATGGCAACCATAGGGTCGGAACGGAAAAGCTCAAGGTTGCGCGGGGAGAGACGTCTTTCAACCGCTTCAGCATTGATAAATCTGAAGAATTTTAACTGGTTGCGTTGTATTTCGTAAAGCTACGGGTCGCCGATGCTAGCGGGGAAAAGTGGGCTCTTAATCAACCTCAACCTCATCCTCGTCGTCCGGTGCCAGATCAAAGTTGACCGGATTTTCCAAGCGATATGTCTTGGCTTCACGCGCGACGGTTCCGACAACGCGGACGTATCGGTGCTGATGGTGGGCCACAACCGCCGTTTGGTAATCACGGTCCGGCAGGACCAACGTGACCTTTCGCGTCCTTCCTTCCACTGGAGCCAGCACCGTAACCATGCCAAACGGGGCCGTCTGGTCCCTCTGGAGTTTGATCACTGGTCCTTTGATTTCGTAGTTCTCCAGTCTGTCGAAAGCCCGAAAGAGCCGCGCGGCCTCTTGAAGGGTTGGAATGACATCGCTGCTGATGAGGACGCGGGAGTGGGCCTCGTTCGGTGTGGGTCGATTTAGGGCCCAAGAAATAGAAAGTTCGACAGTGGCCGGATCGGCGGCCGAGAAGAGGCCCGCTATGCCCTCGCATAGGTTGGCGCTGACACCTCCAGCCACCGCATTTTGGAACGGGCTAAAGTCTGGCGCAGGTCCCGTGACCGAACTTTCCGCAGCACCGACCGCGAGGCGCACGGATCGTGCCAAAGTCTGGACCACCCTCCGCTCGAAGGGCTCCTCGGGAAAGAGATCAGTGTCACTGTGGGGCGTCAACTGCGGCGCAACCGGCGACAGAAGCGTGAGCACGTAACTGCCCTGCTCCGTCTGGCCCAACCTCGCCTTCCTCATGTACTCATTGGCCGCTTGGGGGCGCCGTGAGTGAAAGACAGCTTGCGGCTTCACAGTTGAGCAAGCGGCCGCATACAGGGTGTCTCTTGCGCGCTCGAACAGCAGCACTCCCTCGTCAATGTCGACGGTTCCATCCGCTGTGCGTGTAGACTGAGCCGCTAGTCGGACGACATCGAAGCCCGAGTTGTACAAGTCGCGGAGAATTTCGAGCTGCGAGCGATTTTCGACGGCTTCCAGCTCTAGGAGAGCTTCGCGAAGCAGCAACGTATAGTCAGCTGCGCTTCGATCAGACGGGATGAGTATCTCTGCTTTGGGGTGTGAGGCGTTATGCCAGACGGTGAAAGGGAGCCCAGACGCATCTCCGAAACGCTCCCAACCGTGGGCACGCAGATAGCCGATGGCGTTTAGGGGCCGGATAGCACCGATTGCAAACTGGTCGTTTATCGAAGCCCTCATTGAAGCTCGATCCCATCTGCTATCTTGGTCATCATAGTCTGCAAGACTTGTGGGCCGAAAAGGTTTTTTCTGGGTATATGGACCGTTTGTGTCGCAGTGTTGGTGCTCGGCTGCATAGCCTTCAGCGAAACCCAGTACGCGCAGTGTCGAAGCATGAGAGCGTGCTCGGATTGCGTGATCCACTCTTGGACATCGTCAGGGACAAGCACCAGCACCAAAATGCGTGGAATGCAAACCTTTACGTCTCTAAGGGCGTGATAGGTCTCCAAGTCCAAAGAGTACGATATCGGGTCGCTCGCTGCCATGCCGCTCCTCTGGCACTTCGCTTGAATGTCTATTTGCGGCTTGTTTAGAACTTTGCCCTGCACGCGAGAGCGTACAAGGTAGTCGACCTTGTCATTGTCCAAGGTAACCGCCTCCAGCCCGCACCCAGCTGCAGCGCAAATCGCGCTTATGTAAGCCCTGGAGAATGCATCTTGGCGGTGAGGAATAGCTGCGTAGTCAGAAACGGCAGGCATTGGCCCCCAATGTGCTCACTCACTGCTGTCAGTCTTGATTGAATGTTGGGGTGCATGCAATCCCACAATGGTATTGTATAAATCATAACGTCCGGATTGGCTGTTAACTCGGGCCTTCGAGCGCCGTACGGAAGCGGTGCGGGCACAGCTTTCTCCAACCCAGCAGAAATGCCGCAGGGATTCCAAGGCAGGCGTTGCTTTTGTCAGCTACAGGTCCGCTGCTGCTCTCGGACCTGCCTCCCTTTGGTCACTACGTCCGGCCGGTCGAGCATGCGGGTATTACATACCGTTCGAGCGCCGGGAGGGGCCGAAGCAAAGTAGGCTTGAGTGGGCGTTCGTGCACCCCGATTTGCCCGTCGCCCCAAATCCCGTCAATCCCCCGCCGCAAAAATAATTCGCTTTATCCGAAACGCAAATCAGGCCTATATTGCGCTCGTTCCATCCCGGTACGAGGGGCGGGTCGCGATCGTCACGAGCGTGGGATGGAATGCGGTGGACGCGGCAGCGTCGGCGCGCAGGGCAGTCGCAGGGCGGGTTTTCCCGTGAGCGAACAGGCGGCGCGCAGGACGAACGACGCCGGATCCCGTCGTCAGGTGAGGCTTTGAGCGGGCGCGGGCCCGGCGAAGTCTCCTGGCGAAATCGGGACGTCGCGTACGGCCAAATCGCGTGGTCCTGGCTGCCGTTGCTGCAGTCAAGTCCGGCGGAGGTTTTGTTCGGCCCAACCGGGTGCGAGCAAAGCCGCCAATTCGCCGGATGACGGTGACAACAGAAGAATTCGTCGCCGGGGAGAGTGCGAAGTAAGCCGTCAAACCACTGCGCAGGGAAGGCGGGGATGCTGTGGCGGCCCTGCGGTTTCCTGCTGTGCATGCGTGTGCATTTTGCGCACAGCAGGGCACCGGTGCCAGCCGGCACCCGGTCTTCCCTGCGCCCTCGGCAATCAAAGAGGGCGAGGAATGAAGCAAACCTCGGGCGCAATGCGTCGCGAGAAGGCAAGATCGCGTCTGGTGTTTGAAGGTCGAATGGAAAAGCCGTGGGAGTCTTCATTGCGAGGGGCGCGGCGACGATCCAGCCTGTCGCCGCGTCGGCATTCCTGGATTGCTTCGCTTCGCTCGCAATGACGGTGCTAAGCACCGCGGCCTCAGCATGCCGAGCGTGAGGGTGCGGAAGTCGAGGTGAGATGGAGATGCCGCGACTGATTGCCGCTGCCTTCCATCGTGATACCTCGTTTCGCACAAACCGTGCGCAGGGAACTTTCGGTTCCTCTCAGCGTCATGTAAAGAACGTGATGGGGCTTGATATAGTTGATGAGGCTTGGCGCGGAGCTGCCATGTCGAAGTCCCTCGTTGCGATTGCCGCCGTCATTCTGGTCACGCTGTTGTCGAGTCCGGCCAGCGCCAAGGTGCGTCTTGGTCCTCTTGGGGGCCTTTTCAATTTCACGCGCCTGTTCTCGACGGGCGGATTGCAACGCGCGCGTGTTGCTCGTCACCACCGCAGTCGAAACGCCGCGCTGCGCTCGCCGGACAGCCGCAATTCGGAGGCGCGCGGTCCCGATATCGGAAGTGCCACGGATTCCGGTCGGCAACTCAGCAACCCGGCGCAACGGGCACAGATCGTGGCGGCCGCCGCGCTGGCCGGCTGGCATGGCGGCCGCACAGCGAATGGGTGGTGGCGGCACAGCGACGGCAGCTATGGATGGGTGGGGCCGCTGTTCTGGCCGTTCGCCAATTACGACGTCTACGACTACGCGATCAGGGGCGACGGCACGGGCTTCTGGGACTATGGCTATCCCGATATCTATGCCGGGATCTTTGCGCCTTACGACCGGGACGATCTTGCAAGCTATGTGGCATCGGGTCAGCCCGGCCGAAAACAGCGTGGCGCCCCGCCTCTGCAGCAGTTCTGCGGCGAGGACAGCGGAAATGCCGGCCTGCCCATGGATCAGATCCAGAAAGCGGTACAGCCGACCGAGGCGCAGCGCGCAGCGCTGGACGATCTGACCAACGCGTCGGTCGAGGCCGCCCGGATGATCCGGGCGTCGTGTCCGACGCAGACGGCGTTGACGGCGCCGGATCGTCTGGCTGCGATGCAACGCCGCATCGAGGCGATGATCAAGGCGCAGGCGACCGTCCAGGAACCGCTGGGGAAGCTCTATCAGCTGCTTGATGACGAGCAGAAGGCACGGATGAACGCACTGGCCCACGGCCGGCGCAACAATGCGCCGGCACAAGGCTGTCGGGTGGAGTCATCGGCCGCGTTGCAGTGGCCGGCGGACGAGATCGAGTCCACGCTGCGTCCGAACGACACGCAACGCGCCGCTCTTGAAGCGCTACGGCGCGCCACGATCAGGGCCGTCGAGATTCTGACTTATGAATGCCGGCCGGAAGAAGCGACTACGCCACTTGATCGCCTCGACGTAGTGGACAGGCGGCTCTACGCCATCCAGCACGCGCTCAATCTGGTGAGCTCCGCGCTCGATGACTTCTATGCAACTCTGAGCGACGAGCAAAAGGGACAGTTTGAGGCGATCGGGCCCAAACGGACGGCCTGAAGGCAACCGGCCGTCATTTGACCCGATCAGTTCATCGCTGCCGCACGGGCGCGTTGAAATTCCATCTCACAGACCATGCGAATCTCTCGCGCCGTCTTGAGAGCGCGGCGCAAATGCGGGTCTTCCGTATCAGAGCTGAAGGTGATGAGCCGATTGCAGTCGCTGCAATTGATCTGATAGTCCGGTCTTAGCCGGGAGGCGCGGTCCCTGAAGATGCGCGTGCAATAGGGACACCGTATCTTGACCTTGTCGTCGATCATGTCTCGTTCTCCTTCATCCTCGAGGAGACCTCGAACTTCGGCTGTCGTTCTGATCTGGAAAACAGGCCCGGGGCTGCGAGCGACAGTGGAGCGGGTCCGAAGATGTCAGGAAACCGGAACGAGCCGGCGGCAGTTCGAGACTCGACGCTCATCGCATCACCCGTGGCCATCATGATACCGCCCACTCTGGTGGCTGCCCTTTAAGGGCGACTGAATTCAAATGCGGAAAGATCGCTCTGCTGCGAAAGACTTCGTTAAGCCTGAGCCCGGTGCCTTGCTGCAAGTCGGGGCGTTGGACTGCGCTTACAGAGCAGGATTTGCTGAGGTTATTGGAAGGCGCCGCGCAGCTTCTGCGCCAGCCCGAACAGCATCCTGTCCTGCTTCACGAGGCGCTTGCCGCGGTTGAGAGCCGACATCGCCGCGGCGGCAACTCTTCCCCGCGCGGTAATGGGGATGAAGGAATCGAAAGTCTCTTCGTCGTGCTTGCAGAAGAGCCGCTTGTACTCATCGGTTCCGATCCCGAGATCGAAGGCACTGTGGCCGCGCTCGGCGCAGCCGTCGATGATGTACCGGATCAGGATCAGGCCCGGGCTGTGGCGCGAGCTTGCCGACATCGTATAGGTGTTGAACATCATCGAGAAGCGATGCCCGTCGGTAATGCCGGCGAAGACCGCAATCACTTCCTCGTCGCATTCCAGGGCGTGGATATCGATGATGCGGCCCTCGCCGCACCGCGTCAGGCAGGCGCTGCGGATGAAGTCCTCGACGCCCGGTTCGGCGAACACGTTCGGCAGCTTCTGTTCGGACATCCGCATCGGCTTGATACGGAAGAACCAGTCGAGCAACCGGGTGACGTCGGCGTCGGTGCTTGCGAGATGATACCGGTAGCCCGGCAAAGCCTGGAGCTTGCGTTCCTTGCTCTTCAGGCGGCGGCGGAACGAATTGCTGATGTGCGTTGCGGGCTCGCCACCCGGTGTCATCAACAGAAGCGGGCAGCCATTGACGGAGGGCTGTTTCGGCAGCAGCGCGAACGGGTTTGTCACATCGTTCCAGCGCAACGGCTGCTGCGTCATGGCAAGCACGTCGGCGGCTGCGTTCGCGCGCAATCCCGACAGCAGGGCATCGAGATCTGCAGCCGTTGCCTGGGCGGCGAAGGCCGCGTTCCACAGCCCCATATTGAACGTGGTGTGCTTGCCGCCCATGAAGGAGGCTACGCCAATGCCGAAGGTCTGATGGCAGACGAGTGGCAGCAGGAGCAGCGGACGATGCTCGGCGTCATAGGCGATGACGATGAACGGGCGACAACCTTCACGTTCGCCGAGCAGGCGTTGCCAGGGAGCAAGAAGATCGTATCTTTGATAGGGCGTGGAGAGAGAGCCGGTATCCTCGAGCCGGCGCCAGTCGGCTTCGGCCCGGCCGAGATCGCTGATGATCTCGACGGTTGCGATGCGGCTTGCTTTCGAACGCGTCAGCGCGTCCACGGTCCGGCTCTCCATCGCGGCAGCCATGGTCATTGCAAAAGCCCGTCCAGGAGAGGATTTGCGTGTTGAGATTCGACGAACCTTTGCAAAGAAAGGTCAACAAAGGGTAAGGACACGTGGCGATGGGCGCGGCCAGGCACGCGGGTGAGGGCGGGACGTTGGCATCCGGCAACAAATGGCTGAGGCGCCTGCAGCTTGAGCTTGCCTGGTTTACCGGCCAGCCCTGGTTGCGGGGACCGAAGGCCGGCGGAGCCGGGGTGATCCTGCGTTTCGAGCGGGTGCGCCCGGCTCGAAGCGAAGCCTTCCAGCCGCTCCAGTCCCACGAAATCACGCCCGAGTTCCTCGATCGCACGATCGCGGCCCTGAAGCGCTGGAATTTCGATCTTATCGGGATGGACGAAGTTTGCCGCCGGGCCGTGACGCTGCCGGAGCTCCGGCGCTTTGTCTGCCTGAGCTTTGATGGGGCGTACCGCGATCTGATGACCTTCGGCTATCCGATTCTGTCGCGCCATGCTGTTCCCTTCACCGTGTACGTTCCGACCGCCTTTCCCGACGGCATCGGCGAGCCCTGGTGGCTGGTGCTGGAGAAGGTGATCGCCCGCGAGGGCCGCGTTGATCTGATCATCGGAGGCAGGGATCAGCATTTCACGATCAGGACCACTTCCGACAAGCACGAGCTATACACGTACCTGGAAAGGTGGATGCGCTCGCTCGCGCCCGGCGAGCTCTCGGCTGCGGTCAACGACCTCTGCAAGCGCTATTCGGTCGATCTTCGGCAGCTGTCGCGTGAGACATTCATGGATTGGGCCGATCTCGCGAGGCTCGCCGCAGATCCGCTAGTCACGATCGCAAGTGCGACCGTGAACTATCCTGTTCTGGCGAACCTGAAGGACACGGCTGCCGCGCGTGAAATGGCCATGGGGAAGGCGGTTGCGGAAACGGCGTTTGGCCGCGGGATCAGGCACTTTGCCTATCCATTCGGGGACCGCGCCGCCTTCCGCAGATCGCATGTGCTGATGGCGGAGCAGGCCGGCTTTGCCAGCGCCGTATCGACGATTCCGGGGGTTGTCGACACGCACGGCAGAACCAATCTGCGCGCGCTGCCGCGCATCGCCTGGGACGGACGGGTTGGCTCGCTCCGCCTCATGCGCGTATTGTTGTCGGGAGTTGTCTTTCCGCCGGTGAAGCCGAGGCTGAACGCCTGATCACGCCCGGTCCGGGCGCTGCATCCAGCTCACGATCGGCATCGCCGGCAGCACCCAGCCCATGCCCACGACGACATAATAGATCGCCTGCACCCAGCCGGAATTCGCTACCCAGGGCGTCTGCGCCAATGTCATGCCGAGCAGCGCCCAGACCGCGGCCAGCACCAGAAGGGCGATCGTACCGAGGAATTTACGGGTGCGGATCTTCATGGTGGAGATTGGCGGCTGGATGAGCATGTGGCGCGGCTTGCGCGCGGAGAGGAGGGGACTATAAGGGGCGCGCACTTTCGTTCAAGTCTTGGTGCAGTTTCTGATGAGCGATATTTCCGAACGCCAAACGCCGACCAATCCCGCCGTGCGCTGGTGGCTGCTCGCGGTGGCCGCGCTGATTGCGCTGATGGTGATCGTTGGCGGCGCGACGCGGTTGACCGAGTCCGGTCTGTCGATCGTCGAATGGAAGCCGGTCACCGGCACGCTGCCGCCGCTGGGGGAGGCGCAGTGGAACGAAGCGTTCGATGCCTACAAGAAGATCCCGCAATATCGCGAGCTCAATGCGGGAATGAGCCTGTCGGAGTTCAAGACGATCTTCTGGTGGGAATGGAGCCACCGGCTGCTCGGCCGCTTCATCGGCGTTGCGTATCTGTTGCCGTTCCTTTGGTTCCTGTGGCGCGGGACGCTGCAAGGCGAGTTGAAGCGGCGGCTATGGCTCATTTTCGGCCTTGGCGCGCTGCAGGGCGCCGTCGGCTGGTGGATGGTCGCTTCGGGACTCTCGGAGCGCGTCGAAGTGTCTCAATACCGCCTCGCGAGCCACCTGGTGCTGGCCCTAATGATCTTCGCCGCGATCATCTGGACCGTGCGGCGGCTGACGGAACGCCCGCCCGTGGCGGCACCCGCACGGCTCAAGACCACCAGCGTTGCGCTCGTGGTGCTCACCTTCGTGCAGATCTATATGGGTGCGCTGGTGGCGGGCCTGCGCGCCGGGCGCGTGTACAACACCTGGCCGGAAATCGACGGCGCCCTGATCCCGTCAGCGGATCGGCTGTGGTTCGAGACGCCGTGGTGGCGCAACCTGTTCGACAATGTGCTTACCGTGCAGTTCGAACACCGGATGACAGCCTACGCGCTGCTCTTGCTGGCCGCATTCCACGCCATCGACGCGGTTCGTGCGCGGGCCGGGCAAGCCGCAAGCGGCGCATTATGGCTGCTTGCAGCGGTCGGCGTGCAGGTGGCGTTGGGCATCCTGACATTGCTGGGCGAGGTGCCGATCGACATCGCACTGATGCATCAGGGAGTCGCGATTGTCGTGCTCACGCTGGCGATCGTGCAGGTCGAGCGCCTGTCCCCGCGACGGGCGTCGGCGGAGCGCTCCAGCGCTGCCGTACCGATCGGGCAGGCCGGCTGATCAGCAATAGCCGTAGACGCCGCAGGCGTAGGGCAGCCGATCCCAATAGCTGACATAGGGGCCGCCGTAGTACGGCCCCTGATAGTCGTAATCCCATGCCCGGCCGTAATAGCCCGGCAGGGTCGACGACCCCGGCAGAAGCGGCGTGCCCGGCAGGTTGGCCAGATAGCCGCCCGGACCATCGGCCGGCGTGATCAGGACATTCGGGTCGCGTACGACGTGCCTGGGCGGCACTCGCTTGTGCGGCACGACAACCTGATCGGCGGCGAGGGCAGAGTCCGCCGCCATGACCGTCAACAGTACCAGCGCAGCGGCGCGCAACATCGAAATGCTCCCGAACTTTTCCGCGGAACGCGCGGGAGCATAACAGATTCTGTGAAAGCGGCGTTAATGCTCTCAGGCTCCGAGCATAAGGCTGAGCTGCGCTACTCGCCCAGCGCCTGCTCGAGATCGGCGATCAGGTCTTCCTTGTCCTCGATGCCGATCGAAAGTCGCACAACGTCGGGGCCGGCTCCGGCCTTGATCTTGGCGGCGTCGTCGAGCTGGCTGTGGGTGGTTGATGCCGGGTGGATCACCAGCGATCGGGTGTCGCCGACATTGGCCAAGTGCGAGAACAGCTTCAGGTTCGAGACCAGGCTTACGCCGGCGTCGTAGCCGCCCTTGAGGCTGAAGGTGAACACGGCGCCGGCGCCCTTCGGGGCGTATTTGCGCGCGAGATTGTTGTACTTGTCGCCGGGCAGGCCGGCGTAGCTCACCGACGCCACGCCGGCGTGGCTGGCGAGGAATTCGGCCACCGCCTTGGCGTTGTCGCAGTGCTTCTGCATGCGCAGCGGCAGCGTCTCGATGCCGGTGAGAATGAGGAACGCGTTGAACGGTGACAGCGCAGGGCCGAGGTCGCGCAGGCCGAGCACGCGGCAGGCGATCGCAAAAGCGAAATTGCCGAAAGTCTCGTGCAGCTTGATGCCGTGATACTCGGGGCGCGGCTCGCACAGCATCGGGTATTTCTTGTCCTTCGACCAGTCGAAGGTGCCGGCATCGACGATGACGCCACCGATCGAGTTGCCGTGCCCGCCCAAGAACTTGGTCAGCGAGTGCACGACGATGTCGGCCCCATGGTCGATCGGGCGGATCAGATACGGCGTTGCCAGCGTGTTATCGACGATCAACGGCACGCCCGCCTTGCGGGCCACGTTCGAAATCGCCTCGATATCGGTGATCGTGCCGCCGGGATTGGCTATGGATTCGATGAAGATCGCCTTCGTCTTCGGGGAGACCGCGTTTTCGAAGCTGGAGATGTCGTCGGGATCGGCCCATACCACGTTCCAGCCGAAGCTCTTGAAGGAGTGGGTGAACTGGTTGATCGATCCGCCATAGAGCTTTCGCGCTGCAATGAACTCATCGCCGGGCATCAGGAGCTGGTGGAGCGCAACCACCTGCGCCGCATGCCCTGACGCAACCGTGAGGGCGGCGGTACCACCTTCCAGCGCCGCGACCCGTTCCTCGAGCACCGCGTTGGTAGGGTTGCCGAGGCGCGTGTAGATGTTGCCGAACGACTGCAGGCCGAACAGCGATGCGGCGTGATCGGCGTCGTTGAACACGAATGAAGTCGTCTGGTAGATCGGCGTCGCGCGCGCGCCGGTGGTGGGATCGGGCTGTGCGCCGGCATGCACGGCGAGGGTCGAGAAGCCCGGAAGACGATCGCTCATTCGTTTCAGTCCTGCTCTTGTTGTTCGAAATGGCGGGGCATGCTTATCGCAGCCACCTTTGTCGTCAAGGCGAGTTGGTAGCAGTCGCAATATTTGAAATGAACGTGCTTCGTGCTGCCGCGTTCGCGGAATGATCGTTTCGCGGCTGCGTCAGCCGGGCTCCGTTCGGTTTTTGGCCGCGCGATCGGAAGCGGCGGTGTCGCCGCCACCCATGCTCGTGCGATTGAGAGACAGTCGCATGCCTTGCGTCGGTGGCGGCGCCCGCTTGGAGCTCAACGTGCGTGAATTCACTCCCATCCACGAAATTTCGGACGAGAGGCGTCCGTATTCGATCTTGGGACATCGGTTCATTACGACCTTGAGGCCCGCGGCTTCGGCTTTGGCGGCCGCCGCATCATCGCGCGCACCCAGTTGCATCCAGATCACCTTCGGCAGCGGCGTCATCGTCAACGCTTCGTCGATAACAGGCATGATGTGGCTGGAGTTTCGGAAGATATCGACCATGTCGACGGGCCGGTCGATATCAAGCAGCGAAGCGACGAAGGGTTTTCCGAGCAGCTCCTTGCCGACATGTCCGGGGTTGACCGGGATCAGGTCGTAACCGCGTTGCGCCAGATACTTGAAGGCGAAATAGCTCGGCCGCACGTTGACCGGCGAAGCGCCGACCATCGCGATCGTCTTCACGTTGTTGAGGATGCCGCGGATGTAATTGTCGGGGTAGCTGTCGTGGTTCATGTTCGCTTTTCTCAGATCCTCGTGGTGAGGAGCGCGTAGCGCGTCTCGAACCATGAGGCCAGTGCCGGGGCTTCATCCTTCGAGACGCCGCTTCGCGGCTCCTCAGGATGAAGGGCGATTGAGCATCACTTATCCTGCCATGTCGGCTGTCGCTTCTCGATGAAGGCGCCGATACCTTCCTCGGCGTCGCGCGCCATCATGTTCTCGGTCATTACCTCTGCCGCATAGCGATAGGCATCGGCAAGGCTCATCTCGGCCTGGCGGTAGAAGGCTTCCTTGCCGAGCTTCACCGTATACGCCGACTTCAGCGCCACCTTTTGCGCCAGCGCGATCGCAGCGTCCCGCTCGGTACCGGCGGGAACGACGCGGTTGATGAGCCCGATCTCGCGGGCCCGCGCGGCCGGAATCGGTTCGCCGGTCAGCAGCATCTCCATCGCCTGCTTGCGCGGCACGTTGCGCGACAGCGCAACCATCGGGGTCGAGCAGAACAGGCCAATGTCGACGCCGGGCGTCGCGAAGCTCGCGGCCTCGGAGGCCACCGCAAGGTCGCAGCTTGCCACGAGCTGGCAGCCGGCCGCCGTGGCGATGCCCTGGACGGCGGCGACCGTCGGCTTGGGCAGACTGACGATCGCCTGCATCATCGCGCTGCAGGCGTTCATGATTTTTGCGAAATAGGCGCGTCCGCGATCTCCATCGGCGCGGTGCCCGGTGAGTTCCTTCATGTCATGTCCGGCGCAGAAGGCGGGGCCGTTCGCCGCGATCACCACCCCGCGTATGGAGCTGTCGGTACGGATCTCGTCGAGGGCTGCGTGCAGCCCGGCGATCGTCGCTTCCGAGAGGCTGTTGCGCGCCGCCGGACGGTTCAGCGTGAGCACGGCGATGCTGCCGATCGTCTCGCTCAGGATGATCGGCGATTCTGGCGAGGAAGCGCGTGCGGCGGCTGTGACGGACATGCTCAGATTCCGTTTGGGAGATGCGGATAACCTAATGTAACAGGGGCATGAAAGCGAGGGCAGGGCATGGCGATTGCGAAAATGAGCGTGGCGGAACTGGAGGAGTTTCTCCAGCGGGAATTTCCCCAGGCGCTCAGTGCCGGCGATATCTCGATCGAGAGCGCCGATGGCCACACCTGCCTCTTGCGCCAGAGCTACAGCGAGCGGCTGCTGCGGCCGGGCGGTACTATCTCCGGGCCGACGCTGATGACGCTCGCCGATTTCGCCATGTACGTAGTGTTGCTGTCGGCGATCGGGCCGGTGGGCCTTGCCGTCACGACCAGCCTCAACATCAATTTCCTGCGCAGGGGGCAGCGCGGTCAGGACGTGCTCGCCGCGGCGCGGCTCTTGAAACTCGGCAAGCGCCTGGCGGTCGGAGAGGTGAATCTTTTGTCAGGTTCCGCTCCGGACCCGATCGCGCACGTTACCTCGACCTATTCCATTCCAATCGCTTGATGTTTTTGATGGTAAAATAACACCATGTTTCTAACCATTTGATTTCATGTCGCTAATTTCTGTCGGAAAGCGTTGACCCGCGCGCTCGACTTATCTAGAAAGCTGCCCAGTCCGGCGCGGTCTGCGCCGACGTCTCCTTCCACGGATTGAAGTCATGAAAACCTTTTCGGCAAAGCCTGCCGAGGTGACGAAGAAGTGGGTGCTGATCGACGCCAAGGGTCTGGTGGTCGGCCGGCTTGCCTCGCTCGTCGCCATGCGGCTGCGTGGCAAGCATCTCCCGACCTACACGCCTCACGTCGATTGCGGCGACAACGTCATCATCATCAATGCGGCGCACGCGGTGCTGACCGGGCGGAAGCGCGAGCAGAAGGTCTATTACAAGCACACCGGCTATGTCGGCCACGTCAAGGAGCGTACCGCGAGGCAGATCCTCGAAGGGCGTTATCCCGAGCGCGTGCTCGAGAAGGCCGTCGAGCGCATGATCCCGCGCGGGCCGCTCGGCCGGGTGCAGATGGGCAACCTGCGCGTCTATGCGGGCGCCGATCATCCGCATGAGGCCCAGCAGCCGGAGAAGCTCGACGTCGCCAAGATGAACCGCAAGAACATGAGGGCCGCATAACATGGTCGAAACCATTCAGTCGCTCGACCAGCTGGCGCAGCTCAAGCCGGCTGCGCCCGAAGCGCCGCAATACGAGAAGAAGGTCGACAAGTACGGTCGCGCCTATGCGACCGGCAAGCGCAAGGATGCGGTCGCCCGCGTCTGGATCAAGCCGGGCGCCGGCAAGGTCGTCGTCAACTCGCGCGAGGTCGAAATCTATTTCGCCCGACCGGTGTTGCGGATGATGATCCAGCAGCCGCTGGTCGCAGCGCAGCGCGCCGGCCAGTACGACGTGATCTGCACCGTCGCCGGCGGCGGTCTGTCGGGACAGGCGGGCGCCGTGCGTCACGGCATCTCGAAGGCGCTGACCAATTTCGAGCCGGACCTGCGCGGCGTGCTGAAGAAGGGCGGCTTCCTGACGCGCGACTCGCGCGTCGTCGAACGCAAGAAGTACGGCCGGGCGAAGGCGCGCAAGTCGTTCCAGTTCTCCAAGCGCTAATCGCTTCGCTCAAATTTGCCGCGAAGAAGGCATTCATGAAATGCAAAGGGCGCCGAAATTCGGCGCCCTTTTTGCTATTTGTTTGCATACAAATTCATTCGGCGTTTCCCGAAAACTTACCCTCGCTCGCAAACCGGATTCGAACACTCGTTACCCTAACGTTGCGAACTGGAAGGGCGCGCAAGCACTGGCCTTCGGGCAATTCGCTTCCCTTCGCAATTCGCTGCATCCGGCCCGTCGCGCGACGGCTGGATCAACAAGGGGCCGAACGATGTCACTTGACAACATCACGCTCTATCTCGTTGCCACCATGGTCGCGGCGCTGCTCGGCGCCATGATGATGTTCGTCGGCAGGCAGGAAAACAGCGCCGCGCTGAAGTGGTGGGGCACCGCCTATCTCATCGGTGCGGCATCCGTCGCTCTGTGGGCGGTGACCGGCGACAGGTTCGGGCCGGCCGTATCGGTCGTGCTCAATGCGATGGGGTTCATCGCATGCGGCATGGTCTGGAACGCTGCACGCGTGTTCCACGGGCGTAATCCCACGTGGCCCGGACTGATGCTCGGCGCATTTGCCTGGTTCGCGGTGGCCGCCATTCTGGATCCGGCCGACGAGACGCTGCGCATGACCGTTGGTGCCGGGATCGTTTCCGGCTACGCGGTGCTGACCGCGAGCGAGCTCTGGTCCGAGCGGCGCAAGAGCGTGAAGCGGGGCTGGCCGGCGTTCGCTGTGCCCGTGCTGCACGGCTGCGCGCTGATGATGCCGATCCTGATCGGCAACTTCCTTCGGCCGCACGATCCGATGTTTTCAACGAGTATCTGGGTGACGGTGTTCGCGGTCGAGCTCGTGCTCTACGCCGTCGGCACCGTGTTCGTCATTTTCATGCTGGTATCCGAGCGCGCCCTGACCGTGCACAAGACAGCAGCCACGGTCGATCCGCTGACCGGACTGCTCAACCGTCGCGGCTTCGCCGATGCCTGCGCCAGGGTCATCGAACGCGAAGCCAGGGCGCGCAGGCCGGTCACGGTGATGATCTTCGACATCGACCATTTCAAGTCGATCAACGACCGCTTCGGCCACCCTGCGGGCGATGAAGTGCTGAGGCTGTTCGCGAATGTGGTGGTGAGCAATCTCAGGGTGAGCGATCTTTCGGGGCGGATCGGCGGCGAGGAGTTCGCCGCGCTCCTGCCTTGCTCGCTGGAAGAGGGCATGCTCGTGAGTGAACGCGTGCGTGAGGCGTTCGAGACCTCCGGCGTCGTCATCGAGGACGGGCCCGTGGACACTACGGTCAGCGTCGGGGTCGCGGGTGGGCCCGCCGGCACCGACCTGGACGTGCTGTTGGCATCTGCCGATACGGCGCTCTACCAGGCCAAGCGGAGCGGCCGCAACCGCGTCGCGGCCGCGGCGGAGGTGGTGCCGTTGTCGCCCGATCACTGGCGGCGCCCGAGCGCACCGCGCGCGGTGGTCCGGTCTCGGCCAGTGGTAGCATAGCCATGATGCACAAGCGAACGGCGGTGGAAATGCTTGGAGCGCGATAGCAATCGCGCTCCAGCCTTCCGCCAAGTAACGTTACGTTTACCACTCGATCGATAACATCTTGCCATGGAATCGATAAGCCAACGCAACCCGCAAGCAGCCCTGATGTCGCTCGAAGCCGCGGCAGCTTCCGCGCGCGGCGGTTTCGGATGCCTCTTCTCCACGTCGGACGAATACGAGCTGGCCCTGATCAGTGCGCGGCGAGCCGAGGGGCGCTATGGCCGGACGCATAGCCGCCTGCCGATGTCCTTGTTCGTCGGCTGCACGTTGCTGGTCGCGGCGATCGTGCTGCTGCTGGGTTGAGGAAATTCGGCCTGAAGAGCCGAGGCGCCCCGTCGGGCGCCTTTTTCTTTTCCGATCCGTGCGCTAGATACGCCGATCTCATCAGAAGGCGTCATCCCATGATCACCGAAATTGCACAAATCGAGGTCAAGCCGGGCACCGAGAGGGATTTCGAGGCGGCGGTCGCCAAGGCAAAGGCCGTCTTCGGCCGTTCCAAGGGCTTTCACGGTTTTGAGTTGCACAAGTCCATCGAGAAGCCGCAGCGCTACCGGCTGATGGTGAAGTGGGCGACACTTGAGAATCACACGGTCGACTTCCGCGGCTCGGAGAACTTTGCCGAATGGCGCGCCCTGGTCGGTGCCTATTTTGCCGCGCCGCCGGAAGTCGAGCACACCGAGACGGTGGTGGCCACGGCCTGAAGGCGCGCCTCCTCAGGCCCCCTCCGGCGCGGGATCTTCCGCCTTGAAGTAATCGATCATCACCTTGGCAATCGCGATCAGGGGAAGGGCAAGTGCAAGTCCCCATATCCCGAATACGATGCCGAGCAGGATCTGAAAGGCAAACAGCGTCGCCGGCGGGATGTTCAGCGCCTGTCGCTGCAGCAGAGGCGTGAGCACGTAGCTTTCCATCGCGTGCACGCCGAGGAAGAGCCCGAGCGCGCTGAACGCGGCGATCCATCCGGAGGCGACGCTGGCCAACACCACGATCACTCCGGCAATGATGGCGCCGACCGTCGGAATGAAGGCGAGCAGGCCGGCCTGGATGCCCAGGATGAACGAGCTCTGGATGCCGATGATGGCCAGCCCGGTCCAGGTGACGAGAAACACCGCGAACATCGTGATGATCTGCGCAATCAGCCAGCGTTCCAGCGTCTCGCTGATGCGGTCGACGATCACGGTGGCGCGGGCGCGATGCCTGGCGGGGGCCATGAACAGAAGGCCGTTGTAGTAGATGCTCGGCTGGGCTGCGAAGGCAAGCCCCAGGAACAGCACGATGAAGAAGTTGCCGACGGCGTTCACCGTGCCAAGGAGAATCTTGAAGGTCTGGCTGACGATTGCCCCGCCGCTGGAGGCGAGGGCCCCGGCGCCCGGCAGAGAATGCGAAGGCACGGTGCCCGGCGTCGTGGAAGACGACGAAGGCGATGCCGTGGCGGAGCCGCCGAGCTCCAGGTAGCTGGTATCGATGCCACTGCGATCGAGGAAGGCTTTGAAATTTCCGAGCTGCTGCTTGATGGTATCGGCGAGCGCGGACGCCTGTTGCGCGATGGTTGTCCCGCCCAGAACGGCGAAACCTATCAGAAGCACGGCGAGCACCACGCACACGATGATCAGCCGCACCGTATGCGGCAGGGGCACATAGCGCCCGAGCCGGTCGGTCAGGGCGTTGAGCGCCACGCCGAGCAGCATGCCGGCGAAGATCAGAAACAGCGCTGCGGCAAAATGCCAGGTGAAGACGACCAGTGCCGCGAACAGCACGACGCCTATGCCGCCGACCGCGATGGCCCATGCAAGATCATTGCGCTCCTGCGCGCGTTCGTCAGCCGAGCCTGTCACGTCGATTCCTTTTCAAGCCGTGTTCCCGCGTACTCTTTCGCCAATTGCCGTCCGGATCAAGCGGGGCTGGCGGGCCGGTTTGGGGCTATCACCATGGCGCCGGCCCCGAGACGGAGCAGGCGGGTGTCGAGCGCCGGGCCGGGGCCCCGGAGCGGCGCAGAACAGGGGCAATCATCCCGAAATCGCATCGCCGCCACGCGGCGCGGTCGGTTGATCCGGTAAGCCGGTGCGGGCATGATCGGTCCGCCAATTATGGGAGGAGGTCGGACGATTCGATGAAAAAGCCGGTCGTCGGCGTGATCGGAAACACCTATCGCGTCGAGAATCGATTTGCGGTGCAGATGGTCGGCGAGCGCAACCTTCGTGCAATTGCCGAGGTTTCCTGTGCGCTGCCCCTGATGTTTGCCGGCTGCCCTGATATCACCGATATCGGCGCGCTGCTCGACACCGTTGACGGCATTGTGCTGACCGGCGCCCGCGCCAACGTGCACCCGACGCGGTTCAACGTCGACCCTTGCGAGAAGCACGAGCCCTATGACATCCGCCGCGATGAGGCCGCGCTGACGCTGTCGCAGGTCTGCGTCGATCGCGGCATACCGCTGTTCGGGATCTGCCGCGGCCTTCAGGAGATGAACGTCGCCTTCGGCGGCTCGCTGCACCCGGAGATCCGCGAACTGCCGGGCCGCTTGAATCATCGCATGCCGCGGCTGGAGAGCGGCGAAATCCATCCCGACCCCAAGGTCGTGTTCGCTGACCGGCACGATGTCGATCTCGTTCCCGGCGGGGCGTTCGCGACCATCCTCGGCTGCAAGAAGATCCGGGTCAATTCACTGCACGGCCAAGGGATCCTCGAGCCGGGCAAGCGTGTCATCGTGGAGGGGATCGCGGAGGACGGCACCATCGAGGCCATCCGCATTGCCGATGCACCTGGTTTTGCGCTGGGCGTGCAATGGCACGCCGAATACGATCCGCAGCGCAATCCGATCAACCGCAAGCTGTTCGAGGCGTTCGGCGAGGCGTTGAAGGCGCGGGCTCGAGTGGCGTAGCGCGCCGGGAAGGGCGAGGGGACTCTGCCGCACATCTGCTTCCACACCGTCGTTGCGAGGAGCGCAAGCGAGCCAGACTGCTGCCGCGGAGGGACGCTGGATTGCTTCGCTTCGCTCGCAACGTGAATGACCGAGACAAGCCCGCGCGTGATCACTGAGCATGTGGCGTGCTCTGCATCCACATAGTCATTGCGAGGAGCGCAAGCGACGACGCAATCCAGACTTGCCACGCGGATGCATTCTGGATTGCTTCGCTTCGCTCGCAAGACGAACTCCCGATGCAGTTTCGAAAACAGACACGACTCCGCCTTCTCGCGGCGTGTTTCGCCCGAGTTTTGCTCGTCTTCACGCCCTCTTCGAAGTGCCGAGGGCGCAGGGAAGGCCGGGTGCCCGCTGCACCCATGGCCCGCTGTGCGCAAGATTGCACACGAATGCACAGCGGGAAAACCACAGGTACAGCCGAGGCATCCCGGCCTTCCCTGCGCGGTGGCTTTACGGCCTATGACGCGCTCTCCCCGGCGACGAATTCGTTTTTGTCACCGTCGCTCCGCAGATCGGCAGCGCCCGCACCCGGTTGGGCCAGGACGCCTCCGCAAAGCTTGACTGCAGCAACGGCAGCCAGGACCACACGCTTTTGCCGTACGCGTCCGCCTCCGCCAAGGCTTCGGTGCGACAAGGCCACGCGAAGCTTCCGCAGAGACGTTACCAGCGCCGTTCGTCCTGCGCGCCTGGTCATCGCTCACGGGTTCGGCTCAATCCTCTGCCCGCCCTGCGATCACCTGTTCGCGCCGACGCTGCCGCGTCCACCGCATCCCAATCCGCGTTTCGTGACGATCGCGATACGCCCCTCGGACCGGATCGGGACGAAGCGCGCATACGCCGAATCCGAATTCGGATAAAGAGAAATATTTTTGGGCGGCTCGATTGACCATGATATAGGGTGACTTGCCCGCCGACGGCTCAAGCGGTTGTAATAACCCCGTCGTCATTCCGGGGCGACGCGCAAGCGTCGAGCTGTGAGGTGCAATTGCACATCGGAGGATCCATAACCACAGACCGCGAATTACGGCGACAGTGCTGGACCGTCACCGTAATTCCAAAAACGGAGAGCGGCGGCCGTGATGCCGCCTCTCTCGCATCTTCAGCTGGTATCTACCCGTCAATTATCAGCAGGTACGCCAACGGTTAGTTCCTATGAACACCGAACCCCAGCAGTGGCGATAGCCGCCGTGGAGGACGGCGTCATAGTAGGCATAAGGGTCGTAGGCGAACAGGGCTTTGGCGCCGGCGGTCTCGAGCGCCGAGCGGGGAATTCTGGGGGCTGCGTCACCTGGCCAGTAGCCGCTGCCGTAATAATATACATGCATCCGGTCGTGCCTGATGCTGGTCGATCTCGCCATATGATCGTGCGCAAGTGCCGGGGCGGCGGCAGCGATTGTCAGGACTGCGGCTGCGGTCAGGAGCTTCAGGTTCATTTGCATTCTCCGTTTGTCGTCTTGTTGCGGAAAGCAAACGGCCAGCGCATGCCGGCGTTTCTGGAATGCGCTGGTTTCGAGTCGAACGGACTAAGGGAACTGAGCACCCGTTCCCCGTTTGGGAGACGTCAGGCACCTGCGTCCGCTCCGACTAGCCCTCACGACAATGAAAGCCGGCCCAGTTCTCCAGCTCGTCGATGACGGTGGAGGGATATTGCGTCTCGGTGCCCGTTTAAAAAGTACCAATGTGAACAGGCCGTCTAATGTAGATCAACGTTTAGGCGGAACACCGGCGGACCAAGAAGTTCAGCGAGACCAGTTCTGCGTGTCAGGGCCGCAGGGCGGATTAGTTGTCTTATCCGCCCTACGAGCTTTGCACTCGGGTGCAATGGCATGCCGAATACGGCCCAGCGCAACCCGATCAACCGCAGGCTGTTCGAGGCGTTCGGCAATGCGCTAAAGGCGCGGGCGCGGGTCGCCTGGCTCGGCCATTATTTCTTCGGCGGAACACCTTGACTCATGTTCCCATTATGGGAATGTTGGGTGTGAGGATCATCAAGCAATCCACACTGACGAAATTCGCGGAGGCAAATCCGAAGGCCAAGCCTGCGATGACCCGTTGGCTTAAGCTCCTCAAGGCAGCCAAATGGGCTTCGATGAATGAAATCCAGATCGCCGTTCCTGGTGCGGTCGTGCTCAATGGTGAGCGAGCGAGATTTGAAATCGCCAGGGGCAACTTCCGTCTGATCGTCTCATTCTCGTTCAAGCATCAGATCGCATTCATCAAGTTCATCGGTGCCCATGCGGAATACGACAAGGTCGATGCGTTGACGGTTGCGAAGTACTGAGGAGCCACTATGGAAATCCGCCCCATTCGGACCCAAGCAGATTATGAGGCCGCGATTGCCGAGATAGATCGGCTCTGGGGAGCGGAGCCTGGGACCGATGACGGTGACAAGCTCGATATCCTGGCCACGCTGGTCGAAAAGTACGAGAACGAGCACTGGCCGATCGATACTTCGCGCGTGGATCCGATCGACATGTTGAGCTATCTGATCGATGAGGGTGGGCATACGCAGGCGGAGCTTGCCGAGTTGCTGGGCTCTCGCTCGCGCGCGTCCGAGATTTTGAACAGAAAGCGCGCCCTTACCGTGGAGATGATCTTCAAGATCTGCGAAGCCTGGAGGGTGCCAGCCGAGCTCTTGATCAGGCCGTATCAGTTGAACGCAGCCTAGTCAGACAGGTACTGGCGAAGCCGCGGGGGCTGAAGAGTCGTGGATGTCGGGGCCGCTCACCATTGAGCACGCCGATCCAGCCTCCCCCGCAACTAATCCGATCAGCACGGAGCTGTCAGAGGGCTTGTCAGGCGCTGACCGCGTGGGCCTGAAGCTGAACGCTCGCTCTGTCATTGTAATCTTGTTTGACGCGACTTAAGGTGAAGCTCACGACAGGACCGTGCTGTGTCGCTCCGGATTGTTCGTCGAACATTGCCGAACTGGGGATGGGCCTACGGTCCACCCGGAGACGGCCCGTTTCCAGCGATTCTGTTGTTGCATGGTTCGGACGGTCGATGGTCAGGGTGGAGTGCCAGAAACGCAGGACTACTTGCGTCGCAAGGCTTTCTGGCTCTGCCGTTCGGTTATTCAAACGGCGGAAACGCTTGGAATGCCGGAGACATCGCCGATATCCCCCTGGATCGGACCGTTCATGCACTTGGGGCTCTCCGCAACTGGAGATTGTCAGGTGAAAAGATTGGGCTCTACGGCGTATCGAGGGGAGCCGAGCACGCTCTCTTGCTTGTCTCGCTGATGGCGAGGGATGCCGTTGCTGGACTTCCCGACGCTGTTGCGGTGCATAGCGCCCCCGACGTCATTTGCGGTGCGTTCAACGCCAAGGCGTGGCGAGACGCTGGAGACCCTGGATGGCAGCCGTGGGATCCGGCGAAGCGAGCATGGATATGGCGCGGATCATCGGATGGACTGTTGCCGACGGCGCCGATCGAAATCGAACGATACAACGGACCACTCTTTCTAAGTCACGGTACTCGAGACACCACGTGGTCTGTCGAAATGACGCGCCGATTGTCAGATCGGCTAAACCGTCACGGGCGCACCCCGGAAGTGCATCTCTACGAAGGTGAAGACCATGGACTGAGCAGCGAAGGCGAAAATAGACACTACGAACTGCTAACGGAGTTTCTTACGCGCCATCTCGCGTAGGTTTGTGGCAGCGTCCTCCCTTGCCCAAGGTCCCTCTGCCCGAAAACGAAAGGGCGCCCGAGAAGGGCGCCCTTCGCTAGTCTTGTCTGCGAGCCGACTAGCCCGAGTAGTACATCTCGAACTCGACCGGATGCGGCGTCATTTCGAAGCGCTCGACTTCGGTCATCTTGAGCTCGATGTAGCTGTCGATGAAGTCGTCGTCGAACACGCCGCCGGCCTTGAGGAACGCGCGGTCCTTGTCGAGGTTTTCGAGCGCCTCGCGCAGGCTGCCGCACACGGTGGGGATCTGCTTCAGCTCTTCCTTCGGCAGGTCGTAGAGGTCCTTGTCCATCGCCGGGCCCGGATCCAGCTTGTTCTTGATGCCGTCGAGGCCGGCCATCAGCATCGCGGCGAAGCCGAGATAGGGGTTGGCGAGCGGATCGGGGAAGCGCACCTCGACGCGCTTGGCCTTGGGCGAAGCGGTGTAGGGGATGCGGCAGGAGGCCGAGCGGTTGCGCGCCGAGTAGGCGAGCAGCACCGGCGCCTCATAGCCCGGGACCAGACGCTTGTAGGAGTTGGTCGTCGGGTTGGTGAAGGCGTTGATCGCCTTGGCGTGCTTGATGATGCCGGCGATGTAGGACAGGCAGGTCTCCGACAGGTCGGCATACTTGTTGCCCGCGAACACCGGCTTGCCTTCCTTCCAGATCGACTGGTGCACGTGCATGCCCGAGCCGTTGTCGCCGAAGACCGGCTTCGGCATGAAGGTGGCGGTCTTGCCGTAGATGTGCGCGACCTGATGGATGCAGTATTTGTAGATCTGCATCTGGTCGGCCATCAGCGTCAGCGTGTCGAACTTCATGCCGAGTTCGTGCTGGGCGGACGCGACTTCGTGGTGATGCTTCTCGACCTTGACGCCCATCTTGGCCATGGCGCCAAGCATTTCCGAGCGCATGTCCTGCACCGAGTCCTGCGGCGGAACGGGGAAGTAGCCGCCCTTGGTGCGGATGCGGTGGCCGAGGTTGCCGCCTTCGTACTCGGTGTCCGAGTTGGTCGGCAGTTCGGAGGAGTCGAGCTT
>NZ_JACRAW010000148.1 GCF_016213215.1 Bradyrhizobium sp. | reverse complement strand
TGCGACAAGATCACGCCGGGCATGATGATGGCCGCGCTGCGGCTCAACATTCCCTCGGTCTTTGTGTCGGGCGGACCGATGGAGGCCGGCAAGGTCAAGCTGCACGGCAAGGAGCAGGCCGTCGACCTGATCGACGCCATGATCGCGGCCGCGGACTCCAAGGTGAGCGACGCCGACGTCCAGGTGATGGAGCGCTCGGCCTGTCCGACCTGCGGGTCGTGCTCGGGCATGTTCACGGCCAACTCGATGAACTGCCTGACCGAGGCGATGGGGCTCGCGTTGCCCGGCAACGGGACAGTGGTCGCGACGCACGCCGACCGCAAGCGCCTGTTCGTCGAGGCCGGACACACCATCGTCGACCTGGTGCGGCGATACTATGAGCAGGACGACGCTTCCGTGCTGCCGCGCAACATCGCCAACTTCAAGGCATTCGAGAATGCGATGACGCTGGACATCGCGATGGGCGGCTCGACCAACACGGTCCTGCATCTGCTCGCCGCGGCGCAGGAGGCGCAGCTTGATTTCACCATGCGCGACATCGACCGGCTGTCGCGCCGTGTTCCCGTGCTGTCCAAGGTGGCGCCGTCCGTCGCCGACGTGCACGTCGAAGACGTTCATCGCGCCGGTGGCATCATGGCCATTCTCGGCGAACTGGAGCGAGCCGGACTGATCGATACTTCCGTTGCTACCGTGCACACCGCGACCCTCAGCGAGGCGCTGGAGCGCTGGGACATCCGGCGGAGCAAGAGCGATGCCGTGCGGCAGTTTTACCGCGCTGCTCCCGGCGGCGTGCCGACCACTATCGCCTTCAGCCAGGAGCGGCGCTACGACGAGCTCGATCTCGATCGCGAGAAGGGCGTGGTGCGCGACATGGAGCATGCCTTCAGCCGGGACGGCGGGCTGGCGGTGCTGTACGGCAACCTCGCCCAGGACGGCTGTATCGTGAAGACGGCGGGCGTCGACGCCTCGATCCTGAAATTCGCGGGGCCTGCCCGCGTGTTCGAGAGCCAGGAAGCGGCGGTCGACGGCATTCTCGGCGGCAAGGTGCAGGCCGGAGAAGTCGTGGTCATTCGCTATGAGGGCCCGCGCGGCGGACCCGGCATGCAGGAGATGCTGTATCCGACCAGCTATCTGAAATCGGTGGGGCTCGGCAAAGCCTGCGCGCTCGTGACCGACGGTCGTTTCTCGGGCGGCTCGTCAGGACTGTCGATCGGGCATCTGTCGCCGGAAGCTGCGGAAGGCGGCAACATTGGTCTCGTCCGCGACGGCGATCGCATCTCGATCGATATTCCGAATCGCAGCATCAGCCTGGAGGTATCGGAAGAGGAGCTGGTGCGTCGGCGCGCGGCTGAAGTGGCGCGGGGCGATGCGGCGTGGCAGCCGGCGAACCGCAAGCGCGTTGTTTCCACCGCGCTGCAAGCCTATGCCGCGCTGACGACCAGCGCGGCCCGCGGCGCCGTTCGCGAGGTCAAGCGGCGCGTGAAATAAGATCGGCTGAGCCGGCAGACCACCGGTAAAAAAAGCGCTCGTCGAATGCCAATCCCCGTAAAACAACGGGTTTTGCGCGCATCTGGAGTTGTGCGCCGTGCAAGGGCATCTCCCTAGGATGAAGTATCCTTAAGAAGAAAGTAAGCGAACTCTCTCATTACTTTGTTCATGCGGCGCTCACGCCGCGCGCCATCCTGCGCCCGACGGAGGGCTGGACGATGCGAGTCGGACCGCAACGGGCGGACCGCCGAGGAACAGGTATCATGAGCAACCAAACTGGAATCGCGCAGCGCCTGGCGTTCAACCGCATCGATAAGGAAGCCATCGAGGCGCTGCGCGAA
This sequence comes from Bradyrhizobium sp., assembly GCF_016213215.1. Classification (GTDB taxonomy): domain Bacteria; phylum Pseudomonadota; class Alphaproteobacteria; order Rhizobiales; family Xanthobacteraceae; genus Bradyrhizobium. The sequence goes on along the minus strand of NZ_JACRAW010000148.1, from coordinate 55,807 downwards.
GCGCGCGACGTCGTCCAGGAAGCGATGCCTGCGATCCTCGACCGGTTTTACGATCATGTCGGCAAGTTCCCGGAGACCTCGCGGTTCTTCAGAAACCGCGAACACATGATGCATGCCAAGCAAATGCAGCTGAAGCATTGGCAGATCATCATGGACGGTCGCTTCGACGAGAGCTACGAAATCTCGGTGACCAAGATCGGCGAAGTCCACAACAGGCTGGGGCTCGAGCCGCGCTGGTACATCGGCGGGTACAATGCGCTGGTCACGGACCTGATCGAGGCTGTTGCGTTGAAGATGTCAGGCGGCTTTTTCGACCGCAAGAGCAGCCAGAAAGCGCTCAGGATTCAAAGGGCCCTGATCAAGGCGGCCATGCTCGACATGGATATTGCCATCTCCGTCTACATTGAAGCCGGCCGGCGCGAACGCAGGGCGGTGCTGGATAAATTGGCTGACGATTTCGAAGCCGCCATCGGCGCGGTCGTCAACGTCGTGGCATCGGCTGCCACGGAGCTGCAGGCCTCCGCCCAGCATTTGCAGGCTGCGACCCAGCAGACCACGGGGCAGGCAGATGTGGCGGCGACGGCATCGTCGGGCGCCACCACCAGCGTGAGTGCCGTCGCCGCGGCCGCCGAGGAGATGTCCAGCTCGATCGCAGAGATCAGCCGCCGCGTGAATGAATCCGCCGGCATCGCCGGCAAAGCGGCGCACGAGGCCGATGATGCGGCGAAGCGCATCGATCAGCTCTCGGAATCGGCGCAGAAGATCGGGACGATCGTCGAGCTGATCAACAGCATCGCATCGCAGACCAATCTGCTCGCGCTGAACGCGACCATCGAAGCCGCCCGGGCCGGAAGCGCAGGGCGCGGCTTTGCCGTAGTGGCATCCGAAGTGAAGGGCCTGGCCGAACAGACGGCGAAGGCAACGGCCGACATCGCCGCCCAGATCGGCGAGGTTCAGAAGTCGACTTCCGATTCGGTGGCAACCATCTCCAGCGTGACCACGATCATCAGATCCATGACCGAGATCTCGACCGCGATCGCCGCGGCCGTTGAGGAGCAGAACGCGGCGACCAACGAGATCTCGCGTAGCGCCCAGCAGGCCGCCGCCGGCACGCAAGCCGCCTCGGCCAACATCATCGAAGTGACACAGGCAGCGAAAGATGCTGGTGGAACGGCCTCGGATGTGCTGAGCGCCGCCGGCGAACTCTCCAAGCAGTCCGAGCATCTCCGCGCCGAAGTGCACAGGTTCCTGGAGACGGTTCGCGCCGCGTAAGGGCGCCCCTACCAGATCGCCGCGGCGAGCGCCGCGATCAGCGCCGGTGGCGTCACCAGGAGACCGAGCTTCAGGAAGTGCCAGGCGCCGACTTCGAGCTTTTCGCGGCGAAGCGCCACCAGCCAGAGGATCGTCGCCAGCGAGCCGGTGACCGACAGGTTCGGCCCGAGGTCGACTCCGATCAGGATGGCGCTGACGACCTGGGGCGGCAGGTGGTCGCTGGCCGCGACCGAACCCGCAATCAGGCCGACTGGAAGGTTGTTGGCGATGTTGTCCACGATTGCGGTGGCGAGGCCGACGCTCCAGGCGGCGCCGGGAACGGACTGCGCCACCGCCCCCTGCAGCATCTCGCTGAGATGTCCGATCACGCCGGTTCGCGCCAGCGCCTCCACCATGACGAACAACCCAGCGACGAGCGGCAGCACACTCCAGGACACGCCCTTCAGGACCGGCCTGGGTGATTGTCCGCTGAGGAAAAGCACGGCGGCCGCGGTAATCGTGCCGCAGAGGAAGGTCGGCAGGCCAAGCTGCACGTCGAGCGCCGAGGCCGTGACCAGCACGACGCCGATGGCGACGATGCCGTAGGCGGTCAATCGGCCGCCGCGGCTGAGTTTCGGCCGCGGCACGCTCCGCTCGATGCTTTCCTCTTTCAGAGCGCGGCGCTGGGTCAGGCGCAGCAGGGCGTAGGTGAGGAGGATGGAGGCGAGCGAGGGCAGCGCGAACTGGCGCAGCCATTCGAACAGGGGCGGCATGCGCGCGCCGAACACGACCAGATTGGCCGGATTGGATATCGGCAGGACGAAACTGGCGGCATTGGCGATGAACGCGCAGACGAACAGATAGGGCAGGGGCTTTGCGCCCGCGGCGCGCGTTGCGGCATAGACCGCTGGCGTCAGCACGATCGCGGTGGCATCGTTGGAAAGCAGTACGGTGACCAGCGTTCCGACCAGGTAGACCAGGAGGAACAGCCGCTGCGGCGAGCCGCGCGCGTGCTCGACCGCGAGCGCGGCGAGGTAGTCGAACAGGCCCTCGCGCCGGGCGAGTTCGGCGATCAGCATCATGCCGATCAGGAACAGATAGACGTCAACTCCCTTGCGCGCGCCCTCGATCGCATCGCGCCAGGGCAAGAGGCCAAAGGCGACCAGCGCGGCGGCGCCAAGCAGGGCCCAGACCGCTTCGGGCAGGCGGAAGGGCCGGATGATCACGCCGGTGGTCGACAGGGCGATGATGCCCCAGGTAAAGGCGGCGTCGTGTGGCGCGAATGGCACGTGTTCTCCCGGCGGTTTGCCCGTGACTATCGCATCGCGCTTTGCGATGGCAAGTTCACGAGCGGCACCGCGCCGAGAGCAGGTGTCGGATCAAGGTACGGCCGAGACCTTCCGCGCCATCGCCTTTCGCAGGATTCGCGACAGCGATTCTACCGAATAGGGCTTCTGGATCAGTTCGAAGCCACGATGGGCGTTCTCCGCAAGCACGTTGCTGTAGCCGCTGGTCAGCACCACCGGCAGCCCGGGATAGCGCTCGCGGATGATGCCGGCAAGCTCGACACCGTTCATGCCGGGCATGATCACATCGGAGAACACGAGGTCGGCGGCAAATTCGTCTTGCTCGAGAATGGCGAGCGCGGCGCTTGCATTGGGGACGCGGCGCACGACGTAGCCGAGATCGTCGAGAAGCTCGGTGGAGAAGCGGCCGACGTCGTCATTATCCTCGACCACCAGGATGCGACCACGGCCGGTCGTTGCCGGCTCGCTCAAAATGGCTGCGGGTACCGCTTCGCCCGGCCGGCTCGTCGCCTGCGGAAGGTAAAGGGTGAACGTGGCCCCCTCACCGGGGATACTCTTCACCTCGATGTCGCCTTCGGACTGCTTGGCGAAGCCGAAGGCCTGGCTCAATCCGAGCCCGGTCCCTTTGCCGACTTCCTTGGTGGTGAAGAACGGCTCGAAGATCGCTTCCAGGATTTGCGGGGCGATGCCGCTGCCGGTGTCAGTGACCGAGACGGCAATGAAGTCCCCGCTGCGGGCGGACTGCGCCCGCAGGCTCGGGATGCCATTCACCTTCCTGACCGATATGTTCAGCCTGCCTTCGCCATTCATCGCATCACGCGCATTGATGGCGAGATTGATCAGCGCGGTCTCGAATTGCGCGAGGTCGGCGATGGTGAAGCAGTCGGGATCCTTGAGGTCGATCTCGATCTGAATGCTGCCGCCAGCCAGCGGCCGCACCAGTTGCGCGACGTTTTCAACCTGCGTGCCGACGTTGAAGATTTCCGGCTTCAAGGGCTGCCTGCGGGCAAAGGCCAGGAGTTGCGCCGTCAGTTTGGAGGCGCGCTCGACCGTGTCGGAAATCGCATCGACGTAGCGGCGGCGCCGCTCTTCCGGCAGGTCGCGGCGGCGCAGGAAATCGGTCGCCGAGCGAATGATGGTCAGGAGATTGTTGAAATCGTGCGCGACGCCGCCCGTGAGTTGCCCGACCGCCTCCATCTTCTGCGACTGGCGCAACGCTTCCTCGGCTCTGCGACGCTCGGTGATGTCGACGGCTTCGGGTACCGCGCCGGAAATCCGGCCATGCTGGTCGTGCAGGGGGCGCATGCTGAAATCGAAGTAGCGTTCACCGGTGGGAAGCTGAAGCCGCCTCTCGATCCGGACCGCTTCGCCCTTCATGACATTCTCGAAGGCGTCACGAACAGCGTTGGACGCGCCTTCGGTCGCGGTGAACCATGGCGTTTCCCACAGCGGCCTTCCGATCACCTCGTCCGGCCGGGCCTTGATTCCGGCCAACGCCGCCTTGTTGGCGTAGAGCAATTCGCCCTTCAGGTTTACCAGACCCTGGTACTGGTTGCTGGTCTCCAGGATCGCGCGCAGCCGCGCCTTGTTGATCGCCAGTTGGGCCGTACGTTCCCTGATGCGATCTTCGAGCGTTTCGTTGAGCCGGCGCAGATCGATCTCGGCGTGCTTGGCGGCGGTGATGTCGTGGGCAACCCCGATGAACCCGATATGCCTGCCGCTTGCGTCCCAGCGCGGTTGCGATTCAGAGCGCAGCCACCGCCACTCGCCGTCGGCGCGCCTGTAACGGGCTTCCAGCACGAACGGCTTGAGCGAGCTTTCGCCCTCGATCTGCTCTTTTAGAATGCGCGGCAGGTCGTCGGGATGAAGGGCCTCGCGCCAGTCGAAATCGAGCGCTTCTTCATAGGGAAGACCGAGAAAATCGACATAGGCCTGGTTGGCGAAGGAGCGCCGGCGATCCAGCTTGGTGACCCAGATCGGCACCGGCGCGCTATTGGCGATCAGGCGGAAGCGCTGCTCGCTTTCACGCAGCGTTTCCTGTGCCACCATCTGGTCGCTGACGTCGATATGCGCGCCGACCAGGCGGAGCGGGCGACCACCGCGTTCACGCTCGATCTTGGCGACGACGCGGATCCAGCGCGTCTCGCCGTCACTGGGCCGGATGATGCGATACTCGGCAGCATAGTCCTCGCTTTGACCGGTCAGCGCATCGAGGAAATGCTTGACCGTAGCCTCGCGATCCTCCGGATGGATACGTTTGATCCAGTCCTCATGGCTCTCGTGGACGGCGTCGGGCGGAAGCCCGTGAATGATCAGGTATTCGGGCGAACGGCGGTTCTTGAACCCATCGCGCAAGTCGACATCGACTCCGCCGACCTTGCCGATGCGCTGGATGCGGGCGAGCTCTGCCTCGCGTTCCTGCAATGCGTGATAGGCGTTGTCCCGCTCGCGCGCGATCTTCTCAAGGTATCGACGCAGGCCTTCGGCGGCAATCGTCTCGTCGATTGGATAACTCGCGTCTGGGCTCGTCATTGATGCTCACACCTGCCAGCGCGATCCGCGCTTCGACCGTAGCCGGTGAACTCGAATGCCGGATCGGTGTAGCGCGAGACGGTGTCGGAGATGGCCACATCAGCCCAGGTCGGCTGTACGCGAAAGAGCGCCATTGCCCGCAATCTCCTGAAACGCCGTCGGAAAGGACCGCAACCAGACCCGCCCCCGCGGAGGGCCTGTTCGACGTCGGGGAGACGCCGATAGCCCAAACTCGCTGGCGGCGAATTTGTTCCAGCCCAGGAACGTGGGGGCCCTGGTTGGCCAATGCCGCGCGGGCGGGGAAGTTGGGTAATAAAACACCGCTCAACTTACTGGCCCCATTTCGGCTGCCAGCGCTCAATCGGCATGCGCGGAGGGGCCGCTTGCCGCGTTCGGGCAGGTTTTGAGACCCGGGAGGGCGGGATTTAGACCGTTGCCTCCGTCGGATTTTGCTGTACGACGGGAGCATTACGGCCCGTTTCCAGCCTCGCGGCAGGGGTGGGTCCCGCCCAGGGTCGCAAGAAAAGCATGTTCAAACGAATTCTGATCGCCAATCGCGGCGAAATCGCCTGCCGGATCATCAAGACTGCCCGCCGCATGAGGATTGAGACGGTGGCCGTCTATTCCGAGGCTGACCGCGACGCCTTGCACGTCGAAATGGCCGACGAGGCGGTCCCGATCGGGCCGCCGCCGGCCGCGGAAAGCTATCTCTTGATCGACAAGATCGTCGACGCCTGCCGCAAGACCGGCGCCGAAGCGGTCCATCCCGGCTACGGCTTCCTGTCCGAGCGCGAGGCGTTCCCGCGGGCGCTGAAGGATGCAGGCATCGTCTTCATCGGTCCCAATCCGGACGCGATCGCCGCCATGGGCGACAAGATCGAATCCAAGAAGGCGGCAGCCAAGGCCGACGTCTCGACCGTGCCGGGCTTCCTCGGCGTGATCGAGGACGGAAGGCATGCGGTGAAGATTGCGGACGCGATCGGCTATCCGGTGATGATCAAGGCCTCGGCCGGCGGCGGCGGCAAGGGCATGCGCATCGCCTATTCGACCAAGGAAGTCGAGGAAGGCTTTGGCCTCGCCAAGGCCGAGGCCAAGGCCTCCTTCGGCGACGACCGCGTGTTCATCGAGAAGTTCATCGTCGATCCGCGCCACATCGAAATCCAGGTGCTGGGCGACAAGCACGGCAACGTCATCTATCTCGGCGAGCGCGAGTGCTCGATCCAGCGCCGCAATCAGAAAGTCATCGAGGAGGCGCCGTCGCCGCTGCTCGATGAGACCACGCGGCGCAGGATGGGCGAGCAGGCGGTCGCACTGGCCAAGGCCGTGAACTACGATTCTGCGGGCACCGTCGAATTCGTCGCCGGCCAGGACAAGAGCTTCTACTTCCTGGAGATGAACACGCGTCTTCAGGTCGAGCATCCCGTGACCGAGCTGGTCACCGGCATCGATCTCGTCGAGCAGATGATCCGAGTCGCCGCCGGCGAGAAGCTCTCGATCGCGCAGAAGGACGTGACGTTGACAGGCTGGGCGATGGAGTCGCGCCTTTATGCCGAGGATCCGTTCCGCAACTTCCTGCCCTCGATCGGACGGCTGGTGAAATACCGTCCGCCGGCCGAACAGAGCAAGGACGACATCACCGTGCGCAACGACACCGGCGTGCAGGAAGGCGGCGAAATCTCCATCCACTACGATCCGATGATCGCCAAGCTGATCACGCACGCCCCGTCGCGGGCGGCGGCGATCGAGGCGCAGTCGACCGCGCTGGACGCGTTCTATGTCGACGGCATCCGTCACAACATCCCGTTCCTGTCGGCCCTGATGCACCATCCGCGCTGGCGCGCCGGCGCGCTCTCGACCGGCTTCATCGCCGAGGAGTTTCCGAAGGGATTCTCGGTGCGTCCGCCGGAAGGCGAGGTGGCGCGCCGGATTGCGGCCGTCGGTGCCGCGATCGACCACGTGCTCGGAGAACGCAAGCGGCAGGTCTCCGGCCAGATGGGCGGGCGCGTCGTGCAGCGCGAGCGGCGTCGCGCGGTATGGCTCGATCGCGAGGAGATCCTGCTCGAGATTGCCCGCGAGGGCGAGGCGATCGCGGTCCGTTTCCTTGACGCGGGAGGCGCGCTCGGAACGCCGCACCTGTTGCAGTCGACCTGGAAGCCCGGCGATCCGGTGTGGCAGGGTACGATCGACGGTCACATCACCGCGGTCCAGGTTCGCCCGATCCTGAACGGCGTCCGGCTCTTCCACCAGGGCGTCGAGGTTGCGGTGTACGTCTTCACCGAGACGGAAGCCGCCTCCGCCCGCCTGATGCCCGTTACCGTGGCGACCGACACCGGCAAGAAGCTGCTGTGCCCGATGCCCGGTCTCGTGGTGTCGATCGCGGTGAGCGAGGGACAGGAGGTCAAGGCCGGCGAGACGCTGGCCGTCGTCGAAGCTATGAAGATGCAGAACGTGCTGCGCGCCGAGCGCGACGGCATCGTGAAGAAGATTCACGCAAGCCCCGGCGCAACGCTCGCGGTGGATGCCCTGATCCTCGAATTCACCTGAGCGTTTGATTTGCACCGTCATTGCGGGCGAAGCGAAGCAATCCAGAGTCTTGCCGCGGAAATAGTCTGGATTGCTTCGTCGCTTCGCTCCTCGCAATGACGGAGAAATTGTTGAGGAGCGTCATGGCTTTGCGCAAGCGCCGTGAAAAATTGCGTTCGATCCTGGCGGGGTCTGCCTGCCTGCGTCCCGCCTCGGTCTACGATGCCGTCTCGATCCGCATCGCCGAGGATCTCGGTTTCGAGCTCGGCATGTTCGGCGGTTCGGTGGCCTCACTGGCGATCCTCGGCGATCCCGATATCGCGCTGATCACGCTGACCGAGCTCGCCGAACAGGTGCGGCGCATGTCGCGCGCCGCTAGCCTGCCGTTCGTGGTCGATGCCGACCATGGCTATGGCAACGCGCTCAACGTCCGCCGCACCGTGCAGGAACTGGAGGCGGCCGGCGCCGCAGGCCTGACCATCGAGGACACGCTGCTGCCGCAGGCCTTTGGCGAGAGCAAGACGCAGCTCATTCCGCTCGAAGAAGGCGTCGGCAAGCTGAAGGCGGCGCTCGAGGGGCGCAGCGATCCGTCGCTGGTGATCATGGGCAGGACCGGGGCGGCTTCGGTCACTTCCATCGACGATGCGATCGGGCGGGCACAGGCCTATGAAGCAACCGGCGTCGATGCCCTGTTCTTCACCGGCGTCAAGTCGCGCAAGGAGCTCGAAGCAATCTCCGCGGCGACGCGATTACCGATCGTGCTGGGCGGGGCGCCCGAAGAATTGGAGGCGCCGGACTATCTCGCCGGCCAGAGGGTGCGCATCGCGCTGCAGGGACATGCCCCGTTCGCCGCAGCGACGGAGGCGGTCTACGCGACATTGAAAGCGCTGCGCGAGGGAACGTCGCCGAAAAACCTCAAAGGTCTCGCATCCTCCGAGCTGACGAACCGCGTCATGCGCGAGGCCGTCATGAAAGCGCGCAGTGCGGACTTTCTCGGGCTGAAGAAGTGAGCGAGGTCATCCTGCACGTCACCATCCGCGGCCGGGTGCAGGGCGTCGGCTACCGCGCCTGGGTCGAATATCAGGCGACCAACAGCGGGCTCGAGGGCTGGGTTCGCAACCGTCGCGACGGCAGCGTGGAAGCGTTATTCGCAGGTCCCGGGCATGTTGTCGCGAGCATGGTTGCGCTATGCCGGAAGGGTCCGCCGTCGGCGCGCGTCGACAATGTCAGCGAGGTCCCGGTCGATGGGCAGCATCTCGACCTGCGCCGGGCAGGCGAGATCTTTTCCGTGCTGCCGACGATTTAGCGATCTCTCACCGCGGCAGCTTGGCGATGGCCGCGCTCAGTTCGTGGATTTCGTAGGGCTTGCGCAGGATCGGGAATTCGCCGCGCGCATGTGCGGCGGCATCGCTGTAGCCGGTGGCAAGCAGGACCGGCAGTTTGGGCCGCACCTCCTTCAGATGGTGGGCGAGCCGAAGGCCGTCCATCTTTCCGGGCATGACGATGTCGGTAAAGACGAGATCGATGCCGTCCAGCTCCACTTCCCTCAGTGCGGCGTCGGCATCGGCCACGCGCCGGACACGGTAGCCGAGCTGCTCCAGAAGGCTGATGCTGACGGAGGCGACATCGGGATTGTCCTCCACCAGCAAGACCGTCCCGGCGCCTCCTGAGATGGAGGGATCGGCGGTCTCCCGCATTGGTTTGGCGTCCTCCCGCGGCAGCAGAATGGTGAACCTCGTCCGCTTACCGAGATCGCTCTCCACCTTCACCGTTCCGCCGGCCTGGTGGGCAAACCCGTGGACCTGCGACAGACCCAGACCCGTCCCTTTGCCGACCGGTTTCGTCGTGAAGAACGGGTCGAAGATCTTTCCGACCACGTCGGGCGGAATCCCGATCCCGGTGTCCTCGATGCTGATCGCAACGAAGTCGCCGACATGGGGCGGCTCGGATACGATGACATTGCGCGCGCCGATTGTGACCGTTCCGCCAGCCGGCATGGCATCGCGGGCGTTGATGACGAGGTTGAGCAGCGCGGTTTCAAATTCGGCGATGTCGACCTTGACCGGCCAGAGATCGCGATCAATCTCATAAGCGAGCCTCCCGGCGCTGCCGATCCCGGCGCCGAGCACCTCGCGCAAGCCTTCGATCCGTTCAGTGAAACGGATCGGTTGCGGGTTGACGCTTTGCCGGCGCGCGAACGAGAGGAGCTGGCTGGTGAGCGCGGCTCCGCGGCGCGTGGCGGTCTCGATCGCGGTGATCGCGCGCTGGCGTTTCGCATCATCAGTGGCGTTCTTCTTCAGCGTGTGAAGGCTGCCGCTGATGATCATCAGCAGGTTGTTGAAATCGTGCGCGACCCCGCCTGTGAGCTGGCCCAACGCGTCGAACTTCTGCGATTCGGCGAGCTGCTTCTGCATCTGCTCTAGCTTGAGCTGCGCGTCTCGGCGCTCGGTGATGTCGCGGGTGATCTTGGCGAAGCCGACAAGCTTGCCGTTCTCGTAGATCGGATCGATGACCACGCTCGCCCAGAAGAAGTGTCCGCCCTTGCGGACGCGCCAGCCTTCGTCCTCATAGCGGCCCTGTTCCCTGGCGATCTGCAGCGCACGCTGCGGCTTGCCGTTCGCCCGGTCGGCATCGGTGTAGAAGCGCGAGAAATGCTGGCCGACAATTTCGCTGGGTGAATATCCCTTGATCCGCTGGCCGCCGATGTTCCAGCTGGTGATCATTCCGGTTGGGTCGAGCATATAGAGCGCGTAGTCTGCAACTCCCTCCACCAGGAGCCGGAAACTTCGCTCACTCTCGAATAAATCCCTCTCCTGGTTGCGTTTTTTCTTCATGAAGGGCCCTGCCTTAGTTGCGCGCTTTTTCATCATGGAGGGCCCTGCCTGATGCGGCCAAACGCGCAAGGCGGGATTTCGTTCCGGTTCCGTAGCTGAGCGCCGCATCGCTGGTGTCACGATGCCTCTCAAGCGCTCGGCCATCGATCCGATCAAGGCTGTCCGCAGGATTGCAGGGGCGAGCGTCGGCTTTCGCCGTGGTGCAGCGTCCGGCCTAGGAACCTAAGGACAGTGGCCGGGAAGGGCGCTCTCGATCGGGTTGTCGCCGACAAGGACAACCACTCGTTGATCGCCGTGGCGGTCCCGGAAATGCCGAATACGCTCCAGCGGTGGTATCCGCCGATGCATGAAGAGGTGTGTCAGGCCGAGGCGGACGAGTCCCGCGAATGCGAGGGCCTAGGCCTTGCGCAGCGGTTCACGATACGGACTCGACGGCCAGAGCATGAGAGTCGGGCCGAACACCTCCTCAAATCCCTCGCGCAGCGCGACGTCAACGTCGGCCATGCTCACGGGATGGCCGAGATCGACGAGCGAGGTGACGCCGTAGCGCCGGTCGGCGACGCCGCAGGGCACGATCCCGGAGAAGTGCGACAGGTCCGGCTCGACATTGATGGCGATGCCGTGGAGCGACACCCAGCGCTTCAGCCGCACGCCGATCGCGGCGATCTTGTCCTCGCAGCCTTCGCCCTTGTCGGGACGCTTCACCCAGACGCCAACGCGATCCTCGCGCCGCTCGCCGCGCACGTTGAAGGCGGAGAGCGCGCGGATGATCCATTCCTCAAGGCCCGCCACATACGCCCGGACGTCCGGCCGCCGGCGCTTCAGGTCGAGCATCACATAGGCCACGCGCTGTCCCGGACCGTGATAGGTAAGCTGGCCGCCGCGGCCGGTCGCAAAGATAGGGAACCGGGCCTCCAGGAGGTCGGAGGCCTTGCCGCTGGTGCCGGAGGTATAAAGAGGCGGGTGCTCGAGCAGCCAGACCAGTTCCGGCGCCCGTCCGGCCGCGATCTCGGCCACGCGGGCCTCCATGGCCGTCATCGCTTCCGGGTAGGGCACGGGCGAGTCCGAAATCCGCCATTCCGCAGGCCGGGCATCGGCCACGGAAAACGGCGTCAGATCGAGGCTTTGGCGGTCATTAACCATTGGCTAACCATAACGTGGTGATCTCCGGGGCAGCAATTCCGGTCCAAAGTAGCGCGGTGCCGACGTGTCCACCCTCGATAAAGTCTCCGTGGATCTGATGGTGGTCCTCGGTACCACCAGTATGCCCATCCATCAGGTATTACGCCTTTCCCGCGGCGCCATCATCGAGCTGGACGCGACCGAGGCCGACGAGGTCAAGGTTCTCGCCAACAACCTGCCGGTCGCCAGCGGCGTCGTGCTGATTGATCGCAATCGGATTGCCGTGGAAGTCAAGCAAATGCTGCCACGGTCGCCGGACAGCCGCTAGGGAGCTGGAACCAGGTTGCGGATGCCTTGCGATTCCGGGCGTCGGCAGGCTTGTCCCCCCATGATCGATTTGTTACATCGGCCCCGTTGATCCGGCCCGGCGCAAGCCCGAGCCGGCCTCCCCAGCGCTCGTGGCGGAACTGGTAGACGCGCTGCCTTGAGGTGGCAGTGAGTAAAATCGTGGGGGTTCGAGTCCCTCCGAGCGCACCAAACCGCAAGTCCAATCTCGAAGCTGCCCGGTTCGCCGCCGGATGCGGCTGCGCGTCAGCCATATTCCTCGCCGATGCCATACTCCTTGTAGATGGTGAGCGGATCGACATCGGGAAACAGCCGGCACTTGGCCTGGGCCAGGTGCAGGCTGACGGCCGCGGGTTCACGGCCGTTGGCCAGAAGTTTTCGGATGTCTTCCATATGAGCCCGCGGCTGGTGCTTGGGATCAAGCTGTTCCAGCGCGACCAGGGCCGTTGCCAAGGCCTCCGTGACAACCCATTCGTCGTGGCCGGTGATTCCCTTTTTCGGCATCGGCAACCCCACATCGCTGGCTGACGTAGTCTAGCTGCAACCGATGCGAATCGCCATCGAGCAGCCTGCGATCGGGTCGCATTGGCCGCAAATCAATCGGCCTGTTTTGAGGCAGTCGCTTGCAATGCAAAGATGTCCAGCCTAATGCCCAAATGGCGTCGGTTGGGGGAGAGGCCGCCGCGTTCTTATGCTTCCTGCAAACAATGTTGGGGTTGACCGAACGTCGGTGGATAGACTTCGATCCGATTCGGTTGAGCGAGATTCGACCGGCGCGGAATCCCGCAACTTACTGCCAGGTCGGTTGCCCTTAATTGGCGGAGCCAAGCATGATCTTTCTAAGCTTCGCGTACCGGTTCCTGGTCAACTTCACCTTCCTGGCGATGGTCTACTTCAGCCTGAACTTCATGGAGAAGTACCAGCACCGGGCGATCGTCGCGATCCTGGTGCTGGTCTACAGCGCCATGCGGGCCGCCTCGACGCTGCGCTCATTCTATTTCTTTCAGAAGGTCGAGCGGCTGGAGACCGAGGCGCGTCGGCTTCAGTCCCTGACTCACCAGGGCACCGGTGAAGCGGGGACGCGCAAGCAGCTCGTCGCGGAAACGGCCAAGCTTCGTCACGACGGCGAGCTGAAGTCCTATATGGACCTGTTCTTCCTGGCGCTGATCGTGCTGCTTTGCGCCGTCAAGATCGTGACGCAGTGAACGGCGTGTAGCGCGTTTTCAGCTGGCGATGCGCGTCGGATGCCGCGCGCCTTTCTTTGACATGCCGTGCCGGTTGCTTCCCCGCGACATGGCCGCCGTGGATGCCTTTTCCGACCCGGCGCTTCGCGGACAAATATGCGTGGCGCCTTGCCGCCGCGGCGGCCTGGGACTGGGGAGGCCCATCATAGCCGGGATAGGCGGATAGCAGCCTTGTCTGCTTCTCGGGCCTGATCACTTGTCCGGCGCGGTGCGGCTGCGCCGCAGCGACCCGCAGCGCGGCATAGGTCTGAACGTCGAACAGGTCCAGGCCCGGGATCGGCAGCGTAAGAGCGGCGTTCTCTTGCGGAAGTGCGCCCGGCCGCGGCCAGGGTGCCCCGCGCGGCTGCGGTGCGGTCTGCGCGTGTCCGGCCCGATCTAACGACAGCTCCGGCTCCATCACCCGATCATTGGACAGGCTGAGACTCCACCATGCCGGGGCAGGGAGGGCTTCAGCGCTGGCGAAGACAAAATGCGGCACCTTTGGCCACTGCGCCACCGAAACCTCTTCCGCGGGCGGATGCAAGCGCCATTGCAATGGGTCCGTCGGCGTTGCCGGCCGCTCCGCGGTCGCCGGTACCACATGCACGATGTGATAGCCGCGGGCCTTCAGGTCGCGGAGAATCTTTGGCAAGGCCGCGACCGTGCGCGACTGGATGTCATGCAGCAGCAGGATGCCTTTGCCCTTCGCCTCGATCCGCTGCATGGCGAGCTGGTACACGCGAGCAGACGAGACATGCCGCCAGTCGTCGGCGGGAAAGTCGGCGCTCCACACCTGGATGCCGCGCGCGGCGAGATAATCCTCGACTCCCTGCGCGCGCAGCAGGCCCGGAATTCGGAAGAAGGGTGTGAGTGTGCTCGGGTCCGTGAGCGCAGCCGAGGTCGAGGCAATGCCGTCGTTGATCTCCTGCTCGGCCTTCTCGATCGGCATCTTCTGGAACGTCAGCGGATGGTTCTGGCTGTGCGTGCCGATCGTATGCCCGGCGGCGGCGAGCTTGCGCACGCCGTCCGGATTGGCCTGTGCCTGCGTGCCGATGATGAAGAAGGTCGCCTTGATGCATTCGGCGGCAAGGATGGCGAGCACCTGGTTGCTGTACTTCGGCAGCGGCCCGTCGTCGAACGTCAGCACCACCTCATGGTCCCGGAGCGGAAGCGTCTCCGGATATTGCATGGTGCCGATGCGCGGGTGTTCGCGGGGGTCGACCACGATCGTTCGCGACGTGCCCAACGCGTCCGGATGGCCGGGGCAGTCGGCGGCGGGGGCCGCACCCACAGTGGAGGACGCCGCGAGTCCAATGCACAAGCCGATCCAGGATCGCGTCTGGAAACGAGCCCATCCGCTACCGGTCATGAACCACCGTCTGCATTAGACCTCCGCCTGTGCTTCTTCCAAACTTGGTCTCGGATCGATCCGCGACGGTTCAGAACCGGCACTCTCGAAGAATGCATGCCGTATCATGAACGGAGGGTCAACTGACGGCCCGTCCCCCTGTTTTTGCGGCGGCGTGGCTTTCGCGCATCAATGCGCGTCTGCGCTTTCTTGCTGTGCCGCCGGCACGATGTGCACCACGCGATAGCCGTTTTCGCGGAGGTAGCGCAGGAAGGCGGGCAGCATGGCGGCCGTCCGCGCCTGCGCGTCGTGCAGCAGGATGATTCCCTTTCGTGCGACCTCGAGCCGCTGAGTCACCACCTTCAATTGCTGCCGCGGCGTCATGTCCTCCCAGTCGCTGGCCCACAGGTCGGCTCCGAACACGACGATGCCGCGCGACTGCAGGAGGTCGAGCATCGCCGGCGTCGAATCGAAGTACGGGAAACGGAAGAACGGCGTTGAGGGGGTCTTGCTCGAAACTCCGCGCAGCGCCATTTCGTCCGCCGCGATACCGCGCTCAATGTCCTCCCTGGCTCGATCGAACGAGATCCGCGACGTCATCGGGTGCGACCAGGTGTGGTGCCCGATGGTGTGGCCTTCGGCCGCCGTTCGCCTGACGAGTTCCGGAAAACTGGCAGAGTCCTTGCCGACGAGGAAGAACGTGGCGCGGACACACTCGCGCGCGAGCGCTGCCAGCACCTTCTGTGTGTTCGGCGGACGTGGCCCGTCGTCGAAGGTGAGCACGACCTCGTGGTCGGCAAGCGGCAACGTCTGCGGGAAACTCTTCAGTCCCACGCGAGGATAGGCCGCCCCATCGACCGCGAGAATGCGCGAGGTGCCGAGCGCGTCCTTGCGCGGGCAATCGGCAGCCTGCGCCGCCGCCATGCCTGTCAGCACTGCTGCCGCGGCAAGCATCCTCGTCCATTTCTGCCGATTCATCTTTATCATTGCGCTTGGCGTTGCCTTGTGGGTATTGCGGGAGCCCATAGCTCAGACGAGTTGATCCAATCTGTCAAACGGCGAGGCGCGCCATGGACGAGCATTTGGACGTTGCCCCATCCGCCGAGCCCTCGGTACTCGAGCATGTTCCGATGCGAAACGAAACGGGCGAAATTCGTCAAGAATTCGTCCAGGAGATTGCCAATGCGATCGGGGCCAACGATGCAACGCTTCTGCGCACGATCGTGGCCGAGCTTCACGAGGCCGATCTCGGCGATTTGATCGCCGCGCTCGAACCGGACGACCGCGTTCGCCTCGTCGAGCTGACCGGCAGGGACTTCCACTTCTCGGCGCTGAACGAGGTCGACGACACCGTCCGCGAGGAAATTCTCGAGGAACTGCCACCGGAGACGGTCGCCGAAGGCGTTCGCGAGCTGGAATCGGACGATGCGGTCGAGCTGCTCGAAGGGCTCGACCAGGAGGACCAGGACGAAATCCTGGAGAAGCTGCCCCTTTCCGAGCGCGTCGCGCTCGAGCGCAGCCTGCTTTATCCGGAAAATTCGGCCGGGCGGCGGATGCAGACCGAGTTCATCGCGGTGCCGCCGGACTGGAACGTGGGGCAGGCGATCGACTACATGCGGGAGACGCCGGATCTGCCCGATCGCTTTTACGAGATCTACGTGGTGGGCAAGGATCGGCACTGGCAGGGTGCGGTGTCGCTGGACGTGCTGCTGCGCGCGCGCCGGCCGGTCCCGCTGACCGACTTGACCGACGAGAACCGCCGCCGGGTTTCCGTCCTGGACGACCAGGAAGAGGTCGCGCGCATGATCGGCAAGTACAATCTGGTCGCCGCTCCCGTCGTCGATACCCAGGATCGGCTTGTCGGGGTCATCACCGTCGACGACGTGGTCGACGTGATCGAGGAGGAGGCGGACGAGGATTTGAAGGCGCTGGGTGGCGTCACCCGCCGCGAAGAGCTGTCCGATAACGTCCTGACCATCGCGCGCGGCCGTTTCAACTGGCTGCTGGTCAACCTCGCGACCGCCTTCCTTGCCTCGTCCGTCCTGGGCCTGTTCGAGGGCCAGTTGGAGAAGATGGTCGCGCTCGCGGTCCTCGCGCCGATTGTGGCGAGCCAGGGGGGGAACGCGGCGACCCAGACCATGACGGTCGCCGTGCGGGCGCTGGCCACGCGCGAACTTGGCTCGTTCAACGCGATGCGCGTCATTCTGCGCGAAAGCCTGGTGGGCCTTGTCAACGGTGTCGCCTTTGCCGTCATCACGGGTGTTGCCGCGGTTGCCTGGTTCAAGATCCCGGGCCTCGGCGTCGTAATCGGGCTCGCGATTATCTGCAACCTCCTGGCCGGCGCCCTCGGGGGAATCCTGATCCCCATGGCGCTTGAACGGGTGCGGGCCGATCCCGCGGTGGCGTCGGGAACCTTCGTCACCACCGTCACCGACGTCGTGGGCTTCTTCTCCTTCCTCGGGATCGCCACGATGTGGTTCGGGCTGAAATAGCCGCGCGCCATCGTTAATCGCGCCTTAATTGGCTTGGCCGATGATTTGCGCATGAGGACCAACATGCGGGTGCGGCTGAAGGCGGACGGACGGATTGTCGAACTGCGGGACGGCAAGGAGTTTCCGCTGCAGCCTGAAACGTTCGGCGCGTCGGCGGAGCCGATGGCCGCGCCGGAGGTGCGCGACCTGCGCCGGCGCGCCTGCATGACCCAGACGGAATTCGCCGCCCGGCTTGGCGTGCCGGTCGAAACCATTCGCAATTGGGAGCAGGGCAAGCGCGCACCGCGCGGGCCGGCTCGGGCGCTGCTGGCGGTGATCGCGCACGCCCCGGAAACGGTGTTTGCGGCCC
The DNA here is from genome assembly GCF_016213215.1 of Bradyrhizobium sp. Lineage (GTDB taxonomy): Bacteria > Pseudomonadota > Alphaproteobacteria > Rhizobiales > Xanthobacteraceae > Bradyrhizobium. The sequence continues at coordinate 38,481 of NZ_JACRAW010000148.1, read as the reverse complement.
TCGCCAAGGCTTGAGGCACCTTGACGCAGCACGTCATCAGACGTGGTTGGCAGCGATGTGCGGCAGGGACATGATACGACACAATCGATCGGAGAGCCCGATGCTGTTCGTCGAAGCCAATGGTGCGAACATCCCGGCGCTTGGGCTGGGGACCAGGGAATTGCGCGGCCGGGCCTGCGCCCGTGTCGTCGAACAGGCGCTCAGGCTCGGCTACCGCCATCTCGATACGGCGCAAATCTATGAAAACGAACGCGACGTCGGGGAGGGGATCCGGGCCTCAGGGGTCAGGCGCGACTCCATCTTCCTGACGACCAAGATTTGGACCAACCATTTTGCGCCAAATGATCTGGAGCGCTCGGCCAAGGAAAGCCTGTTCAAGCTGCGATTTCCCGAAGTCGATCTCTTGCTGCTGCACTGGCCCAACCCGCATGTGCCGCTCGCCGAAACGCTGGGCGCGCTGGCGCATGCCAAGGAGCTCGGGCTGACCAGGCATATCGGCGTGTCGAATTTCACGGTGGCACTGATCGAGGAAGCCGTCGTCCTGTCTCGCGCGCCATTGGTCTGCGATCAGGTCGAATACCATCCCTATCTCGATCAGTCGAAGGTGAGGTCGGCGTGCGCGCAGCATGGCCTTGCCATGGTTGCCTACAGTCCGATTGCGAACGGCGGCATCAAGAACGACGAGACGCTGGCGCGGATCGGGAAGGCGCATGGCAAGACCCGGGCACAAGTATGCCTCAGATGGGTTGTGCAGCAGAACGTCGTGGCGCTCCCGCGCGCCGCGCGGATCGAGTGGCTCTCGGAGAATATCAACATCTTCGATTTCGAATTGTCGGACGAGGAAATGGACCAGATCTTCGCCCTGGCCGACCCGAACGGCCGGCTTACCGACTACAGCTTTGCGCCGAAATGGGATTGAGGCCGCTCTTCGCCCCGCTATGCTAGGGACATAGCTGCTAGAAGATGGGCGATGGAAGCGCGGCGGATCATACGGACGGACGTTGCGGCCTCGGCCATCGCGCATGTGTCGGTGGTCGCGTTCATCATTTTGCTCAGTGAGGTGCATCCGTTCCGTGCCGCTCCGACCCAAACGGTTGCGGTCGACATCGTCACGCCGGATGACCTCAAGGAAACGCCGGAGCCGCCGCCCGCACAGCAGATGCCGGCACCCGATCTCATCGCCATGGCCAAGACGGAGGCTCTGAGTCTGCCGACGCCGCCACAGCCGGCGCCCCAAGCGGCGCGCCCGCAGGAGCAACCGTCATCCGCTCCGGGCCGACGCGAGGCCAAGGCCGCGCCTCAAACGCAGCCAGCGCCCCCGTCGCCGAGCTACGCGCCGCCGCAACCCGACGTCACGGTCAAATACGGTGTCATGCTCGGGCTGCCCGAAGAACTGCCGCCCCTGGTGAAAGATGCCGACAAGGGGAGCGACGGCGGCGACGCCAAGGCTTCCACCGCCGCCGACCTTTCGTCGAGCGTCATCGCTGAATTCCGCCGCCACTTGCGCAAATGCGCAAAATTGCCCGCCTCGGTCGCGCCGTCAGACAATGTCATGATCAAGCTGCGTGCCGTGATGAACACCGATGGCAGGCTCGCCACCGATCCGATCCTGATCGAGGCCAGCGCGTCCGCCAAGGGGCCGATCCTGATGCAGTCGGCAAAGAGCGCTCTTGAGGCCTGTCAGCCCTACACCATGCTGCCGGCTGACAGATATGGCGAGTGGAAGGTGATTGACCTGATCTTTACGCCGCTAGATTTCGACGCCTCCTGATTTCGGTGCTTATCCTCATGGTTCGAGACGGCGCTGCGCGCTCCTCACCATGAGGGCAGACATCTCACGGCGCCATTGCGCGCCAGGCGCTTGAGGCAAATTGCCTCCGCCAGGTGACGACCACCACCGCGGCTGTCGTGACGAACAGCACCCATGGACTGATGAACCAGCCGAGATAGCCGAGCGCGAAGAAGAAAGCGCGCTGGCCGCGGTTGAAATGCCGGCCTGCGGCCTCGAACAGGCGCGCCGTGCGGATGACGTGCGCTTCGGCCAGCGCGGTGTCGCGCTGGCAAGCCGGCGGCATACCGCCGAACAGGATCGCGACATAGTTGAACAGCCGGTAGGCCCAGGCAAATTTGAAGAAGGCGTAGACGCAGATCAGGACCAGGCCGACGCATTTGAGTTCCCACAAGGCCGGCGAGGGGCTGAGGTCGATGGGTAATTTGCTCAGGATGATGAGTGCATCGTTGGTAGCCCGCAGCAGGGCCAGCGCGCCGCCGAGCGCGATCAGGCTCGTGGAGGCGAAGAACGCCGTGCCGTTCTGGAGCGAGGTCATGATCTGCATGTCGACCATGCGCGTCTCGCGATCGAGCAAGCGGCGGACCCAGACCTCGCGGTAGCTGTTCATGCGCGCAGACAGGCTGTCGCGCCCATAGGCGGTATGTTCGAGCGTGATCGCGTAGACCAGCCATTCGAGAATGAAGAACCCGACCGCCGCGATGTCGACCCAATACTCGCTCATCTCGTCTTCCCCCTTGCGACAAGCTGCCACGTCAAGTCCAGCCGCGGCAACGACGTATTGGTGCCGGTTGAAGCCGCGACAGGCGCCGTGGCATGATGGAGCCAGAAAGGGAATGTTCCTATGGCTGCGCTGAAGCTTGCGATCGGCAACAAGAATTACTCGTCATGGTCGATGCGGCCCTGGCTCGCCTTGCGCGCGAGCAACATCGCCTTCGACGAAGTGTTCATTCCACTTTACACCGGCCCGGCGGACAAGGATCGCATCCTGGCCCTCACTCGCTCCGGCAAGGTGCCGGTGCTGATCGATGGCGACATCACGGTCTGGGACTCGCTCGCAATCATCGAGTATGTCGCCGAGCGCTTTCCGCAAACCAGGCTCTGGCCGGAGGACCGGGCCAGCCGGGCGCATGCCCGCTCGATCTGCGCGGAAATGCATTCCGGCTTTCTGCCCTTGCGCAACGAATGCGGTATGAATTTGCACCGGCCGGTTCGCCCGGTCGCGTTGTCGGCCGATGCCCGCGCCAATATCGCGCGCATCGAGCAGATCTGGCTGGAATGCCGAGAGCGCTACGGCGCGGTGGGGCCGTTCCTGTTCGGGGCCTTCGGCGCGGCGGATGCGATGTACGCGCCGGTCGTGCACCGTTTCCGCACCTACGCCATCGAGGTCGCACCGGAGGCCAAGGCCTATATGGAGACGATGATGGCGCTGCCGGCATTCCGGGAATGGACCGAGGCCGGACGCGCCGAAAGCCTTGTCATCGAGAAGTTCGAAAATCTCTAGCGCAGGTCGCACGGCGCTCGACGACATGCCGAACGTGCGCCAATCGAGACCGGCTGAACGCGACCTGCAGTCGGGGCTTCGGCAAGCCGCTAGTTCTGGCTCGGCACCGGCTAGAGCCTGCCGATCACAGCCGAGAGCTGCAGCAGGTGCCGGGGGAGACGGTGGGGGCAGCAGCTGCCGAAGGCGGTGGAACATGCCCGGCCGAACGGTAAGCTGCCGGATACCGCCGAACGGTGCAGAGGAGGTATTCCGGGCGGTAATATCGGCGGGGTACCTTGAGGCTATCGCACTGAAAAACCAGCAAAATTAACCCGTGTGCGGCGGTATCGTGCTGGCCAAGACGGCCAGCCGCGTGCTATACCCACGCCATGTTTCTGGCCGGGCGTCGCAGCGGGACCGTGGGCACGAACCGGCTTTCTTGCGTAGGAGAGAGGGCGTTGAAACACAAGTACTCTGTGGGAACGCGCGTCTATTTCACGGCGAGCAATGTTGCGCGCCCGGCTGCGAGCGGCACCTATGAGATCATCCGCCTGCTGCCGACCGACGGTGACGACTGCCAGTACCGGATCAAGAGTTCGACCGAAGCCTTTGAACGGGTTGCCAAAGAGAGCCAACTCGACCGTTCCTGAGGTTGCAACAACGCGCATCGACCGGATGAGGGGAATTTTATTTCTCCCGGCCGTCAAAAGGCCCGGTTCGCGGAAACATGTTGCGCAAGGTAGCAGCTGAGTCTCCGCTGCCTTTCGCTGAAATCGCTCTTTGCTGCGTGAGGGGACATCGCGCATGAATTGGGCTTGGGCTAGTTCGCTCGATCATCTCTGGCGCTCGCCGGCCTTTCCGATGTGGCTGACCTTGGCTGCGGCCGGATTTTTCGCGATCATTGCGCTGATTACGCTGTTGCGTGCCGAGAAGTCGGTAGCCAACGGCGCGTTGGCGGTCATTGCGCTGCTCGCCGTCGGAATTGCGGTCGCCTCCACGGTTCGCGACGGCCCAGGGGGCCAGAGCCTGACGGCCGACAACCGCCCCGCATCCGTTGCGCCGGCAGGCCTGCCCGCCTTGTCCTGCATTGACGAGCTGGCCGGCGATGTGGTTCTGGCGGCGTGCGAAAAGGCGCTGTTCGGCTCGCCTGAAAGCGTCGCAGCCGCGGTCAGTTATGCAGCCTCCCAGATCACGCGCCTGACGGCGCTGGGCGAGGTCGACACCGCGAACAAGAATGTGACGCCGGAGCTTCAGTTGCTGCGCCGGGCGATCGAGCACGATCGTTACGGCTTCGTGGCGCATGTGCTGGTCGCTCGCGACAATTGTACCCCCGCCGATTGTGCCGCATTCGGTGCGCTGGCCGATCGGCAACATGTCGTCGCCAACATGGACGCCCATCTCTATGAGAGCCTGATCGCGCGCTACTCGCCGTTTTGGAATGCGCCGGGCGCGATGACTTCGGGTCCCATGGCGTCGGTCCCGACCGCGACCCTTCCCGTCTCGCTGCCGAGCGGCAAGCCGACCAACGCAGAATTTCCGAGTGCCGCATCGACGCCCGCGGTCAGCATCATGAACCCGGAGCCCGGGACGGGAACCGCGACGGGAGCCACGACGCAGCGTCCACCGACGGCGCCGGCAGCGGCAGCGCCAAGGCCGCCGACAGCTTCCGTCCAGGCCTCGGCGCCGCCTGCGCCGAAAAAAACCGCACCCAAGCCGCGTGCGCCGGCTGCTGCGGCACCGATCCAGATCGCGCCGGACCAGGCGCAGCCCGCAGCGGCGGCGAACGAGTGATGCTTTCAAAGTCGACGGCGGCTCGCTATTGCTAACGCCATGCCGCTTCACCTGATCAAGCTTGCCGTTGGTTGCGATTCCGTCAAAGAGCTGAAGGGCTGGATTGCGGAGCGGATGCGGGCCTTGAAGAAGAAGGGGCAGCCGCAACGACATGTCCACGTCACGCGCATGACGCCCAAGCGCGTCGAGGAGATTCTTGCCGGCGGCTCGCTATACTGGGTGATCCGAGGCGAAATCGCCGCGCGCGAGAAGATCATCGCCATCGAGCCGTTCCGGGACCGTGATGGTATTGGAAGGTGCCGGATCGTGATGCAGCCGAAGGTGGTCGCGGTGTCGCCACGGCCGATGCGTCCGTTTCAGGGCTGGCGCTATCTGACCGAAGATGCCGCGCCGCCGGATCTCGGCAAGGCGGCAGCCGGCAGCATCGCGGCCATGCCGGAACCGCTGCGGCGCGAGCTGCGCGAACTTGGACTGCTTTAGACGGCGATATTGTCGATCAGGCGCGTGTTGCCGAGTTTCGCCGCTACCAGGATGCGCAGCGGCCCGTCCTTCGTTGATGCGATCGGCCCCAGGGTCTCGGCATTGCGGACTTCGAAGTAGTCGAGCGTAAAGCCCGCGGCGCGGATGATTTCGGCTCCGCCTGCCATGGCCGCTTCGGTATCCTCGCCCGCCCGGATCCTGCGGGCGCACTCCTTCATGGTGCGATAGAGCGTCGGTGCGACCTGGCGCTCCTCGGCCGACAAGTACACGTTGCGGGAGGACATCGCGAGCCCGTCGCGCTCGCGCACGGTAGGCGAGCCGATCACCTTGACGCCGAGATCGAGGTCCCGTGCCATCTGCATCACGACCCGCAACTGCTGAAAGTCCTTCTCCCCGAAAATCGCAATGTCCGGGCGGCATTGCGTGAACAGCTTGCCGACGACCGTGGCCACGCCGCCGAAGAAGTGCGGACGGAAGCGATCCTCCAGACCGACGACCGCCGGCCCCTCCGGAACAATCCGCGTCGCAAAGCCCTGCGGGTACACGGCTTCGACCGCGGGATGCCAGATCATGTCGACATTCTCGGCGGCGAGCTTCGCCACGTCGGCTTTCCAGGTACGGGGGTAAGAGCCGAAATCCTCGGTCGGTGCGAACTGGGTCGGATTGACGAAGATCGAAACGATCACCCGGGTGGCGCGCCGCTTTGCAGCTCTTACCAGTGACACATGCCCGTCATGGAGGGCTCCCATGGTAGGCACCAACGCGATGGTGGCCTTCCTCAGGCGAAGACTGTCGATGGCGCGGCGCAGGGCGGGGACCGTGCGGGCGATCATGGGGCTGCGGGGCATTCTGGCTCGGGGGGCTGGAGGTCGGGCTAACCGCGGTTTTCCGACGTCGAGGAGGAGGCACCGACCTTACCAAGCCTCGCGCGTCCGCGCCAAGCAGGTACCAGCGACAGAGCGCTCCAGCCTTCGGAGCGCGATGAGACTGGATGCAATCACCTCGCGTTCAGGTTTCTGATCTAGCTTAATCCTCCGGGAAGCACGGCGCCTGGTTTGTGCTCACATCAGCTGCGGCGAAATGCGGTGCGTTGTGTGGGATTCGTCACAGACATCGCGAAAGAGTCACGCATCATTCATGGTCATTCAGATCAAGGCTGAACGTTTGAGGATTTGAACGCGTCAGCGCGCATTTTACTTGACCGCAGCGGCGCTCAACTCGAAGATATTTTTGAGGGGTTTGCAAATGCTCGTGCAGGCTAGCCAAGGCCAATCCGGCTCGGCGCACGTCGTGGTGCTGGGCAACGAGAAGGGCGGCTCTGGAAAATCCACCATTGCGCTGCACATTGCGGTTGCGCTCCTGAAGGCCGGCCAGCGCGTTGCCACCATCGACCTCGATTGCCGGCAGCGGAGCTTTACCCGCTATGTCGGCAACCGCGCCGCCTGGGCGCGGCGCACCGGACTTCCCCTCGAGCTTCCCGTTCACAGCTGCATGAAACTCGGCGAGACCATGCAGATCGCCGACAACGAGAACTCGGAATTCCAGCAGTTCGTTGATGCGGTAGGCTCGGTCGAGCGGGAGTTCGATTTCATCGTCATCGACACGCCGGGTTCCGACAGTTACCTGATGCGCCTGGCGCATTCCATGGCCGATACCCTGGTGACACCCATCAACGACAGCTTCCTGGATTTCGACGTGCTCGGCACGGTCGACCCGGAGACCTATGCGGTAACGGGCGAAAGCCACTATGCCGAGATGGTGCGGGATACCCGCCGCAAGCGCCGCCAGCTCGATGGCGCGACCAGCGACTGGATCGTGGTGCGCAATCGACTGTCGATGCTCGGCTCCCGCAACAAGCAGCTCGTCGCGGATGGTCTGAAGGAGCTTTCCCTGCGGCTCGGCTTCCGTTCGGTCGACGGCTTTGCCGAGCGCGTCGTCTATCGCGAGTTCTTTCCGCGCGGGCTTACCGCGCTTGATGATCTCGACGAGGTTACGCTCGGCACGCGCCCGAACCTCGGTCACCTCACCGCCCGGGAGGAGGTGACAAGCCTGCTGCGGCAGCTGAAGCTTCCGCTCGACGAGCGCGGCCGCCGCCGCGCCGCCAATCGGGCCGAATGGTTCAGCCAGATCGATAAGCCGCTCGAAGTCCACGACATCATTGGCGCCTGAGGTCTGCGGTAGCACCAGTATTGTCCCGCCGGCGCTCTGCTCGCCGACGACGGCTTGCCGCCGGCTGCCGGTCCGGAAAATACACCTGGTTCCAAGTTCCGCATCCAAGCCTTGGAGGAACCTTCCGGCTCATTACGGGTGCGCCGCACAACGAACGGGCGGTAAAAATCACAACATTTGATCTTCCTGTCACGACGCCGTGACATATATTAGCGACGAACATGAAGGCCGGAATGGAACGACTTCCGGACACCAGAGATTGCAAGGCCAGAACGGCCGGATTGAGGACGAACATGAAGCGCGGAATTGCAGTTCTGGTTTCGGTTGGAGCCCTCTTTGCCGTCGCCTATGTCACGGCGAGCAAGTGGGCCATTCGCCACGAGACCGTGACCTTCCACGACGCATCCCGCGACAATCGTCCCGTGCCGGTGCATGTGGCGATCCGGTGGGACAAGGAGATGCAGGCCAATGCCGGCATGATCAAGCTGCCGGTCGCAGTGCTCAATCACGGCAATACCGTCAAGAACACCGAGTATTCGTTCCTGGCCAACGTCTTTGCCGCGCGCGGCTATCTGGTGCTCAGCCCCCAGCACGATCTGCCGACCGATCCGCCCATGGTGACCAAGCCAGGCGAGCTCTATGTCGGGCGTCTGCCGCAGCTTCTGCGGGGCGTGGCCAACATTCATTGCGCCATCCGGGAAATGAAGCAGGTTCAGCCGAATGCCGACTACAAGAGGGTGACACTGGTCGGACACTCGATGGGTGGCGACATTTCGGTGTACTTCGCCAAGCAGTATCCGGACGAGATCAAGAAGGTTGTTACCCTCGACAATCTGCGGGTGCCCTTCACCAGCAATGGCAGGTTCAAGATTCTCTCGTTCCGCTCCAACGACCCGCAGTTCAAGACCGATGCCGGCGTGATCCCTTGCGACCACGACTGCGAGAAGGCCGGTATTACCGTGGTGAAAACCGACTTCCAGCATAACGACATGCGCGATACCGGTCCTGAAGAGGCCAAGGCCTCGATCCAGGGCATGCTCGACAAGTTCCTGAGCGATACCGACAGCGAGCTCGCCCCGGCCGACACCGGCACGAATGCTCCCAAGGTGCTCGAGCCCGGTCCGGTCAGCCTGATGGGGCAGGCCAAGAGCTGACGCTTCGTTGATCCGGTTTTGGTTTTCAAGCCCCCGCTGCGATATGGCGGGGGCTTCTTATTGACCGCCATCCGAATGCCCTCCACATAGTGATGGCATCCCGATGAGCGAACGCTGATGTCCGGCGAACCGACCAAACCCAGAACCGGCGACGTCAAACCGGCGCAAGAGACCGGGCAGGGCGGCGCGCTGCCGGAAGCCACGCGATCCACCGGGGATGACATCGCGGCGTTCGTGGCAAGGGCCCGCGCGATGTCGCCCCATGCGGCCGGTGCGAAGGGCAGGCTGATTTTCGCGCTCGATGCCACACTCAGCCGGCAGCCGACCTGGGACATGGCCTGCGCGCTCCAGGCCGACATGTTCCGCGAGGCGGGCGCGCTCGGCAGCCTGGATATCCGTCTCGTCTACTATCGCGGTTATAACGAGTGTCGGGCCACCGGATGGATTTCCGACAGCGCCAAGCTGGCAGGCCTCATGAGCCGAATCGATTGCCGAGGCGGCAACACCCAGATCGGCAGGGTACTCTCCGAGGCAAGGCGCGAAGCTGCGGCGTCAGGGGTGCGGGCTGTCGTGTTCGTCGGCGACGCCATGGAGGAGAATGTTGACAATCTCTGCGCCACGGCGGGCGAGCTCGGCATGTTGAAGGTGCCGGTCTTCGTGTTCCAGGAAGGCCATGATGTCGCAGCCGAGCAGGCGTTCCGGGAAATCGCGCGCCTCACGGGCGGCGCATGGGTCAGGTTCGATCCCGGGGCAGCGGCTCAGTTGCGCGAGCTCTTGCGGGCGGCGGCGGCCGATGCCGCCGGCGGTCGCGAGGCGCTGCTGCGACTGTCGAAAACGGCAAGCGGCGCGGCCAAGCTGATCGGCCAGATGCGATAGCCATCGATTGCCATGTCGGGGGCCGGGCGAGGTGGTCCGCTGCCAACGCCCGCGGATCTTATGTCGCAAACCATCTTGAGCGCGGTATCGGCGGCAATGATACGCTCCGGGAGGGTGGTCATGCTCTCGGTGTCGAAGCGGTCGGGCTCGAGGACCATGTGGCCTTGCGTGCCGTGCGCCTGTCACGCCGCCTTTAAGGGTTCCTGACGGAGCAGCCGACAATCGGGCTGAATCTGCCGGGGGGGGCGGCAACACGCCATGTTTTTTGCGGCGGGCCGGACTATATTCCCTCCATGCCGACCCTCATCGCCGGCGCTGTCGCCGTTATCGTTCTGTATTTTCTGTTGCAGATGCTTCGTGCCGCTAATCCGGTCATGCTGGCGCGCGCGATCAAGATTGTCGGCGGCGTGATAGCCTTGGCGGTGGCCGCTTTCACCGGTTTGCGGGGTGAGCTGGCGGTCGCGATCCCGCTCGGCATTTTCGGCGCGGGGTTGCTGGGCTGGTCGCCGTTCGGCACGCCCGGGTTCGGCAATATCGGCGGACTGTTCGGAGGCGCGAGCCGCTCGGCGGGACAGAGTTCGCGCGTGCGCTCGCAATTCCTGGAGATGCAGCTCGACCACGACACCGGGCAGCTAGCGGGTCAGTTCATCGCCGGCCCCAATGCCGGCCGCCTTCTCGACGAGTTCGAGCTTGCCCAGTTGGTCGCAATGATCCCGGCGTTTGACGCCGAGAGCGTGTCGTTACTTGAAAGCTATCTGGACCGCCGGTTTCCCGCTTGGCGTCAGAACGCACAGGGAAATGCGACAGGGGGGCAGAGCCGCGCGGCGTCGAGCGGCAAAATGACGGACGAGGAAGCCTATCAGATCCTTGGCCTGCAGCCGGGCGCGGGACGCGACGAAATCGTCCGAGCCCACCGCACCCTCATGAAGAAACTGCATCCCGACCAAGGGGGGTCGACGTACCTCGCTGCCCGTGTGAACGAGGCCAAGGATACTCTGCTTCGCACGCATAACGGATAACTCCGGCAACGCAACCAACGCCACGACCGCGAAGCTTCCGTCGCTCTGTCCGTTCGCCCGTTCCGCCCGCCGTTTTCCGGCGTGGTCGAATGCCCTGTCGACAAAACTTTAACCGTAATTCCTTGACGAGAGGTTGTTGCGGAGCTGGCGCGCGAACGCGCAGCGCCAAAAAAAGACCATGCCCGCACCGGGCGGGCATGGTCAGCACAAACTTGGATGAAGATCAGTTACGTACGGTAATGCAGGAAATGTCGGCACGCTTCAGCGTGCGACAGACTGCTTCCGCCTGGTCGCGTTCCAATCCAGCGAAGCGCGCGCGGAAGAGTTTGCGGTTGTCCCTGGCAACGACGGGCTCCGTGAAGGGATCCGCCTTGCTGAGCAGGCCGCGGGCGGAGCTGCGCGCCGCTTCGATGCGCTGCTGCGCTTCGCCTTCCGTTTCCAGTGCGCCGACCTGCACGATCCATCCGGTATGAACGGCCGGCCTGGTCGGGACGGGTTCCTGAACGGGCTGGGGCCGGGGGGCTTGGTCGACAGAGGCCATGGCTTGCGCAACGGACGGCTTGGGGCCGTTCGCCGCTGACGCAGGCAGCACGCCCAGGATACCGTTGCCAGTGCCGTGGCCGGGCGGCTGCGGCGGCAATTCGGCGCGGGCGCTCTCGGGCCTGCTCGGTTCGCTTTTTGCGGCTTCAGCCTTGGCGACCACGGCTCCCGAGGTTTCTGCAACTTCCGGTCGGCTCGGAATCGCGCTGGTAACCGGCGGCGCAACCGGCTGGACCGTCGTGGCCGAGGCAAGCTTCACCTGTCCGGCCTTGACCTGCACGGTCTTCACCTTCACGGGCTTCATCGGCTCGGACGAGCCCGGGATGATCGAGAGCGGCTGACCCTGGATGACGCCGTTGGTGAGCGGCGCAGGTTCGACCTTCTGGGCCGGCGGCACCGCAGCGGTTGCGGCGGCGAGTACGCGCGAGGCGGCCGAGGCCGGGCGCGGCGGGGTGGCTTCTACCGAAGGCGCCTGGACTGCTGCCACCTGCGCGGGACGGGGCTGGGCGTCGGCCGCCTTTGCGACATCGGGGGCGGTATCGGAGGAGTTGCGCTCGGCGATCGCGGCAACGGTGCGCGTGGTCGAGGCCCTCTCGAGGTTCTCTGCAAGCAGGTTTCGCATGATCGCATCGCGCGAACCGCCGCTACGGCCGCCCAGCACAACGCCGATCAAATGGCGGTTGCCGCGGCGCATCGAGCTCACGAGATTGAAGCCGGAAGCGCGGGTGTAGCCGGTCTTGATGCCGTCCACGCCCTCGACGTTGCCAAGCAGGCGGTTGTGGTTGCGGATCGACTGGCCGCGGAAGTTAAACGAGGTAGTTGCGAAGTAGCGGTAGTAGCGCGGGAAGCGATCCTGGATCGCGCGGCCGAGCGTCGCCTGGTCGCGCGCCGTCGTCACTTGTGCGTCGTCGGGCAGGCCCGAGGCGTTGCGGTAAACGGTCTTCGTCATGCCGAGCGAGCGCGCCTTGCGCGTCATCATCGAGGCGAAGTCCTCTTCATCGCCCGCGATGGCTTCCGCGATGACGACCGCCGCATCATTGGCCGAGCGCGTTACGAGACCCTTGATCGCATCTTCGACCCTGATGGTTTGGCCGGGTCGCAGCCCGAGCTTGGTCGGAGCCTGATCGGAGGCATGCTCGGAAACCTGCAATTCGGTGTCGGGCTTCATCTTGCCGGTTTCGAGACGCTCGAACAGCAGGTAGAGCGTCATGATCTTGGTGAGGGAGGCGGGGTGGCGGATCGCGTCAGGGCTGGTGGCCTGCAGGGTCGCGCCCGAATTGCCGTCAACGATGATGGAGGAGAAAGACGGGCTGTAAGTGTCGGCCGCCTGGCGGTGATGGATGTGCTGGCGGGCGCTATGCCGATGCCGGTAACGGCGCGCATCGGCGCTGTCGACGGTGAAGATGACCGCAGCGGTGATGGTGAGAACCCCGAAAACCCCAACCCGCGCCCAGCGCGAGGAAGCAAAGTTTTTTCGAAGCATGAAACCCCGTCCCCGTTTCTGACTTGATCACCGGTCCGTGAGGCAAAATTGTGCCCATCTGGCCCGTGATCTTCCTGTCTGACCCCTCCGATACGCGTTTCGCTCGCGCCAGAGGCCGAAGGCTCAAGCCGCGGCTCTCGCTAAGCTTATGTTCCAGAGCGGCTTTTGACCGCGTGTCGGAAGGTAACCACGTCCGGGAATCAGGGTACGGGGCGCGAGTTTCCAAAGCCTTAAGGAACCCTTGCGTAAATCCCCGGGGTTTTCTGCTCATTTCGATTGCATTTGTGCGATGCACAAGATTCTTGACTTTTTTGTGCAGTGCACTAAATAGGCAGCGTCAGGGAGCCGGGACCTTCCCGGCCGATCGGCACGACAGTCTGGGAAAGGATCCACATGTTCAAAGTTGACGACATTCAGAATTACGGCAAGGAGCAGTTCGAGACGGTCCTCGCTTCCGCCACCTCGGTGCAGAACGGCATCCAGGCGATCGCAAGCGCCTATGGCGACTTCACCAAGAAGTCCTTTGAGGACACCAAGTCCTTCGTCGAGAAGCTCTCGAGCGTGAAGTCGCTGGACAAGGCGCTCGAAGCGCAGTCGGACTTTGCTCGCTCGGCCTACGAGACCTTCGTTGCCGAGTCGCAGAAGATCGCGGGCCTCTATGGCGACCTCGCCAAGCACGCCTTCAAGCCGGTCGAGACGCTGGTTTCCAAGTTCGCCCCGACCGCGACGACCCACTAAGACTTCCTGACGGAAAACTTCCAAGCAAAAAGACCGGCTGATGCAGCCGGGCTTTTTTTATCTGAGTTCGTTCGTCGTTTCCGTCTACTGCGCCACGTGCAACCGGCTGATCTGTGTCGTCACGTTCTGGAACGCGGCTGCGGTCTGGCCGGCCGAGGTGATCATCTGGAAGTAGGCCGGGCTGCTTGCGCAGTATTGCAGTACGGCCGAAGTCGGATCGGGGCTGCTCGTGCTGGTATTGATCTGGATGGCGAAGATCTGGACGTTGGCCTTCTTGATGTTGTCGCAGAGAATCTTCTGGCGGGCGTCGATCGTGTTTTGATCAGAAGTCCAGCGATTTTGCGTGTTCATGCCGTCTGACACGAGCACGAGATAATCCTGGTAGCTGTAACCGTTTTCCTTTGACGGAGCCGACAGTGGGGCGGTCTGACTTAGCGAGAACCAACCCCATGCGGCGCCGATAGCCTGGTTGGTGTTGCCCGCCGGGTAGAGGCCGTCGATGCTGGACTTCAGCGCGCTCCAGGAGTTGCTCATCGCGGTCAGGGCGGGGGAGCAGGAGGCGTATTGTTCGGCATAAAACATCTTCGCGGGATCGCCGAGTGTCGGCACGTCTTTCGTGGTGTCGTAGTTCTGATCGCGGTCGATCACGCAACCGTTCCAGGTGCTGTGATCGTTGATCACCCAGTCGTGCTTGTAATTGCGAACGGTCTCCGTACAGGTCTTAGTCCAGTTAACAGTGTTGCAGGAGCACGTGCTGCCGGTTCCACCGATCATGCCCTTGTCGAAGCTGCAGCTGCAGCTTCCGCCGGTGCAGAAGGTGCGAGTCGTGGTCGTGCCCAGGTCGACGCTGCTATAGCAGCCGTTGTAATAGTTGCGGCTGGAATTATCGAGGCCCGGGCAGATGTAACCCTTGTAAGTGCCGCTTGAAGGGATCGTGCTCGTCGAGGCGCTGCCGTTAACCGGCGTGGTCACACAGCGAAAACCATGGGATTGACTACTGAACGGGCATTTCGAACCGGGACCATAATTCTGCCAGTTCGCGGGCTTCGTCGTCTTGATGTTGGCAGGCTCGGATTCCCACTTGTCCCAGTTGACATAGGTGGTGTTGCCAGAACCGATATTCACGTCCCGCGAGAACGGGATCAGCGAAATGTAAACGTCGCCGGTTGTGTGGTTCAGGTTGCTGAGCTGATCGACCATGGTCTTGGCGGCGCTCTTCAGGTTCGGCATCTTCTCGTCTGACGACATCGATCCGGTGGTGTCGAGCGCCAGCGCCACGCGCAAGCGCGTGTCGCCCCACTTCGAGGTTGATTTCGTGCTGAACTCCATCGTCTGGAACCCGGTCAGCTTCATGAATTCGGTGTAGATGTATCCGGACGCGTTCATCACGATATTCGAGGCGCCCTTGTCGTCTTTCGCCGTATAGGTCGCGCGGATATCAGCGGTTGAGTAGATGGCGTCCTTCGGCACGTAGAGACCCTGGAAATAGAGTCTTGCCTTGCTCTCGATGTCCGCCTCCGTGATCGTTCCTGCATTCAAGTCCTTTGCGACCATCAACGCCGCGGAGTCGAGCGCCGACTGCATTGACGTGCGGGCCCTGACCGCGCGGCTATAGTCTATCGCCGCGCCGATAAGAGTTAGGACCGGTATCAGCGCGATGGCGAAAATGACGGCAATATTGCCGTGTTCGGCCGATGCGAACCGGGCGAGGAGAGAACGCGGGACGGAAACGCGGGGCATGAGGATCTCCGGATTTCTACCGTTCGGCGAGTTGTCGCGCCGGCGGTTGAACGCTCGGTAAATCTGATCTCATAAACTCGGGGGAATCCACCCATCGGGAGATCCAGCCTCGAAAAGCGGGTTCCCTTGTCAATTTGGCCTAAATCGCACCGCTGAAGTTTTTGTCAAACCGGTCGGGATTGATTAACCTTGCCCCGGATCGCTGAATGGGAATCGGCCGTTGCTGCCGCATCGGATGGTGCCTTTGCACGCTTGCGGCGAGCCGGTGGCCGGCCCATATTCTGGCCATCGACCCGGCTGCGCCGGATCGGTCGGGAGCGGCGATCCGCAGATAGCGCGCCTGGGGAGGCTCCGGAAGGAGGGGCAGCGCCGGGATGGCTATCCTCGCTTCCGTGGGGAATTTGAACGCCTGTGCCATGCCGCAACTAACTTCCAGCCTTGATCTACCGGCGTCAGCCGCCGTTTCAGTCACCGGATCCCGGATGGGGCAGGACGACCGTCGCTCCGGCGGCAGTTCGGGGCCGACCACTTCGGTGATCACCAAGGTCAAGCCGAAAGCCAAGCGGCCCAACCTGTACCGGGTTCTCATCCTGAACGACGACTACACGCCGATGGAGTTCGTCGTTCATGTGCTGGAGAGGTTTTTCAACAAGGACATCGAGTCCGCGACCAAGATCATGCTGCACGTCCACCATCACGGGATCGGGGAGTGCGGCATCTTCACCTACGAGATCGCCGAGACCAAGGTGACGCAGGTGATGGATTTCGCGCGCAAGCATCAGCATCCTCTCCAATGCGTGATGGAAAAGAAATAGCCGCGCGCTGAAGGCCGATTTGACCCATCCCGATCTGAAGTGGCCGCGAGCAGGCGGACAGCCGCTCGCGAGCATTAAGAATTTGGCGTCGGCATGACATCCCGCCCAAATAGGAACGGGTTTTGCATCGAAAATGGCGTCGACGGTATGAGTCGCGGAACCGGTCTTTCGCCGCGATCTTGTATAACTATATTTGACAAAGGTTGTTGTTGCCTGACCGGGCAACGGCGATCATGATGGCGGGGGCCACAGAGGACGCGAATGCCGACTTTTTCCCAAAGCCTTGAACAATCCCTGCATCGTGCACTGGCGATCGCGAACGAACGTCATCACCAATACGCGACGCTCGAACATCTCCTGCTGTCGCTGATCGATGACTCGGATGCGGCTGCCGTCATGCGTGCGTGCAGCGTCGACCTCGACAAGCTGCGTTCCAGTCTCGTCAACTACCTCGAGACCGAATTCGAAAATCTCGTCACCGACGGCGCGGACGACGCCAAGCCGACCGCCGGCTTCCAGCGCGTGATCCAGCGCGCGGTGATCCACGTGCAGTCCTCCGGCCGCGAGGAGGTGACTGGCGCCAACGTCCTGATCGCGATCTTCGCCGAGCGCGAAAGCCACGCCGCCTATTTCCTGCAGGAGCAGGACATGACGCGCTACGACGCGGTCAACTACATCAGTCACGGCATCGCCAAGCGGCCCGGCGTCTCCGAGGCGCGGCCGGTGCGCGGCGTCGACGAGGAGACCGAGAGCAAGGGCAACGAGGACTCCAAGAAGAAAGGCGAGGCGCTCGATACCTATTGCGTCAACCTCAACAAGAAGGCGCGCGACGGCAAGATCGATCCGGTCATCGGCCGTAATTCCGAGATCAACCGCGCGATCCAGGTGCTGTGCCGCCGGCAGAAGAACAACCCGCTGTTCGTCGGCGAAGCCGGCGTCGGCAAGACCGCGATCGCGGAGGGGCTGGCCAAGCGCATCGTCGACAGCGAGGTTCCGGAAGTTCTGGCCACCGCCACCGTGTTCTCGCTCGACATGGGCACGTTGCTAGCGGGCACGCGCTATCGCGGCGACTTCGAAGAGCGATTGAAGCAGGTGTTGAAGGAACTGGAGGCGCATCCGAGCGCCATCCTGTTCATCGACGAGATCCATACCGTGATCGGGGCAGGGGCGACCTCCGGCGGCGCGATGGACGCTTCCAACCTCCTGAAGCCGGCGCTCGCTTCCGGCACCATCCGCTGCATGGGCTCGACGACCTACAAGGAGTATCGTCAGCACTTCGAGAAGGACCGCGCGCTGGTGCGGCGGTTCCAGAAGATCGACATCAACGAGCCGACGGTCGAGGACGCGATCGCGATCCTGAAGGGACTGAAGCCCTATTTCGAGGATTACCACCGGCTGAAATACACCAATGAGGCCATCGAGGCCGCGGTGCAGCTGTCCTCGCGCTACATCCATGACCGCAAGCTGCCGGACAAGGCCATCGACGTGATCGACGAGTCGGGCGCGGCTCAGATGCTGGTCGCCGAGAGCAAGCGCAAGAAAACGATCGGCCTCAAGGAGATCGAGACCACGATCGCTTCCATGGCGCGGATCCCGCCCAAGAGCGTGTCCAAGGACGATGCCGAGGTGTTGAAGCATCTGGAGCAAACGCTCAAGCGCGTGGTGTTCGGTCAGGACAAGGCGATCGAGTCGCTGGCTGCCTCGATCAAGCTGGCGCGGGCAGGCCTGCGCGAGCCCGAGAAGCCGATCGGCTGCTACCTGTTCTCCGGACCGACCGGCGTCGGCAAGACCGAGGTCGCAAAGCAGCTCGCCGCGTCGCTCGGCGTGGAACTGCTGCGCTTCGACATGTCCGAATACATGGAACGACACACCGTGTCGCGCCTGATCGGCGCCCCTCCCGGCTATGTCGGCTTCGACCAGGGCGGTCTGCTCACCGACGGGGTCGACCAGCACCCGCACTGCGTGGTGCTGCTCGATGAAATCGAGAAGGCGCATCCCGACCTTTACAACGTGCTGCTGCAGATCATGGACCACGGCCGGCTCACCGACCACAACGGCAAGCAGGTCAACTTCCGCAACGTGATCCTGATTATGACCACCAATGCCGGCGCGGCTGATCTCGCAAGGCAAGCCTTCGGCTTCACCCGCACCAAGCGGGAAGGCGACGACCACGAGGCGATCAACCGGCAGTTCGCGCCCGAGTTCCGCAACCGGCTGGACGCCATCGTCTCCTTCGCCCATCTGAATGCCGACGTGATCGGCATGGTGGTGGAGAAGTTCGTACTCCAGCTTGAGGCCCAGCTCGGCGATCGCGACGTCACGATCGAACTGTCGGAGTCCGCCAAGGCCTGGCTGATCCAGCACGGATATGACGAGCAGATGGGCGCGCGGCCGATGGCCCGCGTGATCCAGGAGCACATCAAGAAGCCGCTGGCGGACGAGGTGCTGTTCGGCAAGCTGAAGGGTGGCGGCCATGTCCGCGTCGTCCTGGTCAAAGACGAGGCGGATCCGACGGCGGACAAGATCGGCTTCGAGTTCGTGGAAGGGCCGGTCACGCCGAAGCCGGAGAAGCTGCCCGGTGCGCGCAAGCGAACCCCGCCGCGCAAGCCCAAGTCGGGTGGCTCGAAGGGCTCACCGTCCAAGGGGCCGCTGGTCAAGGTCTGATCCGAATACCGCCAAAATCAAAGGGCCGGCCGAAGAGGCCGGCCTTTTTGTTTGCGAGACTTAACTGCCTGCCTCGGGGGCACGCGCCGGACGCTTCTTGCGCGGTGCGACCGGAGGCGGAGCCGAGGGTTGCAGCGTCACGATCACCGGGTTCGGCTTGTGGTCGGTCGCCGCGCCGGTCGCGGCATCGACGCCCATGCCCACCAGACCGCCGAGGAGGAGATTCCCCGCAAAGCCGGCCGCGCCGCTACCGGGTATCTCCTTGGTGAGTTGCACGGTCTGCGACGCGTATCCGTCCTTCTGGAAGGTCACGGAGATGTCGGCATTGCGTTTGGCCACGACCGCGCAGGGCGTGACGCACGTCGTCGGCGCATCGAGCCCGGAAACGATGGCCTCGGCGCCTGACGGCGTCGACGAAATGGCGATGTTCTCTGTCGTGCCGCGCGTGACGGACGCGCAACCAGCGAGCGTGACGCCAAGCGTCACGACCAAAAAAACTCGAAACTTCATCCGGATGTCCCCCAACCGGCTGTAGTGAAGCGCAACCGTAGCGCGAGAGCAAGGGGGCGGTTGTGAGGGATGACAGAATAGAACGATGGTTGCTCCGGGCCCGGAGGTTCTGAACCCATTAATCCCCCTTCATCCGCTGCCCGTCATGCACCCGGACATGTTCGGCGCCGCGAGCCGCGGCCGGCGACAGCCGGAGCATGCTCAGCGTGGCCCCGCAGAGGGCAAAACCGACGGCAGCAAACAGGGCCATGCGGGTGCCATCGGTCGGGTAGCGCCCCAGAAACAGCGCGACCAGCGCCGCGCCGGTCGTCTGCCCCAACAGGCGCGCCGTGCCGAGCATGCCGCTGGCGCCGCCGGCGCGCTCGCGCGGGGCGGCTGCGATCATGGTGCGGTTGTTGGGTGTCTGGAACAGGCCGAAGCCCAGCCCTGCGAGCGCCATGCGCCAGATCACGTCGAGCGGCGAGGGGCTAGCCGGCAGCAGCGCCAGGGCGGCGAGGCCTGTGGCAAACAGCAAGAGGCCGATCCCGCCCAGAAGGCCCGCCGGATAGAACTCGACGAGGCGTCCGGCGAGCGGCGCGGCAAAGGCCAGCGCGATCGGCCACGGCGTGATCAGAAGGCCCATCTGAACGGCGGAATAGCCGAAACGGCTCTGAAGGTAGAAGGGGATCGCGACAAAGGCCAGCATCTGCCCGCAGAACGAGGCGATCGAGGTCGCGATCGACAGCGCGAATACCGGACTGCGCAGCAGGTCGACCGGAAGCAGCGGCGACGAGAGATGGGTCTCGCGATAAATCAAAAGAGCGCCAGCGACGATGGCGATGCCGAACTCGATCAGGCAGGTGAGGGGCGGCTCGCCATGTCCGACGCTGTCGATCGCAAAAATGCCGACCCCGAACGTGATGGCGGAAAGACCTCCGCTTTGCCAGTCGAAGGCGCGGTCGGCTCTCCGCGTGTGGGGCAGGCAGTGCCACCCGAGCGCGGCGGCGAGGATGCCGATCGGCATGTTGATCGCGAACAGATATGGCCAGCTGCCGACGGCCAGAATGCCTGCCGCAAGTGTCGGCCCGATGGCGGCGGAGACGGCGACCACGAGCGCATTGAGGCCGATGCCGCGGCCAAGCAGGGCATGCGGATAGGTGAAGCGCACCAGCGCGGCGTTGACGCTCATGATGCCCGCCGCGCCAAATCCCTGTGCGATGCGCGCGATCGTCAACAGCAGCAGCGTGTCCGACAGCGCGCACAGGGCGGAAGCCAGGGTGAACAGCACCAGACCGGCGAGATAGACGCGACGGTAGCCGATGATTTCGCCGAGCGAGGCCATCGGCAACAGCGAGATCGTGATCGCGAGCTGATAGCCGTTGACGATCCAGATCGAGAAGGCGGGGCTGGCGTCAAGGTCAGCGGCGATGGTCGGCAGCGCCACGTTGACGATCGTGCCGTCGACGACCGACATGATGATACCGAGTGCTATGGTAAGGATGGCCCAGCGGCGTTGCGGCAGCGGCAGACCATCGGCATGCTCGGTCGTGACGGAGGACATCGTGAACGCAGGTTTGTCCCGGCAGCACCAAGCCGCCGCGGTCATGAATCAGCTGACATGGCGCAACTTGGATGCGCCACGATGGTTCCAGAGCGCGCGCCACTGGCTCGGCCGCGCTCAAGCCGCAGCCTATTTCGGCTTTCGCCGCTCCCGAATCGCCTTGATGTAGTTGACGGCGGCCTCGGCATCCTCGCGGTCGAACCGGAAGGTCGGCATGTCCGGGTGTATGGTGCTCAACCCGTCCTGCAGGCGCTGGGCGAAGTCATTGTCGTACAGCTTGTCTTCGCCGAAGCTGCGAAACGGAGGCGCCAAGCTGTTCGGGCTCGCGCCGGTCGAGCCCACCGCGTGGCAGTGCCCGCACATCTTCCGCAACAGCTCCTTGCCGTGCTGCTGCTCGGCGTCGAGCGCGTGGCTCGCGGCGGTGAAGCAGCCGATCATCAGGACGGCAATTCCGGACCTTCGCATCGGACGTCTCTCGTGGTGCGACACCTCGCTCCTTACCAGCGGGAAGTCACCTTGCCAAACACATAGAGTGCAACGAGTCCGATCGTGACGGCGGTCGAGAAAACCAGCACGCGCCGCTCCCAATCGAGCCGCGCCCTCTCGGCCCTGCCGAGGATGAAAAAGGTGAACAAGGCCTTGAAGGCAGACTTGTGCATCGGGGGCCTGTCGAATTGCCATACGATTTCACGGCCTTGGGAAGGGCGCTTGATGCACGTCAACGGCTGAGCGACTGTGCGGGCGAGCGGGCACGTGCCGCCGCCACGATCTTCGCTTGGCTAGGTGGTTTGCCCGGGGTCGAACCGGCTTCCTGGAACAAGGCCTGCTTTGCGGACTTCTGTCGCCATGCGTCGCGCGTTTTGCATCATCGCCGTACTCCTGCTGGTGTCCGGACACGCCGCCGCGGATGGCACGCGCGCGAGCAATGAAGGGGTGCCGCCAAGCGCTCAGGAGCCCGCCGCCAAGAACGAGCCGACCAAATCGCCCACCGATCCCGGACGTGAGAACGATACGCGCGAGGCGATCTGTTTGATGATTGAGTCGGCGGCGCGGGCGGCAGACCTGCCGCTGGAATTCTTCGCCCGCGTGATCTGGCAGGAAAGCCGCTTCCAGCCCGATGCTGTCGGGCCGGTGACCCGCAACGGTGATCGCGCGCAGGGCATCGCGCAGTTCATGCCGGGTACGGCCAGTGAACGGCGGCTGCTCGATCCCTTCGATCCGGTGCAGGCCTTGCCGAAATCGGCCGAATTCCTCAACGAGCTGCGCCACCAGTTCGGCAATCTCGGCCTTGCGGCTGCGGCCTATAACGCCGGTCCCCGGCGGGTGCAGGAATGGCTCACTGGTACCGGCGTGATGCCGCAGGAGACCCGCAACTACGTGGTCGCGATCACCGGCTCGACCGTCGATGACTGGGCGGCGGCCGGCAAGAAAGGCAAGATGCCGCAAAGCGCGCCGCCGACGAGCTGCCGCGACTTGATGGCATTGCTCAGGCGCGCGCCCAACCCGTTCATCACCCAACTCGAGGAGCACGTGAGGCTGGCTGCCGCAAAACCGTGGGGCGTGCAGCTAGCCGCCGGCTTCGACCGCAACAAGGCGCTGGCGATGTATTCCCGCGCGATCCGACGGCTGAGCGGCGTGATCGGCGATCGCGACCCGAGCTTATTGTCGTCGGTCATGCGCAGCCGCGGCTCGCGACCCTTCTATCAGGTGCGGATCGGTGCCGAGACACGTCCCGAAGCCGACGATCTTTGCAACCGCATCCGCCGCGCCGGCGGCGCCTGCTTCGTGCTGCGGAATAGGGTGTGAGGGGGGCGCACGCCATTCCGGGACGGTCCGAAGGACGGGACCCGGAATCTCGATCCAAATCTCCCGGTTCCGGGTTCGATGCTTTGCATCGCCCGGAACGACGGTGATGTAGCGCGCATGCCAGCCTTGATGCACGCTTCCTTGACGGAAGCTGCTTCATCGCCCGTTATGCCCGAGCAAGATTCCCTTCCTCCGGCTTCCCGTGGCGCTTCCTCCGCTCGATTCACACAGATGGCATGGACCCCTGCGCGCCTTCGCGTGGGGGCTGAGCTCGGTTACCAGAACGGTGCTGACGCTGGTGCTGTTCGCGACCTATCTCGGCGTCGGCGCGCTTGCCCACGATACGCATTTCAGCCTGGGCTGGGTGCTCGCGAGCACGATCCTCGTATGGGCCGGTCCGGCGCAGATCATCCTGATATCGACGCTATCCTCAGGCGCTACCATCATCCAGGCGGCCCTTGCCGTGACGGTAAGCGCGATCCGCCTGTTGCCGATGGTCGCATCCGTCCTGCCCATGCTGCGCGGGCCGAAGACACGCCGGCGCGAGCTGGTGCTGGCGTCGCACTTCATCGCGGTCACCTTATGGGTAGAGTGCTTTCGTTTGTTGCCGCAGGTGCCCCGCGAACGGCGGCTTGCCTTCGTGTTTGGTCTCGGCATCGGATTGGTATCGATCTGCCTGCTCGCCAACGTCATCGGCTACACGCTGGCCGGCAGCCTGCCTCCAATCTTCGCTGCCGCAATGCTGCTGCTCACGCCGCTCGCGTTCCTGCTATCGACCGCGCGCAATTGCCGCGAGTTGTCCGATATCCTGGCCTTGGTGCTCGGCCTCGCGCTGTTCCCGGTGATCGGACTGCTTCACACCGGAGTAGATATCCTGATCAGCGGCATGACGGCGGGCACCATCGCCTTCGCCGTTCATTGGTGGCGGGAGAGGGCATGAGCGATTTTATCGGCGATTGGCATGCGCTGTTCGTGCTCGTGATCGCGGGCTTCCTGCCCAACGAGATCTGGCGGCTCGCCGGATTCTGGCTTGGCGCGGGCGTCGACGAAGGCTCGGACCTCCTGGTGTGGGTGCGGGCGGTCGCGACCGCGATCCTTGCCGGCGTCATCGCGCAGATCGTGGTGCAGCCGCCGGGTGCGCTCGCGACGGTGCCGGACTTGCTGCGCTATGGTGCAGTTGCTGCGGGCTTTCTTGCCTTCATGCTGACGCGCCGCTCCATCTTCGCCGGCGTCCTTTTCGGCGAGCTGGTCATGCTGGCGGGGAAATGGTGGCTGGGGTAATGCCAATCCTCATGGTGAGGAGGCGCTTAGCGCCGTCTCGAACCATGAGGCCCGGGCCTCATCCTTCGAGACGCTTGCTTCGCAAGCTCCTCAGGGGGTGTGAATCTCTTGAGGTTGCGACGTTCCAACCCTCATGGTGAGGAGCGCCGAAGGCGCGTCTCGAACCATGAGGCCCGGACCCGGGCCTTCATCCTTCGACACGCTTGCTTCGCAAGCTCCTCAGGATGAGGAGATACGGCTCGCGCCTCAAGGATGAGCTGACAAGGCTGGCATTGCGGTACGAGACCAATCGGCTAGGCTCGCATGGATTTTTCAAGGGACCACATCATGCCGCAGGAAGCTGAACTCCGCGAGGGCGAGGTCGCCATCGAACTGCCGCCGCCGCGCGATGCCGCCCTCATCTTCATCGGGCGCATCCGCACGCCCTGGACCTCGCGGCTAGAGACGCCGCGGCAGGGCCGGCAGGACGGGCCCATTTGCCGGCTGGAGGTGTTCGAGCCGTTCGTGCCGGCGATCAAGGGGCTCGAGGAGTACGGCAATCTCGAAGTGCTGTACTGGCTCCACGAGTCGCGCCGCGACCTCGTCATTCAAAGCCCGAAGCACCATGCGTCGACACGCGGTACGTTCGCGTTGCGCTCGCCGCAGCGGCCGAACCCGATCGGCACATCGACGGTCAAGCTGGTCGGCATCGAGGGCAACACGCTCTTGGTACGCGGGCTGGATTGCCTGGACGGCACGCCGCTGCTCGACATCAAGCCCGACCGTTGCGAATTCTCGCCGCAGCCGGAGGCGGGCGAGAGCTAGACGGGTAGGGCTGTCACTGCAATTTCGTCATTGCGAGCGAAGCGAAGCAATCCAGAATGTCTCCGCTGCGGCAGTCTGGATTGCTTCGTCGCTTTGCTCCTCGCAATGACGGGAGAAAGGCTCAACTCCCCTCCAACGCCGCGATCAGCTTGGTCGCGTTGTCTTCGAGGGCCTTGCTATCTTCCTTGCGGCTGGCCGGCGGCAGCAGCGCGATGCCGTTGTGGCGCGGCAGGACGTGCATGTGCAGGTGGAAGACGACCTGTCCGCCCGCCGGCTCGTTGAACTGCTGGATGGTGATGCCGTCGGCTGCGAAGGCTTTCATCGCGGCCTTGGCAATCGTTCGCGCGGCACGCGCAACGTGGGCGTAGTCCTCTGCGCTGATGTCGAGGATGTTGCGGGCAGGGGCCTTGGGGATGATCAGCGTATGCCCGGGCGTGCGCGGCATGATGTCGAGGAAGGCGAGCACATGCTCGCTCTCGTAGACCTTGTAGCAGGGGAATTCGCCGCGCAGGATCTTGGCGAAGGGATTGTTGGGATCGTAGGCGGTCATGGCGACACTCCTGAAAAAGGCTGTCCTACTGTCACCACTGCACGCTACGCGTCAAGGCGCCTCGTCCGCCGCTTTCCGGAACGGGCCGAGCTCGGCCAGCTCGCGCCCGGCTTCGGCCACATAGGCGCGCTCGCGCTGCAGATAGTCGTCGATGGCGCGGCGCAGACTGCGGTCGGCGATGTAATGCGCGGAATAGGTGGTTTGCGGCAGGTAGCCGCGGGCGATCTTGTGCTCGCCCTGCGCGCCGGCTTCCACGATCCTCAGGCGGTGCTTGATCGCGAATTCCATGGCCTGATAGTAGCAGACCTCGAAATGCAGGAAGGGATGATGCTCGATCGCGCCCCAGTTGCGCCCGAACAGCGTGTCCGAGCCGATGAAGTTGATGGCGCCGGCGATCCAGCGGTTGTTGCGGCGGGCCATGACCAGCAGCACGTCCTCGGCCATGCTCTCGCCGATAAGCGAGAAGAACTCGCGCGTCAGATAGGGCCGGCCCCATTTGCGCGATCCCGTCTCCATGTAGAAATTGAAGAAGGCGTCCCATGCCTCCTCGGTGAGCTCGCTGCCTGTGAGCCAGTGGATGGTGACGCCGGCCGCAACCGCTTCGCGCCGTTCGCGCTTGATCTGTTTGCGATGGCGCGAATTCAGCGTGGCGAGGAAATCGTCAAAGGAGGCAAAGCCCTGGTTGTGCCAGTGGAATTGCTGGTCCGTGCGCTGCAGGAATCCGTGCTGCGCGAGAAGCTTCCACTCCTCCTCGCGCGCGAAGGTGACATGGACCGACGAGGCCTTGCTGACGCCGCACAGCGCGATCAGTCCGCTGGCGAGCGCGGAGCCAATGCGCTCGCGATCAAAGCCGTCGCGCACGAGGAGGCGCGGGCCGGTTGCGGGCGTGAAGGGCACGGAGACCTGTAGCTTCGGGTAATAGCGCCCGCCCGCGCGTTCAAAGGCGTCGGCCCAGCCGCGGTCGAAAACGTATTCGCCGCGCGAGTGGGATTTCAGATAGCAGGGCACGACGCCGGCGATCTTGCCGCCGACCCTGGCGACGAGGTGTCGCGGCGCCCAGCCGGTGCGCGCCGTCGCCGAGCCGGAGCCTTCGGCCGCCGCGAGAAACGCGTGGGAAACGAAAGGGTTGTACGCCGATTTTGAACCGCCGGCGGAGTGCGCTGCGAGCTTGGGGGAGTCGGATCTTCCAGTCCCGCTGGTACATCCTTGCGGATTGGAGCAGGCGTTCCAGTCCTCAGCCGGGATATCGCTGATGGAGGATACGGCTTCGAGCGTGATTTCGGATGATGCCATCGAGTGTCTTTGAGAGCCCAACCTGAAAGATCGTGCATCGCGTTGGCGACTTCAAGGGGCTGCGGAAACTCCGAACGGCCCACAAATTCCGTCATTCCGGGGCCCGAGCGCAGCGAGGGAGCCCGGAATCCATAACCACCGGCTGTGGTTATGGATCTCCGATGTGCAATTGCACATCGCAGCTCGCCGCTTCGCGGCGCCCCGGAATGACGATGACTTGATTACACGTCAGAGACACGACACCAGGATGCTCCCGCGCATGGGTGGCTTCTTGCGATGATGATGGGGAGAATGGGACCGGTTACAGTTCCGGCACGAAATCTTCGAAGATCATCTGGTCGGCGTAGCGCGCGGCGCGTTGGCGCTGCTCGGGCGTGCGCACGGTCCAGGTAAGAAGCGGGCAGCCGAAGATATTGCGCGCAATCCAGGGCGCCGGCGCCGGCAGTTGGTTGATCCAGAAGGCAACGAAGTGCGGCTGGGTGCGGAAGCCGTGGCGTAGATGGAGCATGCCGTCGCGCTGTTCGGGCCTGAGCTTGTTCCAGTAATCATCGTCATAGCTGCGCTGGGCGACGATGCCGCGCGGGCGCGAGGGCAGCAGATCGCGCAGCGCCACCACCTGGTCCGGGTCGAAGGACATGCCGACGGCCGGCCCGTCATAGGACGACAGCACCTCGGCCATCCGTTTCACGAGGCGACGGTCGCCGTCGAAATGGCTCTTCACCTCGATCACGAGCGGGACGCGGCCGGCGACGAGCGTGCAGAGGTCGCCCAGCGACATCATTTTTTCCGTGGTGTCCCTGAAGGTAACCGCCTGGAGCTCGGCCGCGGTCTTGTTGATCAGGAGACCTTCGCCGTCGGTGAGGCGGCCGAGCGCATCGTCATGGTGCACCATGGCTTCGCCATCGGAGCTAAGCTGGATGTCGACTTCGATCGAGAAATTGCCGGCGATGGCGGCGTTCACCGCGCCGGGCATGTTCTCGACGATGCCGCGGACGCTATCGTGCAGGCCGCGATGGGCGACCGGCCGCGCCGTCAGCCAGGAAGGTGCGCGCACGCCTGGAGCTTTCGCGTCAGGCGACTTCGAACAGGCCTTCGACTTCCACGGCGGCATCCGCGGGCAGCGCCGCGACGCCGACCGTGGTGCGGGCATGACGGCCCTTGTCGCCAAATGCGGCGACCATCAGGTCGGAAGCGCCGTTCAGCACCTTCGGCCCGTCGAGGAAGTCGGGCGCGGAATTGATGAAGCCTCCGAGGCGGACCACGCGCGTGACCTTGTCGAGGTCGCCGATTGCCGCCTTGACCTGCGCGAGCAGGTTGATGGCGCAGCCGCGCGCGGCCGCATTGCCTTGCTCGAGCGTGACGGTCGCACCCAGCTTGCCCTTGGCGATCAGTTTGCCCTGAGCGTCGAAGCAGACCTGGCCGGACACGAACAGCAGGTTGCCGGTGCGCACGAAGGGGACGTAGTTTGCCACGGGAGCTGTGGGCTCGTGCAAGACCACGCCCTGAGCCGCCAGTTTCTGTTCGACCGTACCCGCCATGATTCATCCCCGTGTGTTTAAGAAGGACCCGGCCCGGTTTCGAGCGGCCGGAGCGCGCTTGTTTCGCCGATTGCGCGCCCGCATGCAAGCGAGCGAGGCCCGGCCGGGCTTCAGGCCAACTGCATTTCCCTAGCAAAACCAACCGGTTCGACGGAGAATTCGCAATTTTCCATGAAGCTGCCTCAGTTGTGGCGCAATGGAACGGCCATTAATGTGACGAATCTTCTCTCAAGGATCGGACATGATGCAAGGTTTCCGGATTTCGCGCGGTGTGATGGCGCTCGGCGCGGCCGCGCTTGGCATCGCGGCTCTTGGGACGGGCGGCGAGGCGGTTGCCGCTGCAAGCGGGCCGTTCCTGTCGCATCAGGCGCTTTATGACCTCCGCCTGCTGAAGTCGCGCACCAATTCCATCAACAGCGCCCGCGGGCGCATCCTTTACAGCTTCTCCGGGAATAGCTGCGAGGGTTACACCTCCGACTTCCGCCAGGTTTCCGAACTCGACAGCGGTGAAGGCAAGATCACCCTGAGCGACCTGCGCTCGAGCTCGTGGGAGGACGCGGCGGGGAAGAGCTATCGCTTCAAGATCGATGCGCGGATGAACAATTCCGACGCCAGCCCGGTCGACGGTATGGCGGAGCGCGACGGCGACCATATCAAGGTCAAGCTGAAGCAGCCGGTTGCGAAGACGTTCACGCTCGACGGTTCGGTCGTGTTTCCGACCGAGCAGATCCAGCGCATCATCGCCGCCGCAAAGCAAGGCAAGTCGGTGCTTGAGCTTACCGTCTATGACGGTTCCGACAACGGCGAGAAGGTCTACAACACGCTTTCGGTGATCGGTCAGGCGATTCCGCCCGATCGGACCATTGCCTCGCCCGATCCGTCGACCACCGACGAGCGCATGAAGTCGATGACACGGTGGCCCGTCACCGTCAGCTATTACGACCGCGACTCACAGAACAAGGAAGGCGAGCAGACCCCGATGTACGCAATGTCGTTCGAGCTGTTCGAGAACGGCGTGTCGCGGTCGCTGGTGCTCGATTACAATGATTTCGTCATCGCCGGCGCGCTCGGCAAGTTCGATGTCAGGGATACCAAGCCCTGCAATTGATCGGGGCCTGCTACTGACTTCGCCGTCATTGCGAGCGAAGCGAAGCAATCCAGAATGCCTCCGCGGTGACAGCCTGGATTGCTTCGTCGCTATCGCTCCTCGCAATGACGACGTTGAGATAATGTGCGCAATGCCTGCATATTGTTGAATTTCGCGAATTACGTTGACAGTGCATCTAACTGTGCAACGCCACCGTTGCCGATTTCGTCATCACGTTAGAATTAGTGCACTGGCACCGTAATTCCGGGCCTCTGATCGCAAAACTGCCGCCTGTCAGGCAAATCAGGCAAAACCTGTCAAGCCCCTGCCACAAAAATAATTCTCTTTATCCGAATTCGGATTTTACGTATACGTGGTTCGTCCCACCCACTGAAGGGGCGGTCGTACGTCGTCACGAACGCGGGTTGGGATGCGGTGGACGCGGCAGCGTCGGCGCGAACAGGTGATTGCAGGGCGGGCAGAGGATTGAGCCGAACCCCGTGAGCGATCCCCTGGCGCGCAGGACGAACGGCGCTGCAAGTTCGTCTCGCTGATCCTTCGAGGCGTGTGCAATATCCTCGAAAGCTCTTGGCGCTGACGAATGCCGCGTGCGGTGAAAACGTGTGGTCCTGGCTGCCGTTGCTGCAGTCAAGCTTCGCGGAGGCGTCTTGGCCCAACCGGGTGCGAGGCGTCGTCAATCTGCGGGGTGACGGTGACAAGCAAGAATTCGTCGCCGAGGAGAGCGCGCCATAAGCCGTAAAGCCACTGCGCAGGGAAGGCCGGGTGTTGCGGAGGTACCTGTATGATCGTGTGCGATTTCTAAAGCGTGTGCGCACACGAGACCGCGGGTGCAGCGGGCACCCGGTCTTCCCTGCGCCCTCTGTTTGAGAAGAGGGCGTGGAAGTGAAGCAAAACTCGGGCAGAACATGCCGCGAGAAGGCGAACCTATGTCCCTCGGGGTTCTTGAAAATTTGCGTCGGCAACGGTTGTTTGACTCGTCATTGCGAGCGAAGCGAAGCAATCCAGGATGCCTCCGCGGGGGCAGCCTGGATTGCTTCGTCGCTATCGCTCCTCGCAATGACGGGGTCTCTATGCCAGTGTCCCAAAGAGATCTTTCCAATCAGGATTCAGACTCTCAATCAATGCAAGCTTGTTTGCGCGGCTTCCGGCCTTGATCTGCTTCTCACGGGTGATGGCATCATTCATGGTAGCGTGCAATTCGTACCAGACGAGCATCTTGCATCCATATTTGAAGGAGAAGCCCTTCACCAATCATTCGCGGTGCTCATAAGCACGGCGCGGGAGGTTGGACGTAACGCCAGTGTAGATCGTCCCATTCCGGCGATTGGCGACCATGTAAACGCAAGCCTGCTTCATCGCAGTTCGCCCGCTTCCAGTTCAACGAAAGGTAGCATTATTGACCCGTCATTGCGAGCCAAGCGTAGCAATCCAGAATCTTTCCGCGGAAAGACTCTGGATTGCTTCGTCGCTGTCGCTCCTCGCAATGACGACGTTGAGAAAATGTCCGCAATGCCTGCCACCGTCATGCCGGGGCGCGGCAAGGGATCATCGCTCAGTCGTGTTCCGCCTTTTCCGGTCCGTCATAGGCGATGCCGCGGATGACCGCGGCATCCCCGAACTTCTTCCGCAAGCTGTCCATCGCGCGTTCGGCATTGGCGGAGCGGCGGTCGAGCAGGTCGGTATCATCGGCCTGCAATCCCGGCCGCAGCGCGCTGACGCCGGCGCCCATCAATCGGAAGGCCGTGCCGTCGATCTCCCTGGTCAGCAATTCCCGGCACACCGTGAAGATCTTCGCGGCCAGCTGCGTCGGCGCGCCGATCGATTGCGAGCGCGTGCGCTGACGGAAATCGGCGGTCTTCAGTTTCAGTGTGATGGTCGAGCCGGCGAGCTCGCTGTTTTTCAGGCGCGAGGAGACTTTCTCCGAAAGGCGCCACAGCACTTTCTCCAGCGTGACGAAGTCGCGAATATCGGTTTCGAACGTCGTTTCGTTGGAGATGGTCTTGGCGCCGCGGTCCGGCACGACACGGCGGTCGTCGATGCCGCGGGCGAGGCGCCACAGCCTGCGGCCGTCGGTCGGGAACTGCCGCATCAACTCGATCTCGTCGGCGCGCTGCAGGTCTCCGATCGTTCGGAAGCCGCGCTGGACCAGCCGCTCCTGGGTGGCAGGGCCGACGCCGAAAATGAAGCCGACCGGTTTCTCCGCGAGCATGACACGGGCCTGTTCCTGATCGAGCGTCGCAAAGCCTCTCGGCTTGTCGAGGTCGGAGGCGATCTTGGCCAGGAACTTGTTACTGGAAAGCCCGACCGAAACGCTGATGCCGATGTCGCGCTCGACCTCGCGTGCAAAGCGGGCCAGCACCTTGGCCGGAATGGCGCCGTGGACGCGCTCCGTGCCGGACAGGTCGAGGAAGGCCTCATCGATCGAAAGCGGCTCGACCAGTGGCGTCAGCGCCTGCATGGCTTGGCGCACCTCGCGTCCGACCCGGACATATTTCGCCATGTCGGGACGAATCACGGTCGCGTGCGGGCACAGCGCCAGGGCCTTGAACATCGGCATGGCCGAGTGCACGCCATAGGTTCGCGCGATGTAGCAGGCCGCCGACACCACGCCGCGCTTGCCGCCGCCGATGATCACCGGCTTGTCGGCGAGTTCCGGGTTGTCGCGCTTCTCGATGGTGGCGTAGAACGCGTCGCAGTCGATATGGGCGATGGTGAGGGTTGCAAGCTGCGGATGACGCGCGAGGCGAGGGGAACCGCACCGGGAGCAACGCCGCGCGCCGATGTCGAGATCAGCCAGGCAGTCGCGGCAGAAGCACGTCGGTCCGCCGGCTCCGCCTGGTGGTGAGGCGCTCACGGCGCATCGCGCTCCCACTGCGGATCGCCCAGCAATTGCCGCGCCGCCGCGATATTGGTTGGATGGAGTTGCGATACGCTCGCAAAAGCCTGTACGGTGGCGTCGTCGCGCATCACGAAGTCGAGAACGCTGACGAGGAAATTCGGGTCGCTCGCCGCGTTGCGCAGGGTGTCCGGACCAATGCCTGTTTCAGCCAGGAATAACCCCAGCCGTTCGGGGTCGCCGGCGACGAAAGAAAGGGCCTGAATCGCAACGATTTCAGCCACTTCACGGGGGTTTTGAACAGGCTTTTTCAACGGGGCGGTTTGCCTTTCCATTAACTTATGGTCTCTAATTTGGGATGATCATGCCCGAGTCTGGGGAGTGCGTTCAAGCAAGCGGAAACCACATCGCAGAAAGTTGGCCCTTCGGTTTAACGGGTTAGAGCGAATCTGCGGCTAGTTTGAATTCAGTTTTTCCAAGCGCGGCCCAATGGCGCGCCCGGGACATGAAATGTCGGAATCGTCTTCGTTGGAAAGAGGAGGGACGGGATGGGAAAGACCGTCCTGATCGTCGAGGACAACGAGCTGAACATGAAGCTCTTTCGCGATCTTCTGGAGGCGCACGGCTACCAGACCTCAGGCACCTCCAACGGGTATGAGGCGCTCGATCTCGTTCGCAAGATGCGTCCCGACCTCGTGCTGATGGATATTCAGCTGCCGCAGGTGTCCGGGCTCGAGGTCACGCGCTGGATCAAGGACGATCCGGAGCTGCGCGCCATTCCGGTGGTCGCCGTTACCGCATTCGCCATGAAGGGCGACGAGGAGCGCATCCGCGAGGGCGGCTGCGAGGCCTATCTTTCCAAGCCGATCTCGGTCGGCAAGTTTATCGAAACGGTTCGCCGTTTCATCGGGTAGGGAGTGAGTTTCGGTGTCCGCGCGTATTCTGGTCGTCGATGACGTCCCCGCCAATATCAAGCTTCTGGAAGCAAGGCTGTCGGCCGAATATTTCGATGTGCTGACCGCGCCCAACGGCACCGAGGCGCTGAAGATGTGTCAGCGTGCCGAGTGCGACATCATCCTGCTCGACGTGATGATGCCGGACATCGACGGCTTCGAGGTGTGCCGGCGGCTGAAATCCGATCCGCTCACGCACCACATCCCCGTGGTCATGGTCACGGCGCTCGACAGTGCGTCCGATCGCGTGCGCGGACTTGAGGCGGGCGCTGATGATTTCCTGACCAAACCGGTATCCGACGTGGCGCTGATCGCACGGGTGCGTTCGCTTACGCGGCTCAAGATGATGACCGACGAGCTGCGCATGCGCGCCGTCACCTCGTTCGAGATCGGCGTGCAGGCGCCGGAGCGCAGCGCGATCACCGATACCGGGAAGGGCGGGCGCGTACTCCTGGTCGACGACCGTTCGTCGTCCTACGAGCGGCTGGCGAGCCTGCTCGCCGCCGAGCATGCCGTCGACGTCGAGCCCAATCCGGCCGAGGCGCTGTTTCATGCCGCCGATGGCAATTACGATCTCCTGATCGTTTCGCTCGACCTGCACAACTACGACGGCTTGCGGCTTTGCAGCCAGGCCCGGTCGCTGGAGCGGACGCGCCATGTGCCGATCCTCGCGATCGCGGATCCCGACAGCAACACGCGCCTGCTGCGCGGACTGGAGATCGGGGTCAACGACTATTTGTTGCGTCCCATCGACAAGAACGAGCTGCTGGCACGCGCCCGCACCCAGATCAGGCGCCGCCGCTATACCGATCATCTGCGCGACAACGTGCAGAATTCCATCGAGATGGCGATCACGGATGCGCTGACGGGGCTGCACAATCGCCGCTACATGGAAAGCCATCTCGCCACGCTGGCGGAGCAGGCGTCGACACGCGGCAAGCCGCTGGCGCTGATGATGCTCGATATCGACTACTTCAAGTCGATCAACGACGGCTACGGCCACGATGCCGGCGACGACGTGCTGCGCGAGTTCGCGGTGCGCGTG
Organism: Bradyrhizobium sp.; assembly: GCF_016213215.1. Taxonomy (GTDB): domain Bacteria; phylum Pseudomonadota; class Alphaproteobacteria; order Rhizobiales; family Xanthobacteraceae; genus Bradyrhizobium. The sequence goes on along the minus strand of NZ_JACRAW010000148.1, from coordinate 4,476 downwards.
CGCAAGTCGATCCGCGGCATCGATCTCGCCTGCCGCTATGGCGGCGAGGAATTCGTGATCGTCATGCCGGAAACGGATCTGCATGTCGCGGGCATGGTCGCAGAGCGCGTGCGTCGCTCGATCGCCGGCGAGCCCTTTGCGGTCAACAACGGCAGCAAGCGCATCGACGTCACGATCTCGATCGGGCTGTCGACGCTGGAGACGAAGGGTGAAGCGGTCGCCGACGTCCTGAAGCGCGCCGATCAGGCGCTCTATCGCGCCAAGCATGACGGCCGCAACCGCGTGGTGGCGCAGGCGGCCTGATTGTAGTCGCGCGTTGCAGACGCATCGTCTTCCACATCGTTGGTCGTCATGCCCCGCGAAAGCGGGGCATCCAGTATGCCGCGACCTCTCGACTGGATCATGCTGTCTCTGGAAAACTGGATCACCCGCTTTCGCATTGACGACAATATTCACTCAGGAGAGCGCTTTTTTGATTTTAACGGCGTCTTCCCCGGTGCCGCATCATCTCCCACATCCACGCCCGCATTCCTCAGCAGCACCGTGGCGGCTTCCTTGGCCGCACGCGCCATCGCCGGATCGTCGCGCACGAGGTCCTGCGCGATGGAGCCGTCGACCAGCAGAACGAGCTGGGTTGCGAGCGCGTCTGCGTCCGTGACCCCGAGCGCCGTCAGGCGGTCGCGGAACCACAGCCTGCGGCTTTCCTTGAACGCCTTGGCGATCCTCTTCACCGCGCGGTCCTCTTCGCCGAGCTCCGCCACCGCGTTGACGAAGGGGCAGCCGCGGAAATCGCGCGAGGCAAAGCGCCGCTCCAGCGAATCGAAGGTCGCCAGGATCTGCTCGACGGCAGTCCTGGCCGAGGGCCTCGGCTCCGATGGCGGCGGGCGGACGAAGCGGCGCTCGAGATAGGCCGTTATCAACGCATCCTTGGACGGGAAGTGGTTGTAGAGCGTGCGCTTGCTGATGCCGATCTCGGCCGCAATCGTGTCGACACCGATGGCGCGGATGCCCTGCAGATAGAACAGCCGGTCGGCCGTCTCGAGGATCCGCTCCTTCATATCCGTTTTCGTGCCGGCAGCCATTACACAGACCTGTGTACTCGGTGCTTGACAGCGTGTGTCGCTTTCATTCTTAATTACACCGACCTGTGTAATCAAGCCGGATGCGGCGGCAGGCCGCGCCCCTGGGCGGCGTGAAAAATGGGGAGAACCACAACCATGCCGCTGCTGCAAGCGCTCCGTCCCACGCTCCCGATCCTGATCGGCGCCTCGGTGATGCTGACGCTCAGCATGGGCCTGCGGCAGAGTCTCGGGATCTTCCTGCAGCCATTGACCCAGGATGTCGGCATCAGCGTCTCCGACTTTACCCTTGCCATCGCCGTGCAGAACCTCGCCTGGGGATTCCTGCAACCGCTCGCAGGCGCGCTGACGGTGCGCCACGGCTTTCGTGCCATCATGATGGCAGGCGCGCTTCTTTACATCGCAGGGCTGGCGCTGATGGCGGGCGCCCAGGGCATGATCAGCTTGATGCTGGGGGCGGGAGTCCTGATCGGTACCTCGCTCGCCTGTACCGCGGCCGCGATGGCGATGTCGGTCGCGGCCCGCGCGGCGCCCGAGGGCGTGCGCAGCACGGTGCTCGGCATCGTCTCCGCGGCGGGCTCGCTGGGCGCGCTGCTATCGGCGCCGATAGGCCAGGCGCTGAGTGAAGGCTATGGCTGGCGCATCGGCCTCGTCGGTTTCCTCATTCTGTCGCTCTTCATGCTGCCGGCGGCCTGGTTCGCGGGCCGGGTTGACCGCGTTCCATTGCCGAAGGTGAAGGGCATCGGCGATGTTTCGGCGACTGAAGCGACGATGACCGCATTCGGCAACGCCTCCTTCACCGTGATGACGGCGGCATATTTCGTCTGCGGCATGCAGCTCGTGTTCATCACGACACACCTGCCGTCCTATCTTTCGATCTGCGGCATGGATCCGATGCTGAGCGCGCAGACGCTCGGCGTCATCGGCGGCTTCAATGTGCTGGGCTCCCTGTTCTTCGGCTGGGCAGGCCAGCGCTGGAACAAGCTTGCGCTGCTCGGCGGCATTTATGTTGCGCGCTCGCTGGTGCTCGCCTGGTATTTCATGGTGCCGCCGTCGCCGACGTCGACGCTGGTGTTCGGCGCGCTGATGGGATTCCTGTGGCTCGGCGTTGGCCCCCTGGTCGCCGGCGCAGTCGCGGAAATGTTCGGCCTGCAATGGCAAGCGATGATCCAGGGGCTGGCCTTCATGAGCCACCAGGTCGGCAGCTTCGTCGGGGCCTATGGCGGCGGGCTGATCTATGACGCGCTCGGCTCCTACACGCTGGCCTGGCAGATCGGCGTCGCGGTGGGTTTGTCGGCAGGGATCGTCCAGGTCGCCTTTGCGCTGATCCGGCCAACGGCGCCGCCGCTATTGCGGACGGCGTAAATAAAAACGGGGCCGCCAGGGCCCCGCCGAAGTCGGTAGGTATCCGCCCTTACTTGATCTTGGCTTCGCGGAATTCGACGTGCTTGCGCGCGACCGGGTCGTACTTCTTCTTGACCAGCTTCTCGGTCATGGTGCGCGAATTCTTCTTGGCGACGTAGTAGAAGCCGGTGTCCGCCGAGGACACGAGTTTGACCTTGATGGTGACCGCTTTGGCCATGTTCAGGACCTCTGGAAATGGTGGGGTATCGGGAGCCGGCCAATCGGCCCGCAGTTGGCCGGCAACCTAGCCGCAAAACGCCCAAAGTCAAGGTTTTGGAGGTAAACGACCGCATTTTCCGCCGTTAAGGGCTGAAAGAAGGCTTTTCGGGCCGTGGGAGGCCCTTTCGCGTCTTTCCGGGCCGCGCGTGAGCGCGAACCCGGAATAATCTCGCACCATTCCAGTTAGGGGTTCATTGCTGTGCGATGCCGCGGAAATGACGAACGACGCGGAGGCGCTAGCCCCCCAGAATGTCCTTGTGCATCTTGCCGCCGTAGAAGTGGAAGAACGGCACCGGCGCATCGTGCCGCAGCGGGCCAGTGGAAAGGCGGCGGTCCAGTTCGCCGAGCACGTTCTTGGTCATTGCATGAAGATCGGCGAGCGGCCTGGAGCCGAGTTCTACCCAGACGAGTTCGACCAGTTCCGCATCCGCATGCACCACGCCCTCGACGCGGTGGGTGATGGCGGAGGCATCCGCCGTGAAGAAACGCGTATCGAAACGCCGCACGCGACCCGGCGGGGTGATGGCGCGCGCGATCAGGAACAGGCCGGATGGATCAGGCAACAGGCCCGCATCGGCAAATGGCTTCCACGCGCCATCGAGCTCTTGCGTCGTCCCTTCGATCTTGCGGCCCAGGCACAGGCCGGTTTCCTCGCAAGCCTCGCGGATCGCCGCGATCGCGAGCGACTTGGCCCGCGACGGCGCGATTTTCGGGCTTCCCTTCAACAGATTGGCCTCGAGCTCTTGCGGGATCGGCGCCGCGACCGGCACACGATGGTCCGTCTTGTCGACGCGGCCGCCGGGGAAGACGAACTTGCCGGGCATGAACACCACCTTGTCGTGCCGCCTGCCGACCAGAACCTTGGGAATGGGGCCCCTGCGATCCACCAGGATCAGCGTCGCCGCGTCCTTCGGGCGGAAATACGGATGGTGATCGGCTTCCTTCTCTTCCGCCTTTTCTTCTTTGGCTACCTGCGCCGCTTCCGTCATTTCCAGCCCCAAACTCTCTTGTTGTTTGTTCTCATCATACCGGCGGAATACCATCCGGTGGATTGTCGTCAAAGCCGTGCATGCGCAGCGCCCATTGCAGGCCGACCACCGCGCCCTTGATCGGCTGCAATAGCGCCAGCGATGCGAAGAACGTGAAGGGCAGGTAGGCTGCAAAGGTCAGCCAGACCGGTGTCGTGTAGTTGGTCTCGATCCAGAGCACGGCCGGCACCACGATGTGGCCCACAATCACGATCACGAGATAGGCGGGCAGGTCGTCGGCGCGATGTGGCGTGAAATCGAGCCCGCAGGACGAGCAATTGTCGGCGGTCTTCAGGAAGGCACGGAACAGCTTGCCTTCGCCGCAGCGCGGACAGCGGCCGCGAAAGCCGCGCTTCATCGCGCTCCACACGTCCCGCTTTTCGACCAGCCCGGTCTGCCGAGTCCAGACCCTGGGAGCCATGCTCATCGCTTCCATGACTTGCCTTTCTTCGACTTGCCTGACTTTCGCTTCTCCGGCTTGTGCTTCTTCTCGCCTGCCGCGCGGCCAGGACGGGCCTTGGCTGGCTTCCGTTCGCGAGGAGGCCCCTCGCGGCTGCGGCTGCGCGATGTGGCCCCGGGCTGCGACAACAGCTCGAAGCGCAACGCGCCCGCTACTGGCGCCGCTTCTACCAGACGCACGTCGACCACGTCACCCAGCCGGTGCATGGCACCGCTGCGTGAGCCGACCAGCGCGTGGCGGCTTTCGTCATAATGGAAATACTCCGAGCCAATGCTGCGGATCGGTA
>NZ_JACRAW010000145.1 GCF_016213215.1 Bradyrhizobium sp. | reverse complement strand
CTTTCCCCAGCTCAAGCCCGCCTGGTTCCGCGCCATCATCGGCCCACTGGCGGCGCGTGTGTTCCTGGCGCGCGGCCGGCTGAAGCATGGCCTGGATGCGCCGATCCCGGGCGCGCCGGAAATTCCCCGCGAGGGTGACATGGCCGCCGCCTATACGCGGCTATTCGCGGCCATCGATGCCTTCGAGGCAGCAGTGCAGAACCGGGCAGCGCTGCAGCCGCATTTCGCCTATGGCGATGTAGCTCCTGCCGAGTATGCCCGGCTGCAGGCCTACCATATCGCCGAGCATCTGAACGCCTTGCGACGCTAGAGCGTGATGACGCTTGATTGATGCACGACGCTCGCCTAGGGGCGAACGGCCATGTGGACACAAAAACACGGCGGCGATGCTAGCACCGCCGCCGAAACCGTCTCAAGTTGATGCCGGGTTAGGCGTAAACGCGATGTTTATTCCGCAGCCTGGGCCAGGGTCGGGTAATCGGTATAACCCTTGGCGCCGCCGCCATAGAAGGTGGTCTTGTCCCACGGATTGAGCGGCGCGCCCGCCCTTAGGCGCTCGACCAGGTCGGGGTTGGAGATGAACGCCTTGCCGAACGCGATCAGGTCGGCGGCGCCGGCCTCCAGCACCTTGGTCGCCAGCTCGAAATCGTAGCCGTTGTTGGCGATGTACGCGCCGGAAAAGCGCTTGCGCAGCGAAGAATAGTCGAACGGCGCGTAATCGCGCGGGCCGCCGGTCGAGCCTTCGATTACGTGGATGTAGACGAGCTTCAACGCATTGAGCTGGTCGACAATGTAGTCGAACAAGGCTTGCGGATTGGAATCGGAGACGTCGTTGGCCGGCGTCACCGGCGAGATGCGAATGCCGGTTCGATCGGCGCCGGCTTCAGTCGCGACCGCCCTGGAGACTTCCAGCATCAGCCTGGCGCGGTTCTCGATTCCACCGCCGTAGGCGTCGGTACGCTTGTTGGCGCCGTCCTTGGCGAACTGGTCGAGCAAATAGCCGTTGGCGCCATGGATCTCGACGCCGTCAAATCCCGCAGCGATCGCATTGGCCGCGGCGCGCTTGTAGCTGTCGATGATGCCCGGGATTTCCGACAGTTCTAGCGCACGCGGCTCGGAAGTGTCGACGAAGGCGCCCTTGACGAAGGTCTTGGTCCTGGCGCGGATGGCGGAGGGAGCAACCGGCGCGGCGCCGTTCGGCTGCAGCGCGGTGTGCGAGATCCGGCCGACATGCCAGAGCTGGATGAAGATGCGCCCGCCCCGTTCGTGGACGCGGTTGGTCACCTCGCGCCAGCCCGCCACCTGCTCCTTGGAATGGATGCCGGGGGTATCCTGATAGCCCTGGCCCTGCGGCGAGATCTGGCTCGCTTCGCTGATCAGAAGACCTGCGGAGGCACGCTGACCGTAATACTCGGCCGCCAGCGGGCTTGGCACCAGGCCGGCGGGCACCGCGCGATTGCGCGTCAGGGGCGCCATCGCCACGCGATTGGCAAGGGTGATCGGGCCCAGCTTGAAGGGCTCAAACAGTTTGGTCGCACGGCTCATGGGGGATGCTTTCAATCGAGTGGGAGGTAACGAGTGGGAGGAAAATGGAAAGTCACGAACAGTTGGGGCATGGCTGCGCACTGTGCAAGCCATCAGCCATTCGCCTCATGCAGGTGAGGTGCGCGCAAGAACCGCACAGAAGGTTCTATACGCGTCGGCCCGCGCCCTACGGATTTTTCACCCTAGCCAGGGCCCCGCCGGGCCTTGCTGTATCCTGGGCGTCGAGCGCGTCGATATCGTCGAACGACATCGCGTCGGTCAAGGTGACCCGCTCGGCTACGGCTGACGAAGAATCTGAGCCTTTCGGTCCTACCTCTCATCGCACGGAAAGGTCTCTGCAAGACCGCCAAGCAGGGGAACGCCGATCGGGATGTTTCCAAGAAGCTGCTTCTTCTCGGCAAAACGCAGCATGATGTCCTCTGCTTGCTCGGTCGTCAGAACCATCTTCGGCGGGATGCAGAACAGGCGATCTTTCGCGTCTTGCCTAACCGAATACGCAATGAGGCCATCTCTGACGCCAGCAAGATACAGCTTGTAGAAGTCCTTGAACTTAGGCTCTGAAGGATGCTGATACTGATCCAACCTCACTGTCTGCGCTGATGCGGTGTTGGACGCGAGGGTCAGAAACACCGGGATTATGACAACCAAGTACCGTTGCATCGCTATAGGCCCCTCTGAAGCTCGATCGAGCGGATCGCCGATAGATGCCTGCAAACCGCTCACGGTCAAACAGGTTTTGCGAATCCGCCGCCGCAGGAATATCGTGAAGCCAAAAAGAGGTGCTATCATAGAATGAGAGCGGTTTTTCTACTTTGGCACAGCCGACCGATCGAAGGCGGTATCGATGAACACGATACCGACAACAAGCTCGTCGGGGTCTATAGCAGCGCGGCCGAGGCGGATGCTGCAAAACGGCGCAAGCTCCAATTCGAGGGCTTCCGCGACTACCCCGACTGTTTCCATATCGACGAATATGAACTCGACAAGGACGCTTGGAGCGAGGGGTTCATCAGCGGCGGCTCAGTCGGCTGTTCTGGTTCTGGCCCAACGCGGGCCTCTGGTGAGGTCTGCTAGAGCGCCGTTCTAGGAGGGCAGAGATTTCCGCCTCGAACTACGGCGAGATTTATGAGTACACGCCCGGCTTGCCCGCCGCTTTTTTCTCTAGGAGGTAGCCGATCGCGATCACGGGCCCGAACATGCCCAGATATTCGATGCCGATCTCCATGAAATATTGCGGCAGGGTTTGATGCGTGAAGGGCAGCAATGCGACCACGTCGAGGAGCCAGTTCACGACGATCCAGGTGACCGCGGTCACGATCGCCTCGCGTAAGTAATCGCGCTCGATGGACAGAAAATAGTAGCCGGCGAAGGCCCCGCCCACTAGCGAGCCGAGCATCGCCATCACCGCCTTGAAGGCCGCCAGGTTGGTAGCCTGCAGCGGCAGCAGCGGGATCGCGGCGACAAACAGGATGGCCCAGAGCACGACGGCGAATCCCAGTCGTCTGGCAATTGTTCTCATGGTGGCCTCCCTTCAGCCTACAGGGCTATCGCATATGAAAAAGAGACTTGTGGGAGGTCTCTTTGCGGCCCATCCTTCGAGACGCCCGCCTTAGGCGGGCTCCTCAGGATGAGGTCTGTTTTGCCGCGAAGTCGTGGACCCTCATGGTGAGGAGCGTCGCTTGCGGCGCGTCTCAGGACGATGCTGCCCATCGCCTGTAGAACCATGAGGCCGACCACGTTCGTAGCCATCGAAGAACCACATGCGAAGTCCTGCCCTTCAGCCCACTTATCGTACCGCGGACGCCGCCGCCGGCTGCGCCTGCGCGCTGCCGCCGCGCATCCGCGCCAGCAGTTCGGCGGTCGGCCAGGAATCGGCGGGCAGTCCGTACTTGATCTGCATCGCCTTGACCGCGGCGCGACTCTGCTGGCCGAGCACGCCATCGACCTTGCCGACATTGTGGCCGGCGCGCACGAGCAGCTGCTGCAAGTCCTTGATCTCGTTGAACGGCAATTGCGCGACCGGCTGCGCGGGTTTGCGCATCGGCGCCGCGCCCGCGATGCGGCTGGCGAGATAGCCGGCGGTGATGGAATAGATCAGCGAATTATTCCATTCGGTGTAGGCGGCAAAGTTCTGATAGGCCATGAACGCCGGGCCCGTCCGCCCCATCGGCAGCAGCACCGAGGCGGGCAGATTATCGCTGGGCAGCGGGCGTCCGTCAGGGTAGGTGACCCCGAGCTGCGCCCACTTTGCGCGCGGCAATTGCACCGTGAGATCGGTCTGCTCCCAGGGCAGGTTCGCCGGCACGCGGATCTCTTCCAGCCACGGTTCGCCGCGCCGCCATTTCAGCCCGGTAGCGATATAGTTCGCGGTCGAGCCGATGACGTCGGGCGCGCTGCGCAAGAGATCGCGCCGGCCGTCGCCGTCAAAGTCGACGGCATAGTTGACGTAATGCGCCGGCAGGAATTGCGTCTGCCCGAGCTCGCCGGCCCACGAGCCGACCATCTCCTCGGGGCTCAGGTCGCCGCGGTCGATGATCTTCAGCGCGGCGATGGTTTCGTTCGCGAACATCTCCGAGCGCCGGCAGTCATAGGCCAGCGACACCAGCGATTTCAGCGTCGGCAGATTGCCCATGTTGGCGCCGAAGTCGCTTTCCAGTCCCCAGAACGCGGCGATCACCGCCGGCGGCACGCCGTATTCCTTCTCGGCGCGCGCGAACGCCGCCGCATAGGTCTTGATGCGCGCCTGGCCCTGCTGCATGCGATAGGGCGCGGCCATGCGGCCGGCGAATTCGGAGAAGATCTGGCCGAACACGCGCTGGCCGCGGTCGCGGTTGACGATGCCCTGGTCGTAGAGGAGGTAGGGCGAAGCCTGTGCGATCGCCCGCTGCGAGACGCCGGCGGCCACCGCCTGCTGCTTCAGATCGGCCAGGAAGCGATCGAAGCTCGCCCCGTTGTGGCAGGAGGCGGCGCGCGGCGAGGGCGCGGCCGGCCTCGGCGGCGCGGCCGGCCTTGCGGGCGGCGGCATCAGCTGGGCATAAGCGGGAGAGAGAGTTGCGAGAATAGCGACGGCCGCGATCGCAAATCGGGTCTGAAACATGGGATGTCCGGCTGGAGGTAGGGACGCGTGGAATCTTTCGAAGCTTAGGTCAAGTTGCGGCCTCAAACTATCCCCGTCATGGCCAACCTTGTCCCCGCCGTCCACGTCTTTCTTGTCGCGGTAGCAGGCGACGCCCTAGCCGAACAGGCGCAGCAGTATCGCCTTGCCGACCGGAGTTGCCCGGATGCTGCGATAGGCGCGCACATATTCGCCGGCATAGAATGCCCGGATCGCATGCACGCGCGTCGCCATGCTGTCCTCGAAGCGCACCGCAAATCCGTCGCCCGTCCGCCGCACGACGATCGCCGAGATCGCCCGACCATAGACATGGCACTTGACGTGTTCTGGGATCGGCGGCGGATCGGGATCGATGAAGCGGGCGCCGCTGATCGAGATGTCGGCAAGCCGCGACAGGCGGGTCCTCCCACCTTCGTCCAGCAGGATCGGCTCGTTGCGCTCGAAGCGCTCGGACTTGCGCTGGCGCGGCTGCTCGATGCAGACGACGCAGACGAGGGTCAGGATGAAGCAGTTGTAGATGCTCCACGCCAGCGCCAGCCCGCCATAGGCGATGACTTCGCCGCGCAGGTCGATGATGAAGGCGTAGGCGATCCCCAGCAGCGTCACGACAAGCATGCTGCCGTAGAGTTGCACCAGCGGCCACTCGACAAATCTCCGGCTGCGCTCCCCGCCCTTGGCCGTGACTTTGAACTTGTGGCCCTTCGGCCGCAACAGGCCCACGAGCACCGCCTTGAGCACCGCGGGAGCAACCAGGAGCTGCGACACGTCGGTCATGATGGCGAGCGAGCGGCCGTGCGAGATCCAGGCCATGGTCAGTGCGTGCCAGGCGTAGAACGGCAGGAAGTAGCGCAGCAGTTCGAACAGGTCGGCCTGCACCGCCTTGATGCCGAACAAGAGGAACAGCGACGGCACGATCAGCCCGAACATCTTGGTACTGTAGACCGCGGCCCAGCTCATGAAGGCGTCGACCAGCGACAGCCGGTCGATGAAGGAAAGCCGCGAGGATAGCGACAGCGGCCCGCTGCGGCTGCGCACGATCTGCATGAAGCCGAGGCACCAGCGGCTGCGCTGGGTGATGTATTCCTTGAGTCCTTCCGGCGCCAGCCCGATCGTCAGGCGCTCGTTGAGATAGACGGTGGAAAAGCCGCGCTCCTTCAGCCGCAGGCTGACCAGGTAGTCCTCGGTCACCGAGTCCGTCGGGAATCCACCGATTCTTTCGAGGGCGGCGAAACGGAGAAGCGAGGAGGTGCCGCAGCAGAAGGCGACGCCCCAGGCATCCTTGGCCGGCATCAGGATGTCGAAGAAGAAACGCTGTTCGTCGGGCCAGACTTCCGTGGCGGCGAGGTTGGTCTGGATCGGGTCGGGATTGACGAAGTGCTGCGGCGTCTGCACCACGCCGACGTTCGGATCCTCCATGAGGCTCATGGTCTTGGTGAGAAAATCGGGCCGCGGCACGAAGTCGGCATCCAGGATCGCGATGAACTCGGGCTGCTTGGGCAGCAGCGCGACATGCGCGAGCGCGTGGTTGATGTTGCCCGCCTTGGCGTGGTGGTTGTCGGGACGGGCGAGATAGAAGCAGCCGAGATCGCCGGCCAGCCGCTTCAGCCACAGGCGCCTTCCGTCATCGAGCACCCAGACGCGGTAGTTGCCGTAGGCGAGCCCGGTGGCGCCGATGATCGTGCGCTCCAGGATCGACCTGTCTTCGTTGTAGGTGCAGATGAAGACGTCGACCAGCGGGGCATCGGAATCCGTGGCGCGGCGATCGGCGTCGAACGCTGCGGTGCGCTCGATGGTGCGGCTGAGAAACAGCAGCGACAGCGCCACTGCGACCAGCGAGGCCGTTTCCGCCAGCATGAAGGGATAGCCGACCAGGGCATCCAGGGTCAGCGCCGGCGGCGGCAGCGTTTCGGTCACGCGCCAGTAGAAGTAGCGCAGCAGGAGAAGGAACGACACGAAGGTCAGGAGCGACCGGGCCGGCGTGCTGCGGCGTCTCAAGAGTGGCACAACCGCCATGAAGGCGCCGAGCGCCACAAGGCCGGGTGCCAGCGCCGCCATCATGGCGCGGGCTCGTTCCGGGAGAAGACCACGCGGCCGGTGCGGCCGACGACGCAATTATGGGCCGGGGACTCGACCGGCGTGATGGCCACGGTGACGCGATAAGGTTCCTTGTTCAGCGCATCCGGGTTGATGGCGAGGTTGGCAGGTGCCCCGGCCGCGCCGGTCATGTTGATCACCGAACCGTTGATGGTTGGTCCGCCGTCGTTGGGCTCGAAGCTCGCGCGGTCGCCGAGCTTCAGCTGGTTGTAGACGCGCTCGGTGACGTTGGCGGTGACGACTTCGGCGCCGCAATCCAGCACCTTCAGCAGCGGCTGGCCCGCACGCACGTCTTCCCCCGGCGAGGTCATCATTTCCCAGATCCGCCCGGTGATCGGCACCTTGATGTCGGCCTCGGAGCGCGAGGCATAACGGATCTCTTCGGTCGTGATCTCGTTGGCGAGCCAGGCGATCTCGGCATCGGCATGCGCGAGATCGGCCTTCATCTCCTCGGCGCGCTGGCGCATCTCCTCCTCGCGCTGAAACGAGCTCGGCCGGTCGTTGTAGCTGTCGCCGAGGAAGGTGCCGTTCTTCGCAGCGGTCAGTTCGACCTGTACTGCGTCGAGCCGCTTGCGAGCGCCAAGCTCGATCTGCTGCGCGACCGACAGCTCGCGCGTCAAACGTGCCAGCTCGACGGTAGAAACGCTGCCGGACTTCGCCAGGGTCGATGCCCGGTCCACCGCGGCGCTCGCTTCCTCGCGCCGCGCGCCGGCGGCCTCGATCGAGGTCTTTATCTCGGCGATCCTTGCTTCGAGCTGCAGGATGCGATTTTCCCTGAACTGCTCCGCCTGCCTCGCGAGGTCCTGCTGGGACGCCTGCACCGCGGCGAGCTTGGCGGCAAGGCTCGGACGCTGGTTCTCGAGCCGCGACATCTGGCGCCTGAGGTCGTCGAGGTGCGAGCGGTCGCCCCGCGAATTGATGACGCGCAGCACCAGTGTGCCGGCGGCGAGCGGTGCTTCATCCTTCACCCCATCCGGGATGGCCACCACTTCGCCGTCGATCGGCGAGCGCAGGGTGACGAGACGCGAGTTCAGCACCGCTTCGACGCTGGAGGTCTGCCACATCGTGCGCAGCGGCAACCAGCCGAACACGGCAATGAGGGCAAGTCCCGCCGCGATCTTCAGGCCGCGCTTCAGGTCCCGCCGTTCCGGCGGCGGCTTTTTGTGCTCGATGCGGTGGTGCGGCGGTTCGGGCCGCTTGTCCTCGGCAAGCAGGCGTTCCTTCAGCGCGTGCTGCAGGCCCTTGGCATCGGTTGCCTCCGCTTCCGGTGCAAGAGACGGAGCCGTTTCGTCGGCTGAAGCCGCTAGCGATTGATTCACCATGCACAAACCTCGCTGATGCTGCCTTGATGGAACCGATCGATGCGGCAGCGTGCGCGGTACCCCACAGCGGCAGGATAAGAAGAAGTCGCTTCGAATCCGCTAACACGGGCGTGCAGTTTTGGAAGAATGCGCGGTAAGGTTTAAGCGGTAACGGCGTGCCGCAAACAGAGGGGCCGCGGCCCTCCGACGCACCCGGTGATCTTGCAGCCGGCCCGGGCGTATCCCTACCTGAATAACGCCGGCGGCGTTCGCCCGCGGGCAGAAGGTTTAGGAGCAATGAGCTATTTTCGGACCGCAATCCTCCTCGCAGGCCTGACCGCCCTGTTCATGGGCGTCGGCTACCTGATCGGCGGCGGCACCGGTGCCATCATTGCGCTGGTGATTGCCGCGGCCACCAACGTGTTCGCCTACTGGAACTCCGATCGAATGGTGCTGTCGATGTATGGCGCCCAGGAGGTCGATCGTTCCAGCGCGCCAGAGCTGGTCGGCCTTGTCGCCGAGCTCGCCGGCCGCGCCGGCCTGCCGATGCCGCGCGTGTTCCTGATCGACGAGATGCAGCCCAATGCGTTCGCCACCGGCCGCAATCCGGAAAACGCCGCAGTCGCCGTCACCATGGGCCTTGTCCATTCGCTGAGCCGCGAGGAACTCGCCGGCGTCATCGCGCACGAGCTCGCGCACGTCAAAAATCACGACACGCTGTTGATGACGATCACGGCGACGATCGCCGGCGCCATCTCGATGCTGGCGCAGTTCGGCATGTTCTTCGGCGGCAACCGCGACAACAACGGCCCCGGCATCGTCGGCTCGATCGCCATGATGATCCTCGCGCCGATTGCCGCGATGCTGGTGCAGATGGCGATCAGCCGCACCCGCGAATACGCTGCCGACAATCTCGGCGCCCGCATCGCCGGTCAGCCGATGTGGCTGGCTTCGGCGCTGGTCAAGATCGAGAACGCAGCACATCAGGTGCCGAACGTGCAGGCCGAGCACAATCCGGCGACCGCGCACATGTTCATCATCAATCCGCTGTCGGGGCAGGGCATGGACAATCTGTTCGCCACCCATCCCTCGACCGAGAACCGCATCGCGGCCTTGCAGCAGCTTGCGGCCGAGCTCGGCGGGCGCGGCGCCGGGCCTTCGATCGGAGCCAACGAGAACTATCCGCGCGGCGGCCCCTGGGGCCGCTCCTCGACCCGACGCGGCCCGTGGGGGTAAAGCTGGTGAGAGGGAGATGTGATCCGGCCGCTCCCCTCAGGCGGCAGGGCGATCGCATATGACGCTATGGAGGCTGTGAACGGCGCGGCCTCATGGTTCGAGACGCGCCCTAAGCGGGCGCTCCTCACCATGAGGGTCCAATATTTCGCCGCGAAACAAGACCTCATCCTGAGAGCCCGCTGAAAGCGGGCGTCTCGAAGGATGGCCGCGAAGAAACTGCCAACAAGTACGTTTTCAAATGGGATAGCCCCTGCCTCAGGCGGGGAGAGAGACGCGCATCATGTCGCGCTTCCTGATCATCCTCGGGCTGGTTCTGGTCGTCGCCGGCCTGCTATGGCCGTTTGTCGGGCGCCTCGGGCTCGGCCGGCTGCCCGGCGACATCGTCGTCGAGCGGGAGAATTATTCGTTCTATTTCCCGCTGATGACCTCGCTGATCATCAGCGTCGTGCTGAGCCTCGTCTTCTGGCTGGTCAACCGGTAGCGACACCCGCCACCCTTCATGTGCGCCGCGAAAGCTGCAGCTCCATCAGCGCTATCCGTTGCAGCACGGCGGCGTCGCGCTCGCCGGCCTTTGCAGTGCGCAGGATCGATTCGGCCAGCAGATTGACGTGCGCGGTGCTGACCGGATCGGGCAGCGTCTCTACCGCCGCGTCGAGCGCAGTGGTCATGATCTCGATCGTCTCGGGAGGAAACGCGGCATCGGCAAAGTTCTTCATGGCAATGTCCCGGCTGCTGTTCGGGAAGCAGCCGCCCCAAAGCGCTACAACGCCGGGAAAATCTGGAAGTTCCGGGAAGCGCCCGCCGTGCGCGCCGGGTTTCGCGTAGAGTTCGCGCTAAAGCAGAGCTACGGATTGCGTGCCGAGCAGCGGCGGCTGCAGTCGAGTGCGACGATCTTCGCCAGGAGCTGTGGCGCCCGGTTCAAGCGCCATGGAGCGTTCCGAATGGTTGGCGCGGCGCGAAGACAAGGCTGCCGCGCGGGTGATGGCCGTTGTCCTGATTCGGCTGCCTTGCGCGTGGGGCGAACAAAACGCACACGCCCCGACAATGCAACGGTGATGGGTATCACGGGGGTACGGTAATTTATCTCCAACGCCATCGGCGCGGATCGAACCTGGATGGACGTGCGTTCGACTAAATAGACGGTCGAAATCTCTAGGCACAGAACTCGCTGGCGGCGACCGACCGGGAAGCAAGAACGACGATCGATATGCCAAGACTGGGTGACGATGCCGCCGCTGCTGCGTCGCGTGGCTATGGGTGCCGCGATACCGGCGACCTCGATGCTGCCATTGCCGCCTTCACCGAGGCGATCGCGCTTCAGCCGGACAATGCCGAGCTGTGGTTTCTTCGCGGCCTTAGCCACCACGACAAGCAGGAATATGAGGGCGCGATCGCGGATTTTTCCGAGGTGATCCGGCTAAGTCCCACCTGGATCAGCGGCTACATCAAGCGCGGCTATGCCTATCTCGCCATGAAGGACTTCAACCGCGCGCTTGCCGATTTCGACGAGACCATTCGTCTGCAGCCTCAATTCGCCCCGCTCTTCAACAACCGCGGCACCGCCTATGAGGCCATGGGCGATACGGCGCGCGCCAAGGCCGATTTCGCGGAAGCCGTCAGGCTGGAGCGGGAGTGGGAGAGGGAGAAGCGGGCGTAGGGCGTGTACTCCTGCGCCGGTGCCGGACGCTGCCGGTGAATTCTCATGAACAAGCGAGATTGAACAGGGGACGATCGAGAACGTCGTGTCTTCGAAGGACTTCTTCCATGCGCCGGATCTTTGCACTTGTCTCAGCTGTATTCATTGCGGGATCAATCTGGTCGGGCACGGGTAGCGCGCAGACACCACCGCCGCCTGCCGGCATGCCATCCTATGATCCTGCAATCGAACAAACCCTTCGCCGAAGCTGCAATACCGCGTGCGTCACGGCGTCGGAGCAATGTCGAAGGGACGGGGAGGGACCCCAGAGCCCCTGTGCCACGTCGGCAATTGCCTGCTTCATCGGCTGCCGGGATTGCATTTCGACCTACCGGGCATGCCGTACCGACAAGGCGGCAGCGCGCAGCCACGAGGAGTGCCTTCAACGCGAGCTCTCCTGCGTTCTCGAGAAGCGCAAGAGCCAGGAGGGACGAACCGACCTGATACGGTTTTCCGGCGGCGACGGAACGAGTGCCGAAACTGCCGTGGTGATCGAAGGCGCTCGCAACGAGGATGAGGGGATCGTCGCCGAGCTCTACTGGGCTTCCCGCAACCGGCCCGGCTGGCGAAAGAGCAGGCAATCCCTCATCAGCTTCAACTCCCGCCAGATGGACCGTATCAGCTTCATCTCGCCGGATGGCAAGGAGGCCGCCATCTTCTTCGACATCACCGGCTTTTTCGGGAAGATGTGAGCTTTGAACCGAGGAAGTGCGCAGGACCTGCAAATGCAAGCTATCCTGGTCATCCATGGATGACATTGGTCGGACGCACGCTCGCATCCTGGCCGCCTTATGGGCGCTCGAAGGTGCTGCTTGGCTTGAGGTGCAAAGCGAGGTTCACGAGACCTATAAGGAGATGCCATTCTGGATTCTCCTTGCACCAGATATGTCGCCGATTGAGGCTCATCGGCATTTCTTACGCGTCGTGGAGCGCGAACTAGGGCATTTGGGCACTTATCGAGTGACGGTCTCCTACAAGGCGAGGGCAGACGGGCACGTATTGTGGCACGGCTTTTTTGATGATCTTGATCGAATGCGGCTCGCACTTACGCCAGAGGGATGGGGAAAACCCATCCGGCAGGACTTAGAGGCGATCAGCATCTTTCGATCGGGGCAAAAGCCATCACCATCGTCTGGAACGAAGTCACGCAAGACAACCAACCGAAGGAAGCGGCGGTGACACTTCGGCCGGTCACGTCCTGCTCAAGTCAGGCTGTCGCCCCGTTTCAGTGCCGATGGACCCACTGGTCGGGTGCTTTGTGAGACGCTCTCTTGCGTAATTGAATTGCAACGACAAACGCTCCCACAAACTCGTCCCGCTCGTCATTTCCGTGGGTCTTTAGCGAGTCAGGCCGCTCGAACCTTGCTCGGGTTTGCCATGGAAGCGGCGTCAGCTTTAAAGAAACAGGGCGGCGCGGCAGTCAGCATGTGTCTTGAGCACTCTGACCGTTGTCAGCTTCAGACCCGCCGTCCCGTTCGCGTATGAGATGTTAAGAAGCCGGCCAATGGCTGATTTGGGCGTACTCAGGGCTCCCCGCGCTCGCGGCAGGGCGACGTCCGCGTCCCAACCAGAACCAGGCATCCGAGCCACCTACCTGAAAGTCAGCGAAGGGCCAGCAGCAGACAAGCCTACAGTTACTTGCTACTCTTCCAAGCGTTCCAAATGTCGGTTTGCATTTGGGAGAATTCCTTCGACCACTTCAGCGGGTCGGACCTTTGACTAGCGTCTAGCACAAGCCCGTGCTGTGGATCGTCACGAAGCGTTCCCAGAACGATACCTCGCCCGACACCAGCATGGGTGCAGGCGGTCGGGTTGAAGATTATCGTCAATGGGCCAACATCGATGGGGCCTTTGATCACCTTATCAACGCGCGCTTTCATTATGACCCACGGGCGACCCATGACATCGCCAACATTCCTTTCGTAGTTATAGATTGTCGCCTCAACAGTAACAGGCGCATCAATGTAGGTCGGGACATTCTCGAATAGGATACTAGCTACTTGGTTGAAGCAGGCAGATGCACTGGTGCAGGTAACGAAGCAAATGGACAAACAAATGAACCATATGCGAAAGAGGCTCGTTGCTGTGTCGATCGCAGGCTTCATGGCTGATACTATAGATGTAGAAAGTCCTTTTGCAACTTCCGCTACGGTCATTTGCAGGCATCCGCCGTGCTTGTAGGCATGTGCGCTTTGCACCGGAAAGCGGTCTCATCGCGCGTTCATCAGTACGTGCGCCATGAGTCCGTGTTCTATTTCGCCGCTGGCTTCTTGACCGCCTTCTGCCGCAACTTCTTCGATGACGTTCCTGGCGAAGGCCTTCAAAGAGCTTCCTCTTCTCTTGAAGACAGGATCGAGACACGTGGGCAAAATCGTCGGCGAAGAAGTCTACGCGCACTCCAATGAATTGAAGCCGTGCGTTCCGCTGCGCCCCTGATGAGGTACTGAGTTTGATCAGATGAAGTATCTCGACGGGCAGGAAGTAAGGCTGGGAGATCGAGTGAGGGTGGATGGCGACCCGACTGGTTTGGTCGTGTGTTGCATTGAAACCCAGGAATACACTCCCGAATTTCCTGGAGCTGAGTGGGAGTACCTCCAGCGGGGGTGCTTGATAAGATCTTCAAAGCACGGTCTGGTTCACTATGAGAGGCTCGATGAGGATCTGGAGCTCATCGAAAGAAAAGCGGATTGCTGAGTAGGTTCGAAAGGCCGAGGACCCGTCATCCAGCCGCAACCCGGCAGCCGAATCCGCGCTGCGTTCGGTCTGGAAGGAGCACGCTTGCTGCCCAGTTCAATCCACCACCTTCAAGCGCTATGATTCCGCCTTCCTCTTCGTGGCTGTCTTCTTGGCTACGGGCGCCTCCGCGGCCTGCCGCATGGACCTAGCGTAACTGTCGGCGACGTTGTCGGCCGAATTCTGCAGTCGCCTCGCGGCGGCGGTCGCCTGCTCCATGGTGGTCTTTGCCATCTGCCGGTAGCGATCCCGGGCCTCCTTGTTCTTCGCCTTGCCGGCGAGGCCGCTGAAGCGATCCTTCCGCTTCTTCGCGGCGGCCAGAATGCCCTTGTGCAGTTGTTTGGCCAGTTGCCGGATTACGACATCCAGGTCGGCGTCCGCCATGTTCTTCCTCGAGGTCCGTGATTGACGAGGCGGACTATGCAATCGGTGGGAGAGCTTTGCAATTGCGGACGCGCGAGGATCAAAGTTCGTATTTCGTAGGGTGGTTAACTAACTAGCCGCCCTACGAAGCTGCCGTGGGCAGTCATGGCCATGGCTTGCGAAGGGCGGAGGATGTCGATGGAGTCCTTAATGTCGAGGCTCTTCGGCGTCACGTTCATCCCGCGCATCCGATGTAAGTCGCGGAGCCGCGCCGGCGTGCCGGATTATCGAACCCACTCGGTCTTGATATCGATTCGGAAAACCGGCGCTTCCTGGCACCACACTTCCAGCTCCCAGCTGTCGCCGGGCCTGACGCTGGTCTCAATATCTCGCGTCACGCGTGTCGCGAGCCGCCACGCCGCGTCGTCGTCAATCAGCTCCTCGCCATCCTCGTCGCGATAAGGTTGGCTTCCGTCGATGTGGAAGAAATAACGAGGCATTATCGCCCGGGCTCTCAAGGTCAGCTTATGCAAATCAGCGTTAGTAGGGCCAGATTGACGAAATGCAGTGTTGCCGCAACCCGGGGACTTTACGGGGACGGACTCCCATGGCCGTAGAGCGGACAGCAAGCGCATCCGCCGTGTGCTGGTGAAACAAGGCGGTTACGCTGGAGCCTGTCGTCGGGGCGGGTTCTGCGCCTGCCCTGTGAGCTGATCCACCCGGGGCCGTGTCATTGCCCGCGACGCGGGGCATGACGACCGGGCGGGAGTACCGATCCGGCCTGTCGGGCAAATCACGTCAAAACCCGTCAAGCCCGTGCGGCAAAAATATTTCGCTTTTCCAGAATTCGGATTTGGCGTATAGATCGTCCGTCTCACCCGGTACGAGGGGCGTATCGCGATCGTCACGAAACGCGGGCTGGGACGCGGTGGACGCGGGTTGCGTCGGCGCGAACGTGTACCACAGGGCGGTTTTCCGTGAGTGGTCCGCGGCGCGCAGGACGAACGGCGCAAACGCGTACGGCAAAACCGTGTGGTCCTGGCTGCCGTTGCTGCAGTCAAGCTCTGCAGAGGTGTCGTGATCCCAACCGGGAGCGCGGCGCCGCCAAATCTGCGGAGCGACGGTGACAAAAGGAATTCGTCGCCGGGGAGAGCGCGGCATAAGCCGTAAAGCCACTGCGCAGGGAAGGCCGGGTGTCGTCG
This sequence comes from Bradyrhizobium sp., assembly GCF_016213215.1. Classification (GTDB taxonomy): domain Bacteria; phylum Pseudomonadota; class Alphaproteobacteria; order Rhizobiales; family Xanthobacteraceae; genus Bradyrhizobium. The sequence goes on along the minus strand of NZ_JACRAW010000145.1, from coordinate 839 downwards.
GCTGTACCTGTATGCTCGTGTGCGGCTTCTTTGCGCTACTTGCACACGAGACCGCGGGTGCAGCGGGCACCCGGTCTTCCCTGCGCCCTCGACAATCGAAGGGGGCGAATAGGATAGCAAACCTCGGGCAAATCCTGTCGCGAGAATGCGGAGTTGTGCCTCATGGCGTCATTTGCGATGGTCTCAACCCTCATGGTGAGGAGGCGCATAGCGCCGTCTCGAACCATGAGGCCGGATACGGGCCTTCATCCTTCGAGACGCTTGCTCCGCAAGCTCCTCAGGATGAGGTGCTGACAGCCTGCCATGACGACGATAAACCCACGTGGATGGATCTATCGGTGTGGCGTAGGATCAGTGTAAGGGCAGGGAGCTGTTTGCAGCCGGAAGGAGGATCTCATGTACGCCGCCATCCGTCAGGCCAAGGCAAAGAGCGGGACGGCCGAGGAACTGGCCCGCCGCATCAAGGAAGGCGCCGTTCCGATCATCAGCGATGTGGACGGTTTTCGAGCCTATTACGTGGTCTATGCCGGCGACGACACCGTCACGGCGATCAGCGTCTTCGACAAATATGAGCAGGCGGAGGAGGCCAACAGGCGCGCGATCGCCTGGATCGAAAAGGAGCTCGGCCCGCTGCTCGCCGGAGAGGCCCGCGCGGTGGCGGGCCCGGTGATCGTTCACACGCTGGCGTGAGAAGGCACGCCGTCATGTATGGACGGCCCCCTCTCGGCAAGGGTCTTCTTGGTGGTTCAGCAAGTGAATCGGGGAGCGGTCATGTATACGGCCTCGAGAAGCGGCCATTGACCGCGGGCCCTGATGGAGATCGCGGACCGAATTCCAAT
>NZ_JACRAW010000144.1 GCF_016213215.1 Bradyrhizobium sp. | reverse complement strand
CTTGATCGAGTTCAGCGGCGAAGCGCCGGTGCCGCCCTCGAAGCCGGAGATGGTGACATGGTCGGCGCGCGCCTTGGCGTCGCCCGCGGCCACGGTGCCGACGCCGATTTCGGAGACGAGCTTGACCGAGACGTCGCCTTCCGGATTGACGTTCTTGAGGTCGTAGATGAGCTGCGCGAGGTCCTCGATCGAATAGATGTCGTGGTGCGGCGGCGGCGAGATCAGGCCGACGCCCGGCGTCGAGTGGCGGACGCGGGCGATGGTCGCGTCGACCTTGTGGCCGGGCAGCTGGCCGCCTTCGCCGGGCTTGGCGCCCTGCGCCATCTTGATCTGCATCATGTCGGAGTTGACGAGATATTCAGTCGTCACGCCGAAGCGGCCCGAGGCGACCTGCTTGATCGCCGAGCGCATGGAGTCGCCGTTGGGCAGCGGCTTGAAGCGGTCCGCTTCCTCGCCGCCCTCGCCAGTGTTGGACTTGCCGCCCATCCGGTTCATCGCGATCGCGAGCGTGGTGTGCGCCTCGCGCGAGATCGAGCCGAACGACATCGCGCCGGTGGCGAAGCGCTTGACGATATCCTTGGCTGGCTCGACTTCCTCGAGCTTGACCGGCTTGCGCTTGTCTTCATCGGCGCTCTTGATCCGGAAAAGCCCGCGCAGGGTGAGCAGGCGCTCGGACTGCTCGTTGAGGATCCTGGCGAAGGCGCGGTAGCGTTCCTGCGAGTTGCCGCGCACGGCGTGCTGCAGCAGGGATACCGATTCCGCGGTCCAGGCATGGTCCTCGCCGCGGGTGCGGAAGGCATATTCGCCGCCGACGTCGAGCGCGCTCTTGTAGACCAGCGCGTCGCCGAACGCGTCGGCATGGCGGCGCACCGATTCCTCGGCGATCTCGGCGAGGCCGACGCCCTCGACCCGGGTATGGGTGCCGGCGAAGAACTTCCCGACGAAGTCCGCCTTCAGTCCGACCGCGTCGAAGATCTGCGCGCCGCAATAGGACTGGTAGGTCGAGATGCCCATCTTGGACATCACCTTCAAAAGTCCCTTGCCGATCGACTTGATGTAGCGCTTGACGATCTCATAGTCGTCGAGCGCCGCCGGCAGGCGATCCTTGAGCGCGATGATGGTCTCGAACGCGAGATAGGGGTTGATCGCCTCGGCGCCGTAGCCGGCAAGACAGGCGAAGTGGTGTACCTCGCGCGGCTCGCCGGATTCGATGACGATGCCGACCGAGGTGCGCAGGCCCGTGCGGATCAGATGATGATGCACGGCGGCGCAGGCGAGCAGGGAGGGAATGGGAATCCGGTCGACCCCAACCATGCGGTCCGACAGGATGATGATGTTGATGCCCTCGCGCACCGCCTGCTCCGCGCGGGCGCAGAGTTCGTCGAGCACCTGGTCCATTCCCGCAGCGCCAAGGCCGGCGTGGAAGGTGGTGTCGAGCGTGCGCGACTTGAAATGGCTGCCGGCGACATCGGAGATCGAGCGGATCTTCTCCAGGTCCGCGTCGGTCAGGATCGGCTGGCGCACCTCGAGCCGCTTGGTCGCCGCCAGTCCCTTGAGGTCGAACAGGTTCGGCCGCGGCCCGATGATGGAGACGAGGCTCATCACCAGTTCCTCGCGGATTGGATCGATCGGCGGGTTCGTGACCTGGGCGAAGTTCTGCTTGAAATAGGTGAACAGGGGCTTCGGCCGGTTCGACAGCGCCGACAGCGGCGTGTCGTTGCCCATCGAGCCGGTCGGCTCTTCGCCGGTCGAGGCCATCGGCGTCATCAGGACGGCGATGTCTTCCTGGCTGTAGCCGAACGCCTGTTGCCGATCCAGAAGCGGCAGGTTGGAGCGCACGCCGGTGGTCGGCGCCTCCGGTAATTCCTCCAGCACGATCTGGGTGCGGTCGAGCCATTCCTGATAGGGATGGCTCTTGGCGAGCGAGGCCTTGATCTCGTCGTCGGGAATGAGCCGGCCCTGATCGAGGTCGACGAGCAGCATCTTGCCGGGCTGCAGCCGCCACTTGGTGATGATCTGCTCCTCGGGAATGTTCAGGACGCCCATTTCGGACGCCATCACGATGCGGTCGTCTTTCGTCACGAGATAGCGCGCCGGCCGCAGGCCGTTGCGGTCGAGCGTGGCACCGATCTGGCGGCCGTCAGTGAAGGCGATCGCGGCGGGGCCGTCCCACGGCTCCATCACCGCGGCGTGATATTCGTAGAAGGCGCGGCGCTTCTCGTCCATCAGCGGATTGCCGGCCCACGCTTCCGGAATCATCACCATCACGGCGTGCGGCAGCGAGTAGCCGCCCTGCACCAGGAATTCGAGGGCGTTGTCGAAGCAGGCAGTGTCGCTCTGTCCTTCGTAGGAGATCGGCCACAGCCGGCTGATGTCCTTGCCGTAGAACTCCGAGCTCACGGAAGCTTGGCGCGCCGCCATCCAGTTGACGTTGCCCCGCAGCGTGTTGATCTCGCCGTTATGGGCGATCATCCGGTAGGGATGCGCCAGCGACCAGGTCGGGAAGGTGTTGGTCGAGAAGCGCTGGTGCACCAGCGCGAGCGCGCTTTCGAAATCCGGCTCGTGCAGGTCGGGATAGTACTTGCCGAGCTGGTCGGCGAGGAACATGCCCTTGTAGATCACCGTGCGGCAGGATAGCGAGCACGGGTAGTAGCCGGCCATGCCGCGGTCGCGGCGCTGGTAGATCGCCTGCGAGATCGACTTGCGCAGGATGTACAGCCGACGCTCGAACTCGTCGTCGGTCTTCGCCGCGCCGTTGCGGCCGATGAAGACCTGCATGTGGTTGGGCTCGGTCGGCTTGACGGTCTCGCCGAGCGAGGCGTTGTCGGTCGGCACGTCGCGCCAGCCGAGCAGCTTGAGGCCTTCCGCCTTGATCTCGTCGGCGATGATGCTCTTGATGACGTTGCGCCAAGCGGTGTCGCGCGGCATGAACAGCGCGCCGATGGCGTATTCGCCGGGCTCCGGCAGCGTGAAGCCGAGTTCCTTGGCCTTGCGGGTGAAGAAGGCGTGCGGGATCTGCACCAGGATGCCGGCGCCGTCGCCGGCCCGCGGATCGGCGCCGACGGCGCCGCGATGCTCCAGGTTGCACAGAATGTCCAGCGCGTCGGAGATGATCTGATGCGACTTCTTGCCCTTGATGTTGGCTATGAAGCCGACGCCGCAGGAATCCTTCTCCAGGCTCAGGTCGTAGAGGCCCTCCGCCGCCGGGCGGAACGTGTGCTCACGCGCCTCGTCGGCCGGTTTCGAGGCCACAGTCGCCGACAGCCGATCTGCCACGATGTTTCCGCGCTCGAATTCCGCACCGCTCATTTTCTCGTCCTCTCATGCGGCAAGACGTCTCGCCGCCCTCGGCGGCGCACCTTGGGCGTCCTGCGGTACCTCGAAGGTCACCGCTCGTCCTTCAGCGAGCCGCATTTTCAGAATTCAGGCTCAGCGTTCAACGTCCCCGCGAACGGCTTTGCCTGCACCTTCCCGGCACGCTCAAGGCGCCGAGTTTTTGCTGCTAATCCCCATGTCGGGGCCGCAGCGAAATTGAGACAGCTATCCTGTCCTAACCCCGACAATGCCAAATTTTTCTTTACCACACAAGCGCGTGGAAGTCCCGGCTCCAAACACGCCATCCGCTATTCTGTTTACTTTCTGCGCCGCGGATTTGAAGCAAACGTGCCGCGATCCGGCCCAAGGACGGCCGAAATCCACAACGACCTTATGGCCTGAGCACTGAAGCGGCGCCTGCGAGGCAGAAGCAAAAAAGCGCCGGGGAACAGGGCCTGACAGGAGCGTGTGCGTTATGAAGATTTTAACGGGATGGGCGGCTACGGCCGCCCTGGTTCTCGCGGTCACGGGTGCCAATGGGCAGGTGCCGTCTGATGGGATGCGGACGCGGTACATGCCGGTGTCGGATCTTGAGGGGGCCTATGCGCCGGAGGTGCCGGCACCGCGCCATGGCTACAGGAGCGGTTACGGGTACGACCGCGGTCCGGCCCTGCTGCCGTCTGAAGAGGTCTACGCGGTGCTGCGCGAAAACGGCTTCTCGCCGCTTGGCATCCCCCGCCTCCGCGGCGTTGTTTACACCATCGCCGCCATCGACCGACGCGGCGATGACGGCCGGCTGGTGATCGATGCCCGCGATGGCCGGATCGTACGCTTCATTCCGGCCGATCGCTGGGGTCCTCCCGTCGAGGACGACGCCAGGACGCCTTACCTGGGACCCTATGGGACGCAAGGGGCGTTGCCGGCCCCGGAGGCCGTCCGTGCCGCGCCGCGACCGCCGGCTCCGATCCCGCGCGTAGCCAGCCGCACTGTCCCCTTGCCGAAGGCAGCCCCGGTGCGGGGCGAGGTAGCCGCAGCGCCTGCACCGTCCGCGCCTGCGCCTCAGCCCTCAGCCGCGGCGCGGGCGAGGCCGCAGGAAGCAACCGCGGTTCCGCAAGCGGCCGCGCCGACGGTCGGTCAGGCGAGGCCCGCCCCGACCATTCTGCCGACGCAGGACATGCCTCCGGCCCTGGGACTGGATTGATTGCCGCGGCTCCCGTCATTTCCGGGGCGCCGCAGCGACCGGTTATGGGTCGCCGCGTTCGCGGGGACGACACTGGTCACAACAAAGAACGCCCCGGTTTCCCGGGGCGTTTGGTAATCACCGTCTGTTCGAAACCGGCCTTAGGCGGCGGCCTTCTCGGTCGAGCCCTCGATCGCCTGCGCAGCCTGGGCGGCGGCGTTGATCGGGATCTGGCGCGGCTTCTTGGTTTCGGGGATCTCGCGCACGAGATCGACGTGGAGCAGCCCGTTTTCGAGCGAGGCGTTCTTCACCTGCACGAAATCGGCAAGCTGGAAAGCACGCTCGAAGGCGCGCGCGGCGATGCCGCGGTACAGCACCTGAGTCTTGTCCTTGCCGTTCTCGGTGGCGACTTTCTCGCCCTTGATCGTCAGCGTGTTTTCCTTGGCGACGATGGAAAGCTCGTCCTTGGAGAAGCCCGATACCGCAACGGTGATGCGGTAGGAGTTCTCGCCGGTACGCTCGATGTTATAGGGCGGATAACCGGGGCTGCCGTCCGAGGTCGCCTGGCCAAGCAGGGAGAAAAGGCGGTCGAAGCCGACGGTGGAACGATAGAAGGGGGTGAGGTCGTAGGTACGCATGATCAGTCCTCCATTGAGCGACTTGAATTCGGTAACCCGCCCGCCATTGGGCCGGGCTTTCTTCCGTGTGCAGCCTCGTGGTCCGGTTCCGAAACACTGGTAGCGGCCTGCACGAAGGTGATATGGGTTGACCGAGACGACGTTCAAGAGGGCTCGGCACAGCCCTTTCCCGGCGCTCTTCCCCTTGATTTTCGGTACTTTTCACCTAGCGGTTCCGTCCATGACGCTCGTCTCGATTCCCGCCAACCCAGTGCCTGAAGACGTCATCAGCGGCACCATCAAGACGCCCGACGGGGCGGAACTGCGCTTTGCGCGTTGGGCGCCTCCGGTCGGACGCAAGGGTACGGTGTGCGTGTTCCCGGGCCGTGCTGAATCGATCGAAAAGTATTTCGAGACGGTTCGCGATTTGCGGGATCGCGGCTTTGCGGTGGCGATGATCGACTGGCGCGGCCAGGGCTATTCGTCGCGGCGGCTGCGCGATCCGCGCAAGGGCTATGTGCGGGATTTCTCCGACTACGAGCTCGACGTCGAGACCTTCGTGCAGCAGGTCATTCTGCCGGACTGCCCGCCGCCCTATTTCGCGCTTGCCCACTCCATGGGCGGCGCGGTGATGCTGCGCCTCGCCCATGCTGGCAAGCGCTGGTTCGACCGCATGGTTCTGTCGGCCCCGATGATCGACCTGCCGGGCCGGACCACCTCGTTTCCGGCGCGCGCCGTGATCAGGATGCTGCGACTGTTGGGGCAGGGCGGCCGTTACGTGCCCGGCGGCAGCAGCCGGCTGACCGGCGCGGACAGCTTCATCGGCAATCCCTTGACCAGCGATCCCGTGCGCTATGCCCGCAATGCCGCGATCCTGGAGGAGGATCCGAGGCTCGGTACTGCGGCCCCGACGATCGCCTGGGCCGATGCCGCCTTCAAGGCGATGCAGACCTTCAAGGGCGCCTATTACCCGTCGGAGATCCGCCAGCCGATCCTGATGCTGGCGGCGAGCAACGACACCATCGTCTCGACGGCGGCGATCGAGGAGTTCGCCTATCATCTGCCCGCCGGTTCGCATCTGGTCATTGCCGGCGCCAAGCACGAGATCCTGCAGGAGCAGGACCGCTACCGCTCGCAGTTCTGGGCCGCGTTCGACGCCTTCGTCCCCGGCTCGCCGTTGTTCGGGTAAAGTTGCAGGGCGAATCTGCCCTTGCGGATTCACTGGGCTCGGATTCTTATTCGCGGCGGCTTCGGACTGAACGACGCGAGCATTGTGGTTGAAAGAGGCGCAGTCATGATTCGAGGAAGCTGCCTGTGCGGCGCTGTGCGGTTTGAAATCGATAAAGTGCGCTCGCTTACTCATTGCCATTGCGCCAACTGCCGCAAGCTGACCGGCGCTGCGTTCGCTACTTACGCTCATGTCGACCCCGACAAATTTCGCTTTGTTGAAGGCGAAGACATGATTGTGCAGTACGAATCCTCACCAGGCAGTTTCCGTTACCGCTGCAAAGTCTGCGGCTGCCTGACGCCAGGTAAGGCGAGTTACCTGAAGACCGTCAGCATCGCGGCCGGTCTGCTCGATGATGATCCGGAGGTTCGACCGCTCTTGCACGTATTTGCGTTGTCGCGTGCCCCTTGGTGGACGATTCAGGACGACTTGCCCAAGCACGATAAATGGGTGCCAGGGTTCGAACCGAAACTGTGGTCTTGCCGGTGACAATGACACGACAGTCAAAGCCTCTCTTCGACGCCGGCCGTCGAGGAGTTCCCTGTCGCCGGCTCATCTCGTCATTGCGGCGCCGGCCAGGCCTCGCTTGAAGCGTCGGCCTTAGGCCCTGGAGGACGCGACTACGGTCAATTTGCCGAACGGTACGCCGGCCTTCACAAGTCCATCGCGATAGCGGGCGATGTCGGCCGGATTCCTCCAATGGAAATTCCGCAAGTGCCGCTCGACGGTCAGGCCGGGATAGTTGCTCAGCAAGACCTCGGCCGCCTGCCCCGCTTCCTCGCGTCGTCCCAACTGCGCCAGCGCCGCCGCCCGCACGGCCAGTACCTGAAGATGATTCGGATTCAAATACAGGGCTTCGCGCGCCCAAGACAGCGAAGCGTCATATTGCCCCAGAAGATAGTGACTGAACGCGTTCAGCGCCGCCCATTGGTATCTGGGATCGCTGTTGCCGCGCTGGAACGCCATAGAAAGCAGCTCGATCGCCTGCCGATGTTCGCCGATCACGAGGTGACAGATACCCTGAACGCCGCGCGCACCCATGTCGTAAGGGTTCAGCTCGACCGCCTTCTTGACGGCCTCCATGGCTTCTTCGTAGTGCCCCTCCATCGCATGCAAATAGGCCAAGATCGAAAATGCGAAGGACGAGCGGGGATCCAGTCGAACGCTGGTTTCCGCAAGCTCCATCGCCGAGCTCCACAGTTCGCGCGTGCTCTTGATCCAACCATAGTGCACGCCCTGCACCATGATGGTGGCGAGATAGGCACGCGCGATCGATAGCCCTGGATCGAGCGCGACGGCCTGCCTGAACAGCTCGATCGAGCTTTCGAAATCGGGTTTCGTATGCTGATAGTAGCGGGAAAGGCCCTTCAGGAATCGATCCCAGGCGGTCAGGTCGATCGACGAAGTCCTCGCCGGGGCGGAGGCTTCCGCGCGAAATATCTCCGGGGCGATTGCCGCCGAAAGGCTGGTCGTGATCTCGTCCTGCACCGCGAAGATGTCGCCGATGTCCGGGTCATACCGGCCGGTCCATAATTGTTCGCCACTCTCGGGCGCGATCAGTTCGGCGGTGACACGGATCTTCGTTCCGGCGCGCCGCACCGACCCCTGGATCAGGTAGGTCGCGTCGATCTCACGCGCGATGAGGCGCGGGCTCAAGCTCTTGTCCTTGAACGCGAACGTCGAGTTTCGGCCCAGCACGCGATAGAACGATTGCAGGGAAAGCGCGTGAATCAGATCTTCCGTAAGACCATCGGAAAAATAGTCGTCACTGTCGTCGCTGAGATTGGCGAAAGGCAGCACTCCGACGATCGCGGTTCGATATTGCGAAGGCAGGGCCGACGCCTCTTGGGCCTGCCGGCTGCGCGCGGCGGCTCCGGCGGGCTCCCAGGTCCAGACACCGATCGCCTCCTTGATGTTCTTGAAACGGTGACTGCCGGCGTTGACCAGGGGAACGCTGAGATGCTTGCCGGCTTCGCCATAGGCCTTGGCCGAGATCGCCACGCCGCCGGGCGCGGCAACCGATTCGAGGCGAACCGCGATGTTGACGTCGTCTCCGAATACTTCGTCCTCGTCGGCGATCACATCGCCCATGTGGATGCCGAGACGAAACTGCATGGCACGATCGGCCGGCAGGTGGTTGTTGCGTTCCGCCATCCGCGTCTGCAGTGCGATCGCCGCCTCGATGGCACCGACAATGCTGGGAAACTCCAAAAGGAACCCGTCGCCGGTGTTCTTCACGACCCGGCCGCCATGGTTGAGGATGATCGGATGGATCGCGCTGCGATGGGCCTTGAAGACGGAATGGGTTCCGGCCTCGTCGGTGCCCATCATCCGCGAATAGCCGGCGACGTCGACGCAAACGATGGCAGCCAAACGTCTTTCCATAAGCTCTGCGCTCCCGGCATTGAGGGCTGGTCGCATCGTGGCGGGGACTTATCGACCCCCAATGCTTATAGAGCACGGTTTCGCTGGCGGAAGCCCGATCCGGAATGCAATTGTGCTGCGCGCCCGCCCTGGCGCGGCATAGGTGTGTCAGGTGGGACGACCCCACGGAACCGGCGAAGCCCGAGGTTTTCGTGGTGAACTGCTCGAACGTTTGACGGGTTGGACATCGGAAATGCTCGGCATTCACGAACTCTGGCTGTTCATTCTCTCCGGGCTCCTGCTCAACATCACGCCGGGGCCGGATACGATCTACATCATCGGCCGCAGCATCCAGTTCGGCTGGCGGGGCGGCGCGGCGGCCGCGCTCGGCATCAGCGGCGGCTGCCTGATCCACATCTTCGGCGCGTCGATCGGGTTGTCGGCGCTCCTGATGGCGTCCTCGACCGCCTTCGCGCTCCTGAAGCTGATCGGTGCGGCCTATCTCGTGTTCGCCGGCCTGCAGATGCTGTGGTCACGGCCAGCCATTGCGGGTCCGGTCGTGCGCGACGAACGGACATCGCTGCGGCGGGTGTTCTGGCAGGGCGTCATGACCAATGCGCTCAATCCCAAGGTCGCGCTCTTCTTCCTCGCCTTCCTGCCGCAATTCGTGGCCGCGGATTCGCCGCACAAGCCGCTCGCTTTCCTGACCCTCGGGCTGATCTTCATCTCGACCGGCACCGCGTGGTGCCTGTTCATCGCGGCCTTCGCGGCGAAGGCCGCCTACCGCATCAGGGGGGCCGAAGGCGCGATCGCCTGGGTCAATCGCGCGCTCGGCGGCCTGTTCATCTACCTCGGCATCCGTGTCGCGACGTTGGAAGCGCGCTGACCTTAACCGAACTCCTTGGCGAGCGCACTGCCGGCAAGATAGAGGCCGAGAAAGATCATCGCGATCAGAAACCAGTGCCGGAAAGCTTCGGCCGAAATGCGCGCGCGCACGGCCTGGCCGATGTACATGCCGGCGAAGGCGCCGGCCATTGCGACGGCGCCCGGCAGCGCGGTCGTCGCGTTCAGCACGCCGCTTAAGGTGAGATTGAAGCCGAGCGCCACGGTCGCCACGGTGAAGAAAACCCCGAGCGCCTGCACCAGTTCGTCCTTCTCCATGCCGATCGCCTGCATGAACGGCATGGACGGAATCACCTGCACGCCGGTTGCCGCCGAGATGATCCCTGTGACGACGCCGACGATGCCACCGATCCATTTCTCGTCGCGCCGCGCCACGCGGAAGTGGAACCTGTTCAGTCCGATGACCGCGTAGATGACGAGCAGGATGCCGAGCGCGAACGTGCCGTAGCGCGCGTGGGGTCCGGTCAGCGCGTCGGCGTTGAGCCAGATGCCGGCGACCGTGCCCAGCATCAGCGGCCACAGCCGGCGGATGATGTCGCGCAAGTATGGGCCGGCGAAGGTCTGCCAGATATTGGTGATGATCGCCGGCACGATGACGATGGCGAGCGCCCTGGAGGGGGCCATGCTCACCGCGAGCAGGCCCATCGACACCGTCGGCAGGCCAAGCCCGATGACGCCCTTGATGAAACCGGCCAGCAGGAAGGCGGCGGCGATCAGAAGCAGCAGAGGATCGAACATAGCGCAACATTGGCCGATGCGGCCATCCGGCACAATCGGCCGGAGCGAAGGCTGATGAAGGCCGGCGTGCGGTTCGATCTCGTCGACTTCACGCGCATGCGGCTGCATTCCGGGCGCGCTTGCCCGAGTTCGAGGGCCGACGAACGCGCGGCGGCGTTCCTTTGTGACGGCAGGCTGATCGCTACGCGTTCAGCAGCTTCATCGCCTCCTCGTGCACCCGCCGATCGCCGGCGGCGATGATCCGGCCGCCGGTCTGCGCGGGCTGGCCGTCCCAGGTGGTGACGATGCCGCCGGCGCCGGTGATGATCGGAATCATGGCGGCGATGTCGTAGGGCTTGAGTTCGGTCTCGACCACGAGATCGATATGGCCGGCCGCCAGCATGCAGTAGGAATAACAGTCGCCGCCATAGCGTGACAGCCGGGCAGCCTTTTCGACGCGCCCGAACACGGCGCGGTCGGCTTCATTCATCAATAGCGGGCTCGTCGTGTAGGTCGTCGCCTCCGAAATCGAGGGGCAGCGCCGCACCGCGAGCCTTCGCTCGCCGGAAGGGCCCCTGTAAGTCGCCGAGCCGTTGTCGCCGGAAAAGCGTTCGCCGATGAAGGGCTGGTGCATCATGCCGAACACCGGCGAGCCCTGGTGCAACAGCCCGATCAGCGTGCCCCAGATGGGAAAGCCGCCGATGAAGGATTTGGTGCCGTCGATCGGATCCAGCACCCAGACATATTCAGCATTCTCGCGTTCGTTGCCGAACTCCTCGCCGACGATGCCGTGCTGGGGGAAATTCGCCTTGATCAGGCGCCGCATCACGGCTTCCGCAGCGCGGTCGGCTTCGGTGACGGGATCGAAGTCGGCTTTGAGGCTCTTGTTGTCGACCAAAAGCGAGGTTCTGAAGAACGGCAGGATGGTTTCGCCGGACGCGGTCGCAAGCCGTCCTATGAAGGCTGAGAAATCGATCACCGTCACGGCGGCTTAAACCTCGGAATGGGAACGATGGGGCTGCTCCTGCGTAACGCAAAACCTTCGGGTCGTGCACCGGAACTCTTCGTTTGCCCAGTGGTATTTTTCAATTCCTCGCAGGCGAGGCAATTGCCGGTACTCTGATCAGCTCTGCGTCGAGCGGGCCGCCGAGGGTATCATCGGAAGCATGCCTCGTCGGACCATGAGTCTAAGCAATTCATTGATCCAGATCAGAAATCCGGCAAATCCCGCGGTTCCACGGAGGCAAGGGAGACCTGCATTTTTCGCATGGAAAAGGACTCAAAAACCCTTGCACTTTGTGCAGCGCAGCCGCATATTGTTGCGGTGCGGTAGCGCCTCGCGTTACCGCTGCCCTCCTTGGGCGTTTCCTCCCTAGACTTGGGCCGCTTGTTCATTCAAGCGGCCCTTTTTCTTGCCCGGTCTTTTTTCTCTCTCCCATCTCGGCGGTCGAACGATTTTCGAATTCGCGCCGACTCGCGCCGAAAATGGCGAAGGAGAAAAGCTTCTACTCCGCCGCGGCCTGGAACGGCCCGAGGTCGCCGAAAGGAATGGTCGCGGCGAGCGTGCTGGCGAGTTCGGCAAAGTCGGCGACCACCTGGGCAAAGCGCTGCCCGCGCTCGCGCCGCCGCTCGTCCATATAGACGGCGCGGTTGAGCTCGAGCTGCACCGTGTGCAGGCCGCTGGCCGGATTGCCGTAGTGCTCGGTGATGAAGCCGCCCGCATAGGGCTTGTTGCGGCCCACGGAATAGCCAAGCCGGACCATGGTCTGCTCGACGCGGTCCGGAAGCAGCGGCGAGCAGCTCGTGCCGTAGCGGTCGCCGATGACGATGTCCGGCCGCCGCGGCTCGTCGCGTGCGACGCCGATCGAGGGCATGGAATGACAGTCCACCACGACTGCGGTGCCGAAGGTCTGGTGCACCCTGTTGATCAGCCGGCGCAGCGCACGGTGATAGGGCTTGTAGAGCTCCTCGATACGGGAAATCGCGTCGTCGACGGACAGCCGCTCCCGATAGATCTCCTGGCCGTCGCCGACCACGCGCGGGATGGTGCCGAGCCCGCCCGCCACCCGCATCGACCTCGTGTTGGCAAAGCTCGGCAGGCGCCCGGAGAACATCCGCGGATCGAGCTCATAGGGCTCGCGGTTGACGTCGACATAGGAACGCGGAAAGTTGACTCGGACCACCGGAAACCCGAGCTCGGAGAGGCCCCCGATCAATTCGTCCATGAAAGAATCTTCGGAGCGGCGCAGCGTCGGCAGATCGATCCGCGACGCGCTGAGGAAATCCTCCGGGTAGACGGATCCGGAATGGGGGGAGTTGAAGATGATCGGCGCCCGCCATTCGGCCGGCTCAACGATTTCAAACGGAGGCGACAAGTCGCCGTCAAACCGGGTCATCTGCAGGGCGCCATTCCATATGCCGCAAGGCCGGTTTACGCCGATTCGGCCGGAGCGCGGCGCTCTTGTGTGTGCACATTGTCGGTAATCGCAATCGGTCTGCCAAGCAAAAAATACCTTCGCGCCTGGAACGCATGTCAGGGGCCGATGCTTCGATTGATCTGGGCCAATTTAGGGTCCAGAACTAGCGCAACGGCCGGCGCTTGCGAAACCGCCATCTTTCACCCGAAATTTACCCTCTATCTGGCTAAGTGACGGATCAATACTTCACCGGAATGCGACGCTTCCATGCCCAAGATACTTCTCGCCGAAGACGATAACGACATGCGCCGCTTCCTGGTGAAGGCGCTGGAAAACGCCGGATTCCAGGTTTCCTCCCACGACAACGGCATGTCCGCCTATCAGCGGCTGCGCGAGGAGCCGTTCGAGATGCTCCTGACCGACATCGTGATGCCCGAGATGGACGGCATCGAGCTCGCCCGGCGGGCCTCGGAACTCGACCCGGACATGAAGATCATGTTCATCACCGGCTTCGCCGCGGTGGCCCTGAATTCCGATTCGGACGCGCCCAAGAACGCCAAGGTGCTGTCGAAACCGGTTCACTTGCGTGAATTGGTCAACGAGGTAAACAAGATGCTGGCGGCCTGACCGGGCCTGCATGCGTCCTTGCGTGGCCTCGTGGGAGCCGATATACGGACCCCCACCTGACTTAAGACCTTAGGGCACGTAGCTCAGCGGGAGAGCACTACCTTGACATGGTAGGGGTCACAGGTTCGATCCCTGTCGTGCCCACCATCCTAGACCCCTCGTCCAGCTCAGGTTTTCCGGAAGTCCTCGCTTCACTGAAGAGCTCGGCATCCTTGGCGGGCCCCTTCGGAGGTTCGCATGGGTTCGGTCCGCAGGTATCGGGGCAAACGGCGAGACCGCGTAAGCGGCGCCGTCGGGTCAGCGCTGCCTCTCAAATGTCTGCTGAAGGTCCGGCGGCCAGCGATACGAAACTGGAGCGCGATGACCGAAGCTCACCGACAGGATCAAAGCGAGCGCTCCGCATCCTGCGACAAGCACGTTGGTGTCGCGGCGAGGGAGCACCCTGCAGCGGAACAAGCTATCGCAAGGAAGTTGATTGACGCATGAAGCGGATTGCAGGCAGGCGACGATGGTGGATCGTTCCGGCGGGAATACTCGTCACCTATCTGCTGCTTGCGTATGTCATCCTGCCCGCCCTGTGGAGCCACCACGAACACGAGCCGGGCCTTGCTTCCCTGCCCATGGTCACGCGCACCGGGAGCGGCATTCCGGGTGACGCTCTGAACGTCGGACTCGTTGGCAGCAAGGAAGACATCCTGCGCGCCATGCATGCGGCAGGCTGGTTTCCGGCGGACCCGATCACGTTGCGGACCAGTATCGAGATCGTTGGCAGCGTGGTGCTCGACCGGCCGTACCGGGATGCGCCGGTGAGCGCGCTTTACTACCAAGGAAAACGGGAGCTGCTTGCGTTCGAAAAGCCGGAGGGAACAAGTGCCGACCGGCGGCACCACGTCCGTCTTTGGCCGGTGCTGGACAAGGGAACCGACGGCCGTCCTGTCTGGCTCGGTTCGGCAACGTTCGATCGCGGCGTGGGCTTGAGCCACGATACCGGGCAGGTGACCCATCACATAGCGCCCGACATCGACGCGGAACGTGACTTGCTGATGCGCGATCTGCGCGAGGCCGGGATGGTCCAGACATTCTTCAAGATTTCCGGAACAGGCCCGACGCTGATTGGACGAAATGGCGAAGGCGATCCTTACCACACAGATGGCGAGATCGATGTGGCCAGCCTGGTCATTGACGGCGTCAGGCGGAGCGAGCCGCCGCTGACACTGCCGGCGCCGCCGCTGATCGCACTTAAGGATCAGGTCTGGCACGGCATCAGCAGAGCGGTCAGCGAGTGATTGGACCGGCCATGTCCGCGACTGACGCCGATCGACCGCCCGGTCAGGGAAGGTTGAGAGCGGCGGTGAGGTCGCCCATTTTCTCGCGCAGGCCCGGCAAGGTTTCGAGCGCAAAACGCGCCGTGATCAGCTTGGCAATCGACCCCGTGTCGTAAGTGGTGTGATCGACGTAGCCGCGCCTTGCGAACGGCGAAACGATGATGGCCGGAATGCGCGTGCCCGGTCCCCAGCGATCGCCCCAGCCCGGCCCGGATGGCGGCGAAACGTGATCCCAGAACCCGCCGTTCTCGTCATAGGTGACGACGACGACCATGTTGCTCCATTGCGGGGATTTCCTTAAGCGTTCGAGAATGTCGGCGATGTGGGCGTCCCCGGTCATCAGGTCGGTGTAGGACGGATGCTGGTTGTACAGTCCCACAGGCTTGTAGAAACTGACATGGGGCAGCGTTCCGCTGTCGATCGCTTTGAGGAAGTCTGCCACGTCTTTGAGGTGTGAGGCGCGATCCTCAGTGCCCGGCGCGAAGCGCGCATAGTAGTTGAACGGCTGATGATGCGGCTGGAAATTGATCGCGCCGTCCGCGCGCGCGTAGATGACCGTGCGCTTTTCGGCAGGCGGTCGCATTCCGTCCTTCAACGCTTCGTTCCAGCCGCCCGAGTACCACGCCCAGCTGATCGATTTGGCCGAGAGCGTGTCGCCGATCGTCTTCATGGTCGAAGGCGGCAGCGGCAGGCCGATACGCTCGTCGCCTTTCGGATCGGCCATGTCGAGCGATCCGCCTTCCGCCGGCCGCACCCCGCTCGGCTG
This sequence comes from Bradyrhizobium sp., assembly GCF_016213215.1. Lineage (GTDB taxonomy): Bacteria > Pseudomonadota > Alphaproteobacteria > Rhizobiales > Xanthobacteraceae > Bradyrhizobium. The sequence continues at coordinate 21,211 of NZ_JACRAW010000144.1, read as the reverse complement.
ATAGGGCGGCTGGGTGGTATTGACCGTGTAACCGTCGGGCGTGACCTGGCCGCCAAGGCCGCCGGAATAGGTCTTGACCGCGCCGTCCCTGGCTGACGGCGAGTCCGGCATCTTCTTCAGCCTGCCGTTGCCGTCGAGGACGGCGTGCATGAAACCGGGAGCATCCTTGAACATCGGCGCGCAGCCGCAGACCAGATAATGGTGGTTCAGGTACGAGCCGCCGAATGCGCCCATAAAGAAGTTGTCCGCGAGCGTGTACTCCCTGGCCCACTGCCACAACTTCATCCGGCTGCCGTCGAAATAGCCCATGGTGTAGCCGCCGACCGTCGACATCGCGGCGAACATGTCGTTCTTGCCGCCGTTGATCTGTTCGATGTTGTGGTAGTAGGCGTGGATGGGGCTGAGCAGCACGTCGGTCAGCGACTTGCTCACCGGCGGCGCGTCGATGCGAAACGGCGCGTTTGGAAGTTCGGGGTAGCCGGGAGCGGGCTCCCCTTTGATGTTCCACACCCGCAGGTACGGCAGTTCGGAGCCATCGTGATCGCGCTGGACATATTCCTCGCGCTTTGCATTCGCGATGCCGTTGGCGCCGGGAAAAAGGCCGTAGAGATGGTCGAAGCTGCGGTTCTCCGCATAGATCACCACGATGTTCTGAATCTTCGACAGGTCGGCCGCATGGCTCGCCTGCACGCCGATACAAGCCAGGGCGCAGGCAATCGCAATACTTCTGGTTGGCCGTTTCGACATCCGTACCCCCTCTCGCGCCCGCCCCGGACGTGGTGCCCGTGTTTCCAGAGTGGCGGCAGCCTGCGGCGCCAAATCTAGAATGTCGGGAGGTCGACGCACAAGCTCGGCGTCGGCGACGAACAGCCAGCTGTCACCGGCCGTCGTTGCGACAGACGGCGGTGAGCGCATGAGCGCGGAGTTACGGCCGATTGCTCAGCGATCACCGAGGCGGCATGGTCACTCGCCGCCGGAATCGGCCTTGTTGCTGCATGAAACGGAAGAGCAGCGATGTCAGGCTGGCGAGCGCCGCGCAGCCGAGGATGGTCAGCGTCATCGGAAACGCGGTGCCGTTCTGCGTCTTTGACACCACGCCGCTCGCGGCGAAGGCGTAGCCGAATTGCAGCACGCCGATCAGCGCCGATCCGCTGCCGCTGGCATTGCCGGCGGCCGACATCGAGCAGGTGAAAGGCGGGGAGATAAAGATCGGTGGCGAGCGGTCCGAAGACCGACAGCAGGCCGAGAATGATCACCACGAGCCGCGGTGACGATGGAAGCCGCTCGATGGTCGCGGTGACAGTCATGAAAGGTCGATGGTTGTTGCGGGACAGCCGATAAGGCATCGCGCAGGCCGCGCTATTGATCCGGATCAAAGCGCCCGGTTACGGCGGCAAAATCAGTCGACGAGATATTTCGCCACCGCGGCTTCGTCCCACTCGATGCCGTTGCCGGGCTCCTGGTTCGGCAGCGCGTAGCCGTCCTTGATGGTCAGGCGCCGCGCCAGCACGGCGTCGGCCCAATCGACATATTCCAGCCAGTGCGCGGTCGGCGTGACGCAGAACAGGTGCGCGCTCACTTCCGAAAACAGATGCGTCGACATCTGGATGCCGGCGGCATGGGCCAGCGAAGCCGCGCGCAGCCATCCCGTGACGCCTCCGATGCGCTGCACGTCCGGCATCACGAAGTCGCTGGCGTGGGCCGCAAGCGCACCCTGCATGGAAAACGCGCTGTCGAAATTCTCGCCGATCTGGACCGGCGTGCGGATCTCGGCCGCGATGCGCGCGCAGCCGGCATAATCGTCATGGCGGATCGGCTCCTCGATCCAGAGCAGGCCCTCATCGTCGAGCATGCGGCAGCGCTGGATGGCTTCCGTCACGGTGAGAGCCTGATTGTAGTCGCACATCAGCGTCACGCCATCGCCGACCGCCTTGCGCACCGCGCGCACGGCCTTGAGGTCCTCGTCCGCATCGGGCCGGCCGACGCGAATCTTGACGGCGTCAAAACCTTCGGCGAGCAGCCGGTGCGCTTCCTCGACCGCCGCGCCGGCCGGCATAATGCCGAGGCCCTTGGAGTTATAGGCAGGCACGGGCTTGGGAACGCCGCCCAGCAGGCCCGCCAGCGGCAGCTTCCGGAGCCGCGCCAGCGCATCCCATGCCGCCATGTCGATCCCGGATTGTGCCAGCCGCTGCAAACCGGCAAGGCCCAGCAGGGTGAAGCGCTGCGTCAGCTTGCGCTCGATCTCGAACGGCACCAACTGGTCGCCGGCGAGCATGTCGGACATCTCGTTGACCATGGCGGCAAGCGGCTTGAGCGCCGCCGGCGTGAGCGAAAACAGGTAAGCATGGCCGCGCCCGCCCTGGTCGGTCTCGCAGTCGACCAGCACCAGCGGCGCCCGGCTGATCGCGCCGGTCGCGGTCTGCAACGCGAGATTCATCGGCACCAGGACGGGCCTTGCCACAAAGCGCTTGATGCGAACGAGGTCGGTCACGGTTTCCTCCGCTGTGCACTTGAGGTGTCTTGCCTGAACCCGGTTGTCCCGGGCGTCGTCATTTGGGACGGTTATCGCAGCACCCCAAAGCGGCAACAAGCCACGTTCGCTGGCAGCGGCTCAGCCAGCCGGGAACCGTAACTCAAAGGACACGCTTTCTTCTCTCGGCAAAAGCGGAATCGCCATGGCTCATCCGGATCTGGCCATGGCTCATCATGACGGCACGGACAGTCGCAAGACCCGTTCCGGTGCCGCCGGCATTGCGGCGGGTGGCGAAGAAGGCGTCGAAGTCGCGGTTCGACGGGATCGGATGCAATTCACGAAGCGGCGCTGACCGCTGTTTGGGATCGAGCGGACACTTCGGGAGCATTCGAAACCCTTCACACAAACGGTTTCCCGACGGTCTGCTTTCGAACCCTTCAGAGACATCAGGCGAAAAACAGCGTAGCGTGCACGCAGGTCAACCAGGATGGACGGCGGCGCTCGGCGGAAGACAGCCTCTCAGGGTATTCACTTGTGCGGGAGACGAGCATGGTACTCATTTGGCTTGGTGTGCTGCTGGTTGTCGGCGGGGTGCTGCACATGGCGTTTCAGCCAATCTGGCGAGGCCGACTAAGTGGTAGAAGCCGACTGAACTCCGGGCGGCGCAGTGACACCCTGGAACCTGAGAGACCGGCCAGCGGTTTTGGGATCAGGTCGAATTGGCCAGGGCTTGCCATGGTCGCGCTTGGCTCCGCTCTCCTGCTGGCCGCGGCTGCCACCTGGATTTGAAACCAGGTTCGCCAGGGGGCTCTCGCTCGGTATTCTGCGGTGCCGGCGATTGCGTGACCGCTCAACCGGGTAACGCAGGCCTTCAGCGCGGTGAGCTGGGAGACCTTGCGTTCCAACCAACGTGCGCTTTGTCACAACAGCTGCCATTCCGAGCGAGTCAGTTCGTTGTCCGGGTAAACCGGAAAGACGCCCTCATGGGCTCGACCGTTGCTCATGTGCCGAAGCGCACGTCGACGGCTTCTCCGCCTTGGAAGTTACGATCTGCCGTCTTGAGGCCCAATCTCGTATTGGCTTAGCTCTTCTGGCGCTCCTTTGTTGGCTCCGCGCTGCAACACTTCTTGATCAATGCTCAAGGTCTTTATCCTTGCTCATGTGTTCCGCGAGGCATAACTTTGCTGGGTTGCAATTGGTTCTCTGCGCAATCAAAGGAGAGAGCAATGGCAATTTCTCACGCACTTGTCGGATTGTCTTCGGTTGCTGTCCTTGTGGCGGCCGCCAGCGTTCAGGCTCAGAGCATGCCGCCGGAAGGACCGGTCTCCGTCACATTTATCGCGACGCCAATCCCGCCTCCCAAGCCAATGCCGATCGGCGGCGGTAGAGAGTTTGACCTGCTGAACCAGGCCATGGCAGCAACGAACGACGCCGGAAACCCAGTGCTCAACAACATGGGTGGACGCTGCCAGTTTAGCCGGCTCAGAGACCCGTCGGCGAAGACCGTCGAAGTTCGCGGGTTCTGTACCTATGTCGACAAGGACGGCGACCAAACATTCGAACAATGCGATTTCCTGCCCGGGCAACCAAACAAGTGCAAGATAACTGGCGGGACCGGCAAATTCGAAGGTCTCCAGGCCGAACTCATCATTACCATCGAGCCTCTAAAGAGCAATTTCGAGGGGATTAGTCAGGTCATTGGCCACAAGAAAGGCACGTATAAGTTTGCAAAAGCCAACTGATAAGCGGAGCTGACGCCGCGCTCAAATCGAGAAGTTTAGACTCAGAGCGCGGGATAAGAGTGGAGTTACATTTGACGAGGCGCACCCAGCGCTGGCAGCAGCTCTTGTGCCCATAAGGGACTTTCCGGTGCGCGGCTTTTGATGTCAATTCTGACCGCGAAGCTGCATGGGTATTGCGGATTTGAAGAAGGCATCGAATATCTTCTCGTCGGTTGGACTTCGAGATCGCATCCAATCACGCGGGCGCCTCAAGGCGATTGCCGGGAGGCGACCTCGAGTCGCCAAGATCGCGCGCGGCCTTGAGATAGCGCAGTTTCCGGCGTGCCACCTTGACCAGGTCGGCTGGAAAGCCTTTGGGCTTTCGCCGTTGGAGGAGCCGAAACTGCGATTAAGATGACGATTGCACGCGGCGGCTGCCAAGGGCGCGCGCCAACATTCAGGTTGAGGCGATCAGGGACGCATGGCACATCATGCCATAAGCTCCACTTTTTGAACGAGGATGCCAATGCCGACAAGAAATGTCGTGCTGACCGAGCGTCAAGGAGAGCTCCTTGAAACCCTCGTCAAGTCCGGCCGCTACCAGAACGCCAGCGAAGTGCTGCGCGATGGGTTGCGGCTCGTGGAGCAACGCGAGGCGGAGGATGCGGGCAAGCTGAAAGCCCTGCGGGCAGCGGCTCGCGCCGGTGTCGGCGCGTTGGATCGAGGAGACTTCAAAGAATTTGGGAATATCGAGGAGCTGCAAACCTTTTTGAATGACCTTTCGGAGAAGGTCATCTCCCGAACCGCCGAATAGAGCCCTCATGGCCGACCAGAGATGGCGCGTTCGTCTTGGCGCTGCCCCGGAAGTCGATTTTGCCAACATCCTCAAATGGAACCACTGAGAATTGTGGCGCGCGACAATCACGGGTGTACCGGGACACGCTCGTTCAGGCAATTGGCGAACTCACCGACGGTCGCGATGCCGCAGGCTCGAAGGCCCGGGACGACATCATGGCAGGTCTTCGCACGCTACACGTTGCGCGACAGGGGCGCCGCGGAAGTCACTTCGTGATGTACCGGGAAGCGCCAGTGAGAACGAGGGCCGACCGGAGTTGCGAGGTACATCGCAGCGAAAACACCGGCAACCATCAGCGTTGCGGACGTGGTTGCTGTCGGCCGGGCAAGCACCGCGATGTAAAGCAGTGGCAGCTTTCTGCCGGTCGCTGGAAGGGCAACGGACGTCATGGAATGCCCTTCATCAAACGCACGATCCGCAGCCGACGGTGCGGCAATCATTATGCCCGGTCTGCGATTCGGGTATAGCAGTGCCCACCTTATCAGCCGCGGCGCGCTCTCGTCGATTAGCCCGGAAACCGCACCCTTCATTCTCCTCCCGCCGGGAATTGCAGCTCGAAACACGCGCCCGCGTCGGTCGCCAGCAGCCGGATCGTGCCGCCGTGGCTCATCATGACGGCGCGCACGATCGCAAGACCCATTCCGGTGCCGCCGGCATCGCGGCGGGTGGTGAAGAAGGCGTCGAAGATCTTCTCCCGGTTCGATTCCGATACCGGATCGCCGTCATTGCTGACGGTCAGTCGGACTGCCGTTCTTTCCTCGCTCGCCTCGATCCGCACGTTCCTGGCACGGTGCCGGATCGCGTTGTCGACGAGATGCGACAGCACGATCAGGGTCTTTTCGCTCGACATGGCAATGGGCCGATCGAGGCTGCCGGTCGCCGAGATGGAGACGTTCGGAAAGCGCCGCTTGAGATCGTCGATCACCGCTCCCGGCTCGCTCCGCTCGTTCTGCGGCAGGCCCTCGGCGCGCGCCAGCTCGCGAAGCCGCTGGGCCATCGCCTCGAGACGCTCGGCATCTTTGAGGATGTTCGACAGGAAGGTCTTCTGCTCGGCGGGAGTCAGCTCGTGCGACTTGCTCTGCAGCGAATCCAGCAGCAGCTCGGCCGCGCCCTTGATCGAGGTCAGCGGCGATTTGAGCTCGTGGGTGAGGTGCGCCGAAAAGCTGGCGATGTAGTCCGAGCGCCGCGCCAGCTGCTCGGCCATGCCTAGAAAGCTGTCCGAGAGCAGGGCAAATTCGCGCGTGCCGTAGTGCCGCATGGGCAGGAACGCCTCGCGGTCGCCCTTGCCGATCCGCGCCGCGCGGTCGATCAGCTCGAGCATCGGCCGCGTGATGGTTCGGGAAAACACCAGGCCGATGATGAGGGTTGCCAGAACGACGGCAAGCGCCGCCATGATGAACTTGCCGCGCTCCTGATAGAGCAGGTCGAAGATATTGCTCGGCGTTCGCGAGGTGTAGATCACGCCGGCAACGCGGTTGCTGACAATCACCGGCATGGCGGAGAACACGTGAACGCCGACGCCGCGGCTGATCGAGTAGATCGGCGGCGGGGGCCTGTCGGGCACGCGGATCCGCAGCGCCGCGCCGTATTGTCCGTGCAGCGCGGTGGCGACCTCCTCGATATGCGCGAGCGATTGCCCGACTTCCTGGCGTCCGGCGATCACGACGCCATGCGGATCGAGGATCCTGAAGCCGGCCAGCGTCACCTTCTGCGTCTCGCGGATGATGGGCGTCAGGTGCGCGCCGATCTCGATATAGGCCCGCTCCGCCGGCGCTTTTGCCGGCAGCGCGTCGGGTCGCCGCCGCAACAGATCATCGCCCGTGAGAAGATCGAGCGCGGGGCGGATCGGCGTCACGGGTTCGCCCGGATCCGGCAAGGCGCCGGGCGGGACCTCGGCGCCGAGCCCGATCCCGCTGTCGAGGCGGGCCAGCACTTCCCGGGCGTAGATCGCGGCAAGCACCCGGCTCTGCGCGATCAGCTCCGCCTGCGTCTGACGGATGAGCTGGTTGTCGTAGAGGCGGAAGAAAAACAGCCCGACCAGGGGCAGGACGACGACCGTGGCCAGCACGGTGAAGATGACGAGCCCGAGGGAGGGGCGCCACTTCCGGGGCGCGCCGACGCTGATCATGCCTGCGGCTCGCATCGCCCTAACTTGAAGCCGACCCCGTGAACGGTCTCGATGACGCTGTTGCAATTGGCGGCGGCGAGCTTGGCGCGGATGTTGCGGATGTGGCTGTCGATGGTGCGGTCCGAGACCTGGATGTTCAGCTGATAGGCCGCCCTCATCAGCTGCTCGCGGCTGAACACCGCCGTGGGCCTCGTCAGCATGGCGCGCAGGAAGCCGAATTCGATCGCCGTCAGCTTGAGCGGCGTGCCCGCGAAAAGTGCGACGTGCTGCTCGGGGTCGACCGACAGGCTTCCCTGCGCGAGAGTCGCAGAGTCGGCCTTGGAATCCGGGCCGCGCGGGCTGATCCGGCGCAGGATGACGTTGACGCGGGCGACGAGCTCGCGCGGGCTGAATGGCTTGGTCACGTAATCGTCGCCGCCGATCTCGAGCCCCAGCACGCGGTCGATTTCTTCGTCGCGCGCCGACAGGAACAGGATCGGAACGTCGGAGGTCTTGCGCACCTCCCGGCACACGTCCAGCCCGTCGAATTCCGGCATGCCGATATCGAGGACGATGAGGTCGGGCCGGTCGCTGGCAAAGCGGGTCAGCGCTTCCTTGCCGTCGCGCGCCTCGACCACGATCATGCCGGCCTTTTTGAGCGCCACGCGAATGACCTCGCGAATGTGCAGGTCGTCGTCGACAATGAGAATACGGTGGGTCAAACGTCGCTCCGGCCGTCACCCTGTCGCGGCGTTCTTCTGGGTGTCCAGGTAGTGCTGGAGGCGCCAGCTCCGGAAGCCCCAGGTCCGCCAGGACACCATGTCTCGCCGGTGTTCGTCCAGGAGCGAATCCCGGCGCGAAACGAGGTGCGATTCGACAGTTTGAATCTGCATTGCCTTTTCCATCGCAGGCAAGGCTTGGGGCCCCAGCTGGGAGAGGTAGTAGGTATCCATCTGCACGCCCTTGCCCGACACTTCGCGGCTGTGGCTGACATTGTAGTCGGCGATGATGGAGGCAAAGTTCACGAGCGATGAAACATAAATCACAGCTGTCAGCGTGATCAGGTTTGCCCTGATCAGCCATTCGTTCGAGCGGTTGAGCGCGATGCGGGCGAGGATCAACAGGAGTCCGATGGCGACGAGCATCATCCAGATGAAGGCGGCAATGCGCCAATAGGTCAAAAGATAGATCTGTACGTAGATATCCAGACGAAGAATGGAGGAGGCGACCATCATCACGTTCTGCGCTACCCAGAGATAGACGAGCCAGCGTATCACGCTGGACTTCTCTGCGGGGCCGCCGGGCCGCATCGCAACCAGGACGAAGCCCGCAGCGAGCAGGGCGGTGGCAATGAGAGGATAGGCGCCGCGATGGGCATACGATGCATAGGTGACGTCGGCCGGAAGCGTTGCGTTGCCCCACAGATAGGCCGCATCGAGCGCCGTCTGCACCGCAAACAAGAGGTTGAACAGGATCAGCGAGCGCAGGATCGTGGGTGCCCCGAGGAGCGCGATGCCGGACGATCGGGCCGCGGTTTGCGCGTCCGGCCCGTCCGGGTCCGGTGAGGAGGCTACCATGGCCCGCCGCCAGAGATGGATGAACGGCCACACCAGCGCCATTGCGACGATCCAGAACAGAGTTCGTCCGACGCTGACCTGGGAAGCGACTTCACCCGGGTTGAACAGCTGAATCCATTTTTCCAGCACCGGATTGGCCGCCACGAACAGGCAGATGAATATCGTCCCGAGCAGCGCCGGCACCAGCCAGACGACAAGGCCGCTGGCCAGCGCGGGGAGATGGAATGCCCGCGGTGCGTCCCGGAAGAACCGGAACGGGCCGACCAGGAAGAGGTCGAGCAGCGCCGCAGCCCGTTCACCGAGTCGGACCGGAGCAGGATCGATGGTCACGATCAGGGCAATGCCGAGCGCGAGGATGAGGATCACGAGCGAAGCGGCATTGACTTCTTCCACGGCCGGCACCAGGCCGGCGACGATGACAACCGCGCCGAGCGCGGCGCGGCTTCGGCTCAGCGCTGCAAAATTGGCGAGCAGCGAACCCAATACCAGCGCGATCGCGAAAACGACGACCGATATTCCGACGCGTTCACCATAAAACAGCCAGTCGGCAAGCGCAGCCAGCACGAGCGCGATTGCGAGCTTGAACCAGCGCGGAGCGATCTCGACGGATTGGGTGTCAGGCGCCGGCGAAGCGATGCTTGTCATCTTTCAAAAATACCTTCTGTGATGCTGAACGGGGCAAGCTTGACCGGTCGGTGTGCAAATCTCGGGAAAGTCGTCTACACGAGTTCAGGAGTTTCGTGCAGATTCCGTGCAGATGCGTTCTGGCATCTCGCGCTTGGAGCGCCGGTTTGATAGGGCAATGACATCGCATCAACACGCACGGTCGCACCCATGAAATCCGGCAACCGCATCGCTTACGTCCTGCTCTTCTCTTTCGGACTGGTTCTTGCGCTGATCGCCGCGAACAAGAATCAGCCTTATCTGATGATGCTGCGGGGCGTGGGAAACACCACGATCATCCTCGCCAGCATCGTGGTTCTCGCCGGCCTGCTCTGGCGCTCCTGGTGGCGGCAGGGACATCTCGGCAAGCTGGCGATCGTGGTGTGGTGCCTGCCGCCGCTCCTTTTGCTGTGCGGCCATCTTTCATTCGAGCAGACGAAGCGCGTAGTGCTGCGGGCCGATCCCGTACAGGTGCGGAAGCTGGGGCCGCACTTCATGGTCGGCTACACTTCGTTCTCCGAGGTCGCGCTGCTCGCCCAGACGGGGCTGATCGGCGGCATCTACATCACCGGACACAACATCCGTGGAAGGAGTGCGGAGGCGCTGAGAGACGAAATCTCGGCGCTTCAGGACATCAGGCGCGCCGCGAGCTTGCCGCCATTGTTCGTCGCCGCCGATCAGGAGGGCGGTATCGTCGGCCATCTGTCGCCGCCCCTGACAAGGTTGCCGGCGCTGGCGACGCTGGCGGAGCTTCCGCCCGACGATCGCGAAGAGAAGGCCCAAGCGTTCGGTCGCATTCACGGACGGGAGCTGGCGGCGCTCGGCGTCAATCTCAATCTCGCTCCGGTGCTCGACCTGCGGCCTGAAGGGCGCACCCGGCTCGATTTCAACACGCTGATCGGCCAGCGCGCGATTTCGGCCGATCCCCGCGTCGTCAGCGAGCTTGCCCAGGCCTATGTCAGCGGTCTTCAGGGATCCGGTGTCAGCGCCACGGTGAAGCATTTTCCGGGCTTGGGGCGCGTTCGCGCCGATACCCACCATTTCAGCGCCGAGCTCGACACGCCGCAGGCGCAACTGGAAGCCGCCGACTGGCGTCCGTTCCGGGAAGTGCTGGCAAGTTCGAACGCGCAGCTCATGATCGGACACGTGACGCTCAGCGCGATCGATCCGGCGCGTCCCGCCTCCCATTCCAAGCGCGTCGTGGACGGTATCATCCGCAACGAGTGGAACTACCAGGGCATCGTCATGACCGACGATCTCGTGATGGGTGCGATCTACCAGCACGATGTCTGTACCGCGGTCACGGAAGCGCTGAACGCGGGCGTCGACCTGCTCCTGGTCGCCATCGACGGATCGCAGTTCTACCGGCTGTTCGCCTGCGCGCTGGATGCATCGCGCCACGGCCGGCTGGATGGTGCCATGCTGCGCCAGAGCGAGGCCCGGCTCGGGCGGGGCGCGCCGCGGACCCCGCGACCGGAACTGGCCCATCTTGTGCGCCACACGTTGGGGAAGTCGGAGCGCATCGATGCAGATGGACCTGTTGCTCCTGTGGCTGGGGTTGTTGGGACCGTTGAGCTTCCTGGTGTCGAGCACTGACTGAGCGATTGACGCCCGCACCACAATGCGCAGAAGACGCGTTCGCACGCGTCCTTGAGGATGTGCGTGCGTAGTTTCCTTGCATCTGACGCGCGGCTTCAAAGGTCGTTCGACCGCGCCCATCGCCGGCCCGATGCGGCAACGGGACGCAGTCTTGCCGATCGCGTGTCTTGGCTCGAAGCGCGCAGCACCGCCATTGACGTACGGTGACGTCCGAGGCGACAGCATCCCATGAAAATATTACGATATAAGGATGAATCGGCGCAATTGAACGCAGAGGCGCGCCATTCGCTGCGCCAGGGCGCCAGATGGTGATTGCGCAAGCTTTGTTCGCCTTGCTGCCCAATCAGGCAAAATCGTGCGAGTAATTTCAGCAGCCGCCGCTCGGCGCGATTGATCCCGCGCAAATGCAGGCGCGGAACTCCCCAACTACGCTTCATGCATAGATGCACGCCGTTCGCGAGCCGGGCGAAGGTGCGTGAATTTGCTCAACACGCGCTGCGCGCCTCCCTGAACACGGCGCAGCTGGAATTCGAAGGATTGCACCATGCTTGAATTTTCCGCTGATGCTCCCGCCACGCCGTCGGCGCCGGCAAGCCGAGAGGAGTTGCTGGCGGCCTGCCGCGCGCTCTCGGACAACCACATCCGCGTTCTTGCGCGCGAAGTGGATCAGGGACTCTATCCGATCGAAACGCTTCGCAAGCTGGGCGCCGCCGGCGCATTCGCGCAGCATCTGCAAGGGTTCGGCTATAGTCGCGAGCGCGAAATCCTCACGACGATCGAGGCGATGGCCGTTTCGGGCGAGCATTGCGGTTGCACCTCGTTCCTGATGTGGCTGCAGAACGCGTTCGGATGGTATCTCGAAATGAGCGAGAACACCGCGCTGCGCGAAAGCCTGCAGCCTCTCATCGCGAGCGGGACCGCCTTCGGAACTTCGGCCATGTCCAATCCCGTCAAGGCCATGGACGGCATCGAGAACTTTCGGTTGCGCGGCGAGCGGGTCGACGGCGGCTATGTCGTGACCGGCGTTCTGCCCTACGTCTCCAACCTTGGCGACGGTCACTATCTCGGCACGGCGTTCGAACTGGTCGACAAGCCCGAGCACCGCATCATGTGCGTGATGAAGGTCGACGGAGAAGCCGTCAAGATCACGCAGAACGTCCACTTCATCTGCCTGGAAGGCTCCGGCACCTACACCGTGCAGGTGCGCAAGGCGTTCGTGCCCGACGCCATGGTGCTTGCCGATCCAATCGGGCCGTTCGTGGCCAGGATCAAGCCGACCTTCTTCCTGTTGCAGGCTGGCATCGCGCTGGGCCAGATCCAGGGCTGCATCAACATCATGAACGAGTGCGATCAGACCCACCTTCACGTCAACAAGTACCTGCCGATGCGGCAGGATTATTTCGCGGAGAAGGTCGACGGGATGGTCAAGACGGTGGTCGAACTGCTCAAGACGCCGTTCGAAACCTCGAAGGACTACCTGCGCCAGGTCTATCAGGCCCGCCTGGCTGCCGGGGACGTGGCGATGGAATGCGCCAACTCCGCGATGATGCACGCCGGCGCCAAGGGCTACATCCTGGGCTCGGATGCCGATCGCCGGCTTCGCGAGACGATCTTCGTGGCCATCGTGACGCCCGCCCTGCGGCACTTGCGCAAGACCCTGGCCGAAATGGACGCGACTGACGCGGCTTGAGAAAGCTGACCGCGCGGAGGAGCTTATCGGAACGCGAAAAGTCCGCGCCCAAGCAGCCAACGCTCGACGCTACGGCAGGCCGCGCGCTTCGAGCTGGCGCACGAGCAGCAGCGTCGGCTCGGCCAGGCTGTCGGCAGAGCCGTCGAGGCCGAACACGGAGGCCAGACCGTCGCGATTCCTCAGGACTGTCGTGCGCGGGCAATGTCCGGCGGCGCAGAGCTGCTCCTTGAATTGCTCGCCCTGCGCGACGAGACGCGCGGGATCAGCGGCGGCCCAGGCAAGCACAATCGGTTCTTCGATGGTGAGAATGCCTGGGAACACCGATTGCTTGTCATATTGGCTGGCATCCGTGCCGAAATAGGACTTCTCGCCGTCGTCGCCGTCCGCGCTCGGCCGGTACGTGCCGGATACGAGCACGACGGCCGCAACATCGGAGTCGCTGGCCTGGAATTCGGGGTGCGCCAGCAGGCTTGCGACATGATAAGCGCCAGCGGCGTAGCCGACCGCCACGATCTGCCGGGCGTCGCCGTTGAAGAGATCGATATTCTGGTGAATCCAGGACGCCGCCGCCGCGACATCCCTCGTGCCCGAAGGCCATTGCGCGGCGGGCGCCAGTCGATATCGCATTCGCACCCCGACCATGCCGTTACGCGCGGCAAAGCACATCGTCTGGTCGGCAAGATCCCGGGCAACATCGGCGGAGTCGCCATCGCCGGTGAAGTTTTCGCCGGCGACAAGCAGAAGAATGGGACGCAACATCCCCGTCGCGGCCTCCATCGTCGCGACATCCAGAACGTTCAGCTCGCTCTCGCCATATTTGAGGTTCCGTGAAAACGACACCTGGTCGCATAACCGGGCCGCATCCGAAACGGCCGCGTCGGCCGAATCGTCGGCATCGCTCAGCCCTGTTCTCAGGACGTCGTTGCCGGGGCGTTGCGGCAAGGGCAGCAGGCTCTGTGCGGAGGCCGCCGTCACCACCAGCAGCAAGCAGAATACGAGATAGCTTTTCATCCATCGTACGCGGGCAAGCGGACGACGCAACATCGGCCTGCGTTGGGGCTATTTGACGGCATGGCTTTCCCGCGAGCCGCCGATTGGCGCACCCGTCACCGGCCTCGCCAAGCGAATTCGGCGCCGCGGAGAGGAGTCTTGCTCAAGCAGCGGGAACCTGGCCCGTTCCGCGCCGTTGTCTTGCGTTGGCAGGCGCAAGGCGAGGCTGTCATGTCGGTCCATTGGAAAGGCGCGGACGACCCGAGGGAGATCATGCGGGCTACCGGCCACCCGGAACTGGAATATGCCGCCGGGTGGACCATTGCGGGCCTCGTGACCCTCGGTGTGATCGTCGCCGCCTGGGTTTTCGCGATCTGAGGCCGGTGCTGTTGCAGGCGGCTAGGCGTCCTTGACGAACGCGGCGAACGCTTCCGCGTAGTCCGGATGCCAGCGCGACAGAGCAGGGCGGTTCTCGACGACGTCGCCCGCCGCCCACAGGATGCGCCGTTCGTCGAGGCGGCGCGGAACGTCGTTGTCCGGACACAGGATATAGAAGTCGCCCGCTTCCAGCCGCTCGATCATGAAGTCGACGGTCTGCTCCGGCGTCCAGGCGCCCTGCGGCTTGTCGGTGCGACCGCGCGCGGTCAGCGGCGTGAACACGAATCCCGGGATCAGGAGATGCGCGCTGATGCGGCAGCCCGTGGTGTTGCGCAATTCATGCTGCAGCGCCTCGGTGAACGCCTTCACGCCGGCCTTGGATACGTTGTAGGCGGGATCGCCCGGCGGCGTGGTGATGCCCTGCTTGGAGCCGGTGTTGATGATCAGGCCGTCCCGTCCGCGCTCGATCATGCGAGGGGCGAAGATCCGTGAGCCGTGGATGATGCCCCACAGATTGACGCCGATCACGCGTTCCCAGTTGTCCAGCGGTCCGAACAGCTTGCTGCCGGGCTGAATGCCGGCGTTGTTCATCAGCACGTCGGTACCGCCGAACCGCTTGTGCACCGCGCCTTCCAGTTCCGCAACGCTTTCGAGACGGCTGACATCGGTCGCCACCGCCATCACGCTGTCCGCACCGCCGCGCGCAATGGCCGACAGTTTCGTTCTGGCTTGTTGCAGCCGGTCGGGATCGACGTCCGCGATGCAGACCTTCATGCCGAGCGCGGCAAATTTCATCGCGGCGGCAAGACCGATACCCGATGCCCCTCCGGTGATCACGGCGACGTTATTGGCTGACAAGGCGGGATGCGGCACGGTGCTTCTCCATCGTTCGTAACGGCGGGTCTTGGGCGAAGTAAGCCGCCGCGCCGCGACGACCATGCCCGACTTGGCATGGGTGGTCTTCGGTGACGCGCCGGTCCGTCGGCTTTACGCCAAATTCGCCGCGCTGTAGCCTTTCACGCTCAACGATCCAGCGAGATCGCTTCAATAGACACCATCGATACTCCGGGGCAGATATGAAATTTCCTGCGTTGTTTTCGCCGCTTCAGGTGGGTCCCTATCGCCTGCAGCATCGTGTCGTCATGGCGCCGTTGACGCGCATGCGTGCCGAGCGCGCAACCTTCGCGCCGCGGCCGCTCAATGCCGAATATTACGCCCAGCGCGCCTCGGCCGGCGGGCTGATCATCGCGGAAGCCGCGCCGGTCACGTCATGGGGGCGCGGCAATCCCGCGACCCCGGGCATCTACAGCGATGCCCAGATCGCCGGCTGGCGCCAGGTGGTCGACGCCGTGCACGAGAAGGGCGGCGTCATCTTCCTCCAGCTCTGGCATGTGGGGCGCGTCTCGCATTCTTCCTATCATGGTGGCGCGCTGCCGGTCGCGCCCTCGGCGATCCCGATCAAGGCCGAAGGCATGATGGCGATGAGCGCCGACGGCAAGATCGTGCCCTATGAGACGCCGCGCGCACTCGAGACCGAGGAGGTCGCCGGCGTCGTCGAGGCGTTCCGCCAGGGCGCGCGCAACGCGCTGGCCGCCGGCTTCGACGGCGTCGAGATCCACGGCGCCAACGGCTATCTCCTGGAGCAGTTCCTGCAGTCGCGCAGCAACCAGCGTACGGACCGCTATGGCGGCTCGATCGAGAACCGCGCGCGGCTGCTCATGGAGATCACGCAGGCGGTCATCGAGGTGTGGGGCGCTGGCCGCGTCGGCGTGCGGCTGTCGCCTTACGGTATCGCCAATGACTCGGGCGAGCCCGATCCGATGCCGCTCTACAGCCATGTGGTGAAGACGCTCGACAGGCTCGACCTTGCCTATGTGCATTTCATCGAGCCGCGCTCCAGTGGAGCGGGCCGTGCCGAGGTCAACTGGCAGAACGTGCCGTCGGCGATGGTGCTGTTCCGCCCGATGTGGAGCGGGGTCCTGATCGCGGCCGGCGGCTTCACCGGCGAGACCGCGAACGCGGCGATCGCCGAGGGCCATGCGGACGCGGTCGCGTTCGGCCGCATCTTCATTTCCAATCCGGACCTGCCGCGGCGCCTCAAGCACGGCTTCCCGCTCACGCCCTACAACCGCGCCACCTTCTACGGCGGCGAAGCGAAGGGATATACGGATTATCCCGGCTACGACGAATTGGAAACGGCGTGAGTCCTGTCCCGTCATTCCGGGGCGCGGCGAAGCCGCGAACCCGGAATCCGGGGACGCGTTGCCTACTATCACTCCGCTACCGCCACAATGGACGTCATTGCGAGGAGCGGAGCGACGAAGCAATCCAGAATCTTTCCGCGGCGACAGTCTGGATTGCTTCGCTTCGCTCGCAATGACGGAGGTACAACGCTCATGGCTAAAGCAACGCCACCTGCGGGAATCGCCGCCGGCCAATGCCTGTGCGGCAAGGTTGCCTTCGAGATCGACGTGCCGGCACGTTGGGCCTGGCACGATCATTCGGCCGCCAGCCGTCGCGCCCATGGTGCCGCCTATGCAACCTACGTCGGCAGCTGGAAGAAGCGCTTCCGCATCACCCAGGGCGAAAGGGCGGTCGCGCGCTATGAAGACAATGCAACGAAGACCGTGCGCAGCTTCTGCTCTCACTGCGGCACGCCGCTCGTTTACGAGCGCGCCCGCTCGCCGCACATGGTGAACATACCCCGCGCGCTGTTTTCGGGCCGCACCGGCCGTCAGCCGCTCTATCACATTGCTATCGAGGAATCGCAGGAATGGGCCTATGCCGGCGAGCCTCTGGTGCCGCTAAAGGGCTTTCCCGGCGTGGTCTGGCAGCGTTCGAAAAAGAGGAAGACGGAACGCGAGGGAATGTTCTAGATCGTGTAACTCCGCCGTCATTGCGGCGAAGCGAGGCAATCCAGAGTACCTCCGCGGATGGAGTCTGGATTGCTTCGTCGCTTACGCTCCTCGCAATGACAGAGGGTTACGGGCAAAATCAAGCTCCGCGCCATCCGTCCGCAGATCAGCCATGACCTCGCTCCATTGCGCCGGGTGGCACACTTCGCCCATCATGCCTGCCCGCGAGGTCAACGTCCCGGGGGAGGAAACATGAAGAACCGCATCACCGGCCGCTCGGCGTTTCTCGCCTTGCTCAAGGACGAGGGCATCACGCACCTGTTCGGCAATCCCGGCACGACCGAATTGCCGATCATGCACGCGCTGAAGGATCATCCCGATCTCACCTATGTAATGGCGATGCAGGAAAGCCTCGTCGTCGCCATCGCCGACGGCTTCAGCCGCGCCTCGGGCCGCCTCGTCGCCTGCAACGTCCACGTCGCGCCCGGGCTCGGCAACGCCATGGGCTCGCTCTACAACGCGCAGTTCACGGGTACGCCCTTGATCCTGACCGCGGGCCAGCAGGAGCAGGGCCACGGCCTCACCGAGCCGGTGCTCTATGGGCCCCTGGTGCGCATGGCCGAGCCGCTGGTGAAGTGGGCGGTCGAAGTCACACGCCTGGAAGACCTGCCGCGCATCGTGCGCCGCGCGGCCAAGGTCGCGACCACCCCGCCGACCGGCCCGGTATTCATCTCGCTGCCCGGCGACATCCTCAACTCCGAGGCCGGCATCGAATTCGGCCGCTCCACCCGCGTCGATACGCGGGTGCGACCGTCGGATGAATCAATCCAGGCGCTGGCGCAGCGCATCCTCAAAGCGCAGCGGCCGGTGATCGTTGCGGGCGACGAGATCGTCAAGAGCGACGCGCTCCACGAAGCGGCGGAGCTGGCCGAGACGCTCGGTTGTCCGGCCTGGCAGTCGTCGACGCCCTATGGCGCGCATTTCCTGTCCGAAACCCCGTGCTTCATGGGCGCGCTGGCGCGCATCCAGAAGCTGGCGCGCGAGGCGCTCGCTCCTTACGACCTCCTCGTCGCGGTCGGCGGCGATCCGCTGCGCATGTCGGTCTACAGCGAGATCGATCCGCTGCCGGAGGGCATGGGGATCGTGCAGGTCGGGCTTGCCGAATGGGACCTTGCCAAGAACTATGGCGCCGAGATCGCGGTGAAGGCCGACGTGCGGGAAACCCTGCGCGCGCTCGTTCCGGCGCTCAAGGAGGGTGGCGGCGCTGCGCTGGAGGCGCGGGCCAAACGCGGCCTCGCCGAACTCGCGACGAAGAACTGGACCGCGCGCCGTGCCTCCCTCGTCGAGCAGATCACAAGGGCGAAGGATCGCACGCCCATCGATCCGGACTGGCTCGTGCTGCAGATGGTCGAGGCGATGCCCGATAATGCCATCCTGGTCGACGAGGGCCTGACGTCGGGGCGGCAGATCATTCCGCTGCGCCCGCATCGCGACCGCTACGGTTATCATGGGCTCGCTTCCGGCGGCATCGGGTGGGGCTTGCCCGCGTCGGTCGGCGTCAGCCTCGCCAATCCGCACCGGCCGGTGGTGTGCTTCTCCGGCGATGGCAGCGCGATGTATTCGATCCAGGCGCTGTGGACCGCCGCCCACCACAAGCTGCCGCTCTCGGTCGTCATCGCCAACAATGGCGGCTACCGCATCATCAAGCAGCGCCTGCTCGCCTTCCATGGCGACGACAACTACATCGGCATGGATTTCGTCGACCCAAAGGTCGATTTCGCCGGCATTGCGAAGTCGCTCGGCTGCGAGGCGATCAGGATCACCGATCCTGGCGAACTGAAATCCGCGCTGTCGTCGGCCTTCCGCCGCCCCGGCGCCAGGCTGATCGAAGTGATGGTGGACGGCAGCGTCTAGATTTCACCGCTGCGTCAGGGATGCGTGCGAAGCACGCAGGCCCGGAATCCATCGCGCCGCGTTTCGCATAATTGAATGGATTCCGGGCTCGCGTTTCGCGCGCCCCGGAATGACGAGTGGATAAGTTTGCCCGACAGGCAAACAGTCAAAAACCTGTCAATCCCTCACGGCAAAAATATTTCTCTTTTCCCGAATTCGGAATTGGCGTATACGCGACCTGTCTCACCCGGCACGAGGGGCGGTCGTACGTCGTCACGGATCGCGGGTTTGGGATGCGGTGGACGCGGCAGCGTCGGGCGCGCAGGGCAAAATCGCAGGGCGAGTCTAAAAGCTTGTGAGCGATGCCGGCGTGCGGACGAACGGCGCTGAATAGCGTCTTCGCTTGGCTTCGAGGGTGAGCACACGCCAGCCGTCGAACGCCGGGCGAGGGCGTCCGCGGACGGCGAAATCGTGTGGTCCTGGCGCCCGAAGCTGGCGTCAAGCCTGCGGAGGTGTTTCACGCCAACCGGCGTGATGCGCCAAACATCCGCGCGGCGACGGTGGCAATAGAGCTCGTCTCACCGGGGAGATCACGACATAAGCCGTTAAAACCATCCGCGCAGGGAAGGCCGGGATGTCTCGGCTGCCCTGTGGTCCAAGCCGTGTGCGTTTTGCGCACGGACCGCGGGTGTCAGCCGGCACCCGGCCTTCCCTGCGCCCTCGGTTAGAAAAGAGGGTGAAGCGGACGAGCACAACTCGGGCAAAACATGCCGCGGGAAGGCGGAGTCGTATCCACAGTTTGGATATGCGTTGTTGCTTGACTCGTCTTTGCGAGCGAAGCGAAGCAATCCAGACTGCTTCCGCTGCGACAGCCTGGATTGCTTCGTCGCTTGCGCTCCTCGCAATGACGAAGCCGAAGAGCCGCGAACATCACTCTTTCACCGTCGTGCTGAGGAGGCCGCGCAGCGGCCGTCTCGAAGCACGACGGGCACAAGCGGGGCCGTTCATCCTTCGCGGCTCGCTAGGCGAGCGGGGAGCGTCGCCCCCACTTCCAGCGCGCTTGTGATGCCGCTACTGTGCGCCTCCAAGAACTGATCGAAAGAACATGACCAGAGCAGACGCCATCGCCCGGGCCCGCCAAGCGCTCCACTCCGGCGCATTTCTGACCGATCTCGATCGCAGGGTCGCCTATCGGAGCGAGAGCCAGAATCCGGCGCGGAGTGCGGAGTTGCGCGCCTATCTGGAGAAGGAATTGCAGCCGGTCTTTGCCGAGCTCGATTTCGAAAGCCGCCTTGTCGAATCGCCGAGCGGAAAGTCGCCGTTCCTCATTGCGGAGCATCGCGAGGGCGCTTCACGACCGACCGTCCTGATCTACGGCCATGGCGACGTGGTTGACGGCATGGTCGGCCAGTGGCGCGAGGATCGCGACCCCTGGCGAACCACTGTCGCGGGCGAGCGCGTCTATGGCCGCGGCACCGCCGACAACAAGGGCCAGCACAGCATCAACCTTGCGGCGCTCGCCGCCGTTCGGGCCGCGCGCGGCGGCAAGCTCGGTTTCAACGCCAGGTTCATCGTCGAGATGGGGGAAGAGATCGGCTCGCCGGATCTGGGCCGGGTGTGCGCGGACTTGCGCGAGGACCTCGAGGCCGACCTGTTTCTGGCCTCCGACGGTCCTCGCCTGTCCGCCGACCGGCCGACGGTCTTCCTCGGCTGTCGTGGCGGCATCCGCGTTCATCTCGACGTCAATTTGCGCGACGGCGGGCATCATTCGGGCAATTGGGGCGGTGTGCTGGCCAACCCTGCCACCATCCTTGCCAATGCAATGGCGAGCCTCGTCGACGGCCACGGGCGTATCCTGCTGGACGCCCTCAAGCCGCCGCGTATCACCAACCAGATCCGCAGCTTGCTCGCCGACGTGGAGGTCGCCCCGACCGCCGGCGAGCCGGCGCTGTCGGAGAACTGGGGCGAGGAAGGTCTGTCGGCCGCCGAGCGGCTCTTCGCCTGGAACACGCTGGAAGTGCTGGCGATGTCGGCGGGTAGTATCGAGCAGCCCGCGAACGCCATTCCAGGGTGCGCCAACGCGGTGCTGCAACTGCGGTTCGTTGTCGGCACCAAAATCGACGATATTGTCGACGTTATGCGCGCCCATCTGGTCGCGAAGGGCTTTCCCATGGTCGAGGTCAAGGCGACGCAGAGTTTTGCGGCTTCGCGCACCGATTTCGACAGCCCCTGGGTCAAATGGGCGGCGGATTCCATCCGGCAGACCACCGGTAAATCGCCGGCGATCCTGCCGAATTTCGGCGGCTCGCTGCCCAATGAGGTATTTTCGGAGATCCTCGGCCTGCCGACGATCTGGGTACCGCATTCCTATCCGGGGTGCTCCCAGCATGCCCCCGACGAGCATATCCT
>NZ_JACRAW010000143.1 GCF_016213215.1 Bradyrhizobium sp. | reverse complement strand
GCCGGACGCATCGCCGCGATCGGCAAGGCGGGCAATCCCGATATCCAGCCCGGCATCACCATCGTCATCGGCCCCGGCACCGAGATCATCGCCGGCGAAGGCAAAATTTTAACGGCCGGCGGCTTCGACACCCACATCCATTTCATCTGCCCGCAGCAGGTCGACGAGGCGCTCTATTCCGGCGTCACCTCCATGTTAGGGGGCGGCACCGGGCCGGCGGCCGGCACCAATGCCACCACCTGCACGCCTGGCCCCTGGCATCTCGGCCGCATGATCCAGGCGGCGGACGCATTCCCGGTCAATCTCGGCTTTGCCGGCAAGGGTAATGCCTCGCGCCCGGCCGCGCTGGAAGAAATGGTCAAGGCCGGCGCCTGTGCGCTCAAGCTGCACGAAGACTGGGGCACCACGCCGGCGGCGATCGACTGCTGCCTTAACGTCGCCGAGAAATACGACATCCAGGTGATGATCCATTCCGACACGCTGAACGAAAGCGGCTTCGTCGAGGACACCATCAAGGCCTTCAAGGGCCGTACCATCCACGCCTTCCACACCGAAGGGGCGGGCGGCGGTCACGCGCCCGACATCATCAAGATCGCCGGCCTGAAGAACGTGCTGCCGTCCTCGACCAATCCGACGAGGCCGTTCACCCGCAACACCATCGACGAGCATCTCGATATGCTGATGGTGTGTCACCACCTCGATCCATCGATCGCGGAGGACCTCGCCTTTGCCGAAAGCCGGATCCGCAAGGAAACGATCGCGGCCGAAGATATCCTGCATGATCTCGGGGCGCTGTCGATGATGTCATCGGACTCGCAGGCCATGGGCCGTCTGGGTGAAGTCATCATCCGCACCTGGCAGACCGCGGACAAGATGAAGAAGCAGCGCGGCCGTCTCTCGCAGGAGAAGGGCGACAACGACAATTTCCGCGTCAAGCGCTACATCGCCAAATACACCATCAACCCGGCGATCGCGCACGGCATGTCGAAGCTGGTCGGCTCGGTGGAAAAGGGCAAGCTCGCCGATCTCGTGCTGTGGTCGCCCGCCTTCTTCGGCGTCAAGCCCGATTGCGTCATCAAGGGCGGCTCGATCGTCGCGGCGCCTATGGGCGATCCCAACGCCTCGATCCCGACGCCGCAGCCGGTGCATTATCAGCCGATGTTTGGCGCCTTCGGCAAGGCGCGCACCGCCTCATCCGTGGTGTTCACCTCGAAGGCCGCGGTCGCCGCCGGCCTGCAGCGCAAGCTCGGCATCGACAAGAAGCTCTACGGGGTACAGAACACCCGCGGCCGCATTTCGAAGAAGAGCATGATCCACAACGATGCGACGCCCAGGATCGAGGTCGATCCGGAGACCTACGAGGTGCGCGCCGACGGCGAGCTTCTGACCTGCGCACCCGCGGAGGTGTTGCCATTGGCACAGAGGTATTTCCTGTTCTAGCGCAAGTTCCGGACCGAAGGGCCGCGTTAGCCCAAAGTGGCTACCGATGTTTCGAAAGGACGATGCTCTGGGGCTGGCGATCAGGGCGCGCGGATTTACGGTTTTGCGTCCGGTCGCGCTTCTGGGCTAAAGTCCTGCCGGCATTGAGCCAAGCAGAAAGTCGGGAGGATTTTTCGTGATCTACGTCGTTGCCACGCTGACCATCAAGCCTGAAACGCGCGCTGAATTCATTGCTGCTGCCAAGGCATGCATCAAGGAAACGCGCAAGGAGCCCGGCAATATTGCCTATGATTTGCACGAAAGCGTCACCGATCAGAGCAGAATGGTGTTCGTCGAGCAGTGGGAAAATGCCGAGGCATTGGTGCCGCACCGAACCGCCGAACACATGAAGGCGTTCGGTCGCGTGGCGGTGAAGTGCTTCTCGGCGCCGCCCAAGATCGAGATCATCACGCCCGAGAAGGTCGACGTTCGCTGACAGGAAAACCGAATGATCCGGGCGACGAAAGTCAAGGGACAGCACCGCTTCACCGAGGCGCCGGCCGACACCGTCGTCCTCGACTTCGACGATCGTCACCGGCGGCGTATGGTCATGCACGGCACGCGCGGGCTCGAATTCCTGCTCGATCTCGAGCATGCCGTCGCGCTCCGTGGCGGCGATGCGCTGGTGCTCCAGGACGGCAGGCTTGTCGAGGTGGTTGCGGCGCCGGAGCCGCTCACCGAGATCCGAGGCCGCGATCCGCAGCACCTGGTGCGGATCGCCTGGCACCTGGGCAACCGGCATCTGCCGACACAGATCATGCCCAAGGGGCTGCGTATCCGGCGCGATCACGTCATCGAGGCCATGGTGAAGGGCCTCGGCGCGAAGGTCATCGAGATCGAGGCGCCGTTCGATCCGGAGGGCGGCGCCTATGCCGAGAGCGAGCAAGGGCACGGGCATGAAGAACACACGCATGATCATGCACGCCATGATCATGCCGGACATGGTCACGATCATGGACACCACGATCATGATCACCGCCATCGCGACCATTCGGCGCATGATCATGGTCACGACCACCATCATGATGGCGAGCAATGCGACCACGATCACCAGCACAGCCATCCCCATGCTCATGATCACAAGTGAGCCGGCCGACATGCGGGGCGCGATGACGGAGGCCGAAACCGCGGCGCTGTACCGGTTGATGACCTGGCTGTCGCCTGCCTTTCCGGTCGGCAGCTTTTCCTACTCCAGCGGCATCGAATGGGCGGTCGAAGCGGGTGACATTGCGGACGCCGCATCTCTGAAGGATTGGCTCGACGCGATGCTGAGCGAGGGCCCGGGCTTCTGCGATGCGGTGTTTCTGTCGCAAGCGCATCGCGCGACTGAGGCGGGCGATGAGGCGACCTTGCGCGAGGTTGCCGGGCTTGCCGCCGCTTTCGTCACCTCGCGCGAGCGGCAGCTCGAGACCACCGCACAGGGACGCGCTTTCATCGAGATCGCGCGCGCTGCGTGGGATTGCGACGGCCTGGAGGAAATGATCGCGAACTGCCTCGTGCCGGTCGTCTACCCCGTCGCGGTTGGTCTCGTCAGCGCCGTCCACAGCGTGCCGCTCGGGCCAACGCTGCACGCTTTCCTGCACGGGGTGGTCTCGAACTGGATATCCGCCGGAAGTCGTCTCATTCCGCTTGGACAAACCGAAAGCCAGCGCGTGCTCGCCGCGCTCGAGCCGGTGGTTGCCAATACCGCAAGCCGAGCCCTGCGGGCGAAGCTGGACGATGTCGGCGGCGCGACTTTCCGCGCCGATCTCGCCAGCATGCGCCATGAGATGCAGTACACGCGGTTGTTCCGGTCATGACGCTGAGGTGGGCTGTGGTGGCAGTTCGTGGTCTTGCTCCAATCGCCAGCCTGGGCGGAGGGCAGCCTTGGCCTCGACGAGGTCCTGGTCGCGGTCCGCAGTGCGCCCAAGCTGGTCAGCGACATTCAGGCCGAACTCGACAAGAATGGTTTGAAGGCGGCCGATGTCATCTGCATCGCCGCCCGCCACGGCAATCAATGGAAATACCTCGGCGGCGGCCGCGCCGCCCCTTACGCGTGCGAGATCGGCAAACGCAACGTGCAGATCGACGCCGATCGGGTCTATTTCGACTCGCGTGGCAAGCTGATTGGCGATCTCGACAAGGCCGATCCAATGCGCGCGAAAACGTTCAGAGAGGATAATTTCCGCTGGACCTGGGCTCCGTGACCAGGGCCTGAGCGATCGATGAGCGCAGTATGAGAGTTGATAAGCACAGTCCGAGAGTTGGCATGAGCAAGCATTCGAACGGTCCCTTGCGAGTTGGCGTCGGCGGTCCTGTCGGATCGGGAAAAACCGCGCTGATGGATCTGCTCTGCAAGTCAATGCGGGAGCGCTACGACATCGCCGCGATCACGAACGACATCTATACCAAATGGGACGCGGAATTTCTGGTGCGCTCCGGATCGCTGACGCCCGACCGCATCGCGGGCGTGGAGACAGGCGGGTGTCCGCATACCGCAATCCGCGAGGATGCGTCGATGAATCTCGCGGCGGTGGCCGACATGCGCGCCAAATTTCCTGGCCTCGACCTGGTGCTGATCGAATCCGGCGGCGACAATCTCGCTGCGACATTTTCGCCGGAGCTTGCCGATCTGACGATCTACGTCATCGACGTTGCAGCCGGAGACAAGATCCCGTCCAAGGGAGGACCGGGCATCACCCGGTCGGACCTGCTCGTCATCAACAAGATCGATCTGGCGCCCCATGTCGGTGCATCCCTGGACAAAATGCAGATGGATGCCAAGCGGATGCGGGGGGATCGACCGTTCGTAATGACCAACCTGAAGAAGAGCGAAGGGCTCGACCGCATCATCGCCTTCATCGAGACAAAGGGGGGCCTGCGTGCAACCTCCTGACGGTAGATGGCAGGTGCGTTAACTCCTGTGGCGACTGGCCGCAGCCGGAACAAATACGCCGGATATCCATTAGCATGGATTCCGGAGGCTTGCCCCCTCGGGGCGCCCGAGCCTTCGCCGCCGACCGAAGTTGCGTACTTATGCCACCTCATCCATTATGCTCGATCGTAGGGTCTCATTCTTTCCTCGACACGCTGTCATTCGGGCCCCGTCACCATGTTTCCTATTCTTCCCAAACCTCAGACCTTCTGAGTAGCGAGTGGTTCGGCTCGGGTTCATCATTGGCTTCATCGCGCTGATCGGAGTCCTGCTCTCCGGGCTTGCAGCCTATCGCGTTCACGATCAGGAGCTGACGATTGACGGCATCGCAGTTGCCCGTGCAATCGACATTCATGCAAGCCTTGTCCAGGATCGCCTAACCGAGCGCGAACTGCTCGCCCGCGTTGCATCCGGCCTGTTTCGCGCGCCCTCAGTGATCAAGCCGAGCATGCTGGAGCCGCTGCGTTCGGCCATTTACGCCTTCAAGACGGACTTCGTCGTCGTAGGCTGGATCGCGCGGCTCAAGCCGGACGAACTGGAATCAGCGCGGGCGGCGCTGGCGAGCGGCGGATTCCCCAATCCGACCATCCGCGATTTCGAGGACAGGCCGCTCGATGCGGCCGCGCTCAACCATTCGATCGACGTGCTGATCGATCTGGAGCCGCGCAACGAGGAGACCAAGGGGCTGCCGGGGCGAAGCTATGACCAGGATCCGGTGCGCGGGCCGATGCTGGCTCGCGCCATGGCAGAGAAAAGATCGGTCGTGTCCGATCCGGTACCCCTGCTGCGCCCGAATGGGCCGACCGGTGTCATTATTGCCGCGCCCGTCATTCCGGAGGGAGCGGATTCGCCGGCGGGCTTTGTGACCTTCTCGTACCAGCTTGCGTCGCTGATGCTGACCAACGACAACATGTCGTTGTTCTCGGTGGCACTCAGGGATCCTCGTCAAGCGGGAAGTGAACTGATTGCAAACGACGAAGGCGTAGTTAGTTCGCGCATTGCAGATCCCGAAGGGCCGGCGGCTTCGGCCGCCCGGACCGTCAGCTTTGGCGGTCGGGACTGGCAACTCAGCTACTACGCCAAGACCAACGCGGTGCGGCGCGCGCGGCAGACGGCGGCGATCGTGGCTGCTATCGGACTTG
Organism: Bradyrhizobium sp.; assembly: GCF_016213215.1. Lineage (GTDB taxonomy): Bacteria > Pseudomonadota > Alphaproteobacteria > Rhizobiales > Xanthobacteraceae > Bradyrhizobium. The sequence continues at coordinate 36,587 of NZ_JACRAW010000143.1, read as the reverse complement.
CCATCACGGCGATGGTTTGCGGGCTGTTCGGCTACGTGGCTTACAACAATCTGCGGCTCAGCCGCGAGATTCAAGTCAGGATCGGCTTCGAGCGCCGTCTGACAGCCGTGATCGACGAGCTCAACCATCGGGTCAAGAATATCCTCGCCGTCATTCAGTCGATCGTGACGCGCACGCTGCGCCATGGCTCCGACATCGACGTCGCGCGCGAGCTTTTGATCGGGCGCATTCACGCCATGTCCAACGTGGTGTCGCTTCTCAGCGAGAGCCAGTGGCAAGGGGTCAAGCTGAAGGGCTTGTTCGAGGCGCGGGCGATCCCGCATGCCGAGCGAATTGCTGTGAGCGGACCGGACATCGCGGTCAGCGCGCGCGCCGCACAAAGCCTCTCGCTGTTGTTCTTCGAGCTTGCATCGCATTCCGACGAAGGGCTTTCGCTGGTCGGAAAGCATCCTCATATCGTCGTGACCTGGACGGTGAACGGCGAGGAGCCGGAGACGATCTTTCATTTCCGCTGGGAAGAGTTCAACACCAGCGAGGCGACGCGCCGCCCGGACTCCGACTTCGGCGTGATCCTGCTGGATCGCGTCGCGCCCGAGGCGCTCGGCGGCTCGTCCAAGCGCTACTTCACGGACGTGAGCTACGTCTATGAATTGACCGCCCCGATGGAGACGGTCATCGACATGACCGAGCGGGACCGGACCGAGAAGTTCTCCAAGCCAGTTCGTCCGGCCTGAGCCGGGCGACTCCGACTGACGCGGCAAGCGTCACAGCTGGCGAGGCGGCCAACTAACTGGTCGCCTCGCCGGCGTGCATGTCCGCCATCAGTGCATCAGCCGCTGCTGCCGCCGATCACCGCGCGTACCGTCTTATCGGGACCAAAATCCTCGGCACCCTCCACATAGAGCAGGGCGGCAAGCTTTGATCGCGCTCGGTTGACGCGGCTCTTGATGGTGCCGACGGCGCAGCCGCAGATCGACGCCGCGTCCTCGTACGAAAAGCCGGACGCGCCAACGAGGATCAGCGCCTCGCGCTGGTCCTGCGGCAGTTTGTCCAGCGCGGCGCGGAATTCCTCGAACTCCAGATGCGCGTTCTGTGCCGGCTGGGTCTTGAGCGTCTTGGCATAGTTGCCCTCGGCATCCTCCACCTCGCGCCGCCGTTTGCGATAGTCCGAGCGGAACAGGTTACGCAGGATCGTGAACAGCCATGCTGGCAGGTTCGAGCCCGGCTGGAAGGAGTCGATATTGGCGAGCGCCCGCAGCAGGGTTTCCTGGACCAGATCGTCGGCCCGATCGCCGTTGCCGCTGAGCGAGATGGCGAATGCACGCAAGCTGGGCACCGCCGCCAGGATGTCGTCGCGCAGGGAGTCGGTGAGAGGCATATTATTCCCTCCCGTCGTCTTCGTTGGATCCCCCCGATCCTTCCAATTGGGAAGCGGCCTGCGGCGCATCAAGTTTGCGGACAAGCTCCGCAAACCGTTCGGGCACCCCTTGGCGGACGACATCGTCGTACATCGCCCGCAACTGGTGGCCGATTCTGGATTGAATTTCAGCGCTCAGGCCGCCCTTGCCGGGGGTCGTGCTTTTGCTCGCTTGAGACTTTACATCTTTCATGACCTGTTCCACGTTTCCCCGAGAGTTAAGTCCCTGTAGCTTCAACGGTTTATCTCCAACCGGAGTCGTTCCCCTAAGAGGGGCTAATGCGAAATCCGGCTAAAAGTTCCGACCCGTCGGAACTTTTATCGCTTTCGGACGTAATCAGCCTAGCAGGGGAACCGGGCCGCCCCTTAATGACACCTCAACGAGCTTGGCCCTAAGAAAATGGAGTGGGGATGTCCCGTTCACAGCTTGTTGCTGAGCACCTGCCGCTATTGCGGCGGTACGCCCGCGCCTTGACCGGTAGCCAATCGTCCGGGGACGCCTATGTCGGAGCGATGCTGGAAGCCATGCTCCAGGACCCCTCGCTGCTAGACGAGAGCCATGGCCCTCGCGCCGGCCTATTCCGGCTGTTCACCCAAATCTGGAATTCGGTTTCGCTCAACGATGATTCCGAGGTGACGACACTGCCGATGCCGCCCGAGCGCCGGCTGTCCAACATCACCCCCTTGCCCCGGCAGGCATTCCTGCTGCTGTCGCTGGAAGGCTTCCCTGAGGAAGAGGTCGCCTACATCCTCGGCACGGACGTCGCCGAGACGCGCCGGCTTGCGGACATGGCGGGCCGGGAAATGGCGGCGGAAATTGCCACCGACGTCCTGATCATCGAAGACGAGACTTTCATCGCCATGGATCTGGAAAGTCTGGTGAGGAATCTCGGGCACAATGTGGTCGGAGTGGCGCGGACTCATGCGGATGCGGTTGCGCTCGCCAAGAACAAGCGACCGGGCCTCATCCTCGCGGACATCCAGCTCGCCGACGGTTCGTCGGGCCTGGACGCCGTCAACGAGCTTCTAAGGAGCTTCGAGGTACCGGTCGTGTTCATCACGGCCTATCCCGAGCGCTTCCTCACCGGCGAGCGGCCGGAGCCGGCCTTCCTGATCTCCAAGCCGTTCCAGCCGGCGATGGTGTCGGCCGTCGCGAGCCAGGCGCTGTTCTTCCAGCGCAATTCGCGTAACCGCCGCGCGCCGGCGGCCTGACGCCGAACTTTCACAGGTGCGTATAAGAGCGGCGCGTCGCACAGAGCGCGCCGCTTTCTTTTTTTGCGTGGCCATATCCGGCTCGTCCGCCGCTCGCTACGGATACGGGGGAGCCCCCGATCTTGTGAGGTCGATTCCCCGCGGGACAGGCTTGCACCTTTCGGCTAGTAAGCGTTGACGCTCAAGGTCGGAGCGGCGCCAGGATCGTTGGCGGGTGTGACACCTGGCCGCCTCTTCGGCTGCGGGCTGCCTCGCGGCGCAGCCCTCGAACCATCAGGAGTTTCTACATGACGGTCCCGGCCACCCTCGATAAACTGGCCATCCGTGAACTGATCGAGAACTGGGCGGTCTGGCGCGACGCCGGCGACTGGGATCGCTTCGCGACGGTCTGGCACGAAGATGGTTGGATGTCAGCCACCTGGTTTCAGGGGCCGGCGGCTGAATTCATCCGAGTCAGCCGCGAAGGCTTCACCAAGGGTGTGCGTATCCTGCATTTCCTGGGCGGCAGCAGCATCGATGTGGCCGGAGCTCGCGCCATCGCGCAGACCAAGATGACCATTTCGCAACGGGCCCTGGTGCACGACGTCGTGTGCGACGTCGTCTGCACAGGGCGCTTCTTCGATTTCCTTGAGAAGCGAGAGGGTAGATGGGGGATCGTCCGTCGGCAGCCGATCTACGAAAAGGACCGGCTCGATCCAGTGGATCCCGCGGCCGTCGTTCGGCTGGACGGAGAGCGGCTCGCGCGACTTCCGGAAGGCTATCGTCACCTGGCCTATCTGCAGGAGATGATCGGCTACAAGGTCAAGCGCGACATGCCGGGGCTGATCGGCGTCGAGGTCGAGGCGCTCTATGCTCAGGGTCGCGAGTGGCTGGGCCGCTAGTGCGCGGTCCCCCGTCGCCGGGAGGAGTCTCGCTCCAGAAAACACGAGAGGTAAGGCTCGGCTTTCGGTAAAAGAGCCCCGATTTTCTCGGGGCTCCTGCTTCAACGCTCTCACCATGTCTGGCGATTGTACCAATCGTTGATTTCCTTTTCGGCCTGATCCTTCTGATAACCATAACGCTGCTGGATCTTGCCTTCGAGCTGGTCCTGCTTGCCGTCTATGACATCAAGATCGTCGTCCGTCAGCTTGCCCCATTGCTCTTTCACCTTGCCTTTGATCTGCTTCCAGTTTCCTTCGACGCGATTCCAGTCCATCTTCATTCTCCTTGATCCTGGGGCGATGTCGATTGCGTATGCTGCTTGTCAAATAGAACGCAGACGAAAGCGTCCCTCTCCTCGTCAGAGGATGGAAAGCCTGCTTGCTCGGCAAAGTTCCAGGTTCGTGTTGGCCTCACTGCTGGGGCTATTTGCCTCCCCAGTTCGGGCCTCGGTCGAGCTTCAGGCCATGTGTTCGCTGGAACGATGTCGAGGGTCACCCATTGATTCCGACTCAGCGTTGAAGGTTGAAGGGAGGATCCTCGCCACTCACGGTTTGGAGCAGGCGGAACTGAGATGCCCCCTCGAGCGACTATGCTGGCGCGACCGTTCATGTGATTTCGATCGCGCCATTTGAGGATGACAAATGAAGCACTCCGAACATGGAATCGTGAAGGACGAAAAGGCGCAGGAACAGCCGGCGGACAGGGAGCGGGCGCAGACTGCGCATCGCAGCGATCCGAAGAATTCCGTCTCGCGCGAAGCGACCCGCGATCCCAAGCTCACCGACTCCGAAAAGACGCCAGGCTCCGGCATGGCTCCGGATGATCGTGGCGACCCGCCAACGGGGTGATCGCTACCTCTTGGTCCGGCGCCGGTCGAGCGATCCTAACCGAAGCGGCTCGTCGTCGCCGAATGTCGTCCGCCCGGACGCGAGATCTGGTGCAGTGCCGCCGCGGTCCCGTCACCGGCGTTCGCGCGCGCGATGTCGCCGAGTGCGATAATGCCTACGAGGCGCTTGTTGCGGTTGAGTACCGGCAGGCGCCTCACCTGGATGTCGCCCATGTTCCGGGTAACGTCCTCGAGGTCCTGATCCTCAAAACAGTATTTGACGTCCTCCGTCATCACGTCGCGCACGCACGTGTCGGGTCCGCGACCGAGGGCAACACCGCGCGTCGTGATGTCGCGATCGGAGATCATGCCGACGAGGCGATCATTCTCGGTCACCGGCAGAAGCCCCACGTTGAGGGTGGCCATCGCTTCGGCCGCATCCTTCAGGGTGTCTTGAGGGGTGCAAAGCTGGACTTCGGGGGTCATCGCGTCGCGCACTTTCATGATGTGCCTCATCAATCTGGTTGGACGAGAGCCCACAGAACGAGCCGGCACGCCCCGCGTTCCCGGCCAGATCAGGAAATCTGCGCGACAAGTCGAACAACGCAGGCTGCCCCCAATCAACAATCAATGCGTATTGGTCTCGTGCCACTTCTCAAGGTCGATCTTCGACTGGTCAGAGCGTTGTTCCTTTTCCGGGTTCCCTTTCCAAGGTTTGTCGGTCTGTGAATGAGAGCCCCAATCGCTTTGCGTCCTTGGATCATCCGTAGGTCGTTCCTTGCTCATCAGGCATCTCCGTAGCTGGGACGACGCAACCGGCCTGTGACAACGAGCGCCACAAGCGTCGCGCATCAGAGGTAACGAGATCGGTCCGCCAATGGTTCGAACGGCTCCAACACTATGGCGGTCCAGCAGGAGCAGGGCGCCCTTGCCGCGGAACCATTTGCTGCAACGCACACCAACAAAAATGCCGGCGGACCTGCCGGCATTCTTGCGTCGGCAGACCAGGATTCCCTCACTTGGACTGGCCGACACTTGGGGCCTTGCCTAGTTCCTGTGCCATTTCGAGGTGGTGCCTGAGCGTGGGAAGAGTCTTGCCGGCCCAGTCCTTGAGCTCTGGATCGTCGCCGCCCTTTGCATAGCGCTCGAAAAGCGATACCGCGTCTTCGTGCGCGCTGACCTGGTACGAGTTGAAATTCGAACTGAAATCTCCGCCCGTCGCGCCTTTGAGCTTGTCGAGCTTGCTCTGGTGTGAGCTGTCGAGTGCGGTGGGCAGTGCAGCCTTGACCTTGCCGCTGCTAATCATGCTCTTCAGGTCGTTGGTGGTCTTGCTGTGATCGGTCACCATCTGCTGGGCGAACGACTTTTCCTGTGCGTTGCCCTTTTGCTGTGCGAGCTTGCTCGACTCGAGCTCGAACATGTCGCTGATCGCGACTTGTTTGACAAAGTCGGCCGTGGGAGGCGCAACTCCCAGTGCCGAATTGATGCCGGTCTTCTCGCCGACGGATTGGGCGAGTGCTGAGCTTGCAAGCAGCACGCAACTCGCGGCGATGACTAAGAACTTCATGACTGGATTCCTAGCTTTTCGCCCGGCGATCGCCAGGCAACGGTTGGTGCCGATCAACGGATGGCTTTGGGTGTTCGTTCCAAACGCGTTTCGGGAGATGCCGACTACGACGTTTCGCTCAATCCGTCGGATTCCGGCCGGTTCGCTTGTTGAGCGGTCTGGCAGGCGGCCTTCGCAATCCTTCGGGCAGGAATGACTCGGATGGCGACGGCGTGGGAATTGCCCGCACATCGGCAGCGGTCTGGGCCCGCTCGTGCGGCGTCTGGTTGTCGCTGAACTGGTACTTCACGTCGACGCAGTCGACAGGGTCGTTGACGCCATTCTGGATATCGCGGAAATCGCTCATGTCGACCTACTCCGTGGCTGCTCAAACTCCCGGTCTGTTGTGGCAGAGAGATTCGAGAACGGCCGCTGTTGGGCGTTGTTCCAACAAAGGAGCCAATTGCCAATGGTCACGCCTTAGCCAACTTGCCGTTCCAGGGTGGGTTGATCTCTCGCCGGTCTCTCGGAACTCACGATCGTCTCCATGGTTTCGTGTTCGCTGAAGCCCGTGACGATCGAACCTGCTGGAGGTGATTGCTTGGACCCGCGATCGATTACCGACGCCTTGGTTCGCCGAATGCGCGCAATCTCGGGGAAGACAGAGGAAGAACTCCAGGTTCTCCGGGGTCTCCCGATCACTGTAAAGGCGTTTCGGCCTGACCAAGCCGTCGTGCGTGAAGGGGACCGTCCTACTGAATGCTGCCTGATTGCCGCCGGCTTCTGCCTGCGATCCAAAACGACTTCCAGTGGGCAGCAGCAGATCCTATCCATCCACATTCCAGGTGAGATCCCAGACCTGCAGAGCCTGTATCTGCAGGTCATGGATCACGATCTGGTCGCGCTCACGAACTGTACGCTCGGTCTGATCAGCCATGCCGTCGTGCGCCAGCTCTTTCGCCGGCAGCCGGAGATCGCCGAGATGTTCTGGCGTGACACGTTGATTGATGCGGCGATGTTTCGCGAGTGGCTCGTAAACATCGGCCAGCGCCCGGCGCCGAGTCGCCTAGCACACATTCTTGCCGAACTTCGAGATCGTCTGCGGGTCGTTGGATTGGCCGACGGCGACAGTTTCGAGATGCCGCTGACGCAGGAACGGATCGGCGAGGCCATGGGGGTCACCGCGATTCACGCCAATCGGGTGATTAAACAACTGCGTGCCGACAAAATCGTCGACGTTCACCGCGGGCAGGTGACGATTCTTGACGAAGCGAAGTTCCAGGAACTTGCCGACTTCGATGCTCGTTACCTGCATCAGTCGCCAACCCTTTGATCCGGCTGCGCCATCCGATGCCACGCTTTCACTTCCACATCCAGGAAAACGGCCGGTTCATCGAGGACGAGGAGGGGCAGGAATTTCACGATTGGGACCAGGTTCGCAGGGAGGCCGTCGCAACGGGCACCTCCATCGCCAGGGATGCCTTTGTCAATGGAACCGCACGGCAGGTCACGGTCCATGTGAACCGGGACGGGTCACCGTTCATGAAGGTTTCGATATCGCTGGACGTGGAGGATCAACCGGTGCCCTCGGCAGAGGCCTGATCATCATGTGCCGCGAGGAGCGCAAGATCGGCCGCCCAGCGAATTCCTGTTGAGCGCGAGCCACTGGAGCGCGACGATGGTTGGGCCGCTATGCAGGGCTCTTGCTTCCATCAGGCTGATGCAGTCTTCCAGTGCATGGCACTCGACCGCGATCTCTTCCCCCTCATGGCTCGCCCCCGCCCTATCAGGTACTCGGCGCGTATCAACCTGAGCCAGGAACAGCGTCATGAACTCGTCCGACAGGGCCGGCGCTGGAGCGAATCCGAACAGAGGCACAAGCCGCTGCGGATCCAATCCTATCTCTTCCCGGCATTCGCGCCGGGCCGCCTGTTCGGCAGTTTCTCCGGGGTCGATACGGCCGGCAACGATCTCGAGAGTCTCGCCATAGTCGAGGGCGAGGTGAGCGCCGAGCCTGAACTGTCGCGTGAGGACCACCTCGTTGCAAACGGGGTCGACCGCCAGAACGCCGACGACCTGTCCCGATCTCAGAACTTCGCGGTCAAACGTGATCAAGTTGCCCGAGGCATCACGTCGTGAAATCAGGAACCGTTCGAGAGTACGAAAAGCGCTTCCGATCGGTTCGGGAGCAGACAGCTTGACCGCGGGGCACTGACGATCGCCGTGGGCGATCTCTCTCGTCGGCAGGGCGGTCCCCCCGGCATCTTTGATCCGCATTTAACGGCCCCCTGAGTCCTATTATTGGCTTGTCACCGCGAGCCAGGCACGCTCGCTCTGGCCGGGGCGTCCGCGCGTTGGGCGCTTTGTTTCGGGCTCTCTTGTCGCGAGGCGAAGCGCGAAATAGGCGACCGTCGCCTCAATTCCTTTCTCGATCGGGACCTCTGGACGCCATCCCAGGATCTTTTTTGCCGCGTCGATCGTGGGCTTGCGGCGTTTTGGGTCGTCGACCGGCAGAGGTTCGAATCGCAACCTCGACTTGGATTTGGTGCGTGCAAGTACCTCGCGAGCAATTGCTTCGATCGTCATCTCCTGCGGATTGCCGAGGTTGACGGGGCCGGTGATCGAAGCAGGACTCTCCATCAGCAGGTCCAGGCCGCGGATCAGGTCATCGATGAAGCAGAAGCTACGGGTCTGCTTTCCGGAACCATAGACGGTGATCGGTTCACCCCGCAGCGCCTGCACGATGAAATTGGAAACCACGCGCCCATCATTCTCGAGCATGCGCGGGCCGTAGGTGTTGAAGATGCGGGCGACCTTGATCTCAAGGCCGTGGAGGCGGTGGTAGTCGAATATCACGGCCTCGGCCGCACGTTTTCCTTCGTCGTAACAGGCGCGGGGCCCGATAGGATTGACGTGGCCGACATACGACTCGGGCTGCGGATGGATTTCCGGGTCTCCGTAGACTTCGCTCGTCGATGCCTGCAGGAAGCGGGCGGACTTCTGCAGCGCCAGTTCCAGCGTGCTGATGGTCCCGACCACACAGGTCTTCATCGTCCCGATCGGATCCCTCTGATAGTGGCAGGGCGAAGCCGGACAGGCGAGATTGTAGATCCGGTCGATCTCGCCCTCGATGCGGAGGGGGATGCGGACATCATGCTCGATGAACTGGAAGTGCGGGTGATTGAGCAATGGACGGATGTTGCGGATCGACCCGGTATAGAGATTGTCGATACAGATTACCTCATCTCCGCGCTGCAGCAGCGAATCGCATAGATGCGAGCCGATGAAGCCGGCGCCACCCGTGACAATGGTGCGGCGTAAAGAGTGACCGAATGAGGAAGTGGACTGTCGCATGTTCATTGGAGACCCGGCCTAGAGTTCGGCAGCATGCAGAGGACGGCTCGCCGCGCGGCGTTCGGGCAACCGGCGTCTCGCCTTCGCTTCGAGGTGGTATGTTTCAAGTTGGCGTGCCCGATGGTCGGGGGTGTGGTCGCGCAAGATGCGCCTTCGGGCACGTGCGGCGATGCCTAGTCGCATTTCTTCGGGCATGTCGCGCACGATCTGGATTACCTCTTCCGGCGTTGAGACCAGCAGCATCTCGCTTCCCGGTATGAGGATGGTCTCGATGCCCGGCCATCGATCCGAGAGTATCGGCGCTCCGCGGGCGGCGGCTTCAAACAGCCGAACGCTGGGCGAAAACCCGAGCGCGCGCATATCGGCCCGGGTGATATTCAGCGTGAAGCGCTGCCTTGCGTAGAATGAGGCATGCTCCTGTGGTGGAATGTGCTCGATGCGTTCGACATTGACCGGCCAGTCGATGCCTTCGGGATACTGCGCCCCGGCCACGACGAAGTTCTCGCCCGTGAGCGCCCGCGCCGCGGCGATGAACAGGTTCTCCAGTTGCGGCTGGCGATCGCTGCTGTAGGTGCCGAGATAGCCGAGCGACCATCGCATCTCGAGCTGCTGTGGCTGATAGAGGCGGATGTCGGCACTGCAGTAAAGGGCGCGGGCGAGCGGACTGCCGTAGATGTCCTCGATCATGCCGGGCACCGGTCCTCCCGAAAAGGAGAGGTAAAGATCAAAGCGCGGAATTATTCTGGCGGAGAGATAGTCGAGCCCCTTGTCGAGCCTGGAGAGCGTGACAGGCGTATCGATATCATAGAAGGCGCAAATGCCCTGGGCGTGCGAGGTAACCCATTCGGCGATCGCAAGGCCGTCCGGCACGTAGGAGCCGATGATGACAAGATCGGCTTCGCGAATGGCGGTGCCGAACTGTTGCGGAATGTCTTGCAACGAATGGTAGAGCTTGACGGTCCAGCTCGATGGGGGCTTGAGGTCGCGATGGGCGCGATACCAGGGCGCGTCGCGCTCAAGAAAGGTCACACGATGTCCGCGTTGCGCGAGCGCCTCCAACAGCGCCCGGTAGGTCGTCGCGTGGCCGTTGCCCCAGGACGAGGTAACTGAAAGTCCGATAACGACGATGTCCAGGTTCATTCGGCAGCCTCGCTCTTGGTGCTGATGCCTTCAAGCAAATGGTCAAACTGGCGGGCTCGATGCTCATAGGTGTGGTGCGCCAGGATCCGTTTCCGCGCGCGCTCGGCGATCGCGCGGGACCGATCGGGGCGAAGCGCGTCGAGATGTTCCTCCACCTCGCGGCCATCAGCTGCCACCAGGACTTCACGATCCGGTTCGAGGAAACAATCGATACCCTGCCAGGCGTCGGTGATCAGGCAGGCGCCGGCACCGATGGCCTCAAAGACGCGGGTTGGCGGCGAGAAGCCATATTTCGCCATGCTGTCCCGGTTCACGTTCAGGGTCGCCAGGCCGGAGCAGAAGAAGGCGTTGTGTTCGCCAGTGCCGACGTGGCCGACATTGCGGACGTTGGGTGGGGTGGCCCTGGAATCCCACCCCGATCCGCCCAGCAGGAATTGCCTGTTCGGCATCCGTTCGGCAGGCGAAAGGAAAAAGTCTTCAATGCGTGCTTCGCGATCGGGCAGCCGGTTTGCGAGCAGGCTGAGATCGCAGACGAACCTGGCGTCCGGCGGCACGGGAAAATGGGTCGCCGGGTCGAGCGCGTTGTAGATGGGCACACAGTCGCGGGCACCGGCGGCGCGATAGGCGGACACAACGGGATCGCCGCCGCCGTAGGTCAGCACCAGGTCATAGTGGGGAACAGCGCGGCGCAGATGATGATCCGGCTGCCCGGCGATTGCATCCAGCGTCGCCGGCGCATCGACGTCCCAATAGATGCGAAGCGTCCTGGAAGGAAGCTCGGCGATGGCCGTTTCCAGTTCCGAATCGAAAACGCCGACACCGCTTGCCTTGATCAAAAGATCGGCCGAGCGCGCGGCCTCGGAGAGCGATCGCTGCCAGCCATCCGTCGTGGCCGGGTAGATCTGGACGCGCGCCCAGGTCGGATCGTCGATATCGCGATGTGCCTGGCGATCGAATGCGTCGGGTTCGAAGAAAGTGACCTCGTGCCCGAGCGCCGCTATCTCTTTCAGTAGCCCGCGGTAGTAGGTCGCCGCACCATTCCAGTAGGACGATACCAGGCTCGACCCGAAGAAACAGATCTTCATGGCACGGCCTCTTCCTGCAATGCCGGCGAGTGGGCCGGGCGGATACTGCGGATCATATCGACAATGTCGAGCAGCTCGATCACACGATGACGGCAGGTGTGGCGTTCCCTGACGAGGCGCAGCCCTTCCGCGGCGGTTTCAGTCGCGAGATCGCGATCGACCAGCAGCCGGTGCAGACGCGCCTTCATTTCCTTGCCGTTGTTGGCACGGAGATAGGACGTTGGCGTGAACAGACCTTCGGCATCGTCCCAAGGCGCGGACACGACCGGGATGCCGCAAGCCATTGCCTCGAACATGCGAATGGTGGGAATGCCTCGTAGCGATCGTGCATACGGACCGCGTGGGACATGTACTGTGGCGCGGGCCTCGGCGAAGGCGATGGGGGCCAAGTGCGCGGGCAACCAGCCTCCGAATTCGATGCCGGCCGCTTGGATCGAGTTCAGCGCAGCCCGCGGGTAGCGCACGCCATGGATCCTGGCCCGCAGCCGCAGTTCGGCCACCGGATCGATCAGATATTCCCGCAGTTCGGCGCTGCGCTCGTCATCCCCCCAATTGCCGATCCAGACCAGGTCGTACTGCGGGACGATGTGCTGCAGCGGCCGATAAAGCGCAACATCTGCGCCCTCGTGCCAGGTGAAGACACGGTTCGCCCAGCCGAGCCGCAGATAGATCTGGCGGAGCACCTCGCCGAAGGCGAGTACCCCGTCAAAGGCCTCAAGGTCGAACTGGGCAAGCTCATCGGGCTTAGTAACTGCCCGGTGGTGCGTGTCATGGAACAGCAAGGTGAAGGGCGCGACGTGAGCGCGACGTGCGCCGATCTGCTTGATGAGGTCGGGCGGATTCCATTCGTGCACAACGACCAGATCCGCGCCGTCGAGCGCTTCCTCCAGATCCAAAGACCCGTCATACGGCCGGATGTGCACCGACGGGAAAAGACCAGGGATGGCCCTAACGGTAAGCTCGCCGCCTTCGACACGCGCATTCTGACGGCTCCAGCCGTCGACGGGTTCGTAGACGACGACCTCGTGCCCGAGTTTGGCAAGCTCGCGCGTGACGCCGCGCAGGAAATGCGCATTGCCGTTATTCCAGCAGGATGAGAACGCGTGATAGAAGAAGACGCACTTCATGCACACGCCCCCGTTTCAAGATGGCGCCGGGTAGCAGTGCGAGTGAGTTCTCCGTACAGCCGGACATAGCCATCGACCATGCCGGTGAGCGAGTAATGCCGCGACCGCGCAAGTGCCGCGTCCTGTAGCCGGGAGCGATGCGCCTCGTTCCGGATCAGACAATTGAGCGCCGCGCTCAGGCCGGCCGCGTCCTCGGGAGAAACAAACAGCGCGGCACCGTCCCAGAGCTCGCGGAAGCTCGGGATATCCGATAGCACCAGCGCGCAGCCGGCCGCAGCTGCTTCAAGCACCGACAGCCCGAACGGCTCGTAAAGGGCGGGGCTCGTAAAGATCGCCGCGCGCCGCATGAGACCGTGCAGCTCCGCGCGCGGAAGCTCGCCGAGCAGTTCTATTCCCTCGCGGCGCTCGAGATCCGCATTTTGACCAGCGACAAGGACCGGCCAGTTCACGTCCTTGGCCGCGTGCGCGAGGACCGGCAGGTTCTTCGCCTTGTCCCACATGCGGCCGGCAGCGAGAATGAAATCCTGCTTCTGTCGTGGACGGGCGGTTGCAGGGGCTAGCCCGTTCCAGATCACTGCTCCGCGGTGGTCCGGATGATAGATTTCCTCGACCATATCGCGATAAGCGCTGCTCGCGCATACCCAGCCCCCAGCTCGGCTGAGACCGGCGGCGACAAGTTCGCTATAGCGCCGCCATCTCGATTCGGAGAGCCAGGCGTTGTCGTTGCACGCCCGGGCCCAGGAGTTCACGCAGGAATGCGCAGCGACCAGGACGGGCGCGTTCCATTCGAATGTGGCTTCGCGAAAACTGTTCAGGTGAACGATGTCGGGCCGCAATCGCCGCTCGAGCCTGTCTAGCGCGGCACGGGCCCTGGCCATGTCGGCAGCGTCCGGGTCCTGCCATTCCAGCGCAAGATCGGTTTCAACCAAATGCACCCTGCCGTGCACCATGGTCCGCTGGTCAGGTCGGGGCGAGGGACCCATCGTCACCAGGCTGACATCGGCGCCCATTTCCACCAGCGCCGCGGCAAGCGAGGTTGCATAGGTCCAGACCCCGCCGACGGCGTCCGTCGTCATCATGAGACGAAGGTTCAGCGCGGTTCTCATGGGATCCCCTGCCATTCCAGCGCACTCAGCGGCACGGGGCGTTCTTCCTGGACGTCACTGAAGCGATTGAACATCGAGAGATAGTGCTTGTGGGCGCGCTCCCAAGCGAAGTCGTCAGGTTCGCCCCAGAGCTTTCGGTAGTCGGGCGATCCCGGATAGGGATAGAGCGGCACGGGATCGTTGGCCCAGACGCCGGACTCCTGCATGCGCTTGCGCCAGCGCTGAACCACGGGATCCTCGTCCTGCGGCATCTCTATCAGATTGGCCTGGACGAATGGCACATGCCTGCGCGCCTCGACGAGGCGGTCAGCCAATTCATCGGTGGTCATCTTGCAGTTCTTCTCTAACGCGGCGCGCCCTTCAGGCGTCAGGCTCTCGACCCCCGCCTCGATCGACACGCAACCGGCGCGGCCGAGCAGTTCGAGCATGTCCGGCGTCCACAGATCGATCCGGGTCTGGACCCCGAACTTCAGCCCGCGCGAGATGAGGCCTTGCAGCAATTCGGCGTTCGGCAGGAAGATCTCGTCGATGAAATAGATGTACTCGACGTTCTGTTGTCGCAGACGGTCCACCTCCTCAAGAATCGTGGAGACCGGCCGCTTGCGATAGGCATTTCGGAAGTTGTCCTTCGCGCAGAATGTGCAGTGATAGGGGCAGCCGCGCGAGGCCTCTACCTCGGCGCCCGGCCCGGTGGGCTCAGCCTCAAAACGATGATGGTGATGATGATGCCGCCGCACCATCTCGTCCGGCCAGACTAGCGCCGGCTGTTTCCTGAAATCGCCGGCTTGAGGCCCGCCGTTGACACGGATATCGGCGCCGTGCCTGAAGGCCAGTCCTGCAAAATCGCGATCGCCGTTGGCCAGTCGCAGCAGGGACTGTTCGCATTCGCCCATCACCACGATATCGACACCGAGCTTCTTCAGCGTGGCGCGCGGCGTGGTCGAACCGTGGGGTCCCACCGCGACCAGCGTGGGAGCGAGATGGCGAAGGACACGCGTCAATTGTTGCGGGACGCGCAATTCGGGCGGCGCGCAACGCCAGAACAGATAGGTAGGCGCCGTCGTCACCACCACGAGGTCGGGATGGAACGCATGCAACTCTGCCTCGATGTCGTCCAGGGACAGCGCGAACATATGCGCATCGAGCAGCAGCGTCTGGTGTCCCGCTTCCTTGAGACAATGCTTGGAAATTCCGAGTTCGAGCGGCAAATGCGGCGAGCGGCACCCGAAATAGATGCTGCCGTCAAAATTCCAGTGCGGGTTGATCAGGGCGACGCGCGTCATGCCAGCGCCTCGCGATTGGCAGGAGTCCGGATGAAGCGGCTTTCAAGCCAGCCCTGCAGCCCGCTCAGTCCTTGTGCCAGAGATGTGGTCGGCTTCCAGCCGATTGCCGCCGAGAGTGCGCTGACATTGGTGACGTACCAGGGCTGATCGCCCGGACGCCAGTCGGAGAAAATGAATCTGACCGGGCTGTTGCCGATACGATCGATCAGTTCGATCAATTCGAGCAAGCTGACCGAATTGGTTGGCCCGCCGCCGAGATTGAAGATCTTGCCGCGCGTCCGTCCGATATTGTCGAGCACGCCAAGCCATGCGTCAACCGCATCTGCCACAGACAGTGCATCGCGTACCTGACAGCCGTCGCCATAGATAGTGATCGGTTCGCGGCGCAGCGCCGACAGGAGGAAATGGGCGATCCAACCCTGGTCTTCATTGCCGAACTGCCGCGGCCCGTAGATGCAGCTCATGCGCAGGACGGTGGTATTGAGATCGAAGATTCGGGCGTAGTCGCGCACATATTGGTCGGCGGTCCCCTTGGAGCAGCCGTAGGGACTATAGAGATCGAGCGGCATGTCTTCCGAAATTCCCCGGGTCAGTTCGACGTCGGTCGGCACGTACCGCGAGCCTTCGCGCCGAATTCGGGAAGCATCGATGAGGCGGCCGTACACCTTGTTGGTGGATGCGAACAGGACCGGAGCTGACCGATTGTGCAGACGGACGGCCTCGAGCACATTGACCGTTCCGCGCGCGTTTATCTCGAAGTCCTCAGTCGGATTATCGAGGCTGCTGGTCACGGCGACCTGGGCCGCCAGGTGCAGAACGGCGCTGGCGTCGCGTACGGCATCGATGACGGTGATCGGGTCGCGCACGTCGCCGACAGCAATGCTCACGCGATCGCCGTGCCGTGACTTCAGCCACTGGGCATTTTCGCGAACGCCGGGTCGTGCGAGATTGTCCAGCACAGTGACCGTTTCGCCGCGCCCGGCAAGCCGGTCCGCCAGGTTGCAGCCGATGAAGCCGCAGCCACCCGTGATCAGCACGGGCCTGCTATCGCCGTTTGCCGTCGTCATGCGACCAATCCCCGTCGCAACAATTCGTCCGTTGCCTGCTCGACCTGGTCATCCGCAATCTGGTCGGCCAGGTAGTTTGCGAGTTCGTCGAGGCCCTCTTCGAATCGCACGCGCGGCTCGAAGCCCAGGAGCGTTCGGCTTTTCTCCAGGTCGGCAAAGCAGTGGCGGATATCGCCGGCCCGGTATTTGCCGGTAACGGCAGGCGCGATATCGGGGCGCCCCATGACCCGGGCGAGGTCACGAGCGACCGAAATGATGGTACGGCTGGTGCCGGAGCCGACGTTGAATACCTCGTTGGCATACTCGGTCTCCAGCGCCAGCAGGCAGGCGCGCGCGACGTCGTGGACATGGACGAAGTCGCGCTTCTGCAGGCCATCCTCGAAAACGAGCGGCGATCGGCCGTTGAGAATGCGCGCGGCAAAGATCGCGAGCACGCCGGTATAGGGGTTGGACAGCGCCTGACGGGGGCCGAAGACATTGAAGAAGCGCAGTGCCACCGTCGGCATGGCGTATGCCTTGCCTGTGATCAGGCACATCCGTTCCTGAACATACTTGTTGAGCGCATAGATCGAGCTGAGCGATGGCGGCTTGCTTTCGGACGTTGGTACGGGTTGGAGCGGCCGGCCGTCTGCGTCGCAGAGCTCCCAATCGCCCCGCCTGAGCTGATCGACGGAGCGCTCATCGGGCGAGATGGCAGCGCCCTCGGCCGAGCGGCACAGCCCCTCACCGTAAACGCTCATCGATGAAGCAACCACCAGCCGTTCGACGGGATGCTTTGCCAGTGCCTGCAGCAGGACGGCGGTGCCGAGCTCGTTGGTGCGGACGTAGGGCTCGATATGGTACATGCTCTGTCCGACGCCGACGGCGGAGGCGAGGTGCAGTACCATGTCGATGCCGCGCAGGGCACGTTCGACGGCGGGTGCGTCGCTGACATCGCCAACAATGAGTTCCATATCCCCGTTCAGATACGATGGCCGCTGGCGTGCGCCGCCATGAACCTGCGGCGCCAGATTATCGAGCAGCCGGACCTCATATCCCGCGCCGAGCAACGCATCGGCGGCGTGAGAGCCTATGAAGCCGGCTCCTCCGGTAATCAGGACTCGAGCCATTCGGCACTTCTCCACGTTGAAATGATCTCGCGATCCTAAGCCGAGCGTGCGGTGTGAGACGTCTTGGTTTGGCTCTTTCGCGCGCCCGTCACTCCGGGAGGTAGAAGCGACGCAACCAATGTTCGTTCCTCACCGAGGTACGAACAAAGATTTCTCTAACCTGCATTATAACGTGGGTGAATCGCCGGGGAGCGGGATCGCTTAAAACGGCGCGCCGTGCGGCGTCGGCGGTAGCTCGAGATGCCGCGCTACCGTCGCCGCGATGTCCGCAAAACCGTGGCGTTGACCAATCCTCGCCTGCGATCCGCCAACCACCAGAATGGGAACTTGCTCGCGCGTATGGTCCGTGCCCGCCCAGGTCGGATCGCAGCCATGGTCGGCGGTGATGATGAGAAGATCATCCGCCTTCAATCGTCCGAGCAGTTCCGGCAATCGCGCGTCGAACGCCTCCAGTGCTGCAGCATAGCCGGCGACATCGCGCCGGTGGCCATGGACGGTGTCGAAATCCACGAAATTCGCAAACAGCAAACCTCCCTCGGCAAGCTGGTCGCAGCCCTCCAGGGAACGGTCGAACAGTGCGTCGTTGCCGTCACCTTTCTTGGTGGTGCCGGTCCCGCGATGCGCAAAGATGTCATCGATCTTGCCGATAGAGATAATGTCGCGGCCATGAATCGAGGCGGTATCGAGAATGGTCGGCTCCGGCGGCGGCACCGCGAAGTCACGACGGCTGGCGGTTCGCCTGAAGGTCTCAGCCGACGAGCCGATGAACGGACGGGCAATGACGCGACCGATGTTCAAGGGGTCGACAAGCCGTCGCGCGACCGCGCACATCCCATACAACCTGTCCAGACCAAACGTCTCTTCATGCGCCGCGATCTGGAAAACGCTGTCGGCCGAGGTGTAGCAGATCGGCCGTCCCGTGTTCACATGCGCCTCGCCGAGACGGGCGATGATTTCCGTCCCCGAGGCGTGGCAATTGCCGAGAATGCCGGGCAGCGCCGCCTCGTCGCAGAGCGGATCGATCAAATCACGCGAGAAGCACGGGACCGTTTTTGGGAAATAGCCCCATTCGAACGGCACTGGCACGCCGGCGATCTCCCAATGGCCTGATGGCGTATCCTTTCCCTTGGATTGCTCGATCGCGGTGCCATACCGTGCCGTCGGACGGCAGCTTCGCCTGAGTGCAGGCGGGTACCGCCCGGTGGCGAGATGGCAGGCTTCGCCAAGGCCGAGCTCGACCAGATGGGGCAAGCGAAGCGGACCTTCACGTCCGGCCCTGTCGACATCGCCTCGCGCACAGGCTTCCGCAATGTGGCCGACCGTATCCGCGCCTTCGTCGCCGTAGCGGCCTGCGTCGGGAGCCGCGCCGATGCCGACCGAGTCCAGTACCAGGATCATGGCGCGCATGTTGGCTCCCATGCTTCGTTCGTTACCGGCCGGATCGCCGTCGGGGCGGGGCAATAGCGCTGGATCATGGTCGCGCAGAAGTCGGCGAATTCCTGCGGGTCGAGCGGCGGGCTGGTGTGATGGGGCGCAAGGCCGCGATGTTCGGGCGTGAAGCAGAAGGTCACAGTGACGTCGAACTCAGCCAGCGCTTCCATCTGGCGATCGAACCAGTCGAGAGCGTTGGGGCGGAAGCTGTCGGCCCAGGACAGGCCCGTCCTGAGATGCCTCACGCCCAGGCGGCGCATCCAGCGCACCGCGTCATGGAGGCGGTGATCTTCGAAATGAAACCACTGGCACAGCCCCATCGTCCGGGCATGTCCGGAGTAGATTTCGAGCGCCGGCTTGGGTGTCCCGTCTTCGCGCAACAGGCCCATATGGAAGTGCCGATAGTAGGATGAGCCCTCCGCCTCGCGATGGCGTGTCGTCGCTTCCCAGGTCTTGGGAAGATCGTACAGGCTGTACCAGTGAATGCGAGGCGTGCGTCCCGCAAGCAGCTCGGCCGTCCGCTTGACACCCCAGGCTTGCACCTCGTCCGCGCCGAACGACGACACGCCCACCTCTGTTACCCACACCGGGTGCGAGACCACTGCCTGGATCTCGGCAAGCTTGGCCGGCCATTCCTGGATCTGCCAGAGGTTCCAGTCGAGCGGAAAGCCGTGAACCGCAACCGCATCGACATGGTCGAGCACGCCACGGTGCTTCATGTTTCCCATGAAGCGCGGGTCGATCGGCGAAATCCCGCCGAGGACGCGCGGCAGGGTCGGATGAACGGCACGAATGGCCTTGCCGGTCGCGATGGCCATTTCGGCAAATCTATCCCACTCGGGATCGATCTGGATGTCCCAGTGCGACTTGTTGTTGGGCTCGTTCCAGATCTTGGCGGCTTCAATCATCGGCCGTTGCCTCGCGATGGATAGACCGGGCCGTCGGCCTGCGGCCTGGCCGCGCGCCGGCAGAGATAGACTTCGGTCTCCGGATGCGCCGTGATCCTGAAGCCGGCGCTGCGCAGCATCGCCTCGACGCAGGCTCGGTTTGGGACCCACCAGTAGGTCGGGTCATCGGCATATTTGTGCTCGACGAAGTGAAGCTTGGGATAACCGGGGCTGTCGAACGGCTCGGTCGTCCAGAAATCGTAATTGCGCTCGATCGTATCGACCCCGCTGCCGCCGCGTTGCATCGACTGAAAGAGCAGGAGATCTCGCGCGACGTGCTCGTAGATGAGGTCCAGCGCAAGTAGTGGATGACGAAGATGATAGAAGATGCCCATGAAGATCACGAGATCGAATTTCTCGTTAAGCTCGCCGACGTCATAGGTCGACATCTTGCGAAATTCGATGTGCAGCCCGTTAACCTCGGCGGCAAATCTTGCCTGCGCGAGGTATTCTTCGTCGGTGTCGACACCAAGGACGCGATCCGCGCCGCGTCGTTTCATCTCCATGGAATAGAAGCCCGCGTTGCAGCCGATGTCGAGCACACTCATACCCTGCAGGCTGTCGGGTATGACGCTGGAGAAGCGTCGCCACTTCACGTTCGGATAATCGCCCAGAAAGTGCCGTGGCGCCGTCGGTATGCCCCTGAGATCAATATTGTGAAACCAGGGGCCGAGGGCGTCGATCCTTTGGCGGATTTCGTCCTCCGAGAGCGTGTCTGGTTTCATGAAACCCCTTCACCCACGGCGGGGGCGGGCATCTGCTGGGACTGTGACGACGATGCGACGATTGGCCTGGATCTCTGCTCTTGCCTATCGCGGTCGGCGAGCAGTGCGATCGCGGTGCGATAGCCATTGATGGTTCCGACATCGACATAGGACTCGCCGGCCTTCACGCCGATGCCACTGCCGCCGGCGAAGAGATAGCTGTTTACCAGCGTGCCGAAATACTCGTCCTGGCGGTTGCGCTCATTCCACAGCAGATGCAGGTCGCGGAACCCTGAGGCCGACATCTTGAAGGCGCCCCAGATCCAATTGGAGCGTGCATCCGGCTGCTTGACCTGGATCTCCCTGACCTGGTCCCCATCGAGGACGACCGCGTCGAAGAATTCGGGGTGCTCGACGGGAAAGAGCAGGAGCGACAGGTCCGCATCCGGCAGGGCATTGAGTGCGGTCTTGGGAAACCAGACCGTATCCGGAAGCCCGACCAGAACATCGTCGTGGTCTCCGACCACCGTAGCGGCGCGGAAGACGGCATCGCAAAGCCCGGATGCCTGGGGCTGTACCACGTAAGCGAGTTCGGCACCTTCATAGCGATCGCCGAAATACTCGAGGATGTCCGACTTGCCGGGCGAAATGACGAAGCAGATCTTGTCGGCTCCGCCAAGGATCAGCCGCTCGACGAGATATTCGGAAACCGCACATGGCCGATCGATACCGTTGTCGCAGCGGCTGCCGACCGGGAGCAGCTCCTTGGAGAAGGCCAACGGCTGGATGCGGCTGCCGCGACCGGCGGCGGGAACGATGCCCCACATGTCAGGCCTCCATCGCTGCGGGTTGACGTTCGGAACGCGAGCGGGCTCGCTCGATGAAATCTATCAGCTGCATGGCCCGCCGCTCCGAGCTGTGCTGCTCAAGCACCCGCTCGCGTGCGCGGCGTGCGATTCTGAGCAATTGGCCGTCGTCCATTTCCATGGCCGCAAGCACGTCGGGCGTGTCGCTGGCGAGGATGAGTTCTTCGCCAGGTGTGAAGAACTCGGCAAGCCCATCCCAGACGTCGCTGAGAATCGGTGCTCCGCAGGCCGCCGCCTCGAACAGCCGCCCCGACGGACACCAGCCCATCTCGGCCATCGCGCGCCGTGTCACGTTCAGCGTAAGGCGGGACGAGGCAAAGAAGGCAGGATGTTTCGACGGCGGCAGATGCCGGACGAAGTAGATATTCCTCGACCATGGGAAGTCGTGCGGATATTGCGCGCCGCCGATCAGGAACTGCAACTCCGGCCGATCACGTGCGGGCTGAATGAACAGGTTTTCCAGCGCCTGCTGGCGATCGCCGGAATAGGTGCCAAGATAGGATAGATGTGAACGGTAGTGCAGTTGCGGATCAGCCGGCCGATGCACGTCGGGATCGACGTGCCCGTAGAGCGGTTCGACATCGCGGGCGCCGAGCCGGTGCATGAATTGCGCGCGCACGCGCTCACCGCCGGTGAAACTCAAGACCAGATCGAATTCCTTCAGGCCGCGCGGTCCGACATAGGAGAGGGGTTCACCAGCCTGCAGGTTTGCCAGCGTGACCGGGGTGTCAAGGTCATAGAAGACGCGCAATGCGCGGTCCTGATCCAGCACGAGGTCGGTTGCGGCAATTCCGTCCGGACAATAGGAGGTGACAATGGCCGCATCGGCCTCCCGCAATTCGGCGCGCGCTTTCGAGCGAATATCGTCCCATGCCGAGAACAGCTCGAGCCGGCCGCCGGGCAGTTCGATCAGGTCGCGCGCGCCGGCATAGTACGAAACGTCGCGTTCGAAGAAGAGGACGCTGTGGCCGGCGCGAATGATGTGCTTGCACAAGCCGCGCCAAAGCGTAGCGTGCCCATTGCCCCAGGATGAGGAGATCGTGAGACCAAAGACGATGATCTTCACGCCGGCACCTCCTGATTGATGCGGGTCACGCCCAGGGTTCGTCCGTTGTGGACCAGCGTACTTATGCTTGCGGGCCCGATCTCCACGGCGCGGAAATCATCAAGTGGAATGCGAAGGTAGTGCAGGAGCGCAGCGCGGATAGGCTCGGCGTGGCTGACAATGACGATGGTGCCGTCTGTTGCCTCTTCCACGAGACGTTCGAGGTGGCTCACCACCCGCGTCTGCAGCGACCGCATGCTCTCCCCGTTCGGCGGACAGCTTGCCCCACGCTGCGCGTTCCACTGATTCCAGCATGGATCGTGCACCAGTTCGACGAAAGAAGCAGACGTCCAGTCGCCGAGATCGATCTCGTCCATCTCGGGGACGATCTCGACAGGCAATCCAAAGCGCTCCGCAAGAATAGTCGCCGATTGTCGCGCTCGAAGCTGGGGGCTCGATTGTACGATAGTTGGCTCGGGCGATATCAGTTCGGCGCAGAGGGCTATCTGGCGACAACCAAGCTCATCGAGCTCGACACCGGGCATACGCCCGCACAGCAGCCGGCCAAGCAAGGCATGATGACCATGGCGGACGAGATGAATGGTATTCGCCATTGCGCCGCTACGCCTTGTCATCGATGAACGCGCGTGTCCGGCGGCGCGCTTCCTCGTCGGTAAATTGCTGCGGCGGGGACTTCATGAAATAGCTCGAAGGCCCGGTCAATGCGCCGGCGATGCCGCGATCCATGGCGAGCTTGGCGCAGCGAACGGCATCGATCACCACGCCAGCCGAATTGGGCGAGTCCCAGACTTCGAGTTTCACTTCGGCCGCAAGCGGCACGCCGCCGAAGGTGGTGCCTTCCAGGCGGATGTAGGCGACCTTGCGGTCCTCGAGCCAGGGAACGTGATCGCTCGGACCGACATGGATCCTGTCCGCTCCCAGCGGTACGTCGAACTGGCTGGTCACGGCCTGCGTCTTGGATATCTTTTTGGAGCTCAGTCGGTCGCGCTCCAGCATGTTCTTGAAGTCAGCGTTGCCGCCGAAATTGAGCTGATAGGTACGGTCGAGGCGAACGCCGCGCTCGCGGAAGAGATTGGCGAGCATGCGATGAAGGATCGTGGCGCCGACCTGGCTCTTGATGTCATCGCCGATGACGGGCAGGCCGGCCTCCTCAAAGCGACGACGCCACGCCGGATCCGAGGCAATAAAGACGGGAATGCAGTTGACAAAGCCGCATCCCGCCTCGAGAGCGCGTTCCGCATACCATTCAGTCGCCTTCTGCGAGCCGACCGGCAGATAGGAAACAACAACGTCCGTCCGAGAATCCAACAAAGCGTCGGTTACATCGTCCTCGGTGCCGGGAGCGATAGGGATGTCGTCCTCGAGATAGCGTCCTATCCCGTCGAGCACCGGCCCGCGCTTTACGATGACGCCGGTCGCGGCAACTTCCGCGAACCGATGCGTGTTGTTCGGCGCGGCGTAGATCGCGTCGGCGACGTCCTGTCCCACCTTGTTGGCATTGACGTCGAAGGCGGAGGAAATCTCGATGTCGCCGATATGATAGCCGCCGACATCGGCGTTCATCAGGCCGGGCACCGGCTCGTTGGACTTGGCGTCTCGATAGTAGGTCAGCCCCTGGACAAAGGAGCTTGCGCAGTTTCCAACTCCGACGATGCCGACACGAACGCGGCGTCTGTCCTGAAGACGTGAATGCATCGATCGCCGCCCTCCAGTGATGAGTCCGAACGTAAGTACGTTCGCGAACGTGGACGGGATGCGTTCGTTCCTGTTGCAGAGGTGTCGTCCAAGGAGCGAAGCTGGTTTCCGCGGGAGAAAACGAAGAATGCTTAACGCAGGATAAGGAGTGGGCTTCAGGTCGCAGGAACGAACCATGATGTGGAAGAAGAACAAGAAGATAAAGGCGGTTCGGCGAAAGCCCCCAAGAACAATTCGTAGCGCTGGCGCGTTTGATCCGATCATTCCGGCGCTGGCTGGATGAACCTCAAAGCCGAAATGGGAACCATCGATGAGCGAT
The DNA here is from genome assembly GCF_016213215.1 of Bradyrhizobium sp. Lineage (GTDB taxonomy): Bacteria > Pseudomonadota > Alphaproteobacteria > Rhizobiales > Xanthobacteraceae > Bradyrhizobium. Next base: position 12,366 of record NZ_JACRAW010000143.1, on the reverse strand, counting down.
AGCCAAACGACGACCGACCATAAGGTCATTCGCAAGTGGGCCGAGGAGCGGAAGGGCAGGCCGGCGACCGTGAAGGCCACCGAAGACAAGGAAGGGCACGCCGGAATCTTACGCATCGACTTCGATCCGAAAGATGACGCCCTCGATCGCATCGAATGGGACGAGTTCTTCCGGAAGTTCGACGAGTCTGATCTCGCGTTCCTGTACCAGGATCGTACCAAGGACGGCAAGGTCAGCCGGTTCCACAAGTTCGTGCGCCGGTCGGGCACTTGACGGTAGAAGCCGTCGCGCCAGGGTCCGATCCCGTAGCGGACGTAGACGGCAGTGGCTGGATCGCGGCCATCCGGGCTGGTGATTTCGAGCGGGCGTGGAAGATAGCGGATGCCGATCTTGCGCGTCTGCGCATGTCGAACCCACCCAAGCACGAAGGCCCGCGACATCTGCAGCGAATATGGCGAGGTGAGGAGATCCGCGACCAGCGCGTTCTCGTTCGCTGCTATCACGGCCTCGGCGACACCATTCAGTTCATCCGCTTTATGACCCCGCTGCGCAAGATTGCGCGGGTGGTGACGGTCTGGTGCCAGCCAGAGCTGTTATCCCTCGTGAACCGGGTCGAGGGCGTCGATCGGGCAATTCCGCTGCACGACGGAGCGCCGGAGGTCGATTTCGATGTCGATATCGAGATCATGGAAGTTCCTCACGCGATCCGCGCCGGTCTGCGTGAGGTTGAATTGAAGAACCCCTTCCTCGATGTTCCAGCAACCTGCGATGCGGCGCCGGTGTTATCGACCCCTGGCCGGCTCGCGCTTGGCATGGTCTGGGAGGTGGGAGACTGGGACAGGCGGCGGTCCATACCCCCGACGTTGTTCCGAAACCTGCTTGTTGAAGGTGCTCAGCTTTACTCCTTGCAGCGCGGTGCAGGTTCGGCTGCGGCATCGAAAATCGGCGCGATCGACATCAGCACGCCCGATATCATGAGCTTGGCTCGACGGATGCAAGGGCTGGATCTGGTACTTTCGGTGGACACGATGGTTGCACATCTCGCGGGATCCTTGGGGATCGAGACGTGGATTATGCTACATTCGGATTGCGATTGGCGGTGGCCCGCCGTGGGCGATCGGAGCATGTGGTATGCTAGCGCGCGATTGTTCCGCCAGCGGACGGCGGGAGATTGGACGCCGGTCGTGCGCGCGATTGGCTCGGCTCTCCGCGAACGGCTGCATCGGTCTGAGGCGTCTCGCGCAATCAGGCGCTGAGTTGTGCAGCAAACTGGCCGGTTTGCGGTCCATCCAGCATTGATGGGTCCCGTAAGCCAAGATAGTCGGGCCGAAATCTGGCGAGCTGAACCAGGCCTGCCCAATCGGCAACGGCGATCGTTTTCGAATGCCATTGTACCAGGCTCCTGCGCCGCAGTTCCTGAATGGTGCGGTTGGCATGGACGGCCGAAATGGCGCAGGCAGCAGCCAAATCGGACTGCGTGAAGGGCGACGCGAACGTGAAGTCCTTTGCAAGCCCGACGACACGCAGGCGCACGGTGAGTTCACAAAGAAGATGCGCCACACGAGCCAGGGCATCCCGCGTCCCGAGGTTGAAGATCCAGTTCCTCAGGCACGAGACATCCGCGAGCGCCAACAGAGACAGCGCGCGGGACAGCCGCGGCGACGAGGCATTCAACTCCCGAAAGAAAGCGTGCGGTACGAATGCCACCACGACCGGCCCGAGCGCGACGAGATCGTATTGAAGCTGCGGAGCAGGCAGGTTCTGCAAGTCGGGCATATCCCCGGGAACATGGATGGACGTGATCTGCTGCCCGCTTTCACTCTCGACCATCCAGCAGAGATAGCCCTGCAGCAGGAGACAGCACGAGGTCGGGCGCTCACCCCTTCGCGCGATCGTGTCGTGCGAAGCGAAATGGCCGATGGTAGCCGGCATCTTCGCAAGCAGGTCGAGATCTTCTGGAGATAATTCTACGATACTCGCGAGCCGGTCAGCGAACTTCGTGAATGCAAAACCACTTCGCATCGTCAAACCCGTTCAGCGCGATTCCTGCCGAGACAATGCTATCCGCCGAGGCGCTTGCGTCCTTAACCTTTGTTAAGGACGGCGGTTTTGGGGGTGGCCTGCGGCGCAGGAACATTCCCGTCGCCGGCGACGTTCCGCCAAATTGGCGCTGGAACACGTGCGCGCAGGCGGTTGGCGGCTAAGAAGCCGCTGCTCCCGTTTCAGCACGTTTGCGTGGCGATCGAGACGGCTGCAGCTCGATGCCTTGTGCGTGATCGCCACATACACGACTGGTCAGCATCACGATCGGTTCCGGCCAAGGAACCTCGCAATGGAGTGAGCTCGATACCGCAACGGCTCAACGTCAAGAGAGGATGAAGTCGGAACCGGGGTCGGTGACTTCATTGGTGGTTTCTTCGCAGGGCTTGATCTCATAGTTGTCGTCGAGGACGTTGACGCCATCGGGTCCTGCAACAACAAGGCCGGCTCGGGCGGCCGCATCCCAGGCTTCCTGCTGGGTCGGAAAGCTACGGGTGAGCCGCTCATTTCCTTCGAACAGCGCGTACGGCACAGGGCGGCTCCCGAGAGAAAAACCCCGCCAGCTATCTAAATAGCCGACGGGGCTTCGAGCGATTAGCCTGTATCGAATTTCTTCGTCCAAGCCATCAACTCGGCTGACCAACGCGACTGCCCCGATATCGTTCCAAAAAATCTCGAGGCGGAACGGATCGGACGGGCTCGAATTGTCCGGCATGGTGACGATCGACGTTCTCGACAAGCCGATCAAGCGCATCAAGAAGACCTGCGAGATGATCGGTGCGGGCGACAAGTTCAACCGAACATTGCCGGAGCTGGAGACTTTCCTGGAGGAGGAGGTCGCCAGGGGCGAGACGCGCGAGACCCGGCTCACCTACGACGGGCTTTGCTTCCTGCAGCAGGTCTTCTCACGGGAGTAGGATTTTCGGACGGCACCGGGCAGGTGCAGGTCACGTTTCGAGCGGAACACGGCCGTCGGTTCTTGCGTTGCAGGATACGCGCAACGAGGAGGCATCGAAAATGGGACTGGCTCAATACGCGATCGTGCCGATCCGGGATCAATGGGGCGTGCTGCATGACGGCGATATCAAAGGCGAGTATGCAACCAAGGAGTCGGCCTTCGAGTCCGCAGCTGCCGCCGCTTCGCTTGCGATCCGTGAAGGGCATGAGGTGCATCTGAGCGTGCCCGGCCGCGAGCCGGGCGAATCTGCACTCGGAAGTTAGCCCGGGCCCGATGTGAACGTGCTGCGCAGCAGCAAGTGAGGCCATTCCGTGATGGGCGGCTTGTTCCAAGAGCTCTTTTCGAAGATCGGTCCTCGGATAAACTTTAGTTAGCGACAGTGCGGTAGCACCGAGGCACGCTGGGGTCTCAGCAAGGAGGCTTCCGATGACGATCAGGCGAAATCGCACGCGACATGCTCTATCCTTCGACGAGCGGCTGCAGCGAGCGGCGAACGAGGCGCGCGAAGCAGCCGGAAAATTGCCGCACGGCCGTGAGCGGGATGCGCTGTTGAAGAAGGCACGGCAGAGCGAGACCGCGGCCCACATCAATGAGTGGCTGATGTCTCCCGGTCTTCAGTCCCCGAAATAGATGCGTCGGTCGCCGACAGTGAAAATCATATCGCCAATCTCTCTGACGCAGTCGACCGCTCGCTGCGGCAGCGCGGTTGATGCAAATTGCAGGTAATCCAGCGAGATACCTGCTGCCGTTCTGAAGCGGCCATCGGCTCAGGTTAGCCGTCCGAGTTTTCGGAAAGGATTGAGCTCACTGGGTTCTTCCCGCTCCTTGCAGCCGCGCTGCTCTTGCGCCCTTCCTTCTTCCTGCAGAGTTTGGTCGCCGACGATCTCGCCGACAACCTGCTTGGCGGTGCCGACGATTTTCTTCTCCACGCCTTTCGCCTTGCTCATGGCTTGCCTTTCGACTGCGGTCGCGGCCTGCATTCGGGTCGGAGTGCCAGGTCCTCTCGCCTTGCGTCGTTGACGCCGGCGTTTTCCCTCAGCGCATCGATCAGCTTCGATGCCTCTGCCTGGGTCAACCGTTGGAAGACGGTAACGTTTCATGTGCTTGCCCGCGAGTGTTTCGAGGTAAGTAGCGTGGCGCTATTCCGCCATTGCAGAGCATCGCGCCGACTCGAACAGCACGGCTCCGGTACCCGAGGGGGCAAGGCGCCGGAGCCGTGCTCCGCGCGGAAACTCCCGGCATCACACCGATAGTCGCACCGGAAGCCCTAGACTCTCGGGGCGACAGACAGTTCCTGTCTTGCGGCCAGTTCGCCGTGGCGCTCGGCGGCCTGTGTGGCATGTAAGCCGCCTCACTGCATCAGCTGCTTCAGCTTTTGCGCATCAGCCGGCGCCGCACTCTTCTGGTCGTTGTCGAAATAGACGTGGACGTCGCAGCCCTGCCGCTTCCAGGATTTGATGCGTCGCGCCCATTCTTTCAGCATCACCGGTCGATAATGGCCACGATAGCGACCGCCCGGCCCGTGCCCCCGCACATAGACGAAGTCCGCGGTGCGCCTCCACGGCGCCGGCGCGTCGTGGTGATCGGATAGGCACAGCGAGATGTTTTCCTCCGACAGCATCCGGAAGATACGCGGCTGATACCAGCTCGGATGGCGAAACTCGAAACTGTAGCGCCGCCGTTTCGAGAGCAGCTTGAAGAAGGAGGCGAGCCGATCTTCATTCGCTTCAAACTGCGGGGGCAATTGAAAGAGAATCGGCCCGGCCTTGTCGCCCAGTAGCGAGAGCCGCTGCTCCAGCAATTCGAGACTGTTGACGGAGCGGTCGGACAGTCGCTTCCAATGCGTGATGAATTTCGAGGCTTTCCAGGCGAAGATGAAGTCGTCCCCGGTCTGCTTCCGCCAACTCCTGACGGCCTCAGGTGTCGGCGTTCGATAGAATACTCCGTTGAGCTCCGTCGTATCAAACTGGCTGGCGTAATACTGAAGCTGGTGGGCGAGCCGCAGACCCTTTGGAAAGAATGGTCCGCGCCAGGAGTCGTAGTGCCACCCCGAGGTGCCGATCAGAACGCGCGCCATTTCTCCGTCACGGCTTCATGACCACCTTGATGCAGCCGTCCTCCTTGTCACGGAATTTCCTGTAGAGTTCGGGCCCGTCTTCCAGGCGGGCTCGATGGGTGATCACGAAGGAAGGGTCGATCTCGCCCGTCTCGATGCGGGCCATCAATTTCGGGAGGTAGTGTTGCACGGGAGTTTGCGCCATCCGGAAGGTCAGTCCGCGGTTGATCGCCGAACCCATCGGGATCTTGTCGAGGAGTCCGCCGTACACGCCGACGATCGAAACCACCCCGAAATTGCGGCAGCAATGGATAGCCTGCCGCAGCACGTGCGGCCGGTCCGTTCCCAGATACGTTGCGACCTTCACCCGGTCGACCACCGCATCGAAGCCGGACGATTACGCGACCGGCTCCAAGCAGGAACGCGCTCTTGATAGCCATTTGCCCGACCGGCCCGCAGCCCCAGATCGCAACGGTTTCGCCGTCTTTCAGGCCGCAGAAGTCCGCCGCCATGTAGCCAGTGGGAAAGATGTCGGAGAGGAAGAGGACCTGCTCGTCGCTCAGGCCGTCCGGCACCTTGGTCGGACCGACATCCGCAAATGGCACGCGCATATATTCGGCCTGGCCTCCGGGAAAACCGCCGAGCAAATGAGAGTAGCCGAACAGTCCCGCCGGGGAGTGGCCCCACAGTTCCTCCGCGCCCTTTCTGTTTGGATTGCTGCGCTCGCATCCCGAGTAGAAGCCCCGCTTGCAGAAGAAGCATTCGCCGCAGGAAATCGTGAACGGCACGACGACACGGTCTCCGATCTTAAGCTTCTTGTTGTCTCGACCGATCTCGACGACCTCGCCCATTGTTTCATGGCCGACGACGTCACCCGGCTCCATCGAGGGAATGAGGCCGTCATACATGTGCAGGTCCGAGCCGCAGATCGCGCACGCCGTCACTTTGATGATCGCGTCCCGTCCGTCCTCGATCTTCGGATCAGGAACCGTGTCGCAGCGGATATCGCCCTTGCCATGCCAAGCCAGCGCCTTCATCAGACGTCTCCCCGTCAATGTCGCAAGCACAAATGGTGAGACAACGAGTCGTTCCAATTCGCGGGGTTGTGAGGACTGATGGCATCGCATCGATGCTGAACCCTGTGCCCGGGCTAGGTGCCAGGCGCCTAGCGGGTATATGAAAGCGGCCCGACCTGTGGGCTAGTCGGGCCGCCTGACTCACTCTCGATGATCGCGCATCTGTCACCGCCCGCGGATGGAGCCGTCGGACGGGGGCGTGACCGTGTTTCTTGCGCCCGGGACACTCGATGCTCCCTGGCCTCCACGATTGTAGTGCTCGGGGCCGCCGCTGCCCGAGGCTCCGGCCGCGCCGCTGCCGGATGCGCCGGTGCCCGTGCCCGATGTGCCAGCACCGGATGTGCCGCCCGCTGCCGCACCGGCCGATCCGCTACCTGCGCCTGCGGCACCCCCGTCACCTCCAGGTCCTGCCCCCGCGCTGCCACCTCCGGCACCCGCGCTGCCAGCTCCCGCACCGGCACCACCAGCTCCACCACCACCAGCTCCACCACCTTGGGCGAAGGCTGAGCCGATCGAGGCGCCTGCAAGCAGGATCGCCGTAACAATTGAGAAGATCGTCTTCCGCATTATCATGCTCCTTGGCTTTCCAAGGCCTGTCAATCGAACGCGTGAGCAGACGTTCCTAAAGTCTTCGTCAGGCTCAGCATCTGAACCGCACCAGGCCACAGCTAACAAATGTTGCGGACGCTGGCGCCGAGACAATTCAACCTGCGGCAGCCGGCCATTGCGCTGCTTCCGGTCCGGCACGCATTGGGCCCCGGTGTGATCCCTCCCGGGGTCGATTGTGTAACTGGCAATCGTAGAGGGCCTTTCAATGAAGGACATGCAAACTCATCTGGAAAAGCTCCGCGCGGATGCTGCGGAATGCGCGCTGATCCGGGATCTCGCGACAGATTCGGCCAAGAGGGAGTTGTTCGCGCGACTCGCCGAACACCTCTCTGCCCTGGCGTCCGAAGTCGAACGCGCGATCACTGCTCGCGGTGCCGATGCGAAAACCTGACCACCGCCGGCACTCGCCGTTCTTCGGCGCTAGGCGCAACATCGTTGGATCGTTGGGGGGCGGCAATCTCAAAAAAAGTAGGACGCAGCTGGCATCACCACAGCCGCGCCCTACATCGCCGGTCTATGGGGCAGGGGGGAATAACCGGCTGCCGGAATGACTCCCGAGCACGAGAGTCGTTCCGCACTTCCCTTGAAATTTTTCGCACACGGTTAAGTGATCAGACGATCCACGAACCCTGCTGGTTACGGTCGCGTTGTTCCACAAATCGCTACGGGGCGAGGGACCAGCGGCCATGTCACAGATTTGCAGTGCTTTTTTGAGCGCCGCCGCCGTTTCGCTGATACTCGGCGCAGTGCAGTTCGCTTCCGGTCGCGATCTTGGCGGAGGACCGCTGATCGTGCAGGATCATCTGGCGGTCACCGTCAACCGCGCGGCGAAGGCCGACCGCATCGCCGAGCCGAGGCGGGATGCGGCCTCGACTCGGACCGTTTCGCTTCGGCATCAGGATCTTGCCGAGATTTCGGTGCTGGTCCGCGTTCCCCTGAGCCAGGCGACACGCGAGATGAAACGCGAGATCAAGCCGCCGCCCCCGCCGCTTCCGTCGAGCATGCAGAAGCGACCGCCGACGATCGCCTGCGAGCCGGTCGTGAGCGTTCTCACCGAAGTTGCCAAGCTGCTGCAGCCGGGCCGTTGCGTGACCTGATCCTGAGGTTCATTCTCCCAATGCCTATTCCGCCGGTTCGCTCGAGACGTCCCGTGACGTGCCGGCGCGGCTTGCCATCAAGCCAAGCGCCAGCCCGCCGACGGCCAGGAGCGGGATCAGCCGCTTGATGCCGATAGCGCGGACAGCCTGGAGCCCCGCGGCACGCACCATGGGATCGGTGAGGAAAGACTGCGTTGCCGACTTCGCCGCCTCAGCCGCCTGCGCCGCCTCTCTTTCCAGGCGTGTCCTGTGCGCCATGTAGAAGCCGGCGCCAATCAGCGTCACGATGAAGAACACCGCGGCCCCGGTGAGGCACGCGGCCACCAGGCCATACCGCTGGAGCACGAACACGAACGCGGCGGCGCAGAGGAAGGCGATGGTCACGAACAGAGCGATGCCGGTCGCCAGGGCCAGCGAGGTCAGCCGCATGGCGGAGCCGGTCGTCCTGCTCAGGCCGTCAATGATGCGCTGAAACATCGAACCCTCGCTGAGGCGTAGCGGGCAGGCAGGAGGCGCGCTCCATCATCGGCCCAAGGCGGACGGCGCGAGATGGTCAGCGGCGCCAGGCAATACCGATGAGAAAGCCGATGCCGAGCGCCAAGCCAACGGTCGCAAGCGGCCGCCGGGCCATCGACTCTTCCAGCCGTTCCTCGATGGAATAGGCGGCATCCTGCGCCGCGTCCATCATCTCGCCGCCGCGCTCGGACATTTCGCCCATGGCGGAATCCACCTGCGCGCGTGCCTGCGTGTAGCCGCGCTGCGCCTGCTTTCGCGCCGATTTGGCGAAGGTGTTGAGTGCGTCGTTGATCTGCTCGGTCAAGGCAGCAATGTCGCTCTTCACGGTTGCTACATCCTTCTCAAGTCGTTCCTTGGTCGCCTTGTCGGTCCAGTCTCGCGTTTCGGTCTCGCCGCTTGTCATCGACATCAGGAGCTCCCCAACTGTTCAGGTGTAACAGGGACAAACGTTCCGCTGCGGTCGAAGTTCCCGTCCAGAAACTCCCTCAGTCCGGCGGAAGCTGCGGCGAATTGTTCGGCATGAGATGCTCCTTCAGGATGAGCGCGACGATCAGGAGCGGCGAGGACAGGAACGCGCCCATCGGACCCCACAGCCAGCTCCAGAATGCCAGCGCGAGGAGCACTGCAAGCGCGTTGAGGGCGAGCCGCCGACCGATGATGGTCGGCGTGATGAAATGGCCCTCCAGGAATGCAAAAATGCTGAAAGCGAGCGGCGCGACAAGGCCGGCGGCCAAGCTCGGAAACGCGAGGATGCCGACCAGGACAAGGATCACGAACATGACGATCGGTCCGATGATCGGAATGAAATTCAGGGCCGCCGCCAGTGCGCCGAGCCCGGCCGGGTTCGGCATTCCGGCGAGGGCGCAGATGACGCCTGTCGCGATCCCGACGCCGATATTGATGACGGTGACGGTGAGGAGGTAATTGCCGAGGTGAAGCTCGATCTCGTTGACGATCCTCAAGGTTCGCAGGCGGGCGTCGTGGTTTGCGAACGTCATGATCAATGCCCGCCGGAGATCACGCCAGCTCGCGATAAACAGGATCAAGGCGACGAAGAACAGCAGGAATTCGGTGAAGGTCGGTGACAGGAACTCCAGCGTCGGCTGAACCCAGTCGAACGTCGGCATGTGGAAGGGCGGAAGCGCTTGCGGGCCGCCGACCATTGTCTGCATTTCCTTCCACAATGCCAGTGGTCGGTCGAACACCTGCAGCTTGTCCTTCAGCCGTGCGGCGAGCTCCGGGAGGCGGGTGCTCCAATCGAAGATGGGCGAGGCGATCAAGCTGACGGTGAACGCAACCCCGGTGCTCACCGCGGTCACGATCAATGCGGCTGCCAGCGATCTTGGAACGCGAAGCCGCTCCAGCAGGTTCGCCGCCGGCGACAGCATGGTGCCGACCACGAAGGCCATCACCACCGGAAGGAAGAAAGCCTTCCCGACATAGAGAACGGCGACGACGGCGATCAGGAGCAGAGAGATCAGCGCGAACGCGACTGCTTCGGTGCGCCGGATGATGGGCGGCAGTTCGGTCGTGCTTTCCGGGAGCGGTGTGCTTTCGCCTCCGTTCAACAAACGCTCACTGGGAAGGACGCGCACGATGGTGTTCTCCCCCGCGCGGTGCGCGAACGAAACTGGACTGTGACGGCAAGCGCACCGCGCGCCGACCTATCCAGCAACGAACTTTCACCGTTGGAAAAGGTTCCGTCGCGGAAACGTGAGGGAGCATACGCTTGACTGTGACGACTGCGCTGCGGAAGCCGCGGAACCGCTGCCGCCGCCCCGACGTTTGATGGATCGTTGCATCGCTCAGATGCACAGATCCAATGGGGCAGCACATGACGCGGTTATCTCGAGTTCTTCACTGGCGGTCGCATCGCGTGGCCGCCGTGTTCGCTCTTACCGGCACATTGTTGTCGGGGCCGATGGTTCTCTCCAATACGGTGCAGGCGCAGACGTTCGGTGATGCTCCGACGCGGGCTGCATTTCTTCTGCAGGAACGGGATGTATTCCTTGATGATGATGCGACGGGTTCGCCCAGGCCGTCGGATGAGAGCGTCCTGCCGGACCGGCTGCGGCGCGCGGTCGTCAATTTCGAGACCGCCGAGCCCGCGGGCACCGTCATCATCGATACCGGCCACACCACACTCTATTACGTGCTGGGCCACGGCCGCGCCATCCGCTACGGCGTCGGCGTCGGTCGCGAAGGTTTCACCTGGTCCGGCATACAGGCCATCAGCCGCAAGGCGGAATGGCCGGACTGGCATCCGCCGGCGCGGATGATCGCGCGCCAGCCTTATCTGCCGCGCTTCATCGCCGGAGGTCCCGGCAATCCGCTCGGCGCGCGAGCCTTGTATCTTGGATCGAGCGAGTACCGCATCCACGGCACCAACGATCCGACGACGATCGGGAAATTCGTCTCATCGGGATGCATCCGCATGACCAATGAAGATGTCATCGACCTTTTCAAGCGCGTCAATGTCGGCACCAAGGTCGTCGTCCTGCCCAAGAATGCGCCGCTGATGGCACGCGGAGGAGACGCCGGCCGACGGCCGTTGGCGAAGCGGCCGACCATGATAACGGCGCCTTCCGGTCGTCAGGCAGTGAGCCTCTCTACATCAGTCGTGAACTGAGCGCGCCGTGCTGACTGACGTAAGGGTCTGAGAGAGGTGATAATGCCGCGAACTTCAGCGGGAATGCGGGCGCTCGGCGCCGTGATGTTGCTGGGTACCGCGGCTTCCGCCCTGCCGTCGGCTTCCAATGCCCAGGCTCGGGACTTCTTCTCGACGCTATTCGGCGGGTTCGGAAGACCGCCGGCGCCCCCGCCGCTGCGGGCGCCGTTCTTCGATGACCTGCCGCCGTTTCGCGAAGAGGCGCCGCCTGCGCGCAGGGGCTATAGCGGCGGTCAGGCCTGGTGCGTGCGCACCTGTGACGGGCGCTACTTCCCGGTCGTGGGATCCGACAAAGAGAGCCGCGCGAATCTATGCAACAGCTTTTGTCCGGCCTCGGAAACGAAGCTGGTCTATGGCGGTGAGATCGATGATGCCTTTACCGAGAGCGGCAAGCCCTATTCCGAATTGCCGAATGCGTTTCGCTATCGCAAGGAGCTTGTGGCGGACTGCACCTGCAACGGCAAGGACCAGGTCGGCCTTGCGCCGGTCAAGATCGAGGATGATCCGACGCTACGCAATGGCGACATCGTCGCGGACCGGAGCGGGCTTGTCGTTGCCAATCGCCGCGTCGGCAGAAACGGCGTCGCACTGAATTTCTCCCCGGTTCCGGAGAAGTTGCGCGCTCGCTTCCGGCACGTGCCGGTCGTGGCCAAGGAGTAGGCCGACCTGGCAGAAACAAGGTTGGCGAGACAAGCCCTTAAATCCGGATTCGCCGCGCCCTGCAAAGAGCAGAGAGGTTGCCAAAGAGCAGAGAGGTTGCGCTCGCGACAAACCAGTTGTCATCTCCACAGATTCGTCATTGCGAGCGCAGCGAAGCAATCCAGAATGTTTCCGCTGCGGCAGTCTGGATTGCTTCGTCGCTCCGCTCCTCCCAAAGACGCTTGAGGGCACCACCTGCGCTCTTCCGATTCACCTTTCAAACAGCAGGTGCGACTTCGCATTCTCGCGGCGCGTTTGCGCCCGAGGTTTGTTGTCTCTTCGCCCTCTTTCAGAACAGAGGGCGCAGGGAAGGCCGGGTGCCGGCTGGCACCCGTGGTCCGTGCGCAAACGCACACGGGTTGGACCACAGGGCAGCCGAGAGCATCCCGGCCTTCCCTGCGCGAATGGTTTTAACGGCTTATGTCGTGATCTCCCCGGTGAGACGAGCTCTATTGCCACCGTCGCCGCGCGGATTTCTTAGCGTCTCGCACCCGGTCGGGGTGAACCGCCTCCGCGCCGCTTGACGCCAGCTTCGGGCGCCAGGACCACACGATTTGGCCGTCCGCGCACATCCTCGCCCGGCGTTCGACGGCTGGCGTGTGCTCACCCTCGAAGCCGAAGCGAAGACGCTTTCAGCGCCGTTCGTC
>NZ_JACRAW010000142.1 GCF_016213215.1 Bradyrhizobium sp. | reverse complement strand
GACGCTTGCGCACCTCCCATCTCGCGATAGACGATGTCCTGCCGCTCGCGGATCGCGATCCCGCGCGGCGAGGTCACGATGTGCTCGACGGAAACGAAGCACAGGACACCGGTCGAGCCGGTCTTCACCGTCACGTCCGCAATGCGGGAAGTGCGTGTCGATTCGTCGCCGGCGCGCAGGGGCTCGATGAATTCGATCTCGCCGCCGGCCCACATCCGGCGCGGCAGCGGCACCGGTGGCAGGAAACCGCCGCGGGTCGGGTGTCCGTCGGGACCGAGCAACGACATCGGAAACACCGGCTGCGCCAGGCACCAGTGCACCGTGAAGGGTGCGATGTCGCCCGTTTTCGGTTCGCCGATCTCCTGGAACAGCGTCGCGCGCAGGCCCTTGACGAGCTGCGCGGTGACGATGTCGGTGGCTTCCTGGGTGCGGCCGATCCATTGCCGCAAATGGTCGATGTCGAGCTTTTCGGTCATGACGTCTGGCTTTTGGTGCGGGGAGTTGTTGAAAGATTCGTATGATCGCCGATGCCAGGCACCGCGCCATAGCGGCGCGGCTCGCCGACTACGATCGGCGCGGGCGCAGGATAGCTCAGCGGCCCGTTCGGCGTTGCGACCTCGATGCGGCGCAGGTGCGGGTGGTGGCCAAGGTCGTCCATTGTGTTGACCTCGGCAAAGGCTATGTCGGCATCGGACAGGCGCTTCAGGAGCTCATTGCGCGCCATGGTGCCGAAGCTGTCGCCGACGATCTTGTCGGTGAGCTGCCGGTTGCGCACGCGCTCGACCATGTTGGCAAAGCGCGGATCGTTCGGAAGGTCGGGCTGGCCGAGCACGTCGGCGCACAGCTTCTTCCACTCGCGTTCGCTCTGGATCGAGATCAGGATCTCCTTGCCGTCTTTCGAGCGGAACACGCCATAGGGCGCGATCGAGGGGTGGGCGAGCCCCATCCGCTTGGGCGGATTGCCGGCTTCGGAATTGAGCAGCGGCACGGTCAGCCAGTCCGCCATCACGTCGAACATGGAGATGCGGATGTCGGCGCCGTTGCCGGTGCGCCCGCGCGCGATCAGGGCTTCCAGGATCGCGGCGTGCGCCGTGGCGCCGGTCGCGACGTCGACGATGGACATGCCGACCCGCGACGCCCCGTCCGGATTGCCGGTGACGGAAGCAAGCCCGCTCTCGGCCTGGATCAGAAGGTCATAGGCCTTGCGGTGGGCGTAGGGCCCTTCGTCGCCATATCCCGTAATGGTGCAGCAAATCAGCTTCGGATAGTCCTTGCGCAGCCGTTCGCGCGAGAAGCCGAGCTTGTCCATCGAGCCGGGCTTCAGGTTCTGCAGCAGGATGTCGGCGCTCGCGATCAGCGCCTCCAGGTCCGCGCGGCCTTCCCTGGTCGCGAGGTCGACGACGACCGACTGCTTGCCGCGATTGAGCCAGACGAAGTAGCTGCTCTGGCCCTTGGCAGCGGCATCATAGCCGCGCGCGAAATCGCCCTCCGGCCTTTCGATCTTGATGACCTCGGCGCCGGCGTCCGCCAGGCGTGAACTGCAAAAGGGGGCGGCGACGGCCTGCTCGACCGCGATGACCCTTATTCCATCGAGCGGCAGCATCGCGTCACCTCAATACGAGCGCGGCATGCCGAGCACGTGCTCGGCGATGAAGGACAGCACGAGGTTTGTCGAGATCGGAGCCACCTGGTAGAGTCTGGTCTCGCGGAATTTGCGTTCGACGTCGTATTCCTCGGCAAAGCCGAAGCCGCCGTGGGTCTGGATGCAGGCGTTTGCCGCTTCCCAGGACGCATCCGCCGCCAGCATCTTGGCCATGTTGGCCTCGGCGCCGCATTCGACCCCGGCTTCGTATTTGCGCGTGGCTTCCTTGACCATCAATTCGGCGGCGCGCATCGCGGCATAGGCCTTGGCGATGGGGAACTGGATGCCCTGGTTCTGGCCGATGGGCCGGCCGAACACCGCGCGCTCCTTGGCGTAGTTCGTTGCTTTGGCGATGAACCACTTGGCGTCACCGATGCATTCGGAAGCGATCAGGATACGCTCGGCGTTCATGCCGGAAAGGATGTAGCGGAAACCCTTGCCTTGGTCGCCGATCAAATTCTCGGCCGGCACCTTCATATCGGTGAAGAACACCTCCGTGGTGGAGTGGTTCATCATGGTGCGGATCGGGCGGATCGTCAGCCCCGCCTTCTTGGCTTCCTGCATGTCGACGATGAAGACCGAAAGGCCGTCGGTGCGCTTCTTGACCTGGTCCTTCGGCTTGGTGCGCGCCAGCAGGATCATCAGGTCGGAATATTCGGCGCGGCTGGTCCAGATCTTCTGGCCGTTGACGACGTAGCTGTCGCCGTCGCGCCGCGCGAACGTCTTCAGCGAGGAAGTATCGGTGCCGCTGGTGGGCTCGGTGACGCCGAAGGCCTGGAGGCGCAATTCGCCGCTGGCGATCTTGGGCAGCCACTTCGCCTTCTGCTCCTCGCTGCCGTGCCGGAGCAGCGTGCCCATGGTGTACATCTGGGCGTGACAGCCGCCGCCGTTGCAGCCCGCGCGCTGGATCTCCTCTAGGATCGCGGCCGCGGCCGACAGCTTCAATCCCGCTCCGCCATACTCCTCGGGAATCAGCACCGAGAGGTATCCGGCTTCGGTGAGGGCGTCGACGAAGGCCTTGGGATAGGCCATCTCGCGGTCGAGCTTGCGCCAATATTCGCCGGGGAACTGGGCGCAAAGCTTGGCGACGGCTTCGCGGATCTCTTGATGGTCTTCGTGCAGCTCTTGATGTTGTTCTTGGGTCATCGGAACTCGGCTTCCAGGTCGAAATCGGCCGCCGGCGGTCAGCCGGCGGCAGCCCTCGTTAGCAGGGCACAGCGCTGTTCGGTAGTGCCGAAAATGCCGGTCCGTCTAGCCGGGGATGCGCACCGGCAGGGACTCGTAGCCCTTCACGAAGCTCGAATAGATCCGCTTGGGCTCGCCGACGACCTCGATCCGGTCGAACCGCTTCAGGATCTCCTCCCAGATGATCCTGAGTTGCAGCTCGGCCAGCCGCATGCCGAGGCAGCGGTGGACGCCGAAGCCGAAGGACAGGTGGATGCGGGGACGAGGGCGGTCGATGATGAACTCGTCCGGCCGGTCGATCACTTCCTCGTCGCGGTTGCCCGAGACGTACCACATCACCACCCGGTCGCCCTTCCTGATCTCCTTGCCGCCGATCTCGGTGTCGACCAGCGCGGTGCGCCGCATGTGGGCGAGCGGCGTCTGCCAGCGGATCACCTCCGGCACCATCGAATCGATCAGCGCCGGGTTCTCCTTCAGCTTGCGGTACTCGTCGGGATTTTCGTTGAGCGCCAGCACCGAGCCGGTCATCGTGTTGCGGGTGGTATCGTTGCCACCGACGATCAGAAGGATGAGGTTGCCCATCAGGTTGTCGGGATCCATGCCGCGCGTGGCCTCGTTATGCGCCATCAGCGACAACAGGTCGTCGCGCGGCTCGGCATTGGCGCGCTCCTTCCAGAGCCTGGACATGTAGGCGTAGCACTCGTTGAGCTCGCGCCGGCGCTCTTCTTCGGACGAGACGATCCCGCTCTTGGGCAGCGCGGTCGAGACATCGGACCAGCGCGTCAGCTTGCGCCGGTCTTCCCAAGGGAAGTCGAACAGGGTGGCCAGCATCTGCGTGGTCAGTTCGATCGAGACTTTCTCGACCCAGTTGAAAGTCTCGTTGCGGGGAAGATTGTCGAGCACCTTGGCGGAGCGCTGGCGGATCAGCTTCGCCAGTTCGTCCAGGTGCTGCGGCGTGAACATCGGGGACACCGTCTTGCGCTGGGCGGAGTGCCGCGGCTCGTCCATCGCGATGAAGCTCGGCCAGTCGTAACCGGGCGGCGCGTCGCGGATCGAGATGCCGCCGAGAGCGGCGTCGGAAGAGAAGGTGCCGTGATGGGTGTCGACATGCATGATGTCGTTGTACTTGACCACCGACCAGTACGGCTCGATCGGCGCGTTGGTGCAGTAATGCACCGGCTCTTCCTTGCGCAGCCGTTCGAACCAGGGCCACAGCGTATCATTCTGGAACAGCCTCGGCGCCCCGGGATGGAAATCCTTCAGCGGTGTCGAATAGGCCTCTTCGCGCGCCCGCCGCAGGCGTTCAGCCTTGTCGGTCTTGACCGAAGTCTGGAAAGTCATCGTTGGCTGCTCCAGTTCTTTTTGTTCACCTCTCCCGCTTGCGGGGAAGGTCGCATCGCATCGAAAGATGCGATGCGGGTGGGGGAAACTCTCTTCTCGCGAGCACTGCATCCGTGGCGGTACCCCCACCCCAGCCCTCCCCCGCGAGCGGGAGAGGGAGCGCAGTGCCGTTGTGGTCGCAGATCAAACTCATCCTTTGCGCACGAACGGTCGTCCTTGCTTGCGGCCATACGCTACGCGGCGATCCTGACCGGCAAGGTCTCGTAGCCCTTTACGAAGCTCGAATAGACCCGCTTCGGCTCGCCCACGACCTCGATGCTGTCGAAGCGTTTCAGAATCTCTTCCCAGATGATCTTGAGCTGCAGTTCGGCCAGCCTCAGGCCAACGCAGCGATGGACACCGAAGCCGAAGGACAGGTGGGTGCGCGGCCGCGCCCGGTCGATGATGAATTCGTAGGGCCGGTCGATCGCCTCCTCGTCGCGGTTGCCGGAGACGTACCACATGACGACCTTGTCGCCCTCCCTGATCTTCCTTCCGCGGAACTCGATATCCTCGAGCGCGGTCCGCCGCATATGGGCGAGCGGCGTCTGCCAGCGAATCACTTCCGGAACGAAGCTGTCGATCAGCGCCGGGTTCTCTCGCAGCTTTCGGTATTGGTCGGGATGCCGGCTCAGCGCGTAGATGCTGCCCGACATGGTATTGCGGGTGGTGTCATTGCCGCCGACGATCAGAAGCACGAGGTTGCCAAGGAAATTCCTGGCGTCCATGTCGCGCGTGGCGTCGCTGTGCGCCATCATCGACAACAGATCGCTCCTGGGCGGCTGGCTGATGCGCTCCTTCCAGAGCTCCGAGAAATAGCTCGCGCATTCCAGCAGCTCGGCCTGCCGCTCCTCCTCGGTCGCCACCACTCCGCCGGGGCCCGGGATCGTCGTCGCGACGTCGGACCAGCGGGTCAGCTTGCGCCGTTCCTCCCAGGGGAAGTCGAACAGCACCGCCAGCATCTGCGTGGTCAATTCGATCGAGACCCGGTCGACCCAGTCGAACACCTCGCCTCTCGGCAGGTTGTCGAGGCATTCGGCGGAGCGCTTGCGGATGCTGATCGCGAGCTGGTCGAGATGGGTCGGCGTGAACATCGGCGCCACTGTCTTGCGCTGTGCGGCGTGCCGCGGCTCGTCCATGGCGATGAAGCTTTCCCGCCGCAGGTCGGGTGCGATGTCGCGGATTGTGATGCCGCCGAGCGCCGCGGCGGAAGAGAACACCGAGTGGTTCGTTTCGATGTCCAGGATGTCGCTATACCTGGTCACCGACCAATAGGGCCCGAACATGCTGTCCCGGCAGTAATGCACGGGATCTTCCTCGCGTAGCCGGTCGAAATAAGGCCAGAACGAATCGGTTCTGAACAATTCGGGATCGCCGGGATCGAATTCTTCGAGCGCCAGCGAAAAAGCCCGCGCCCGCAGGGCATCCTGCTCGCCAGGCGTGGCGCTTTCGATGGTACCGTGCATGGGCCATCTCTCCCTGATTGTTTGTCGCGTCCCGGTCGTATTCTGCCGGCGGCTTTGTCCGATTACAGCCGGTTGTATGCCTCGGGGCAAGGGCGAGTTTTGCCGCGGCGGGCCGGCCAGTCCAGGCGGCAGGGCGGCTAACGCCATCACATGTTTGAGGTTTTCTTTGGTGACAAGCTCACTTCCCGGGAATATGGCTGTGAACCAAATACAGAAGCAGGATTTTCCGGAGGCCCCATGATCCCGAACGCGTATCGAGTTTTCAATTTCGATCTCGGCGAGACCGCCGACGCGCTGCGCGAGACCGTTCATAGTTTTGCCAGCAAAGAAGTCGCGCCCCGCGCCGCCGAAATCGACCGGACCAACCAGTTCCCCCGCGACCTCTGGCCGAAAATCGGAGCGCTCGGCCTGCATGGGATCACGGTCGAGGAGCAATATGGCGGATCTGGTCTCGGCTATCTCGAACACTGCGTGGCGGTCGAGGAGATTTCGCGTGCTTCCGCCGCCATCGGACTGTCTTACGGCGCGCATTCCAACCTCTGCGTCAACCAGATCCGGCGCAACGGCAGCGAGGCCCAGAAGCTGAAATATCTGCCCAAGCTGATCTCCGGCGAGCATGTCGGCTCGCTCGCGATGAGCGAGCCGAATGCCGGCTCCGACGTGGTCTCGATGAAGACGCGGGCGGAGAAGAAGGGCGACCGCTTCGTGCTGAACGGCTCGAAGATGTGGATTACCAACGGGCCGGTGGCGGATACCCTCGTCGTCTACGCCAAGACCGATGCGAACGCCGGTCCGCGCGGCATCACCGCCTTCATCATCGAAAAAGGCATGAAGGGATTTTCCACCGCGCAGAAGCTCGACAAGCTCGGCATGCGCGGCTCCGATACCTGCGAGCTCGTGTTCGACAATTGCGAGGTGCCGGAGGAGAACGTGCTTGCGGAGGTCGGCCGCGGCGTCAACGTCCTGATGTCAGGCCTCGACTATGAGCGCGCGGTATTGGCGGCAGGGCCGCTCGGCATCATGCAGGCCTGCATGGACGTCGTCCTGCCCTATATCCACGAGCGCAAGCAGTTTGGCCAGCCGATCGGCACGTTCCAGCTCGTCCAAGGCAAGGTCGCCGACATGTACACGACGATGAATGCCTCGCGCGCCTATGTCTACGCGGTGGCGAAGGCCTGCGACCGCGGCGAGACCACGCGCGAGGACGCCGCCGGCGCCATCCTTTATGCAGCGGAAAAGGCGACGCAATGTGCGCTGGATGCGATCCAGCTCCTTGGCGGCAACGGCTATATCAATGACTACCCGACCGGACGGCTGTTGCGCGACGCCAAGCTCTATGAAATCGGCGCCGGTACAAGCGAAATCCGTCGCATGCTGATCGGGCGGGAATTGTTCGAGAAAACCGTGTAATGCCGGATCGAACCGGAGTGGCCTGGGTGCCGACAAATCTCCGATCTATGTCTTCCAGATCCTTTAGTTTCGAGATTTGTCTGCCCTTCGAGGTTGATCCGTGGACCAGATGAGCTTCATTCCGCAGGTTCCGCCGCCGTTGCCGCCTGCGCAGGTTTCGTTTACCGGTGAGCGAGGTGAATTTCGCTCGATGGTGACCAAGGGGGCCGCGCTCGAGCTCGTCACTTTCGGCTTTTACCGGTTCTGGCTGGCCACCGACATCCGCCGTCATTTGTGGGCGAATACGTCGCTCGATGGCGACTCGGCCGAATATACCGGCCGCGGCAAGGAGCTGTTCATCGGCTTCTTGGTCGCGCTGGCAATCCTGCTGCCGATCTATCTCGCCTATTTCCTGATCACCATCGAGGCCGAACGGCTGCAGGAGCTTGCCAGTATTCCCCTGTTCCTGGCCTTCTACGCCTTCGGACAGTTCGCGATCTACCGCGCCCGGCGCTATCGGCTGACTCGCACGATCTGGCGCGGTGTGCGATTCTGGATGGACGGCTCGGGCTGGGCCTATGCAGGCCGTGCCATGCTGTGGGGCCTGCTCCTCGTCGTGACCCTCGGCCTCGCCTTGCCGTGGCGGGAAGCGGCGCTCGAGCGCTACAAGATGCAGCATTCCCACTATGGCAACCTGCAGGGCAAGTTCGACGGACGCGGCTGGGAGTTTTTCAAGAACGCGTGGTGGCTGTGGCTGCTGAGCCCGATTGCCTTGTTGGTGTTTCCGGCGTTGCCGTTTCTCTATGCGGAGTTCAAGGCGCGGGAGTGGCGGTGGTGGCTGTCGGGTATCCGCTTCGGCGGCGTGCGCCTGGAATCGACGCTGCCGAGCACCGCGTTTTACGGCGTGTACTGGTCAGTCATCGGCTGGTCGATGTTGTTCTCGATGATCTTTGGCGCCTATACGGGCGCCTGCACCGGGCTCGTCGCCAGCATCAGCGGCGTGTCGTTTGAGCAGGTGATCGGGCCCAACAGCCAGACCAGCATACCGTTGCTGGTCCTGATCGGCATCGGCTATCTTGGCCTTGCACTTGCGCTCTCGACCGTCATGCGCGTCTATCTACAGCGCGATCTCTGGACGGTGGTGCTGGCATCGGCAAACGTGCACGGCATCGAGGCGGCGGCCAATGTCAGGGCCGGCGGAGAGCTTGCGAGCGCGCTCGGCGAAGGCTTTGCCGACGGGCTCGACGTTGCGGGCTTTTAGCCCGTAAGCGATGGGTGCGATGGACAGTGTTCAAGGTGACAGCGGCGGCGCAACCGGCGCACAGGCACTCTATTTCGACGGCCTCTCGAACACGCGCCGCCCGGTGACCATTGCTTTCAGCGATCAGCTCGACATCCGCCAGGACGGATCGATCGTCGCGCGTTGGGCCTATTCCGACATTCGCCGTTCCGACAGCCCGGCCGGCATCCTGCGCGTGGCCTGCCTGTCCGCGCCCCCGCTGGCGCGACTGGAGATCCGCGATGCGACGCTTGCGGCCAAACTGGCGTCGCGCAGCACCGAGCTTGACGCGCATCATCTGGGACGCCGGGGCGTTGCCCGGATCGTCGGTTGGTCGCTGGCCGCGGCGATCTCGATCATTGTGGTCGTGCTGTTCGGAGTACCGCTGGCGGCAGACCGGCTCGCGCCATTGGTGCCGAAGGCGCTTGAACGGCGCATCGGGGACGCGGCTGAGGCTCAGATCAAGGGCCTGTTCGGCGCAAAGGTCTGCGGCGACAGGGAAGGACAAGCCGCGTTCTCCACCCTCGTGAACCGGCTGCACGCCGCCGCCGGCTTCGACGGGCCGCTCGAGAGCGCGGTGCTGTCGACCTCGGTGCCCAACGCGTTCGCGCTGCCCGGCGGCAAGGTGTTCCTGCTGAAGGGGCTGCTCGAAAAGGCGGAAAGCCCCGACGAGATCGCCGGCGTGCTCGCCCACGAACTCGGGCACGTCAAGCACCACGACAACATGCGCGCGCTGATCCACAATGGCGGCACCTCGTTCCTGGTCGGGCTGTTGTTCGGCGACATCACCGGGTCCGGTGCGCTGATCTTCGCGTCGCGGAGTCTGGTGGAAGCGTCCTATTCGCGCGAGGCGGAAGAGGGCGCCGATACATTCGCCATCGAGGTGATGCGTGCGCTCGGCCGTTCGCCCAAGCCGATGGCCGAGCTGATGTTCCGCGTCACCGGCAAGGAAGGCTCGGGATTCACGATCCTGTCGAGCCATCCCTTGACCGAGGACCGGCTGGCGCGCATGGGCAAGGAAGAGCGGCCGGTCACCGGAGCGCCGCTGCTGACAGCAGAAGAATGGAAGGCGCTGAAGGCGATCTGCGGTTCGGCTGCGAAAACCTGAGATTGGTTGGTAATAGAACGTGAGCAAGGGCAGGCGCTGCCCGTGCGGCATAGCCTGGCGCAGCCATGGTGCAGCCGGGAGTTACGTCTACCGAGAGCACATTTGCGCGTCCCGGCTGCCAGTCGACTGTCAGCGGTGCTGCCTTAACTGCGGGTAGTGCACTTCGCGTTTCTGAGATACTGTCAGACACCGATCGGCGGGTCGTTCCAAGATCGAGATAGGCTCGGCTCGCGCCGCGGAGCCATGCAGTAAGGCAGGCGCGGCGCCAGTGACTGTCTGTGGGGCCGCCGATTTCGCAAAGCGAGTCTCCGGCTAGACGGCTCTGCGGAGCCATCCTCGACCTCATGTTTGCACGCGAACAGGAGAGGCTTCCATGAAGATCAAAGGAAGTTCTTTTGCTGCAATGATCGTCGCAGCCACATTCGCCATGGCGACATCGGTTGCAAGCGCAGCGGCCGAACCCGGACATCAGATCACGATCCTGTATGACGCGTTCGGCACGGATGCCAAGATGACCAAAGACTGGGGCTTCTCGGCCTTGGTCGAGATCGCCGGAAAGCGCATCCTGTTCGACACGGGAAACAACGCCGAAATCTTCGAGGCGAACATCAAAGCGAAGAACATTGATCTGACAAATCTCGACTTTGTCGTTCTTTCGCACCGCCATTCTGATCACATGGCCGGCCTGAGCTACGTGCTGAGCGTCAATCCCACAGTCAAGATTTATGCGCCCAAGGAGGGATTTGGCATCTATGGCTCATCACTGCCTTCCGGTTTCTATCGGAAAAACGACTCACTGCCGCCTGAGATGCGATACTACGGAGGCGCGCCACCCGAGATCATGAAATTCGGCTCGGCATGGGCCAACGCGCATTTCGAATTGATCGATCAGACGACCGAAATTGCTCCCGGCATCACACTGATCTCGTTGATCTCGGATGCGCCTGGGACCAGGGAGCTGAAGGAGCTATCCCTGGCCGTCAACACCACTGACGGAATAGTGCTCGTGGTCGGCTGTTCGCATCCCGGGATCGAGCGCATTGTAGAGGGAGCGGCGGCTATCAATCCGAAAATCCATGTTGTCTCTGGCGGCTTTCACCTCGTCATTGCACCTGATGACGTGATCGCGAAGGTCGTGACCGCCCTTAAAGATCGGTTCAAGGTCGAAAAGATTGCGCCGGGCCATTGTACTGGCGAGCCGACGTTCGCGGCTCTCAAGAGTGCCTTTGGCGACAAGTACCTTTATGCCGGTCTTGGCACATCGATTCCGCTTGGACCGAAGGCAGGTCCCGATGTCAGACGCGGCGAGGATCCGATGCTCGAAGACCTTGCCACCTATCGCAAGTTGGCCGCCCGCGAAGATCCGTTTGGAATAATGCGATCGCGCAATCGGTCAGGATCCAAGCCATAGAGGGAAGTACCCGAAGTGGTCAGGAGTTCCTGTGCGGCCGGTTGTTCGGCGATGCGACATCGCCGAAGCTCCGCTTCGGCGTTCTAAAGGCGGCAATACCTCTCTCACAAGTGCGGCTGCAGTTCTATTCCGGCAGGTTGTTCACCCGCTTCACCCAGGCCCGCACGTCGACAAGCACCTCGGGCAATAGGGCCTTCACCTCCTGCACCGTCATGCCGGCCTTGATGCGGGGATCGTACAGCAGGTTGAGGATGTACTGGTCGTAGACGTCGAAGTAGCCCATCGATACGTTGTCGTTGAACATGGTCCACGGCACGGACAAGGTATCGTTGATCGGCCCGAGCGATTGCAACAATTCCTCGTAGGCGCAGTCGAGGAAGACGAAATCGCCGTTGTCGACGGTGATGATGACGTCGGAATGCTCGATCTCGAACTTCTCGTTCTTGCGGAAGCCGGAGAGGCATTGCGGATCGAGCGAACGCCTGATCTGGCGCGCCTTGTCGCTGCCGTAGAAGGTCGAGATGGTGCGGAAGAGATCGCGGTCGCGCACCAGCGTGACCTGGACGTTGGCGGTTTCGGGGTCGTCGATCATGGCGATGTCCAGGTGCCGGACGCGTGAGGCGATGTCGGCGACGACCCTGGCGATCTGCGCCTTGCGATCGGCGCGGCCCTCGGCGAAGACGCGCACCGGCGCCTCGAACTTGCGGATGCGATCGACGCGTCCGGCGAGGTGATACTCGGCGCCGAAGGCGGTCTTGAAGAATCCTTCGGTAATCTCGCGATCGGTGAAGTTCTTTTTCTCGGTTCGCTGGCGCGAGGCGACCGCCGGGATTTCGCCGGACCAGACCCTGCCGGCAAAGGTCGTTGCCGCGAGCGCCAGCAAAGCGACGCAAAGAAGCCGGCGGTGCTGGAAAGTGGCGCTCATCTTGTCCAACGCTGCCGCAACCGGTCGGTGCAGGCAAGCACGATCGATGGTGACGGCGCCAGTTTCTTAGAGCATGATCCGGACCCTAAGGGCCGCGTTAGCGCAAAGGGACCGCTTTTCCCGCGACAAACGCAATCGTTTGCGCGCAGATCATGCTCAATCAGGAAAATCCAGAACGTGACGGCGGATTATGGCGTTCTGGAAGGCCTAGTTTTTCACCACCACCGTGGTGCCGACCGATACGCGGTTATAGAGGTCGACGACATCCTCGTTGGTCATCCGAAAGCAGCCGGACGATACCGCCTGGCCGATCGTCTCGGGCTCGTTGGAGCCGTGGATCCGGTAAAGCGTCGAGCCGAGATACATGGCGCGGGCGCCGAGCGGATTTTCGACGCCGCCCGTCATGTGCCGCGGCAGGTCGGGACGGCGATGGAGCATCTGCGCCGGGGGCGTCCAGCTCGGCCATTCCTTCTTGGCGCTGATGCGATGCACCCCGCCCCAGCGGAAGCCGTCGCGGCCGACGCCGATGCCGTAGCGGAGAGCCTGGCCGTTGGGCAG
>NZ_JACRAW010000141.1 GCF_016213215.1 Bradyrhizobium sp. | reverse complement strand
TGATAAGAGCCAGAGCCTCGACGTTAAGGGGAGCACTACGGCCATGCAAAGTTCCGGCGCCATTCTCAAGGACATCTGGCTTGCTGCAGGCGGCGAGGCATCGGCGCTCGCTCGCGTCCGCCTGACGGGCGAAGAGCCGCAACTGCCGTCCTCGTTTCGCGTGTCGGCCGCGGCGCAGGTCAGCATCGCAGCAGCCGGACTTGCCGCCGCCGAGATCTCGCGATTGCGCAACGGACAGGAGCAGGACGTCGCGGTCGACATGACGCATGCGGTCGTCGAATGCCGCTCCGAACGCTATCTGCGGCTCGACGACAAGCCGCCGCCGCCCGCTTGGGATGCGATCGCCGGCGTCTACAAAACCGGCGATGGCCGCTTCGTCCGCCTGCACACCAATTTTCCGCATCATCGGGACGCGGTCTGCAGGGTGCTTGCCTGCAAGGCCGAGCGCGAGGAGGTGCAGGCCGCCTTGATGCGATGGCAGGGCGAGGCCTTCGAGACCGCGGCCTATGAAGCCGGCGGCGTGGTCGCTGTCATGCGCTCGCATGAGGAATGGTCCGACATGCCGCAGGCGCGCGCGATCGCGGCGCTGCCGCTGCTCTCGATCGAAAAGATCGGGGAGGCGCCGGCACGACCGTGGCCGAAAGGCGATCGTCCGCTTGCCGGCATCCGCGTGCTCGATCTGTCGCGCGTGATTGCGGGCCCCGTCGCGGGCCGCACGCTCGCAGGCCACGGTGCCGACGTGCTGCTCGTCTCAGGCCCCTCGCTTCCGGCCATCCCCTGGCTTACCATTGACACCGGGCGCGGCAAGCTCACGACGTTCATCGAATTGAAGAACGAAGACGGGCGCAAGAGGTTGCGCGACCTGCTCGCACAAGCGGACATCTTCTCGCAAGGCTATCGTCCGCGCGCGCTCGCCGCGCTCGGCTTCTCGCCGGAGGACGCCGCCCGGATCAGCCCCGGCATCGTCTATGTGACGCTGTCGGCGTATGGGCATGCCGGGCCGTGGTCGGAGCGCCGCGGCTTCGACTCCCTTGTGCAGACCGCGAGCGGCTTCAACCACGCCGAGGGGCAGGCCGCCGGCATTGACGGACCGAAGGAGTTGCCGGCACAGATGCTCGACCACGCGACCGGCTACCTGATGGCGTTCGGAGCCATAATGGCCAGGGCGCGCCAGTCGCGCGAAGGCGGAAGCTGGCACGTGCGCGTGTCGCTGGCGCAGACCGGACGCTGGCTGTGGAATCTTGGCCGCATCGCCGACGGTCTGAAAACCGAAGACCTGAAAGGCGACGCTGTGCGCCCCTTCCTTGTCGAGATGCCGTCCGGCTTCGGCACCCTCAGAGCCGTCAGCCATTCGGCGGCGCTGTCGAAAACGCCGGCCTTCTGGGCGCGACCGGCAATGCCGCTCGGCAGCCACCCGCCCGAATGGCCGGAGCGCTCGTGACGATTTTGGATATGTGCCTGCCTACATCTCGAGCTTAGCACGAGTGCCGACCAGTACGGATGGGAGAGGGTCCTCTACTGACCCGACGGCGTGCGCAGGCCGTGCCAGGCATCGCGGACCTGGTGGTAGTGCACCTCGGGCAGATAGTCCGGCGTGTTCAGCGCCAGCGTCTTGACGTCGAGCCGGCCGACCGCGCTCAGCAACGTGTAGGAGGCGATGACGCGATCGCGCTGCGCGCCGATCAGGCGCGCCTTGGCCTGGATCAGATCGGCCTGCGAATTCAGGACGTCAACCGTGGTGCGCTGCCCGCCCTGTGCTTCCCGCTGCACGCCCTGCAGGGCGACGGTTGCCGCGCGCACCTCGGATTCGGAGGCCCTGACCGCGGTTTTGGCACCTTCGTTCGTTACCCAGGCGCTGGTCGCCGCAGTTCGCGCCTGATTGCGCACCTGGTCGAGCACGAGCCGGCTTTGCGCGGCAACTTCCTTCGCTTGTCGCGTCTGCGACGCCGCCATGCCGCCGTCATAGATCGGAGCGTTGACGTTGCCGAGGATGGAGGCCTGGTCGGTGCCGAACGTGCCAAGGGTCTGATCGTTGTCGCGGCTGCGGCTGACGCTTCCCTGCAGAGTGACGCTCGGCAGCAGGCTGCTTTCGGCGACACGGATGGTCGTCGACGCAACGTCGACATCGAAACTCGCCGCCATGACCGCCGGGTTCTCCCTGATCGACATGGAGATCGCGTCCTCGCGGCTGCGCGGCAGGTAACGCTCGACCGGCTCGGCTGGCCTGAGTTGCCCCGGCGCCTCGCCGACGACTTGGGCGTAGGTCGCCTGGCTCACGGCGAGGGCGACTTCGGCGGCATTGAGGTCTGCAAGGCCGCGGTTGAGTCGCGCCTCGGCCTGCGCGGTGTCGGTCGGCGTCACGTCACCGGCGTTGAGGCGGCGTTGGGTGACGCTGAGCGTCTCGCGCAGGAAGGCGACGTTGGAGCGTTGCGCTTCGACCAGCGACTGGTTCGCCAGCACATTGGTGTAGGCGGTGACCGCGTCGAGCAGTACGCCCTGGCCGACATTGCGCAGCGCCTCGCGGCCAGACTGGATCTGGAGTTCCGCAACCCGCACGCTGTTGGCGGTCTTGAAACCGTTGAACAGGCTCTGCGTGACCGTCACCCCGATCACCCAGGGCTTGAGGGTGGCCGATTGCACGGTGTTGTCGGGAAGCAGGTTGCGCACCGCCTGCAGGCCGGCCGAGAGGCTCGCCACGATCTGCGGCCGGTAGCCAGAAAGCGCCTGGGGCACGTTCTCGTCGGTGGCCCGTTGCCGCGCCCGCTCGGCATTGAGCTGGGGATTGGTCTGATAGGCTTTGGCCAGGGCTTCGGGCAGCGTTTCGGCCCGTGCTGCGGCGGTTGAAAAAACGGCGACGGTAAGGACGCAGATGATCGCACCCGCGCCGCCTGAGGGGCGGCCACGCCTGTTTCCGATAACAACTCCAGCGGCCCGCCCAGCCATGCAACCCTAACTGTCCGCCCCCTGCCGACGCCGTCGACACCCTTTAACTGTTTAGTGGGAGGAGGGGCCACAGGCAAACCGCCGCGGGGAAAAACCCCAGAAAACCCGTGTCTTGCTGTTGCCAGTTTATCACAGCTGCGTCATTTGCGTGAACAACGCGCAATCGTGATCGCAGGATTTGCCGCCACTCGCGCGCAATAGCTTCGCGCCGGCAGGTCAGCCGGCGCGGCGCCAAAGGTGGAATAAGGCAGCTTGTGAGCTTACCGGTTCTTGTTCACCGGCTTGCGCTTCTCGATGAAGGCCGCCATGCCCTCTGTGCGGTCTTCAAGCGCAAAGGTCGAGTGGAACAGGTTGCGCTCGACACTCATGCCTTCCGACAGCGTGGTCTCGAAAGCGCGGTTGACGGCTTCCTTGGCCATCGCGGTCGCGGGGCGCGACATCGATGCAATCTTTTCGGCGGCGGCGAGCACCTCTTCCATCAGCTTGTCCGCCGGTACCACGCGGCTGACGAGGCCGGAACGCTCGGCTTCCGCCGCATCCATCATCCGCCCCGTGAGGCAGAGATCCATCGCCTTCGACTTGCCGATGGCCCGCGTGAGGCGCTGCGTGCCGCCGATGCCCGGAATGGTGCTGAGCGTGATCTCCGGCTGGCCGAACTTGGCGGTATCGGCGGCGATGATGATGTCGCACATCATCGCCAGTTCACAGCCGCCGCCCAGCGCATACCCGGCGACCGCCGCGATTGTCGGCTTCCGGCACCTGGCGACGCGGTCGCCGCCGATCGCGGCGAAATCCTGCGTGAACATGTCGATGAAGCCCTTCGGCTGCATCTCCTTGATGTCGGCGCCGGCGGCAAAGGCCTTCTCACTGCCCGTCAGAACGAGGCAGCCGATATTGTCGTCAGCCTCCAGATCTTCGACCGCGGCAGCGATTTCGCGAAAAACGCCGAACGAGAGGGCGTTGAGCAACTTCGGGCGGTTCAGCTTGATGATGCCGACCGCGCCTTTGCTTTCGACGATGATGTGTTCGAACGTGCTCATGGCTCCACCCACTGCGTAATTTGTTGGGCCGGCAATTTGCATGCTGGAGCAGTGGGCTTCAAGTGGGACGATTTACCGTTCCCGGAGGCGTTCGCCTCCGGGCGGCGGAGGCAGGAACTTTAGACCATGAACATGCGCGCGGCGGAGGCAAGCGTCAGCAGCGCGCCGAAGCCGATGAAGATCTTCCCGATCAGGGAGGTCTGATCCAGGCTGGAGCTGTCGGCCGTAGCGGCGGCCATCACCGGCACCGGGCGCGGCTGCGTATCCACCGCTGCGACGACAGTCCGGGGCGCGGCGGGCTGGCTCTCCTCATGTAGCGCGCGATCCACCTCGTTCAACTGGTCGGGTGAGACGGTCTGATTGTCGGCGGCAATTCCAGCGACCGGCTGGATCTGCGTATCTTCCGCGGCGGCCTGCTTGTTATCAGCGGCGCGGGCGGTCATGGCGCTCGCAGCTGCGGCCGCCGCCGTATCGGCGGAGGCAATCTCCGCACGGGCATTTGCGAATCCAGACGGCATCGCATTGGAAGCCGGGGCAGTGTCGCTCGCGACCTCGTTCGCCGCATTCTTCCTGGCGCCCTGATTGACCATGTCCGCCTTGTGGTCGGAAGATTTCAGTGCCGTCCTGCTCGATCGACGGTGCGTGTGAAGGCGCTTGTGTCTGACGTGCTTACGTACTTCAGCAGGTTTGCTCGCCTCATCCGAATGCGCGCTCGCCCCCGTGTTCGTCGTGGCCGCAAGCGACGCGCCTCCGAAACAGCAGAGCAGCCCCGCCAAAAGGATCAACAATGCGCGCCCGCTGGCTCTTTTCATTGTGGCAATCTCCCCAATTTGCCAGTCCCGTGGTGCAATGAGACCTTTGGGCGTGACGGTAGCGGGGCGGAAAAAGGGAATTCTCGGGCCTAACGGGCGAAAGCTGGGCAGTTGCCGGTCGCGGCATGCTCTGGCACCAAGCTGGAAAAGTAGCCCGTGGTGTTACGACCGTCGTCGCCGGGTCGAGAGCCGGTCACGACTTCGTGATCGACCCCTGGCCACGTAACAAACCGGAACGGCAGCCGAATTGCTTTGCAGGAGCGCACGTGCGCGAAGGTGAAGACGAGTGGACCGGCCTGATGCGGTCGGCCATCTCAGGGGACAACGCGGCCTATCATCGCCTGTTGAAGGCGATCACGCCGGTGCTGCGCGCTGCGGCCAGGCGGGGTCTGGCGCGGGCGGGGCAGCCGGCCGATCAATCCGAGGACATCGTGCAGGAAATCTTGCTCGCGGTTCATCTCAAGCGGCACACCTGGAATGCAGGGGCGCCGTTTGCGCCGTGGCTGTTTGCGATTGCCCGCAACAAGCTGATCGATGCGCTGCGCCGGCGGGGCAGACGCGTCTTCGTCAACATCGACGATTTCAGCGAAACGCTGCCGGGCGAAGAGCCGGCGGAAACGGCCTCACCCGGCGAGGTCGCTGCGCATCTCGAGAAGCTGCCGCAGCGCCAGCGCGAGGTGCTTGGGTCCATTGCGGTGGATGCGGCCTCCATCAGGGAAACCGCCGCGAAGTTCTCGATGAGCGAAGGTGCCGTCCGCGTCGCGCTCCACCGCGGTCTTGCGGCGCTCACCGCCAAACTGCGGGAGAAGTGAGCATGGACACCGATCAACTCATTCGCACGCTCGCGGCCGACAACGCCCACCGCTCCCCGCCGGTCGGCGTGGTGCTGGCTCTCGGCCTTGTCGTCGCGGCGCCGCTGTCGATCGCCATCTTCTTTCTGACGTTGGGCGTGCGGTCCGACGTGATGACCGCGATGCGCAATCCCTTCTTCGATCTGAAGTTCGCGGTGACACTGGCGCTCGCGATCTCGGCGCTCGCCATCAGCCTGCATCTGTCGCGGCCCGAAGCCTCGCCGAGGGGCTGGGTCTGGCTTTTGGCTCTTCCGGTCGTGCTGCTCGCCGCTGGTATCCACGGTGAGATGCTGCTGCCGCAGCGGCTGCCGATGATGACGCGGCTCGTCGGCAACAATTGGCGGGTGTGCCTGACGGCTATTCCGGTGCTGTCGTTGCCGTTGCTGGCCGGCGCGCTGGCCGGGCTGCGCCATGGAGCGCCGTCACGGCCGACGGTGGCCGGAGCCATCGCGGGCCTGCTGTCGGCAGGACTGGCCGCAACGCTCTATGCCTCCCATTGCACCGACGATTCGCCGCTGTTCGTTGCGACCTGGTACACGATCGCAACGGCGGTCGTGACCATCATCGGAGCGCTCGCGGGAAGAAAGGTGCTGAAATATTGATGCGGCGTGAGCCGGCGTCAGGCGGCCGATGGCGGCGATTCCGAGGCGTGCTGCATGCGATAGAAGCGCAGCACCTGCTGGGCTGTCGAGGCGCGCAGCCTTTCGTAGGTCTCTCTCAAGGACTGCAGCTCGGTCGCTTCGCCGCCCAAGAGCCTGTGGCGCAATTCCATGATGGCTTCCACCGTCGGCCATGACATCCCGGAGACCTTGGCCAGGATCATCATGCCCTCGGTGCGACGTTCGATCATGATGTTTTCGGCGATCGTCACCGGCACGTTGGCAAGCGCTGCGATTGCTGCGTTGGTCTCGTCGAACTTGCCTTGTTCGGCGAAGGCGACGACCTGACGCTCATCGAGCCGACCTTCTTGGTAAAGCGATTTCACGAGCGCGTGGGCGATCTCGGCTTGACTGGTAATCGCCGAAGGCGCCGAGCGGGCGCGCCGGGCAGCCGTGTGGACGGCGCTTCGAATCTCGTTCGCCTGGTCAGGATTGGCCGCCTCCAGCCGCCGGCGCACGGTTTCCGAGGCTTTGGCGACCAGCTTCAGATAGAGATGGCGCGGCATCGTCGGCCGCATGCCGACGCAGGTGGCGAGTTCGTCATTGCCCTCGGCCCGATCGAGCAAGCGGGTAAACCCGCGTTCCGAGAATTCCGCCCCCGGATTGTCGACCGTGCTGTGGATCACCTCGTCATTTCCGCGAAGCACCAGCACGTCGGTCACGGCCTCGCTCAGCGCCTTTCGCATCGAGATCGCCAGCAGATGCGCCTGGCTCTTGTTACGCGCCGCCTCGATCAGGGTCTCATCGTCAAGCCGTTCCGACTGCGACAGGATCGGGCCCGCGACTTCGATCGCGTCATCGAATGCCAGGGTGCGGACAGTGCGCGGCGGCGCCGTATTAACCGGGGCCAGGCGGCTGGCGAGCAGCGCCTTTGCCGAGGTCTCGATGTGCTCGATCAGGCATTCAAAGACGTCGTCGAACAGGCCGATCTGCTCCTCGGAGTAGTTGACGGCGCCGTTGATGAACAGATCGGTCACGCGCCGCAGCGTCTCGACCCGGCGCGCAACGTTGCCGTTCGTGAGCGTGGCCTGCAGCTCGTCAAGCAGGTTTTCGGTCTGGGGGGATTTCGCTCTCATGGCCGCGTCTCGGCCGGTCTGTGAGCTGCCGGCGCCTCTGCCGTACCGGAACAGGCGGTTTGATAGGCACTGATGATTACACGGTTGCGCCCCTGCGCCTTGGCTTCGTACAGGGCGGCATCGGCGCGCGCCAGAATTGAATCGATGTCGTCACCGCTTTGCAGCGTGGCGACGCCGGCGGAGATCGTCACACGCAGATCGGGCGAGAAGGCGCTCCAATCGAGACCGGCAACGATACACTGCAATCGTTCGAGCATGCGCTTGGCCTCATCGTGCGCGCTGCCGGGAAGCACGAGCAGGAATTCCTCGCCTCCGTAGCGGCCGAAGCGGTCGCTGTCGCGAATGTTGGCGAAGGCGGTGATCGCAAAGGTGCGGAGCACTTCGTCGCCGGTCGGGTGGCCGTAAGCATCATTGACGCGCTTGAACCAGTCGAGATCGATCAGCGCGATCGAGCAGGGCCTGGCCGTATCGCGGGCGCAGCCGATCTCCTCGTCCAGGAGGCGCATGATGCTGCGGCGATTGAATGATCCGGTCAGTTCGTCGAGCTGTGCGAGCTCCTCGATGATTCGATACGCTTCCTTGAGCTTCAGGCTGTTCTGGTACAGCGAATGTCTCAGTTCTCGCGAGAATGTGCCAAGGAACATGCTGCGGCCGATCGTGAACGTAAACACCAACATTGTGGCCAAACGCTCGAGAGTGTTGCCATGCGGCATCGAAATCGGCTGGTCCGCGGCCAGAAACAGGCCGCCGAGACCCAGAGTCATGATCAACCACATCGCCGCAGCCTGCTGCGGCCGGAAGCGCAACGATCCGAAACCGAGGACGATGAACAATGCGGTGACGAAGACCACGCCGACTTCAGGTGCGAGCGAGGCGAAGGCGAACATGATGGCCATGTTCACCAGTGCCTGCGGCATGGTCAGATAATGATCGCGGAAGCGGTCGGAAAAGCCCGTTTCCGAAACGACAAGGCCGATGAGCCAGTACAGGATGGCGGTCGCGGCGAATGCCGGGCCGACCCATGCCGATGTCGTGCCGGCCCGCGCGTAGATCGACAGGATCAGGGCATCGATGAAATAGGCGAGCGCAATGCCTGCCAGAATCTGCCGGCGCTGCCGCAGCCGGACTGACCGCCGCTCCTCCGACAGTTCCGCGCGAGCAGGTATTTGACTGGCTGGAGCCGAGGGCAGCAGGAGCGACGCGGCGTTGTCCATGGTCTCGCCATCAATGGAACATAAGTGAAAAAACTACGTGGCAAGCCTTTAGGTTTGGTATCCTTTGCCGGCGAATCCGATCTGTGTCGGTCGCAAAAGACTTTGATCGGCAACGGAAATTAGCCAGCGGTTAGCTATCGGATCAGATGCTGCCGGACACCCCCGGGGGACAACGGGGCTGGCTGTTTTATGGATCGGGGCTTGATAAAGGTTTCCGCGGGGTGCCGGGCGCCGCAGGGGGAATTAGGTGCTATATTACCGTCTACTTCGCTGGATTTCCGGCGGCAAGCTCGGCTGCGACGGGAGTGCCGCTGTGTGCGGTAGATCACGTATGCGGACCGAGCATTGGGATAGGTTGAAGAATCTCATCTCTCCGATCGAACCCGCTTCACCTTCGATCCGACCAACCTTGCGAGACGGCCATTGAGCGTGACTAAGGCGGCTACGGACGAAGTCCTGATCGCCCGGATCGCTCAAGGCGACCGGCTTGCCATGCATGTGCTGTACGGACGGCACCATGTCAGGGTGTATCGCTTCGGGCTCAGGCTCGTGCGTGACGAACAGGTTGCGGAAGATCTCATCAGCGAGGTCTTTCTCGATGTCTGGCGTCAGGCCGGGAAGTTCGAAGGTCGATCCGCCGTTTCCACCTGGCTGCTGGCGATAACACGTTTCAAGGCCCTCTCTGCGTTACGGCGCCGGAAGGACCTCGAGCTTGATGAAGAGGCCGCCAACGCGATCGAGGACTCGTCCGACAATCCCGAAACGGCGGTGCAGAAGAAGGATACCAGTAAAGCGTTGCGGGAGTGCCTGACGGCACTTTCGCCGGAACATCGGGAAATCGTCGATCTTGTCTACTACCACGAGAAGTCCGTGGAGGAGGTGGCCGAAATCGTCGGGATACCGGAGAACACCGTCAAGACGCGTTTGTTCTATGCGCGCAAGAAATTGGCCGAACTGCTGAAGGCAGCCGGTGTCGAGCGAGGCTGGCCATGATGGCTTTGAGCAAGAAGATGCTGGAGCAAGAGCCCAGTGAAATTGAGTTGCTGCTGCCCTGGCATGCAGCCGGCACGCTGAACGCGCGCGATGCCCGCCGTGTCGAGGAAGCGCTCGCGCGGGATCCGGAGCTCGCCAGGCAATACGCCGCGATCCGCTCCGAACTGGAAGAGACCATCCATCTGAATGAAAGCCTGGGCGCGCCGTCGGCACGTGCCATGGAGAAGCTGTTCTCGGCAATCGATGCCGAGCCGGCACGCCAGCTGGCGGCTTCGCAACGGCTATCTTCGCGCATCGCGGGATTTTTCTCGAGCCTCTCGCCGCGGACGCTGGCCTGGTCGGCAAGCGTCGGTGCTCTGGTCGTGTTGCTTCAGGCCGGTGTCATCGGCGCCGTCCTGATGAAGAGCCAGACCGGCACCTACCAGACGGCGTCCCTGACGATGAGCGAGCCCGCTACCCGGGGGTTGGGCCCGGCGGCCGCGCCGCCGTCGCGCGCGCTGGTGCGCTTCTCGCCGGATGCGCGGCTATCTGATATCACTTCGCTGCTCGACAGCTACCAGGCTTCCATCGTCGACGGTGCCAAGGGCGGTATGTTCAAGTTGCAGTTCAACAAGTCGATGTCGCAGCAGGAGCTTGCCGACTTGCTGAGCAAGCTGCAGCGGGAGAGGATCGTCGGTCTCGCCGTGGCGACTCCGTAGGCGCAGCGTTCCTTCGCATCTTGGCGAGACGCGTCGTCAAGAATCGCAAGATCGTTGCCGGCCCTGACCGAGCGGGTGCCATCGCAAACTGCGAGGTTTCATGCGGCATAACTTTCAGAACTTTTGGAAAGCCGGGGCGCAGGCGGCGACGTTGACTGTTGCGCTCGCGCTGCTCGGAGGGCTTGCGCATGCGCAAAGCGTCATGCGCCCCCCCAGTGTCAACGTCCCGATTCGGACGCCGGTCATAACGCCGTCGCCAGCACCGCACATTAATCCCGGCCTGGCCGGCAGGGTGGGCAATGCCGCATTGTCGAGAACGCCTGCGATCCGAAACACCCCGAGGCCTTCCTGCGGGTCGGCGAACCGCGACGGCGACGGCCAGTGCCTGGACCAGTCGAACGGCGGCAGCACGTCTGGAAAGAAAGGATCCGGCAATTCGCGTGCCCTGGTTCAGGCGGACAAGCTTCGCATTCCGGGCGAGCTCGTCGCCGAGATCGATTCCGCGCTGTCGGGCAGTGAGGCCGACGAGCTGGCGCGGCGGCATGGTCTGGAGCGCATCGGCTCGCAAGACTTTCCGCTGATCCGCTCGACCGTCGGCCTGTTCCGGATCACCGATGGACGTTCGCTCGAGGCGGTGCAGCGCGAGCTTGCCGGTGACGGCAGCGTGCGCGCGGTGCAGCCGAACTTCCGCTATCGGCTGCAGGATCAGAAGTCCGAACCGGTCGAAGGCGATCCGGCGCAATATGCGCTCGCCAAGCTTCGCCTGCCGGTGGCCCACAAGCTCGCGCGGGGCGCCAATGTCACCATTGCGGTGATCGATTCAGGTGTCGACACCAGGCACAACGAGCTGGCGAATTCCATCGCCGATACGTTTGACGCGCTGGGCAGCAGCGAAGGGCCGCATCTCCACGGCACCGGCGTCGCGGGTGTCATCGTGTCGCATGCTCGTCTGATGGGAAGCGCGCCAGAGGCACGCATCATCGCCATCCGCGCCTTCGGCGTCGCCAAGGCCGGCGCGGAGAGCAACTCCTATGTGATCCTCAAGGCATTGAATTATGCCGCCGAGCATGGCGCGCAAATCGTCAACATGAGCTTCGCCGGGCCGAAGGATCCGGTGATCGAGCGGGCCATCGCGGCGACGGCCGCGCGCGGCCTTGTGCTGGTCGCCGCTGCCGGCAATGCCGGCGCGAAATCGCCGCCGCTTTATCCGGCGGCCAACCCGAATGTGATTGCGGTCAGTGCCACCGATGCCCAGGACAAGCTGTTTGCGGCATCGAACCGCGGCAACTACATCGCTATCGCCGCTCCGGGCGTCGATATCTTCCTGCCGGCGCCCGACGGAAAATATCAGATGACCTCGGGTACCTCGTTCTCGGCCGCGTACATCAGCGGCATTGCCGCGCTGCTGCTGGAGCGCAGCTTTGCCCTGACGCCGGAGCAATTGCGCGCGGCGCTGACCAGGACCGCCCGTGACCTTGGCGCACCAGGGCGCGATGATCAGTTCGGCGCGGGCGCAGCCGATGCTTACGCCGCCGTGATGGCGGTGCCGACCGATGCCTCAACGCCGATCGCCGCCGCGCCTACAAGAAAACGTGATCATTCTCCCGCGCCGCAGGAGGCCCCTCCGACGAGAGCCATGGAACAGCGCTCGCCATCGATGGCGGCCGAAAAGTCCACGCTTTCAGAAGGGTTTGGCGCATCCGCACACTAGGGCTTCGCGGACAAGAAGTCGCACCGGGAGGGTTGAAAAAGCGAAGGACGGTTTGAACGTTCGCCTGTGTGCCGCGACCAAAAGATGTGGGAGCGATCATTCCTCCCCAACAGTCATATCAGGCGCGAGCGCCCATCCACCCCAAGCGCCATATGGCTTT
Organism: Bradyrhizobium sp.; assembly: GCF_016213215.1. GTDB lineage: Bacteria > Pseudomonadota > Alphaproteobacteria > Rhizobiales > Xanthobacteraceae > Bradyrhizobium. The sequence continues at coordinate 4,889 of NZ_JACRAW010000141.1, read as the reverse complement.
GACCCGTCCGGTTGTCCCCCCGGACGGGTCTTTTGCTTTCGGAGCATGATCCGAACCCGAAGAGCCACGTTAGCGCCAAGCGGACATCGGTCTTCCACGCGACACACGCAAAGCGTTTTCGCAGAGCTCATGCCCGATCAAGAACGTGATGCGCGGGTTCGTGTCCGGCGCCGCCTCAACGCGAAGCAGGTAGCGCGCTTACTCTCAAGGAATGCGAAGCGTTTGCATGGAGCTCGTGCATGATAAGTCAGAGCGCGACATGTGATGCTGTTTGATCGATCGCATCGTCGAAGCCGCACGACGAATCACTCGGCAACAAATTTCCGACTCAGATGCAAGTGGCGGTGTTTGCGTGTGGGTTGACGACGAACAAGCAGAAAAAGACAGCGTCAGCTCAATTTTCGCGGCGTCATCGCTGGACAAGTCACAAGTTTTCCACAAAAATAATTTCGTTGCGTCCACAGTGATTCGTGAGCGTTGTGTTTTTCCGTTTCATGTGAGCTGGCTCATGACTGATCGCCAAGGGGCTTATGGTCGCGACATCGTGGCGCGCGGGCGCGCGCTGGCCGAGCAGAGGCTCGCGCATCTCACCGAGCTGTTCGAGACGGGACGCTGGCGCCGCTATCACTCCGAGCACATCTTTCTGGAGAACATCCGCGAAGCAAAGCAGGTCGTGGAGGTCTGGCGCGACATGGCGGTACGCGGCGATTCGGCGACGAACACACTCTCGCCTGAACTGCCTGCCGCAGCCGCCCACAACAGAATGGTGAGCGAACAGGTTCATACCGTTCAGCCGAAATCCGTGCACATCGATGTCGAAAATTCAGTCCCGGTTACGATCGCAAGCGTTGCGGGCGGTCCGATCAACGAAGCGGCGATTGTCCAGGTTACGGAAACATCGTCCGAAAAGCCGGAGCGTGGCGCCGAGTTGAGGTCTGCTGTGGACGGCGCCAAGGAGCGCTATCCGCTGCTGCGCCGAACGGCTCGCACCACAGGATGACGGCACCGAGCAAGGTGTCAACGTATATCTATTTCCGCACCGCATTCGCACCGATCATCACCTGCGCGTAGCGTTGCGAGCCTTCCATCAATAGATCTGCGGTCACCACCCGCGCATGGTCGAGCCCGACCACGGCGCCGCGCGGCGTCTCTGCGATCATGTTGTCATTGACGAGCGCGGTGCCGCCGCCGGGAATAACGGAGACGCCGATGCCGGCAAAGGCCTTGCGGATCACGTTGCCCGAGATCACGACATCGCGCAGATATTTGCCCCAGCCGGCGACGATGCCGAAGGAGGGGGCATTCTCGATAACATTGCCGGTCACCGACGTATCGGCCTCGACATAGATGCCGATGCCGCCGTCATCGTCGGGCGCGGTGCCGATCGGCCGCTTCGGCAACAGGTTGCGGATGATGTTGCCCTGGACCACGGCGATACGGCCGCCCTCGTTGAAGTTGCAGACCGAGACGCCGAGCGCCGCGCCATCGACGGTGTTGTTGGCGATGACGGCGCCTTCGAAGGAGAACTCCGAATAAAGCGCGACCTCGCGCACGTCGCTGACGCTGTTGCCGGTGATCTGGATGTTCGAGGCCGAGTTGCCGCGCACCGCGGAATAATCGCAGTTGCGGATGCGGTTGCCCCGCACGATGACGTTGCCGGCGCGAAAGGCGTTGATGGCGTTGCCATACTGTCCGGAGCCGCCGGGGCCCGCCTTGATGTCCTCAATGCGGTTCGCAGTGACCAGCGTGCCATCGTCGCCGATCGCGTTGCGCAGGATCTCGATGCCGTTGTCGTTCGTGCCTCGAATGGTGTTGCGCGAGACGGAGAGGCCCAGTGCATCGAAGGACACGACGGCGGTAAGGGCGATGTTGGTGAAGATGTTGCCGCTGATCTCGCCGGACACCTGCTCGAGCCAGACGCCGCTGCCGCCGCTGTTGATCATCTCGCAATCTGTGATGCGGAGGTCGCGTCCGGCCAGGCAATGGACGAGGCCGCGGCGGGTCGGCAGCGCAATATTGGCGCCGTCGAACGTGATGCCGGACACGCCGCCGCCGTCGGCGCCTTCGCCCAGCAGCATCGAGGCGCCGCCAGTGAAAACGAGCCTGGTCGCGCCGCGCACGCCGATCAGTTGCGAGCCGCGCGAAAGGCGCAGCAGGCCGGTGCGGTAAGTCCCGGGCGGCAGCGCCAGAGGGGTTTGCGCGCGGCTGGCCTCGTCGATGGCGCGCTGCAAGGTCTTGGTCTGATCGTCCGGGCTGCCCGGCCGCACGCCATATTGCGTGGCGTCCCGCCCCAGCATTGAAGTCAGTGGCGCAGCCCGCGCGGCATCCGTCGGCATCGCCAGCGCGCCCGCCATGCCGGCGGCGGAGGCTCCCAGGAGATGACGGCGATTGAGGTCCATGGCTGCGTTCTTCTTGCTGACACCGGTCCGCGCGGTATCGGTAACGCAAGAATGCGGTACGGCCGCCCAATGCAGGGTGGCGCAGGAAGGGATTGTTGGAGGTAGGGTTAAATTTTTATCCCGCGGCTCTCCCGCGCCGCCAGGCGCGCGGACTTCACCATCTCCAGCAGCATGGCTTCGCCGGCATCGACCAGCTCTTCCAGGGTGATGCGGGGCGCCGTTCCCTTGCGTCGTGAGGCGTTGCCGCGCGCGAGCAGCGGGACATGGATGAAGGCGGCGAGCAACGGGCCGTTGCCGCACCTGACCCTCTCAATCCCCCGCCAGCTCAAATAGTTGCAGAGATAACTTCCGGCATCGCGCGAGGAGCGCGCGTCGATCCCGGTCAGGCGCGCGGCGCGCAGCAGCCTTGCCGTATGCGGGCCGAACCTTTTGGCATCGGCGTTCGGCGCAATCGCGCCCTTGCGGACCCGTGCATGGGCGGCGTCGGGCCACAGCATGGTGACAGAGTTGCGCGCGCGGGTCTCGACCCGCACATAGGGGGTGCGGGTGGCGAGGCCGAACATAAGAAGCGCATGCGGCCTGTAGCTTGCGAGCAGCCGCGGCAGCTGGCGATCGACTGCCGCGTAGGTCACCGGGAAGATGTGGCTCGACAATTCGACGTCGGCAAAGGCGGGGCGGCGTAGCTGCGCAAGGCGTCCCACCAGCGGCTGCGTCGGGTTATAAGGGGCGCCGGGGAACGGGCCAAAGCCGGTGATGAGAATGCGGATCTTCTCGTTCACCGCAACAGCTCCAGGATTTCTTCGGCGGCGACGGCCGGCGTCAGGTGGCCGTCGGCGACTTGTGCCTCGATCTTCTTCACCCGAGTACGAACGGAAGCCTCGGTGCGCAGCCGCGCCAGCATCCGCTGCTCCAGCATCGACCACATCCATTTGACCTGCTGCTCGCGTCGCCGCGCGGCAAATTCGCCGGATGCGGTCATCGCCGTGCGATGATCGAGGATCTTCTGCCACAGCTCGGCAATCCCCGTGCCGGTTATTGCCGAATAGGTGACGACCGGCGGATGCCAGTGCTCCGAGCGGGGCGCAAGGATGTGCAGGGCGCCGCGGTAGTCCGCGGCGGTGATGTTGGCGCGCTTGAGGTTGTCGCCGTCCGCCTTGTTGATAGCGATCATGTCGGCGAGCTCGACAAGCCCTTTCTTGATGCCCTGCAGTTCGTCGCCGCCGCCCGGCAGCATGAGGGCGAGGAAGAAGTCGGTCATGTCGGACACGGCCGTCTCGGACTGGCCGATGCCGACGGTCTCGACCAGCACGACATCGAAGCCCGCGGCCTCGCATAACAGCATTGCCTCGCGCGTCTTGGCGGCCACGCCGCCGAGCGTGCCGGAGGAGGGCGAGGGGCGGATGAAGGCGTGGTCGGAGGCGGACAGGCGCGCCATCCGCGTCTTGTCGCCCAGGATCGAGCCGCCGCTGCGGGCCGACGACGGATCGACCGCCAGTACCGCGACCTTGTGGCCGTTGTGGATGAGATACATGCCGAGGGTGTCGACGGTGGTGGACTTGCCGACGCCCGGCGAGCCGGTGATTCCGACGCGGATCGCCTTGCCGGTGTCCGGCAGCAGCTGCTGCACCAGCTCGCGCGCGGCGGCCTGGTGATCCGCGCGCCGGCTTTCGACCAGCGTAATGGCGCGCGCCAGCGCCGCGCGGTGGCCTGCGCGGATACCCGCTGCCAGACCTTTGATGTCGGCGGGAGCTTTCTTCGGAATCATGCCCCTGCTTTACAACGGCCGGGCGAAGCAGGCGAGGGGCGCGCGACCGGGATCAACGGGATGTGGCGGCGGGCGCCACCGATTCGCGTTTGAGCCGTCGCCACAGCCACACCATCACCGGCCACAGCAGCGCGCCGATTGCCATCGAGGCGAGGATGGCGGCAACCGGCCGCTCGAAGAACGGCAGAACACTGCCGTCCGACTTGATCAGCGACGTCACGAAAGCCTGCTCCACCATGGTGCCCATGACGATCCCGAGCACCATCGCGGCCACCGGATAGCCGTTGGCCTCCATGACATAGCCGATCACCCCGAAGGCCGCGACCGTGACGACGCCGAACATGTTGTTGCCGATCGCGAACGAGCCGACCGCGCAGCACAGCATGATTACCGGCATGATGGTGGAACGCGGCGCGCGCAACACATAGGTAGCGAGACGGATCATCGCGATGCCGAGTGGAATCATCAGGATGTTGGCGATGATGAACATCAGGTAGATCGCGTACATGCTCGACGCTTTCTCGGTGAACAGCGTCGGGCCGGGATTGAGCCCCTTCATGTAGAGCACGCCGATCGCGATCGCCGCGATGGTGTCGCCGGGAATGCCGAACAGGAGCGACGGCACCCAGCCCGAGGCGATGCTCGCATTGTTGCTGGCGCCGGACTCGACGAGGCCCTCGACATGGCCGGTGCCGAACTTCTCGGGCTCCTTCGAGAAGCGCTTT
>NZ_JACRAW010000139.1 GCF_016213215.1 Bradyrhizobium sp. | reverse complement strand
TCCCGGACGGCGCTTTCGCACCCTGTTCATCTCCGATGTCCATCTCGGAGCCCGCGGTTCGCAAGCCGATCTGTTGCTCGATTTCCTGCGTCATCACCATGCCGATACGATCTATCTCGTCGGCGATATCATCGACGGCTGGGCGCTGAAGTCGGGCTGGTACTGGCCGCAATCGCACAACGACCTGGTCCAGAAGCTTTTGCGCAAGGCGCGCAAGGGAGCCAAGATCATCTACGTTCCGGGAAACCATGACGAGTTCCTGCGGGACTATTACGGCACGCATTTCGGCGGCATCGATGTCAAGGAAAACGCCATCCACACCGGTGTGGATGGCCGCCGCTATCTCGTCATCCACGGCGATATCTTCGATCTCGTGGTGCAGAATGCGCGCTGGCTCGCCCATCTCGGCGACAAGGCCTACGAGTTCGCGATCCAGATGAACCGGCTCGTGAACATGTTCCGGCGCTTGTTCGGCGTATCCTATTGGTCGCTGTCGCAGTGGGCCAAGCTGAAGGTGAAGAACGCGGTCAACTATATCGGCGCGTTCGAGGTGGCCTTGGCCGCGGAAGCTCGGCGCCACGACGCCGAGGGCGTCATTTGCGGTCATATCCACTACGCCGTCATCCGCGACGAGCAGGGCATCCGCTACATGAACTGCGGCGACTGGGTGGAAAGCTGCACGGCGCTGGCCGAGAACGAAGACGGCCGGTTCGAGATCATCACCTGGACCGATCCGCTGCGCATCGCGGCGCCGGTGCCGCGCGTGGCTGCGCGTGCCGCATGATGCAAGCGCCGCAATGAACACTCCATCATCGCCCTTTGCTTTCCGAAGTTCGCGCAACGGGGTACAGCGATTCCTGGCGAATTTCGGAAAGCGGCAATAGCATGCGCATCCTGGTCGCGACCGACGCCTGGCATCCCCAGGTCAACGGGGTGGTTCGGACGCTGACCATGACGGCGGAGGCCGCCAAGGCCCTGGACGCCGAGTTCTGCTATCTCACGCCGCAATCGTTCCGTACCTTTGCGATGCCGAGTTACCGCGACGTGCGCGTGGCCATGCCGCGGCCGGCCAAGATCGCGCGTCTGATCGAGGACGCCCGGCCGGACAGCATCCACATCGCGACCGAAGGGCCGATCGGACTTCTGGTTCGCCGCTACTGCCGCCAGCGCGCCCTGCCGTTCACGACGAGCTTTCACACCCGCTTTCCGGAATACGTCCGGGCGCGGATGCCGGTTCCGGAAAACCTGATCTGGCGGGCGCTGCGCCGCTTCCATGCCCCGAGCCGCGCCGTGATGGCGGCAACGCCGGAACTGGCGAGCGAATTGCGCGAGCGCGGCTTTCGCAACGTGACGCTGTGGCCGCGCGGGGTCGACACCAACCTGTTTTATCCGCGCCCCGTCGATCTCTGCCTGCCCGCGCCGGTCTACCTTTGCGTCGGCCGCGTTGCGGTCGAGAAGAATCTCGAGGCGTTCCTCGAGCTCGACCTGCCGGGCACCAAGGTGATCGTCGGCGACGGGCCGGCGCGGTCCCGTCTCGAAGAGGAATTTCCCCAGGCGATTTTCCTCGGCGCCCGGCACGGGGAGGAACTGGCCGAAATCTACGCCGCCGCGGACGTGTTCGTTTTTCCGAGCAAAACCGACACGTTCGGCCTGGTGCTGCTGGAAGCGCTTGCGAGCGGTTTGCCGGTTGCCGCGTTTCCGGTGAAGGGACCGCGGGATGTCATTGGTGACGCGCCGGTCGGCGTCCTCGATGGGGATCTGCGCAGCGCCTGCCTGTCTGCGCTCGAGATTTCGCGCCAAGCCTGTGTCGAATTCGCCGCCAATCACACCTGGGAAGCTTCGACGCGCTCCTTCGTCGATACCATCCGCGAGGTCGGAGCGGTGCTTCCGCAGGCTGCGGAGTCCTGTCAGGAGCAGCCCCGCTTCGTCGCCTGACGCTTATTTGCCTCACGCCCGGGTGTCTTGCCCGTTCGTTGCCGGCCGCGATACAGTCGCGGCATGACGGAACTTTCCCCACATCTGCCGGTCGGCCCCGCCGACATCGAAGCCGCAGCGCGCGTGCTTGCGCCGTTTGCCGTGCGCACGCCGCTCCTGTCCTCGCCCGCGCTCGACGAACTGGTCGGGGCCAAGGTGTACCTCAAACCGGAAACGCTGCAGCGGACCGGCTCCTTCAAGTTCCGCGGCGCCTTCAACAAGCTGTCCTCCATTCCTCAGGACAAGCGCAGCGGCGGCGTCGTCGCCTTCTCCTCCGGCAACCATGCCCAGGGAGTGGCGGAGGCGGCGCGCCTGCTCAACATGCAGGCGACGATCGTAATGCCGGCCGACGCACCGCTGTCCAAGCGCGAGCGGACCAAGGCCTTTGGTGCCGAGGTGGTGCTGTATGACCGCGACCGCGAAGATCGCGAGGCGATCGCCCGCGACATCGCCGAAAAGCGCGGCGCGACGCTGGTGAAACCCTATGATGATCCCTTCGTGATCGCGGGGCAGGGCACCGCCGGCCGCGAGATCGCCGAGGACATGGCCGCGCTCGGACTTGCTCCGGACGTCGTGGTGGCGCCGGCCTCGGGCGGCGGCCTGATTGCCGGCGTTGCGACCGCCGTGAAGGCGCGCTTTCCGCAGGCCGAACTGATCGTAGCCGAGCCGGAAGATTTTGACGATCACGCCCGTTCGCTGCGCGCCGGCAGGCGCGAGGCGCATCAGGCCGCAGGCCGCACCATTTGTGACGCGCTGATGGCCCTGATCCCCGGGGAGATCACGTTCGCGATCAACAGCAAGCTGCTCTCGCGCGGCGTCACGGCCTCGGATGGGGAAGTCGCCGCCGCGGTTGCCTTTGCCTTTCGCGAATTGAAGCTCGTGGTCGAGCCCGGCGGGGCCGTTGCTCTCGCCGCGCTGCTGGCGGGCCGTCTCGATGCGCGCGGCAAGAACGTCGTGATCGTGCTGTCCGGCGGCAATGTGGATGCGGATCTCTACGCCAGGCTGATTGCCTGAACAGCGCAACAAAATGGGGCAGAGCCTTCGGGCCCTGCCCCATTTCGTGCGCGACGCTTGCGCGGTAGCATCAGCGCAACAATCCGCGGCGACCCATGAGGCTCCCCGACTGCGCGACCTGCGGCTTGATGCTGTTGGTCATCGCGGCGCCGCCGGCCCGGCCGGGCGACGAGTTGAATTGCCGGTTGACCTGCGCCGGGTTGTTGTTGAGCTTGATGACGGCCGGGCTGCGCTGCTTATTGTGCAGGTCGGTCTTCAAGGGCTGACGGTTCGTGGTCGGCAGGTCGACGACGCGGTTCGTCGTGACATTGCCTTTCACGCCCGGGATTGTGCCCTTGACGACCGTTCCGGCCGGCATCGTCACGATCCTGCCCGAGTTGCCGTTGGACGAGGTCGCATTGCTGTTGCCCTGCGCAGGGGTGACGATCTTCGACAGACCCTGGGTCGACGTAGTGGTGACCGGCTGCTTCGTTTCGCCGGCTGCGGGCAGCATGACGATGCGACCGGTGCCGAGCTTGCCGGCGATGTTGCCGTTGATCGGCTTGTCGAGCGCAATGCCCGTGGTGCTGCCGTTGTGCTGCGCGCCGCCCAGACCAGGCTGAACGACCGGGTTGTACTTGGTCGCGCCGAGCTTGGTCAGCTTCAGCGTCGGAGCCAGCTGCTGCGGGACCAGCAAGTGCGAGGCCTGCATTAGCGGGACGACCTTCGGCTGCGTCTGCAGCTTCAGCGCGATTTGCGCATACGGGCTGTTGGTGTGGCTGTCATGGAAGGCCTTGTAGGCGACGGGCGAGTTGGCGAGCACGGCCTTGTGCCAGGCCTGCGCCGTCAAGAGGTTGGCGAGCAGCCAGCGGACACGGTCGCACAGCGGATCGTGCGGGAACAGCTGGATGAACTCGCGATAATGCTCCGGGCGGCCTTCCGACAGGACGTAGTCATAGGCCTGGCGGACCGAGCGGCTGGGCAGGTTGGAGGCCATCTGCACCACCGGGGCGTTCGTCGGCGGACGGGTCGCGGCAACGGCCGTGTCGCCGAAGAAATAGAAGTCGCTCGTCAAGGACGAGCTTTCCCATGGAGTCTGCTGGCCGTCGGTCGTGCGGTTCACTTCCAGGCGAACGCGCTTGAAGAGCTGCTCGATCGGCAGGTTCGGCTCGCGCGCGACCTGCAGGAAGGCCTGGGTATAGGGGCTGTGTCCGCCGCTGCCGTCGAGCGCTTCGGAGCCCGGCGCCGTCGAGTAGCCGACAATGGAGCCGTTCGGAGCATCGACGATCGCAAGGCCCCGGCCGGCGTCGTTGATGGTCGGAAACGGGTTGTTGCGGCAGGCATCGAGTATGACGATGCGCATCCGGCTCGGGATCGCTTCCAGCGTCGCCATCAGGTCGACGAGGCGAAGCGAGTTGCTGACGAGATCGGTCGGCGTGGAAATCTTCGCATCGACCGGAAGGAGATAATTCTCGCCGGCGAGCTGCACGCCATGACCGGCGTAGTAGACCATCGCCACCGTGTTGGGGCCGCGCGTCGCGACCTTGGCGGAGAAGTCCTGCACGACCTTGATCATGTCGTTCTGCGTCAGGTCGGTCGCGGCAATCACCTCGAACCCCGCCGAGTTCAACAGCTGCGCCATCGATTGCGCGTCATCGTCGGGATTGGGCAGTTGCGGGGCGTTCTGGTAGTTCGCGTTGCCGATGACCAGCGCCAGGCGCTGCTCGGGACCTTGCAGGGCGGTCGGCGCTGGCTTGCCGGTCTCGCCGGTTGCGGCTTGCGCGAGAGCGGAGCCGCAGGCGAAGCCCATCAGGCTTCCCAGCAGGCCCGCGCATAACAGGAAGGATCTCAGGCGGAACATGGCGTGCTCCCTTTGGATCTCGATGCGAGATTGGTGGCGGGCACGCTAGACCGCGTTCAAGTTCAGGCGATGTGACGGCCGTCACGCCGGTCTTCAGCGTGATCCAGGTCACGCTCCAAAACGCATGGAATGGCGAGTTCGGGAGGAGTGTGTGCCTGCAAGGCCAAAGAGAGCCTGATAAAAACAATGAAATCCGGCGCATCCACATTGCTTCCTCTCGCCAGCTGCCTACCCCGGGTTTGCTGACCTTGACCGACCGGTTTGGCTTAAGAGCAGACGCAGAACGCAAGTCGCGTTTTGACCCAACTGCGACATAGTGCTTTCTTGTCTCACGTTGCTTTGTCCGCTTCAATCATACGGTGCTGGGTATCGCCCATGCACGCCATCAGCACTGCTCGCTATCGCCGATGAGGTGATCGATGAAGCCGCGAGACTTCGTTGCTGGGCTAATGATTGCGGCTCCGATGCGGCATGCTGTGGCGCAGCAGCCGGAAAAGACGAAACGCATCACATTGGTAGCCTCCGTAACCAAGGTCAGCAATATGAGGGCTGACAAGACTTGGCTTTACCGAGCTTTTTTCGAGCTGTTGAACCGGCAGAACCGAAGCAGATGGTCTCACAACACCAGGAGAGTCATATGCAATCGAGAGCGCTCGTCCTGAAACACATCGTCCTCATATCGCTAGCAGCCATGTTCTTCGTCGCGAGTCCGTCATTCGCGCAGCAGAAAGGCGCATCCTCTTCTGAGATGCAAACAAGAGAGGTGCAAATTAATGGCCTTACGCTGCATTACATCGAACTCGGGCAAGGAACTCCAGTGGTGTTGGTGCACGGCACACTGGAGGACTACCGCACGTGGGAGGGACAGCTTGAGGCGTTGTCGAAGGGATATCGACTAATCTCTTACAGTCGTCGGTATCACTATCCAAATGAATGGCCCAAAGATGCAACGGATTTTTCTGTCACCATACATGCGAGAGACCTGGCTGCCTTCATCAAGGCACTCAATCTGCCCCCGGTTCATCTCATTGGTCATTCGTATGGGGCGTTTATTACGTTCCTGGTCGCACGAGATCACCCGGAGGTCATTCGCAGTCTGACGCTGGGAGAACCGCCCATAATGCCGTTACTAAAAACTACACCTGAAGGAGATGCTCTTCTTACCGCCGCTATCACGAGATCAGTCGCTACGAGCGAAGCATTCAAGCAGGGAAATGACGAAGAAGGAGTGCGTCGATTTGTGAACGGCGTGTTGGGCGAGGGTTCGTACGAGAAACTCCCACCTCCCGTTCTGAAGCGCCTCATGGATAACGTCCAAGAACTAAAAGGCGAGGCCTCATCGCGAAACCTCTTCCCGCCCACCACATGCGAGGATGTGCAGAAGGTGAAAGCGCCAACATTGCTCATCGACGGTGAGCGCAGTCCTAAGATGTTCCGTCTCATCAACGACAGACTGGAGCACTGCTTACCGAGCGTAGAACGTGCAACGATTCCAGCGGCATCTCATCAGATGGAGGTTGAGAACCCCCAAGCCTTCAATGAAACGGTGCTTGCATTCATTGCAAAGCACTGAACTGCGTGAGTCTGCTGTTGGCCCTTCTCGGACTCGTGGGACCCAGCAAACGTCCGGTTTGGGCGAAAACCGGAAGTGCTGATGGTCTGACGGGACTCAAAATCGACGATGTAGGGCGGCCGGGACTCGGAGCGGCTATGAAGATGTTGGCATTCTTCTCCCGTCAGACTTAGTTCGCTTAGTTAGAGCACAGACTGACTGATTGCCGCCTGACGGGCAAATCGGCCCAAATGTGTCAAGACTCCTACGAAAAAATATTTCGCTTTTCCGAAATTCGGATTCGGCGTATATGACGTGCGTCTCACCCGACACGAGGGGCGGTCGTACGTCGTCACGAAACGCGGGTTGGGATGCGGTGGACGCGGCAGCGTCGGGCGCGCAAGGCATTGCAGGGCGGTGTTCTCGCTTTCAACGAGGCCCGTGAGCGAAGAAGCCGGCGCGCGGACGAACGACAATGAAGAGCGTCCTTGTCTTGGTTCGATGGTGAGCACACGCCAGCCGTCGAAAGGTGAGGCGAGGGTGTCTGCGGACGGCGAAATCGTGTGGTCCTGGCGCCCGAAGCTGGCGTCAAGGCGCGCGGAGGCGTTCTGCATCCAACCGGGTGCGAGACGCCACAGGATCCGCGCGGCGACGGTGGCAATAGAGCTCGTCTCACCGGGGAGATCACGACATAAGCCGCAAAACCATCGCGCAGGGAAGGCCGGGATGTCCTCGGCTGCCCTGTGGTCCAAGCCGTGTGCGTTTCGCGCACGGACCGCGGGTGTCAGCCGGCACCCGGCCTTCCCTGCGCCCTCTTCAATGAAGCGGGCGGGAAAGTGCAGCAAGACTCGGGCAGAACATGCCGCGAGAATGCTAATGCACGTTCACTATCTGAGATGCGAATAATGTCACCCCAGGCGTCATTGCTGTGCGTGTTCACTAATTCGGTGATCGAGAGATTTTGGTTTGGGCTGCGGCGAAGTCCTTTGGGGTTTGTCCGCCGAGGGCCTGATGGGGTCTGAAGTTGTTGTAGTAGATCAGATACTCGAAGAGTTCGTTGGCGAAGTGCTCGAGGTTATCGAAGGTAGCTCCTTCGATGACGTCGTCGTCGAGGGTTCGCCAGAAGCGTTCGACCTTGCCATTGGTTTGCGGCCGGTAAGGCCTGGTGTAGCGATGCTTGATGCCAAGCTCGATCAGCATGGGCTCGGCCGCCTGCTTCCTGCACCTCGTATTGATCGATGAAGCTCCGTTTGACCTGGAAACGGGTTACAAACCCCGAGCCGCTCGCCTGCACATTCCAATCGCGAGCGATCTTGACCGCGTAGTCTTCCGTCAGAACTGGATAAAAAATCGGTTGATCCGGCAACCGAGGAGGGAAGGCACGCATGCCGGCCTGTTGAATCAGCGCAAGCTCCGCGGGACCAACCGGCCGCCAAAGCGTGATTGTGTCTTCGTTCTCAGGCATGTTTTCAATCGATCTTGGCACCGATGGCCGTCAGGAGAAGAACGCGATCTTCTCTGCCTGCGTCATGCGACGGATCGGCGCCAGCGGATCGTTGGCGGCGGTGCGGGGCTTTTGCAGGATTCCGCTGGCGATGATGGTCGCACCCAGGGACGGTTCGGGCAGGAAGGCCAGGGAGGACGCCGGCAACGGTGCAGCCTGCGTCACCTCCGGGCTTGCCATGGTTACCGTCGTCATCTCGGCCATCTCGGTGACGGCCGTCGGCTGCGTCGCGACCGGCTCGAGGGTGGGATCGGCAACGGCGGACGGTGCGGCCAATCCCTCGCCGGCCATGTCCTCGTCGAACTCCGGATCCGGCGCCGCCATCTCGAACGCCACCATGTCCAGGATAGCCTCGTCCTGCGCGTCGGCGTCGTCGGCCAAAAGCTCCATGGCTTCGACCGGCTCGGCTGCGAGGGTCAGCTCGAGGTCATCTGTTCCGGCGAGATCGACCTCTGGTTCGGGCTCGCAGGGACCGGGCGCTGCCGGCGGCCTCTCCACGGTTTCCGAAGGTGCTGGAGACGCTGCAGCGGTTGCTTCCACCGGGGCTTCTTGAGCCGGCTTCGGCGCGGCGGGCTGCGCCGGCCGGGCCTCGCCGACCTCCACCTGCGCCAACCCTCTCTTGATGAGATCGAACGCTGCCTCAAGTTCATCGCGCGGATCCATCGCCGAAAGCAGCTCGCAGGCACCCTCGATGGCGAGGAGCTCCGAATCAATCAGGTCGCAGATCCGGCTGTCGCCACCGATCTCGCGCCATCGCCAGGAGATCTCCTTGATGATCCGGACCCCGCGGTGGATTGGGCCGAGGTGTTGTACCGCGGAGGCGGTGTCAAATGCGGCTGCGGCGGCTTCCTGGGCTTCGGCGAGCACCTTCCTGACGGCGTCGAGCACCTCGGGCGTGCGGTCGATGACGACCGGTTGCCGCTGCGCTTCAAGCGTTTCCTCGATTTTTGCCACCGCATCGAGCACCATGCGGGTGTCGGCGTTGCGGTTGCGCTTGGCGTATTCGCCGAGGAACCAGCGGCCGCGCGAAGTCTCCATGAAGGCTTCGCGGATCGCGTCATAATCCTGCTCGCTCGGCTGGGCCGCGCGGGCGGAAATCGGCGAGAGGGCGAATGCTTCATCAGCCATGGCAGACTCTTCGCGCAAATCAGCGCACGTTAGGCTAACGATCACCACGATATCGACCGAATCGCAATTGCTTTGATGCCGTCCGAATCACAAATCCCCATCGCATCGCAGCTCGTGAGCCGTCGATTCGCCGCGCGACTCGCGCTGTTCTACGGTACCGTGTTCGGTGTCCTGGGCACGCATCTGCCTTTTTTCCCGGTGTGGCTGAAGGCGATCGGGATCGACGCGTCCTGGATCGGCATCATCAACGCGGTGCCGGCGGTGACGCGCTTTACGATCCTGCCGTTCGTGACGGGGTTCGCCGAAAGACGCCACGCGCTGCGCGGGGCCATGATCTTCACGACCTTTGCCACCGCGCTCGGGCTTTCGATGGTCGGCACCCAGTACCAGCCGTTGGCCCTGTTTCTGGCCTATGTCGCGACCTGCTGCCTGTGGACGCCGACGGTGCCGCTGACGGACGCCTATGCCCTGCGCGGCGTCGCCCGCTACGGCCTGAACTACGGACCGCTGCGGCTGTGGGGCTCGGCGGCATTCGTCGTCGGCGCGCTCGCGTGCGGGCTACTCGTCGATGTCATCGCGCCGCGTCAATTGATCTGGGTCATCGTCGCGGTCGCCGTGCTTGCCGCGGCTACCAGCCTTTTGCTCCAGCCGCTGGATGATTCGCGCCGAAGGGCCGTGACCGCGCAGGGCCGCGACGCCCTGCTGCGCGATCCGGCCTTTCTCGCGATCATTGTCTCGGCCGCGCTAGTGCAATGCAGCCATGCAGCCTACTACTCGTTCGCCTCGATCAACTGGCAGGCGCAGGGCTTTGGCGGGCTGACCATCGCCGGCCTGTGGACGATCGGCGTGCTCGCGGAAATCCTGGTGTTCGCGATCTCGCCGCGGTTCACGCTCGATCCCTGGATTCTCATCATGATCGGCGGGCTGAGCGCGGTGGTGCGCTGGTCGATCACGGCGCTGGAGCCGCAGGTCGCGGTGCTGGCAATCGTCCAGCTCGGCCATGGCCTGACCTTCGGCATCACCCAGGTCGGCACCATGAGCCAGCTGGTGCGGCACGTGCCGGTGCATGCCATGGCGAGGGGGCAGGGCTATTACGCGGCGGCAAGCGGTTTGCTCAGTTCGGTCGCGTCGATCGGTTCCGGGGTCATCTACGCGCGCTACGGCGAGGCCGTTTATTACGTGATGGCGGCGATGGCCGGCTCAGGCGCCGTACTGATATGGCTGGCGCGGCATCGGTTGCAGCCTCACCCCCAGAGCGACGCTTCCGGCGGAAAGACCAGGCTGCCATCATAGCGCAACCCGTTGTCGCGGTCGCGCGCCAGCAGGAGCGGGCCGTCGAGATCGACGAAGCGGGCTCGCGGGGTGAGCAGCATCGCCGGCGCCATCGACAGCGACGTCGCCACCATGCAGCCGACCATGATCTGAAATCCGAGCGCCTGCGCCGCGTCGGCCATCGCCAGCGCCTCGGTCAGGCCGCCCGTCTTGTCGAGCTTGATGTTGACGGCGTCATAGCGCTCGCGCAGGTGCTCGAGGGATTTGCGGTCGTGCACGCTCTCGTCGGCACAAACTGCGAGCGGCCGGCGGATGCGGGCCAGCACTTCGTCCTGGCCCGCCGGAAGCGGCTGTTCGACCAGCGTGACCCCGGCTTCGGCGCAGGCGGCAAGGTTCGGCTCGAGGTTGGCCGCCGTCCAGGCCTCATTGGCATCAACGATGAGTTCCGATTCGGGAGCGGCCTTGCGTACCGCCCGGATGCGCGCGCCGTCGCCGGCGCCCCCCAGCTTGATCTTCAGAAGTGGCCGATGTGCCACTCTTGCGGTTGCCGCTGCCATGGCTTCGGGAGTTCCCAGCGAGATCGTGTAGGCGGTGGTGCAGGGGTGTGGGGCGGGGCGCCCCAACAGATTCCAGGCACGCTTTCCGGCCCGCTTGGCCTCCAGATCCACAAAGGCGCAATCCAGCGCATTACGGGCCGCGCCGGGGGGCATGGCCGTTTGCAGGGCCTCACGGTCAAGCCCCCGCGCAATGTGCTCCTGCATGGCCTGGATGGCCGCGAGCGTTGCCTCCGGGGTCTCGCGATAGCGCGGGTAGGGCACGCATTCCCCCCGGCCGGTCAGGCCGTCGAGGCCGATCTCCGCCACCACGGTGACGGCCTCGGTCTTGGCGCCACGGCTGATGGTGAAGCTGCCCGCGATTGGAAAGCGTTCGATTCTCGCAATCAGCGTTGGAAGTTTGCTGGAAGTCATTTAGGAATCTGGCAATTCTGAACCGCTGGGTTGCCTCGTGCAACTAATTATGGCTGGTTGGGGATACCTTCTTCAAGGTAGGGGCGGCGTGCGCAATCATCTCTTTTTCTCCGGCAGTGCCCATCCGGCACGGGAGCTTCTGTCGTGAGCGGCGATCCGACGCTGGAGAGGGTCGCACGCGGCAACGCTTTGGCGCTGTGCGCGACAGGAGCCTGGACCGCGCATTTTGCCCCCCTGCTGGAGCGGATGGTAGCCGATGCTGAAAAGCTCGCAGGCACGCGCGCCAATATCTTCATCGATGTCTCGCAAGTCTCCAAGCTCGACACCTTTGGCGCCTGGCTGATCGAGCGACTGCGTCGCAGCCTGACCCAAGGCAGCGTCGAAGCCCAGATCGCAGGATTATCGGTCAATTATTCGAGTCTCGTCGACGAGGTGCGCCGGGTCAAAGCCACCCCGGTCGTCGAGACGAACCCGGTGACGATAACGGGCATGCTGGACCAGGTCGGCCGCAGCATGGTCAACATCGGCGGGACGCTCGTCAGCCTGATCGACATGCTCGGCGCGGTGCTCGCGGCGACCGGGCGGGTGCTCGTTCACCCTCGCTCCTTCCGCCTGACCTCCACCGTGCATCACCTCGAACAGGTCTGCTGGCGGGCCGTGCCGATCATCGTGCTCATCACCTTCCTGATCGGCTGCATCATCTCGCAGCAGGGCATCTTCCATTTCCGCAAGTTCGGTGCGGACATCTTCGTCGTCGACATGCTGGGCGTATTGGTGTTGCGCGAAATCGGCGTGCTCCTGGTCGCGATCATGGTCGCGGGCCGGTCGGGGAGCGCCTACACCGCCGAGCTCGGCTCGATGAAGATGCGCGAGGAGATCGACGCGCTGCGCACCATGGGATTCGACCCGATCGAGGTCCTGATCCTTCCGCGGATGCTGGCCCTGGTGATCGCGCTGCCGGTCCTTGCTTTCCTCGGCGCCATGGCGGCGCTCTATGGCGGAGGGCTGGTGGCCTGGCTCTACGGCGGCGTCGATCCGGACGCTTTCCTGCTGCGCCTGCGCGATGCGATCTCGATTCATCACTTCACCGTTGGCTTGGTCAAGGCGCCGGTCATGGCGGCGGTGATCGGGATCGTCGCCTGCGTCGAGGGGCTTGCGGTGCAGGGCAGCGCTGAATCGCTCGGCCAGCACACGACGGCATCGGTGGTGAAGGGGATCTTCTTTGTCATCGTTATGGATGGCGTGTTCGCCATCTTCTTCGCTTCCGTCGGGATGTGACGATGGCGCCCGAGATTGCAAATCCCATCATTCGGGTCCGCGACATCACCGTGCAGTTCGGTTCGACGCGGGTTCTGGACGGCCTCAACCTCGACGTCCGGCGCGGCGAGATTCTCGGCTTCGTTGGCCCATCCGGCGCGGGCAAATCGGTGCTGACCCGGACCATCATCGGCCTGGTGCCGAAGGTCAGCGGCCGCATCGAGGTGTTCGGCGTCGATCTCGATGCGACGGATTCGGACGAGCGTCGCGGGGTCGAGCGACGCTGGGGCATCCTGTTTCAGCAGGGTGCGCTGTTTTCTTCGCTCACGGTGCGGCAGAATATCCAGTTTCCGGTCCGCGAATATCTGAACGTCTCGCAGCGCCTGATGGACGAGATCACGATGGCCAAGCTGGCGATGGTCGGCCTGCGGCCGGAGGTAGCGGAGCGCTTCCCGTCGGAGCTGTCCGGCGGCATGATCAAGCGCGTGGCGCTGGCGCGCGCGCTTGCGCTTGATCCGGAGCTGGTATTCTTGGACGAGCCGACCTCGGGACTCGATCCGATCGGCGCGGGCGACTTCGACGAGCTGGTCAGGACGCTGCAGCGTACTTTGGGGCTGACCGTTTTCATGGTAACCCACGATCTCGACAGCCTTTACACCGCTTGCGACCGTATCGCCGTTTTAGGGAACGGTAAGATCATTGCCGCAGGGTCGATCGCCGACATGCAGGCCTCGCAGCATCCCTGGTTGAGGCAGTATTTCCATGGCAAGCGCGCCCGCGCGGTCACGGGCCAGTAGCGGAGTGAGTTGATGGAGACGCGGGCGAACTATGTGCTGATCGGGTCGTTCACCCTGGTGGTGATCGCGGCGGCGATCGGCTTCGTACTATGGTTCCAGTCGCTGCACTCCACCAAGCAGCGCAGCCCGCTCCGCGTCGTGTTCGAGGGACCCGCAACGGGGTTGCGCAACGGCGGCAACGTCAACTTCAACGGTATTCGGGTGGGTGAAGTTGTCAAGGTGAAGCTCGACAACCCGCGTCGCGTCGTCGCACTCGCGATGGTCGAGAACAATGCCCCGATTCGCAAGGACACCCTGGTCGGACTCGAATTCCAGGGCCTGACCGGCGTGGCCGCGATCTCGCTGAAGGGCGGCGAGGAAGCCGCGCCGCCGGTGCCGCTCGATGAAGACGGCATACCGATCCTGACCGCCGATCCGAACCGGCTGCAGGACGTCACGGAAGCGATCCGCGGCACGCTGCAGAACATCAACAAGGTTGTCGCCGACAACCAGGAGGCGGTGAAGAATTCGCTGAAGAATCTGGAGACCTTCACGACTTCGCTGGCGCGCAATTCCGAGCGCATCGACAACGTCATGGCCAAGGTCGACGGCGTGATGGTCAAGGCCGACAATCTCATGCTCGGCCTCAACACGCTCGCCGGCGGCAAGGAGGGCGGGGAGCTGTTCCAGGCCGTGAAGTCGATCCGCGAACTCGCCGAGGACTTCGACAAGCGCTCCGGCGCCCTGATGGCGGACGGCCGCCGCACGCTTGGCGACATCAGCCGGGCCGTGAACAATTTCGATCGCAACCCGACGCGGGTGCTGTTTGGCGCCAGCAACACGCAACAAGCGCCGCCGCCGGAGCAGCCGAAGCCTGCGGCCAGTGCGGGGCAAGGGCGCAGAGCGCAGTGATCGGCGAGTGGCGAATAGCGAGTAGCGAATAGGGCAGCGGCAAGGCGCATTGCGCCGGACGGACGGTCTATCGTTTTAAAAAAAACGGAGGCCGTGAGGCCTCCGTTTTCACATTCGCTTCGCTATTCGCTCGGTTCGCCTCTCACCCCAGCCGTCCAGCGGAGTGAGCGAGCAGGGTGTAGACCAGCCCGGTCTCCGAGGTCAGGTGGCCGCGCAGCTCCTGCGGTCCGCGGCCGTCGCGGGCGACATCATCGAGCAGGCGTTCGAACTCGGTGATGTAGCGGTCGACCGTCTGCTTGAAGTTGCGGTCGGCGCGGTACTTGCGGGCGACCTCGTCGAAGGCTTTCTGGCCGGCCGGCGTGTAGAGGCGCTTGGTGAATGCCTTGGCCTCGCCGCGCTGGTAGCGATCCCACATCTCGGCCGCGAGATTGCGGTCCATCAGCCGGCCGATGTCGAGCGAGAGCGATTCCAGCGGATTGCCGCCGCCACTCGGCTGCTGCTGCGGCGCCCGGCCGCGCGGGGCCTCACGGCCAGCGTCACGGCCGTTACCGCCGTCCGCGCGGTGAAGCAGGTCCGACAACCAGCCGTCGCGGCCCTGGTCCGAGCTCACCGGCGAGACCGGCGGAGCTTCGGTGCGGCGGGAGTTCGACATGCCGAGATCCGGCGGCGGCAGGTTCGAGGCGCTGCCACTATCGCGCATACGCGCCTCGCCGCCGCTATCACGCATGCGCGTTTCGGTGCCACGCCCGCCGACGGCCGCCAGCACCGGCTCTTCCTGACGCTGGACGGTGGCGCGGCCGACGGTTGCCACGTCGAGGCCGCGGCCATGCTGGGCCACGATGCGGTTCAGCTCCGCGAGCGCCTCGATCTGGTCGACGATCACCTTGCGCATCTGCGCGGTGCTCTCGGCGGCCTCCTGCGGCATCTCGAGAACGCCGCGGCGCAGCTCGTTGCGGGTGGCTTCGAGCTCGTTGTGCATCTCGAGAGCCATCTGCTTCATGCTCGACACCAGGTTCGCGAACTTGTCCGCGGACTGCTTGAACATCGCGTCCGCCTCGTCGGTAGTCTGGCGGTAGATGTCGTGCATGGCCTCGATGGTCTGCCGGTGCTCCTCCTCGGAGGCGGTGCGTACCGCCTCGAACTGGCGGGTGATCGCCACCGAGCCGGCACCTGCGGTTTCCGCCACCACGCGGGCGATGTCGCGCGCACGCTCTTCGGCCGCGGCGAGCGATTCATCGAGCAGGCCGGTGAAGCGCGACAGCCGCTGGTCCAGATCGGCGGTGCGCAGGTCGATCGTGGTCACCAGCGATTCCAGCGTCTGCTTGCGCTCGGCGAGCGAGGCGGTGGTGTTGCGGTTGCTCTGCTCGACCACGGCCGCAGCTTCGACCAGGGCCCTGCCGTGCTCGTCGAACTGCGTCGACAGCTCGCCGAGATCCTGCAGAGCCTTGGTGGTCTTGGAGTTGAAGATGTTCAGCTGCTCTTCGAGCGTCTGCGTCGCCGCACCGTTGCGCACGGTGACATCGTTCATGGCCGAGACGAAATCGGCCACGCGCGTGACGAGCGCGCGCTCGAGCGAGTTGAGGTTGTCGTGCGCCCCGGTCAGCACCTCCTGGAGGAGGATGTTGCCTTCGCGCAGCCGTTCGAACAGCGCCACCGTGTCGGTACGCAGCATTTTGCTGGTTTCCTGCATCTCGGTGACGGCCGCAATCGAGACCTGCCGCGACTGCTCGATCGCCGTGCGCGAAGTCTGTTCGAGGTCCTTCAGCGACTTGTTGATCGCGCCGGTCGCAAGCTCGCCGGCCGAGTTGATGGTCCGCGCGACCTCAGATCCGTTGCCCATCATCGACTGCGCGAAGGACTGGCTGCGTGTCTCGATCGACTTCAGTGCGTCCGAGGTGGCCCGGTCGATGTCGTGCGAGAGCTGGGTGGTCTTGCTACCCAGGGCTTCGACCAGCGCGCCGCGCTTGCCGTCGATCATCTGCGACAGCCGATCGGTCTGCTGCTGCACGTAGTTGACGATCTCGTCGGTCTTCGTCGTCATGGCGGAGCTGAACGAACTGCTGGCGGCCAACACCGAACGTTCGACGTCAGCCGAGCTCGACTTGACCCGGGAGGTCGCTTCGTTCGAAGCAGCCACCAGCGCGTTCTGGGCGTTGATGGCGCTGGTCTGGATATCGTTGGTGACGGTAGAGGTCGCGTTACCCAGCGTGCGCTCGATTTCCATGGAGATCGTACGGATCTGGCCTGCCGCGTCGGCCGAGATCGAGGTCAGCGAGGCCTGCGCGTCGCGGGCGCTGTTGAGGATCGAAGCCGCCGTATCGGTCCCGACCGCGGTGAGGGTGCGTTCGACGTCGAGCGCGAGCGACTTGACGTGGTTCGCCGCATCCGACGAGGCGGACACGAGCGTGTTATGTGCCTCGCGGGCACCCGCCGTGACCACTTCCGCCGTGGACGTGCCGGCCGTCGAAAGCGAGCGCTGCACTTCGGAGGACAGCACCCGGATCTGGTTGGCTGTTTCCGTCGAAGCCGCGATCAGCTTGGTCTGCGCGTCCTTGGCACCGGCGGTGATCGCCTCTGCGGTCGCGGCTCCGGCCATCGACAGCGATCGCTGCACGTCGGCGGCAAGCGATTTGACGTGGTTGGCGGCATCGGACGAGGCCGTGACCAGCGTGGTCTGCACTTCGCGCGCGCCCGCCAGGACGGAGGCCGCCGTGGCCGAGCCCGCGGCCGACAGGGTGCGTTCGACATCGGCCGACAGCGACTTGATCTGGTTGGCCGCGTCCCCGGAGGCGGAGACCAGTGTCGTCTGAGCCTCGCGGGCGCTGGTCAGGATCGAGTTCGCCGCGCCGGTACCGACTGCGGTGAGGGCGCGTTCGACTTCCGACGAGGTCAGCTTCAATTGGGCGCCGACGTCCGAGGAGACCGTCAGCAGCGCCTGCTGCGCAGAGCGCGCTCCCGTCTGGATCGTCTCGCTGGTGTTGACGACCAGGTTGGTGAGCGAGCGCTCGGCGTCCTCGACATGCGACCTGATGGTGGTGGAGATGATCTCCGCACGCGTCATCAGGTCATCACTGGCCTGCCGCCCGCTGCTTTCGATGCGTCCGGCGACGGCTTCGACGCGCGAGCCGAGCAGGTCTTCGAACTGCGCGACGCGGACGTCGATGTCGTTGGCGACGAGGCCGACCTTGGTCTCGATGGCCTGATGGATCTCCTGGAAGCGCGCGGTCACCGTGTCCGTGAGATGCGCACTGCGACCGTCGATCGTCTCGGTGACGCTGGCAACGCGATGGTCGATCGCCTCGATGACCTGGGCGGTGCCGCCGGTCAGCGTCGAGGTCAAAAGGTTCAGACGAGAATCGATCGACTGGATCGTCTGCGCCGCGCCATCCGTCAGGGAAGAGGCGAGGTGGTTGAGCCGGCTGTCGACGGTTTCAGTTACGGACTTGGCGCGTGCGTCGAACGACTGTTCGAGCGACTGGATACGCCCGCCAAGGGATTCGTCGAAGGCCTTCATGCTGCCCTCGATCGCGGTGCTGAAGCCCGAGATCTTGGCATTGATGGAGCCGTCGAACTGCAGCAGGCGCTGGTCTAGTGCCGCTGTGATCTCGCCGCCATTCGAGGTCAGGCGCGCGTCGAAGTTGTCGACATAGTTCTTCAGGCTGTCGCCGATCTCCTGGGTGCGCTGGCCCATGCGATCGACGATCTCGCCGCCGAAGGTCTTCACGGTGCGGTCGAATTCGGAAATGTGACGGGTGATCAGCGCGCCGAGGGTGCCACTGTCACGGGCAAACTTCTCGACAAGTTCCGAGCCCTGGTTCTTCACCAACTCGTCGAAGGCGCTCATCTGCAGGGCGAGCGAATCGTGCGCCGTCTCGGCCTGGCCGACGACCTTGGCGATCAGCGCGTTGACGGTGACGTCGAGCGCCTCGCTGGCCTTGTCACCGCTGGACAGGACGCGATCGGCCAGCCGGCTGCCGGCGTCGTCGATCTTGCCGGAAAGATCGTTGCTGCGCAGCTCGAGTTCGAGGAGCAGGGAGTCGCTGGAGTTCTTCAGGGAATCGTGCACCTGCTCAGTGCGCTCGGAGATGCCGTCGACGATGGCGGAGGAGCGCTGCTCGAACTCGCCGGTGATGCGGTCGATGCGCTCATTGAGCATGTCGTGGACGCGGTCGGCGAGCTCGACGAACTCGTCGTGCACGTGGCCGGTCTTGAAGTTGAGGCTGGTGGTCAGCCGCTCGCTGGCGTCGAGCACCGCGCGGGTGGTCTCGGAGCTCGCTTCCTCGAGACGGTCGAGCAGGTCCCCGCCGCGTTCACCGAGGGCGAGGATCATGTTGTCGCCGGCATTGCTGAGTGCCGAGGTGATGTGTGCGCCGCGTTCTTCCAGAGCGCTGGTGATGCTCTTGGCAACCTCGTCGACGCGGGAGGCGATCGCATCCGAAATCAGTGCGATGTCGTGGCGCAGGTCGATCTGCACGCCGGAGATGGCGCTGCGGACCTGCTCGGCCTGGCCGACCAGGTTGTCGCGCTGATGGGCGATGTCCTGCAGCAGCGCGCGGATTCTCACTTCGTTGTCGGTGTAGGCGCGTTCAAGCGCGGCCACTTCGTTGGCGACCAGCGTCTCGAGCTCGCCGGCGCGCGCAATCGCGCGCTCAATACCGTCGCCCATCGCGGCGACTTCGCGGCGGATCGCCTGACCCACCGTCACCATGGAATCGGAAGCCGAACCTTCCGGCTCGGAGAAGCGGATCGCGACCTGCGCCATCGATTGCGCGATCATGCGCAATTCCTGGCCGCGCCAGGCGAGGCTGGCGAGGAAATAGAACAGCAGGACCGGCGCAAAGAACAACGCCGCAAGGCCCGCGAGCACCAGCACGCCGCCAGCGCCCTGGCCGATGGCCGCCTGAAGCGAGGACAGGAAGCTGAGGGTCAGCAGGGCGCAGCCAGCCAGCCAGACGCCAGTGAAGATGGTGGCAAGCGTGTAGACGCTGCGGGACGGACGTCCCTTCTGGAGCGCCTGGAGGAGTTGGCCGATCGTCTCGCGATCGTCATTGGCGGCGCGCCGCGAGGGCTGCGGCTCCGGGATCGGTTCGAAGACGGGACGGTCGGCCGCCGCGGGCCTGGTCTCGAAGGTCGGCTCGTTGAAGACCGGCAGCGGGGGCGGGGGGGCCGCGGCCGAGTCGCTGCGCGCGGAAGCGCGGGTGGTATCGATTGAGGGTTCGTTGATGTTCAAAGCTTCCTGGATGGCAGAAAGCGCGACTTCGGTGGGGTCTTTGACCTTCTTTGGGGTGTTCGCCATGTTCAGACCGAGCCCTCGTTACTTCTTACTCGTCCCCGCGCCCCTGCTCGACGTCCTGACAAGCGGTGCGTGCGCGCGGAGCCGTGCCGTCCTTTTTCGGACGGCTTGTCCGCCAATTTCCGCAAACATCCTATTGGTTGAGCGGTGCGAATGAAATGCTTGCGATTAAGACAATCTTAATCATCGTTAACAGGATCGCGGCGTAAGACCTTAGCAATAAATACGATTTTCCACGGAACTCTTGGAATTGAGGCGAGATTTCGGCAACAAAACGGCAGAATTGCGCCTTTGAGGCCTAACCTTCCATTAACCATTTCCATGTTTGGCTGCGGTGAGTGTGCCGCCATACCGGCGGCCCTTTTGATTCCGGAGCGAGGCCCTGTCTCCCGATCTGCAACGGATGGAATGGATGCGCTCACCTCCGCTCGTTCCTGGTCCCGGTCCGCTCGATCTCGATCATCTCGATCGCATGACGCTCGGAGACGCCGTGCTGGAGCGCGAGGTGCTCGCACTGTTCTCCGAGCAGTCGCGCCGGCTGATCTCCACGATCGCGGCGCTGCCGGCCGACGCGAGTTCGCTGGCGCACACGCTTAAAGGCTCCGCACGCGGTATAGGGGCCTTTGCCGTCGCGCAGGCGGCAGCCCGGCTGGAAGCGGCTGTCCGGACCGGCGAGGACCGGCCGCAGGCTCTCGCGGACCTTGAGAACGCGGTCGCCGACGCATGCCGTGCGATCGAAGACATCCTGGCTCGGCCTTAACAACACGGGAACGGAGTTTCCGCAAACGGGCCCAGTGCCGCGCACTAGCGCGGAACGGATCGACCCGTTATAGGACAGCCCGGACTTTCCTTCCCTTTTTCCGCACCACGAGCACACATGGCCAAGATCAACTTTGTCGACCATACCGGCGAAACACGCACCGTCGATGTCGAGAACGGCGCGACCGTGATGGAAGCAGCCATCCGCAACGGCGTTCCCGGGATCGAGGCCGAATGCGGCGGTGCCTGTGCCTGTGCCACCTGCCATGTCTATGTCGACGAAGCCTGGCTCGATAAGGTCGGCAAACCTTCGCCGATGGAGGAGGACATGCTCGACTTCGGCTTCGACGTGCGGCCGAATTCGCGCCTGTCCTGCCAGATCAAGGTTTCCGACGAGCTCGATGGCCTGGTGGTGGCCACGCCGGAGCGCCAGGCCTGATCCCAGGCCTGATCCATGTCTCGTGAAGCCTGATCTCCGCGCAAACGCGGCCCTTCGGGTCCCGACCATGCTTTAGATCTTTGGCGGCGGCGCCACCTCGACGTCGCGCCGCAGCCAGGGCCGAAATTTCTCGACGATCTCGGCGGTGAGAGGGGTCGGCTTGCGCGTGACCTCGTCAATCAGCACGCCGACGGCGACCGCCGAGGCAACGCACGTATTTTCCGAGAAGACCACCTGGTCGAAGGTCACCGAGGTTCGGCCGAACCTTGCAACGCCGAGTCCCAATTCGATCTTGCCCGGCCAGCGCAGCTCGGCGCGGAAATGCATGTCGAGCCGCACCATGATCCAGGCGAGGCCCGGCGGGGTGAGCCCGTAGCGCGGATCCTTCATCAGGGTGACGCGGCCCGTTTCGAAGTAGGTAGCATAGACCGCGTTGTTGACGTGCTGGTTGGGGTCGAGGTCGCCGAAGCGGACGTTGTCGCTCAGCCGATAGGGGTAATCCTCTAGGCGCGGCGAGGAATTGACCCGGCTCCGCACTGTCCCTGGCGCATTCACTGATTGATCTCCCTCAAATTCGTGCACTTACAGCCCAGATATTCAGCCTCGGCAAGTGGGTCGGGAAGGGGCTGGTTTGCCATTTATGCCTTTCCTGATCCTTCCGTGTTGGCTAGACAGGCGCTGCCCATTTCCTCTCCGGGCGCTGATCAAACCGAAAAGAACCGATATGAGCGAAGCGATCAAAACCGATGTGCTGATCATTGGCGCGGGACCTTGCGGACTGTTCGCCGTCTTTGAGCTGGGCCTTCTGGATATGAAGGCGCATCTCGTCGACATTCTCGACAAGGTCGGCGGTCAGTGCGCCGAGCTCTATCCGGAAAAACCGATCTACGACATTCCCGGGATTCCGCACGTGTCGGGCCATGGGCTGACCGAGGCGCTGATGGAGCAGATCAAACCGTTCCATCCGACCTTCCATCTCGGGGAGATGGTCGAGAAAATCGAGAAGATCGGCGATCCCGCATTCCGCGTCACCACCGATGCCGGCAAGGTGTTCGAATGCAAGGTGGTGGTGATTGCCGCCGGCGGCGGCTCGTTCCAGCCCAAGCGTCCGCCGGTGCCGGGCATCGAGGCCTATGAGGGCACCTCGGTGTTCTACGCCGTGCGCAAGATGGAGCAGTTCCGCGACAGGCAGCTGGTGATCGTCGGCGGCGGCGACTCCGCGCTCGACTGGACGCTGAACCTGCAGCCAATCGCCAAGCGCATCACACTCGTGCACCGCCGCGACGAGTTCCGCGGCGCGCCCCACAGCGTCGAGCAGATGCGTGCGCTGGTCGCTGCCGGCAAGATGGACCTGAAGATCGGCCAGGTCACCGCGCTCGAAGGCGCGGGCGGCCGACTCTCTGGCGCCACCATCAAGGGCAACGACAACAGCGTCTCCCAGATCGTCTGCGATGCGATGCTGCCGTTCTTCGGGCTGACCATGAAGCTCGGTCCCGTGGCGAACTGGGGCATCTCGCTCGAGAACAATCTCGTGCCGGTCGAAACCAGCGCGTTCGAGACCAACGTGTCCGGCATCTTCGCGATCGGCGACATCAACACCTACCCCGGCAAGATCAAGCTGATCCTGTGCGGTTTCCATGAAGGCGCGTTGATGGCGCAGAAGGCCCATCGCTACGTTTATCCGGAGAAGCGACTGGTTTTCCAGTACACGACCTCGTCCTCGAGCCTGCAGAAGAAGCTCGGCGTCAATTGATCCGCCGCGAGCGACGCCGCAGCGAACCTGCGCGCTCGCTGCTCGTTCGGGTTCCCGCACTGCAAGCATTCGCGAAATAGCCTTAGTCTTGGGCTTATTGGCGTCTTGGGCTATGGCCTCGAACCCATTGGTGTCGCGATAATCAGGTGAGGACGATGCGGAACATTCTGCACAGACTTCGATCGACATCGCCGCTTGTGGCCGGCGTTGCGCTCCTGCTGACGATGGCATCGCCTGCCCAGACCCAGGAACCGTCGGCGGCCGGGCTTTGGCAGAAGGTCGAAGACGGCAAGCCGGTCGGCTGGTTCCTTTTCGTCGACCACAGCGGCGTCTTCGAGGGCGTCATCGCCAAGACGTTTCCACGTCCCGGCGACAACCCCAATGAAATCTGCTCGAAATGCACCGACGATCGCAAGAACGCGCCGCTGCTCGGGATCTCCTTTGTCCGCGACATGAAGCGTGAAGGATTGAAGTATGAAGACGGCAATGTGCTAAATCCGCGCGACGGCAACATCTACCGCGCCAAGATGAGCGTCAGTCCCGACGGCCAGACGCTGACCATGCGCGGCTATCTCGGCATCGCCTTGTTCGGCAAGGACGAGACCTGGTACCGCCTGCCGGACAGCAACCTCGCGCAGGTCGATCCCGGCATCATCGCCAAGTACCTCCCCGCCCAGGCCGCTGCCGCGAAGCCGGCTCCGGCGAAGAAGGGCACCGCAGCGGTGCGGTGACGGCGCAAGTTTTGCGCGCGCGCAGTCAAGCTTCGGCGTGACGAAGGAGGATGTGGCGCGCATGTGCATCCACCTCGTCTTTGCGAGGAGCGTAAGCTTCGAAGCAATCCAGACCGTCACCACGGAGGCTGTCTGGATTGCTTCGCTTCGCTTGCAATGACGAATCAAAGGCAACGCCCCATCGAAACGACAGACACGACTTCGCCTTCTCGCGGCGCGTTGCGCCCGAGGTTTGCGTGATCTCCTCGCCCTCTTTCGAAAACAGAGGGCGCAGGGAAGACCGGGTGCCCGCTGCACCCGCGGTCTCGTGTGCAATTGCGCAAAAGAAGCTGCACACGAGCATACAGGTACAGCCGACGACACCCGGCCTTCCCTGCGCAGTGGCTTTACGGCTTATGCCGTGCTCTCCCCGGCGACGAATTCCTGTTTGTCACCGTCGCCCCGCAGATTGACGACGCCTCACGCCCGGTTGGGCTTGAGCCGCCTCCGCGAAGCTTGACTGCAGCAACGGCAGCCAGGACCACACGGTTTTGCCGTACGCATCCGCCTCCGCTGAAGCTTCGGAGCCACAAGGCCCCATCAAGCTCCAGCAAAGACGTTACCAGCGCCGTTCGTCCTGCGCGCCGGCAACTCGTTCACATGCCCGGAGGCTTGCCCTGCGATCGCCGTTTCGCGCCGACGCTGCCGCGTCCACCGCATCCCAGCCCACGTTTCGTGACGACGCGTACGCCCCTCGTGTCGGGCGGGACGAGAGGTCGTATACGTCAAATCCGAAATTCTGAAAAGCAGAATATTTTTGCGGAAAGGGCTTGACGGGTTTTTGATGCGATTTGCCCGTCAGGCAGAGGGGCTCGCCGTTCTTCAGCAGGCCGAGGAACGAGGATCTCTATGTGTGGCTTCAGATCAACGTGATCTCGTTCTAGCCGGGGTTGGTGTAGGCGGTCTTCACCGTGGTGTAGAACTCGCGTGCGTAGGAGCCCTGTTCGCGGGCGCCGTAGCTCGAGCCTTTGCGCCCGCCGAAGGGCACGTGATAGTCGACGCCGGCAGTCGGCAGGTTGACCATGACCATCCCGGATTCGCTGTTGCGCTTGAAGTGCGAGGCGTATTTCAGACTGGTGGTGCAGACGCTGGAGGCGAGGCCGAAATCGGTGTCGTTGGCTATTCCCAGCGCCTCTTCATAATTCTTCGCCCGGATGACGCAGGCGACCGGCCCGAAGATTTCCTCGCGCGCGATGCGCATGGAGTTGGTCGTGTTGGTGAAGAGGGCCGGCTGAAGATAGAAGCCGGGAGTCTCGCGATTGAGCAGCTCGCCGCCCCAGTGAAGCGTTGCGCCTTCGTCCTTGCCGATCTTCAAGTACCGCAGATCCTGGTCGAGCTGGCTCTGGTCGACCACCGGGCCGACATGCACGCCGGACTTCAGCGCGTCGTCGACCAAAAGACCCTTCATCCGCTCGGTCAGCGCGTCGACAAAGCGGTCGTGGATGCCTTCGGTCACGATGAGGCGGGAAGAGGCGGTGCAGCGCTGGCCGGTGGAGAAATAGGCGCCGTTGACGGCGCACTCGACCGCTACCTTGAGATCGGCGTCGTCGAGCACGACCAGCGGGTTCTTGCCGCCCATCTCGAGCTGGAATTTCTTCATGTTGCTCGAGGCCACGCAGGCCTGGGCGATCTTGCGTCCCGTGGCGACCGATCCGGTGAAGGAGATCGCAGCGACGTCGGGATGTTCGATCAGCGTCTGACCGACCACGGAGCCGGAGCCGACCGCGAGGTTGAACACGCCGGCCGGAATTCCGGAGCGGGCGACGATCTCGGCCAGCGCATGCCCCGAGCCGGGCACGAGCTCGGCCGGCTTGAACACCACCGTGTTGCCGTAGCAGAGCGCGGGCGCGATCTTCCAGGCGGGAATGGCGATCGGGAAATTCCACGGCGTGATGAGGCCGACGACGCCGACGCCCTCGCGCGAGATCTCGACCTCGAGGTTGGGGCGGACCGACGGGCCTTTTTCTCCGGACAGGCGCAGCGCCTCACCGGCAAAGAACGCAAAGATCTGGCCGGCACGGGCGACCTCGCCAATGCCTTCGGGCAGGGTCTTGCCTTCCTCGCGGGCGAGCAAGCGGCCGAGCTCTTCCTTGCGCGACAGGATCTCGGCCGAGATCCTGTTCAGCGCGTCATAGCGTTCCTGCGGCGTCGAACGCGACCAGGCCGGGAAGGCGGCCTTGGCGGCGGCGATGGCCTTCTCCGTCTGCGCCTTGTCGGCTTTGGCGTATTCACCGACGACATCGTTGGTGTTGGAGGGATTGATGTTGCGGGTGACGCCGGTGCCGTCAACCCATTCGCCGCCGATGAAGTTCTTGAATACCGCTGTCATCGCTTCCTCCAGGCAGTTCACTGGCGCGCCGGGCACGGACGGTGGCCGACGGTCGATCTCGATGCCAGTCTTTGAGGATGTCACCTCCACGTCAATAGTGGATGGTAGCAGCATCGCCTTGTTCCGTTGGACTGACCAGGAAATCTCACGATGAACGACATCGCCCGCCCGCGCCCGAAGATCGCCGAAACCGTCATCGATCCGGCGGTCAAGCTGCGCGAAGCCAGGATCGGCAAGTGCTGCGAACTCCTCGGCGACACCTATGTCGAATACAGCGAGCTCGGCGATTTTTCCTATCTGGGGCACGGCTGCAGCGTCGCAGATGCGAGCATCGGCAAGTTCTGTGCGATCGCCGCCCAGGTTCGCATCGGCGCGCCGAACCATCCGGTCGAGCGTCCATCGATGCACCGTTTCACCTATTGCCCGGAATATTACTCCGAGGGCGTTGAGCGCGATCACGCGTTTTTTGCGAAGCGCCGCGCCGACCGCGTGGTCATCGGCAACGATGTCTGGATTGGTCACGGTGTCCTCGTGCTGCCCGGTGTCGCGGTGGGCGACGGGGCGGTGCTGGCCGGAGGTGCCGTGGTCACAAAGGATGTCGCGCCTTACAGCATCGTTGGCGGCGTGCCCGCCCGCCACATCCGCGAGCGGTTCCCGCGCAGCATTGCCGAGCAGCTGAGACAGATCGCATGGTGGGATTGGCCGATCGAGACCATCATGTCGCGCTTGCCGGATTTCCAGTCGTCCGACATCGAGGCCTTCTGCGCGCGCTGGGCTCAGCGTGCAGGCGCGGATGCCTAGGGCGAGACGTCGATCAGGCGCTTGATGATCGTCATTGCGCGAAGCAAAGCGACGAAGCACCACTGTCGCTGCGGTTTGAGATCTGGAATCTTCGCTTCGCTCGCAATGACAACCTATTGCTGGGTGGAGCCGGCCGGCGCCAGTTGTCCGCGCTGGACGTCGCCGCGGACGTTGTCGAGACCGAGCACCGCGACGGCGGCCGGCAACGCGGCATCGGCCATCGCGGCATGGCCCTCGGCCGTCGGGTGCACGGCACCGCCATAGACCGCCGACAATACGCCCCAGGTCGCGTCGTGAATGTCGGCGGGCTGGCTCGCGGCGGGCAGGCCCTGTGGATAGGTCATGGCCGCGAAATAGCTGTCGTTGGCGTCGCGGATCCAGCGCGCGCGGGGCAGATAGGCGCGATAGTCGGAGGCGCTGAGGCCGCACCGCATCGGCTGGTTCGCGGCGGTGACGATATTCGGGTCGAAGCTGTCGCCGCGCTCGGAGAAGCAGGTGCGGTCGAACTCGGGATCGTTGCCGGCGCGGGCGCAGAAGCCATGGTCGGCGAAGGCCGCCTGGTGAGTATCGATAAAGGTCATCGCCTCAGTGCCGGGGTCCTGGCAGAGGGCGCCGCGCGTGCAGGTGGCGAGCCCCTTCAGTTGCGGCAGGAATTCGGTCTCCACATAGGTCGAGACG
The DNA here is from genome assembly GCF_016213215.1 of Bradyrhizobium sp. Taxonomy (GTDB): domain Bacteria; phylum Pseudomonadota; class Alphaproteobacteria; order Rhizobiales; family Xanthobacteraceae; genus Bradyrhizobium. The sequence continues at coordinate 17,453 of NZ_JACRAW010000139.1, read as the reverse complement.
ATGGCGAGCCGCTGCGGATCGGCATTGAAGGAGGGATGGATGTCGAAGCCGGCGCGCCCGCCCCGGCAGGGCACGCCACCGTCGGCGAGCGTGGGATTTGCATAGGAGACATAGACCACGTGCGAAAGATCGCCGCCGACCAGCGGCTTCAATGCTTCCCGCAACCTGGCGAAGCTTTGCGGCAGCTCGCGCCTCAGCGCGTCGCGTGAATCATCGACGCTGGCCATCACGCCCGTGCGCCGAAACAGCGCGCGCTCGGTTCCCGTGTCGACGATGACGTCGGCGACCAGTCCGGAAAAGTAGACGTCGTTGGCGCCGACGGACAACAGCACGAGATCGAGCGTGCGGTCGGGTTGCCGGCGTCTCGCGGCGGCGAGCGCCTCGCGCAGCTCGCCGAGTTGCGCGTTCACGGTGCCCTGGCAGTTCGCAAAGGATTTTCCCGGCGGGCATTCCCGCGCGCGCTGCGAACCCAACAATCCGCTGGAGATGCTCGCGCCGGTGCAGGCGAGGGGAAGATAGGTCACCGCGATGTGCGGATAGCGGATCGCGAGCGCCAGTGCGGTGCGGGTCTGGTAGCTGTACAGCGAGCGGTGGCAGGCGGCGTTGAACCAGAGCGCGCTGTAGCGCTGCCAGTTCTGCAGCGTATCCGGCGCCTCGCAGGCGCGTCCGCCTTTGAAACCGGCGCGGCTCGGCCGGTAGTATTGTGAAGTGCCGAGATAGGAGCGGAAGCAGAAGCCTTCGTCGGAGAGCGCGATCGCCCGGTCCGGATTGCCTTCGCCGGAGGCGATGCTGTCACCCAGCCCGGCGATGAAAATGTCGCGGACCCGAATTTCGGTCGAGATGCGCTGCGTCGGCTCGGAGCCGCTGGAGACGTCGACGGTGGCGACCGTCTGCCTGCCGTAGCGCACCCGCAGGTTGACGGGCTCGGCGCAATCGAAGGTCGACTGCTGCGGTCCGTCGCCGCCGTCGTCGAACGACCATGCGCAGATGGCGCGGACCGGAACCGCACCATGAAGGCGCACGGTGATCGGATGGTCGATCGGCGTCAGGTAGCTTTCCTTGATGCTGTCACGGGTGCAGGGCTCGTTGACGCGGCCCTGGAGATCGATGCACAGGCGATTGACGGTGTTGCGGGCCCAGCCACGGCCTTCGCTCTGCAGACCGAGCGCCTGCTCCGAGGCGAGAACGCTGCGGGCGCGGGCGGCGTCGAGCTGAAGCTGGAAGTCGCGCTCCTCGCGAAACAGCCGGAAACGGTTGCGGACTTCCCAGGTGATCTGTATCGAGCCGTCGCCGGCGCCTTGCGCTGCCGCAGGCCCGGACGGCAGTAGAGCAAGAGGCGCCGCGATTAGCGCGCCCGCGATCGCCATGCGAAGGTCAAGTCGGATCATGCCGCGTTCAACGTCAATGTTGAGGCAGAAATAAGAGGATGGCCTGCCTCGGCTTCCGGCCTTCCTCTTAGCGCGATTTGACCCGCTTGGCTGCCCGCTCGAGCGGCATCACCCGGTCCGGCAGGTTGGCGGCGGCGCAGGCCTCGGCGAGCCGGCGCCGTTCCTGCCAGGGTACCACGACATTCATCCAGAGCTCGCGCGTGCCCATGATGGAGATCGCGAGGCCGAACGGGATGATGAAATATAGAATGCGGAATACCAGAAGGGTGGCCAGCAGTTGCTCCCGCCCGAACTCCGGCAGCGCTACCAGCATTGCCGCATCGAATACCCCGATACTGCCGGGAGCATGGCTCGCAAATCCGAGCAGGGTGGCAAGAATGAAGACCACCGCGAGCGACAGGAAATCGATCGGCGGCTGGGCCGGCATGAGCAGGTACATGGCCATGGCACAGAACCCGAGGTCGATGACGCCGATCAGGATCTGCACCAACGTCATGGGCGCCGACGGCAGGACCACCTTCCACCCCTTCTGGCCGAGCTCTCGGCGTTTCTCGCCCATGGAGAGCCAGGCTAGGTAGGCCAAGATACCCGCGAGACCGCCGAACGCGATCAGCCGGTTGATCGCGTCGGGCAACTGGTCCATGGCGGATGCCGCCGCGGGGTGCCAGGCCATGCCGATGCTCAGCACGAAGATGTTGCCGAGCCAGAACGTGAGACCGGACAGAAAGCAGATTTTCGCGACGTCGATCGCGTTCAAGCCGTAGTCGGAATAGATGCGGAACCGGATCGCGCCGCCGGTGAAGACGGTGGCGCCGATATTGTGGCCGATCGAGTAGCTGGTGAAGCTCGAGAGCGCCGCGATGCGATAGGGGACGTGCTTCTTTCCAATCGTGCGCAGCGCAAAGAAGTCATAAAACGTGAGGGTGCAGAACGCGCAAAAGACGCACAGCGCCGCCAGCCCGATCTGGCCGTGCGGGATGTCGGCCAACGCCGTCAGGATCACGCTGGTGTCGACACCCTTGAGGGTGCGGATCAGAGTCGTGATCGCAAAAGCAATGATGAGGATGCTTGCAGCGACCCCGAGCCGTCTCCAGCCGATCCATTTCTTGAAACCGCGTTGCACCGCGGTCAGCAGTCCGTGCATTCATCCTCCCGGCAGGGGCGGCTAGAAAAAAGAGGTCTGTCGACACCGGTCGGCAACGACGGTTTCGCGATCGCAAGTAGCGTACGGTTCATTACGGCAAAAACAGCCGTTTGTGCAGCCCTTGACAACGACAGGTTCTGCTTTCGACCGGCAGTTTTGTCATATGCCGTACATATACGGCCGCCGTTAAGGATTCGAGCCGCTGCGGCATTTGGCATTCGAACTCACGTGCAGCGCCGGATGTTCCAGGAACGCGGCTTTTCACGGCTTTCAGGAACAACCTCGGGCGAAGGCTGTTAGCGCAGCATCAGCAATTCGAACATGGTCCGCCAAAGGCCCGGAAAAGGGCCAAAGCGAGACCTTGTTCCGGCAACACAGGATCCAAGCGATGGGACTCTTTACCAGAGACATCAAGACGATGAACGACCTGTTCCTGCATCAGCTGCAGGACATCTATTACGCCGAGCAGCAGCTCACGAAGGCACTGCCGAGAATGGCGGACAAGGCCACCGACCCGCAGCTCAAGCAGAGCTTTTTGACGCACCTCGAAGAGACCAAGAACCAGGTCCAGCGGCTGCAGCAGGTCTTCAAGATGCACGGCGCCGAGATCAAGGCGGTCGACTGCCCGGCCATCGACGGAATCATCGAGGAAGCCGAGGATACGGCGGGTGATGTCGATGACAAGGCGGTGCTGGATGCCGCCCTGATCAGCGCGGCGCAGGCCGCCGAGCATTACGAGATCTCGCGCTACGGTACCCTGGTCGCCTGGGCCAAGCAGCTCGGACGCAACGATTGCGCGAACCTGCTTGCCAAGACCCTGGAAGAGGAAAAGGCGACAGACCAGAAGTTGACGAGCATGGCGGAAAGCAAGGTCAATCTTCGCGCCGCGAGCTGACCTCCTCAATCGGCGGATCGAAAAGCGCCGCGCACTCGCGCGGCGCTTTTGCTGCGGGCGGGTGGATTGGCGCTGATGTCCGAGGCCGAAGGCGCTCAGGCCCGGCGAAGCGCAAAGTGGGCGCCGCAGAACGCCATGACGGCGCCGAGGCACAGGGCCGCGAGTCCGGCAAGCACGCCCGAGATCGTCGGTCCGGCGCTGGGGGCGGACGCCACGTGTCCCGCGCCCGCCAGCAACAGCACGCCGACCGCGATCAGGAACTGGCGCATCCGCTGCGGTATCTCTCCAGACACGGCGCTGCGCATCAGGTTTACGGTGAAGTAGCCGCCGCAAAAACCGACGGTGGCGATCAGCCACCAGGCGATCGCGGCGCCCGCGGGCATCAAGCTGCGCTTGTCTGTTCGCCACAGGCCCCCGAGGTCGAGGCCGTAGCGTGCCCCGAGCATGTGCACGGCGAGCGCCAGCAGCAGTCCGGAAATCATCGCGCCGCCGAGGATGAGGTGGCGCGGAAAGGGGGTCGTCTCGGCCATCGCCCGCTTGTAAGGTAAAGCACCTCGCCTGCGCAAGCGCGCTACTGTCGCCGGGAAAGATCGAATAGATGGAGCAGGACGAAACCGCCATTGCAGCACCGGCAGCACCTGCCGTCGCCTACGCCTACAGGGCCTCGCTGATCGGGGGCGCGCACGAGTTCGATCTGACCGATCAAGGCTTGTCGTGGCGCATCGGCGGCCGTTCCGGCCTGTGGCCGTATGCGGAGATCATGGCGGTCAACCTCTCGTTTCGGCCGGTGTCGATGCAGTCGCGACGCTTCCGCGCCGACATCCGCCACACCTCCGGAAGCCAGATCGCCGTCCTGTCGACGACGTGGCAAACCGTCACCCTGCAGGCGCCGCAGGATCACGGCTATCGCAGCTTTATCGTCGAACTGCATCGGCGAATGGCGGAGGCCGGCGCCCGCGCCGTGCTCACCGCCGGCCTTGGACCGAAAACCTATGCCGCGGCGATTGCGGTGTTGATCGTGCTGGCGGCGTCGATGGCGGCACTGCTCGCTCGCGCCGTCGCGACCGGCGAATTCGCCGGCGGGCTGTTCGTCATCGGATTCGCCGCGCTGTTCGCCTGGCAGGTCGGCGGCTTCATCCGGCGCAACCGGCCGGTCGTCTATAGCTACGATAAGCTGCCCGAGACGGTGCTGCCGAAGTTCGTCGCGTGAACAGGCGAGGGCAAAGTGCAATGTGAGATCGCCAGGTCCGTGAAAGCGGATCCCGGAGTTCACGCAGCCACGAATGCGCCCCACGCCGTGCCGAATCCCCCGTCGTCCTCGGTGCGCTTCGGTCGGCTGCGGCGCGGCCTTGCCGCGCGGGTGGCGCTCCGCTGCGCACGCCACCGTTTGAGCCGCATGTGCGATTGCTCGATGCCGCCTTGCGCCATCTGGAAGGCGAAACTGGCGAGGCGCACGGCAACTCGCACTATGTCCCGGAAGGCCTCCCGCCCGGCGGCGAGCCGGATGGCGACGACGATCTCGAGATAACTCAGCGCATCGCCGGCAAACAGGATCGCGAGATCGATCGGGAAGGTCTGGGCAAAGGCCATCACCAGGATCGCGATGGCGATGAACTCCAGAACCTTGCGGATGGTCAGGCGCTCGAGAAACGCGGCGAACTGCACGACCATGACCTCCCACAGCGCATCGCTGATCGCCAGCGGGATGTCATACGACCACTTGCGCCACCACTTCTTCACGAATGACCTTTGATTCAGTGTCGCACCACCAGCACCGAACACTTGGCGTAGCGCACGACGTGGCCGGCGTTGGAGCCGAGGAAATAGGTCCGCATGGCCGGCCGGTGCGAGGTCATGACGATCAGGTCGGCCTTCATCGCGGCGGCTTCCTCGAGGATCTCGTGATAAATTCCGCCCTGCCGCACCACGGCAGAGATGAGCGACGAATCGATGCCTGATTCGGTCGCGATGATGGCAAGCGCCTCTTCCGAGGTCTGGCGCTGCTGCTCGTCGAAATCCGCCGGCACATATTCGGCCAGCATCACCGGCGTCATCGGCAGAACGTTGAGCAGGCGTATCCTGCTGCCCCAGGTCTTCGACAGCGTGGCCGCTGCCGCGATCGCGGGTTTGGCGAGGTCGGTATCAGCCAGATCGATCGGCACGAGAATGGATTTGAACATCTCCGCCTCCCTTGACTGCCGATCAGGCTACATCAAACGATGTCTTCGCGCCGCGAGAATTTCAGGATTGCCGCAACAACTTTGGGCTGACGAACAACTCGAGATGGCCGCGGCGAAAGGCCACATCGCCCCAATCCTTGATCTTGAAGTCGAAGATGGCAAGTCCCGACGTCGGCAGGTTGTCTTCGACCGCCTTGCGCGCAGCCTTGTCGCCGCTGCCGATAAGCATTAGCGCGAGTTCATGCATGCCCGGATTGTGCCCGACCAGCATGAGCCGTTTCGGATCGCCCGGGATTGTTGCAGTGCGGATGGCTTCCATCAGCTCGGCCGGGTCGGCGCCGTAGAGTTCCGGAATGAGCTCGACCTGCGGCGCGTCCACGCGATCCTTCATGGCTTCCCAGGCCAGGTCCCAGGTCTCCTTCGCCCGGACAGCCGGGGAAACCAGCACGCAATTGGGGAAGGGGGGATGGTGGGCGATCCAGGTGCCGATCTCGGCCGCATCCCTGCGGCCGCGCTCGTCGAGGCGGCGGTCCTGGTCGCGGCCGCTCGGCGCGTCGCTTTCGGTCTTGGCGTGACGCAGCAGCATCAAACGGCGCATGACGTAATCTCGATTCGTTTGGGGTCGTTCCGGCCGAATTAATCTACAGGTGCAGGTTTAGGACAAGGTGACAAGCGCCTGATGGGTCCTTAAGAAAACGACATGAGCGAGACTTTCACAAGCGCATCCGATGAGGCTTTCGGCCTGCGCGATCATGCGCGGCTTTCCTTTGACCTCGACGCCGACATCTGCGTGGTCGGCGCCGGGCTGGCCGGGCTCACGGTGGCGTTGGAGGCGGCGCGCCTGGGGGCGAGCGTGGCGGTGCTGGAAGGCAGGCATATCGGCTGGAGCGCCTCCGGCCATCAGCTCGGCACCGTGATGCCGGGCTATTCGCTCCCTCTGCAGGACCTGGTCGAACGCGTCGGGTTCGAAGATGCACGCGAACTGTGGATGCTGTCGAAGGAAGGCGCCGAGTTCGTCCGCGCCAACGCCACGGAAGAGCTGATGCCGGGCATCGCGCCGTCCGACGGCGCGCTCGAGGTCTCCAACGTCGACGACGGCGAGCGGCTGATCGGCCGGCTCCAGATGCTCAACGAGGATTTCGACACCGAAGTCGAGGGCTGGCAGATCGATCGGGTGCGCGAGCAGCTCAAGACCGATCATTACTTTCACGGGGTCTACTATCCGAAGGCCTTCCAGGTCGACGGCCGCAAATACGTCCACGGCCTCGCCGCGCTGGCGCGGCGGGCGGGAGCGCGGATCTTCGAGGATACGCCGGTCGTCAGCATCGATCCGTCGGGCATTCGCAAGCGCATCGTCACGCCGTCGGCACGGCTGCGGGCTTCGCATATCGTGCTCGCTGGCAACGTTCACCTGGGCGCCCCGCAGCGACGCCTGTGGGAGACCTTGTTGCCGGTATGGCGCTACGCCGGCGTAACCGCGCCGCTCGGCGACCGGCTTGCCGACGCGATCACCTTCAAGGGCTCGGTGATGGATTCCGATAGCGTTGATCATTTCCGCATCGTCGACGGCGATCGCCTGATGTGGGCCAGCCCGGAGACGACCTGGGCTGCTCGTCCCGAGCGCTTTGCCGGCGCGATCCGACGCCGGATCAATGCGGTGTTTCCCAGGCTTGGGCCCGTCGAAATCAGCGAGACTTGGGGCGGCGCCACCGGCCAGACCGTGCACGGCATGCCCCAGATCGGGCAGTTGCGCAAAGGCCTGTGGGTGGCCAGCGGGTTCGGCCGCCAGGGTATGAATACGGCGGCTATGGCCGGGCAACTGATCGCCCGCAGCATCCTGTTCGGCGACGATCGCTGGCGCCTGTTTTCGCCGTTCGAACTGGTCTGGGCCGGCGGGCCGACCGGCCGGGTCGCCGGGCAACTGGTCGGAATGTGGGGCAGGGCGAGTTCCGCCGCGGCCGGTGCGCTCGCCCGCTATCGCGAGCGGGCGCGACTTCAGGAGAACTTGCGGGAGGCGCGCCTCGCCGAAGCCAACCGGGCGGCCGCCGCGCGTCCGCCGCGGCGCCGTCCGCCCGGCCAGATGCAACCGCCGCCGGCCGAATATCCCGAAGGCGAGGGTGGTTAGAGCCGCTCGCAGGAAAGTGAGTGGCGTCTTCAAGCCGCGGTGTAACTTTCCTGCCGGCGTGCCGTAGTTTTCCGGATGGAGAACCGGATTCCTTCCCACGGAGGCCAAGATGTTCGACCGCCGCATCCTTCTTGCGTCCGTAGCCGGCCTGTTCGGCTTGACCGCGTTTCGATGGCTCAGGGCCGTGCCGGCGCAGGCCAAGGACAAGGAAAAGTTCGAGATCGAAAAGGCCGATGCCGAGTGGCGCGCGCAGCTCACGCCGCAGCAGCATGCAATCCTGCGCAATCACGGCACCGAGCGTCCGTGGTCGAGCCCGCTCCTGAAGGAGCACCGCAAGGGAATTTTCGCCTGCGCCGGCTGCGACCTGCCGCTGTTCTCGTCGGATACCAAATTCGAAAGCGGCACCGGCTGGCCGAGCTTCTTTAAGCCGCTTGAAAATGCCGTCGGCACCACCGAGGACCGCACTTTCGGCATGGTGCGCATCGAAGTGCATTGCCGCCGCTGCGGCGGCCATCTCGGCCATGTCTTCGACGACGGCCCCAAGCCGACCGGCCTGCGTTACTGCATGAACGGTTTGGCACTGGTCTTCCAACCGGCGCCAGGCTCCGCAACCTGAGCTCTTTGATCAATCGGCCCGGCAAATGTTGCCGGACCCGGCAATTGTGCCCCGGTCGCAAGGCCGGGGCCTTTTTATTCAATCCCTTGAAATTTCTGCATTTCCCCTGCTGGCACGGCGCTTGCGAGAGTCCCTGCGATTGCGGCCGGGTGGCCGCCGAGATCGAACTTGGAGACAAAGTTATGGGTATCTTCGACGCACTTCAGACCTCGGTTGGCGGCCTGCAGGCGCAGTCGTACGCGCTGCAGAATATTTCCGGCAACATCGCCAACGCCTCCACCGTGTCCTACAAGGGCATCGGGACCAGCTTCGAGGATCTCATCCCGAACTCCTCCGTGCCGAGCCGGCAGGTCGCCGGTGGCGTCACGGCATTCGCGCAGGCCACGATCACCACTCAGGGCACCATCTCTGCCTCCAGCGTCGCCACCAACATGGCGATCGCCGGTGACGGCTTTTTCTCGGTGCAGAAGGCGACGGGTGTCGTCGACAACGTCCCCGTGTTCAGCGGCGTCACCTATTACACCCGCCGCGGCGACTTCCAGGTCAATGCCAACGGCAACCTCGTCAACGGCGCCGGCTACTACCTGATGGGTGTTGCGGTCGACCCCAAGACGGGCAACCCGCTCGGCAACGTGCCGCAGGTGCTGCAGTTCCAGAACAACTTCATCCCTGCGCAGGCAACCAGCGCGATTCAATACGGCGCAAACCTGCCGACGACGCCGAGCACTCAGGCGTCCTCGACCGCAACCCCCGGCACGATCACCGCAGCCGGCGGCCTCAACCCGTCCGATTTCGCGGCGAACCCGCTCCCGATCGGTACGCCGCCCGCGCCCTACACCGACGCCACCATCACCGGCACCGCGGTGTCGAACAAGGCGGCGACGCCCGCTCCGATCACGGCGGCGACCCTCCTGTCGGGAGGGGTGCCGAGCGACTCGCTGACCACGAACTTCGTGGCCGGTGACACCATCGTGGTCGACGGCACCACGATCACCATTACCGCAGCAGGCGTCGGTCTGCAGGACGCAACGCACGTCCGCGCAGATGACACCGTTGGCGACCTGCTATCGGCGATCGGCGGGATCACCGGCGTGGCCCCGACGATCAACGCGGCCACCGGCGCCATCACGCTGCATACCGGCACGGTGCAGAATCTCTCCGTCACAAGCGCGGCGCCGGGGTTTTCCGCACTCGGCTTCACCAGTCCCGTGACCCGGAACCGCGGCGGTGGCGGCACGGCCGGCACCGGCACGGTGATCGCCAACGACCTCACGACCTTCACCAGCGAATCCATCAGCGGCGGCGCGGTGACCTGCTACAATTCCGCGGGCACGCCGGTGAACATGCAGCTGCGCTGGGCCAAGACGGACAGCGCCTCGCTCGGCGTCGGGCATCAGGACGTCTGGAACCTGTTCTACCAGACCAATCCCAACGCCACTGGCGCGCAGGTCGCCTGGGTCAATGCCGGCACGAATTTCATCTTCGGCAGCGATGGATCGCTGTCGTCGCCGAGCGGCGGGATCACACTCACCAACGTCACCGTCGGCGGTCAGTCGCTGGGCACGATCAACTTCAATCTGTCATCCGGCGCGCTCACGCAATATGCGAGCTCGAGCGGCGCGGCGACCATCAACACCATCACCCAGAACGGCTACTCGGCGGGCCAGCTTCGTTCGGTGTCCGTCGACAACAGCGGCCTGGTGATCGGCACGTTCTCCAACGGCCAGAACATCAAGCTCGCGGCCGTCACGCTCTCGCACTTCAACGGCACCAACTACCTGAAGTCGTTGGACGGCGCCGCCTATGCGGTCACCGACCAGTCCGGCCCGGCGATCGCGGGCGCCTCCGGCAGCATCAGCGGCTCGTCGCTGGAAGGGTCGAACACGGACATCGCCGACGAGTTCACGAAGTTGATCGTTACCCAGCAGGCCTATTCGGCCAACACGAAGGTGATCACCACGGCCAACAGCATGGTCCAGGATCTCTTGAACGTGTTGCGCTGACGGGCGACCGGCGTAACCAGATAGAAGGCGGGCAGTGATATGGGTTTGAGTTCAGCCCTCGCCAGTGCGATGTCGGGCCTGCGTGCCAACCAGGCCGCGCTCTCGATCGTCTCATCCAACGTAGCCAACGCGCAAACGCCGGGTTACGTCCGGGAAAGTGCAAATCAGAGCGAGGTCGTCAATGGCGGCTTCGGCGCCTCGGTCATCACGACCGGCGTCAGCCGCGAGCTCGATCTCTACGTTCAGGGCCAGCTGCGCACCGAGACGGGCGGCGGCGCCTATGCGGACCAGATCGCCAATATCCTGAGCCAGCTGCAGAGCGTCTACGGCACGCCCGGAGGGAGCGGCACGCTCGAAAGCACGCTCAACAATTTCACCAACGCGCTGCAGGCACTCTCGACCAGCGCCGGCTCGCAATCGCAACAGGTCGTGGCTCTCTCGGCCGCGCAGGCGCTGGCCCTGCAGCTCAACGAGACGACCAAGGGCATTCAGACGCTGCGTTCCAATGCCGAGCAGGACATTGGCGTCTCGGTCACCCAGGCCAACGCGGCGATGACGCAGATCGCGCAGATCAACAGCAAGCTGCTGGGCCTCGCTCCCAACGACCCGTCCGCGGCAACGCTGATGGATCAGCGCGACGCCACGATCGACGCCTTGTCGAAGCTCGTCGACGTCCGCGTCGTCGTCGACAGCACGAACCAGGCGAACATCTTCACCAGCACCGGCATCCAGCTGGTCGGCGCCAATCTCGCCTCTCAGTTTACCTTCACCTCGCCGGGCGCGCTGGATGCGACTTCGCTGTACAACAGCGATCCCATGAAATCCGGTGTCGGGACGCTGAATATCAGGCTGCCGAACGGCGCCAACCTCGATGTCATCGCCAATAACGTCATCTCCTCGGGCCGGATCGCCGCAGACATCAAACTGCGCGACCAGACCCTGGTGCAGGCGCAGACCCAGGTCGACCAGCTCGCCGCCACGATTGCAAGCGCGCTGTCGGACAAGACGACCGCTGGCACGGCCGTCGCGGGGCCGCCCTCCGGCTTCGACCTCGACGTCTCGAACGTATTGCCGGGCAACACGGTCAACCTGACCTACACCGACACCGCCACCAATAGCCAGCGCCAGATCACCATCATCAACGTGACCGATCCCGCCGCGTTGCCGCTGCAGAACGCCGCCAATGCCAATCCGTTGCGGGTCGGCATCGATTTTTCCGGCGGCATGGGCTCGATCGTCGCGCAGCTGAATACGGCGCTGGGCGCCAACCACCTGCAATTTTCCAATCCCGCGGGTACGACGCTACGCGTGGTCGACGACGGCACGAGCTCGGTAACGGTCAACGCCGCCTCGGTCACGAAGACGATCACCTCGCTGACTTCAGGCAACCCGCAACTGCCGGTCTTCACCGACGGCGGTTCGATCTATACCGGCGCGATCAAGGCGACGGGCTCCCAGATGACGGGCCTCGCCGGTCGCATCCAGGTGAACGCAGCTCTGGTTGCCGATCCGACCCGCTTGTCCGTCTACAACACATCGCCGGTGACGCCCCTGGGCGATACCACGCGCTCGGACTTTCTGTATTCGCAATTGACGAGTGCGACGTTCTCCTATTCCCCGGAGACGGGGTTAGGGTCGACCAGCCAGCCGTTCAGCGGCAAGATCGCGAATTATCTGCAGCAGTTCCTCACCTTGCAAAGCAACGCATCGACGCAGGCCACGCAATTGCAGCAGGGCCAGGGTGTCGTGGTCAGCACCTTGCAGCAGAAGTTCAATTCGACCGCGAGCGTGAACCTCGACACCGAAATGTCCAACCTGATCCAGCTGCAGAACGCCTATGCCGCCAATGCCCACGTCATGTCGGTGGTGCAAAGCATGATGAACACGCTTCTCCAGGCTCAGGTCTAGGGTCAAACGTAAGGCGCTGAACCATGTCAATCGCCAGTATCAATTACGCATCGTCCGTCCTGGGGCTGTCGGTCCGCAACATCAACGAGAGACTTACCAACCTCTCCGCGCAGCTTTCCACCGGCAAGCTGTCGCAGACCTATGCCGGAATGGGCGTCAACGAAGGGTTTGCGATCGCCGCGCGCGCGCAGCTGTCGAACATTTCCGCCTATACCGACACGATCACCAGCGTGAATGTCAACATCGGTATCGAAAATACGGCCTTGCAGTCGCTGGTCAACAGCCGCAACACCGTTCAGAACGCCGCCGCAAGCACCGCGCAGAACATCAATAGTAACGGTCAGACGATGGGACAGCAAACGGCGCTGTCGCAACTGACGTCCATGCTCGACGTTCTGAACACCCAGTCCGGCAACCGCTATTTGTTTTCGGGCACTGCCGTGAATACGCCGTCGGTCGCGTCCGTCAGCGACATCCTGAACGGCACCACGACGCTGGCCGGTTTGAAGACGGTGATCGCCGAACGGCAGCAGGCCGACCTCGGCCTCACCGGCATGGGACGCCTGGTGCTGACTCAGCCGGTCCCCACTTCGGTGCAGATCGCCGAGGATGCTGCGGGATCGCCGTTCGGGCTCAAGCTCGCGGCCATATCCTCGACGCTGAGCGGATCAACCGTGACCGGCCCGAGCGGATCGCCGGCTGCGGCCTCGGTCGATCTCGGCGCGACCAATCCGAACGACGGCGAGAAAGTGAGCTTCCAGTTCATGCTGCCTGACGGATCGACCGAACAGATCGATCTCACCGCGTCGAGCGCCACGCCGCTGCCGTCGGGAAGCTTCGCCATCGGCGCCAACTCGACCATCACGGCCACCAACCTCAATAACGCACTGAACAGCGCGATTCAAAAGCTCGCCAATACCTCGCTGGTGGCGGCCTCCGCGGTCGCAGCGAGCGACAATTTCTTCAACATCGCTGGCACGGCCACCGGCACCGCCGTGAACAACAAGGCGGCGGTTCCGGCCCCGATCACCGGAGCTACGCTGCTGTCGGGTGCCGCCGCCACCGATTCGATCGCGACCGATTTCGCCCCCGGCGACACCATCACCGTCAACGGCACGCAAATCACCTTCGTCGCGGCGGGGGCGACCGGCAACCAGCTCAATGTCACGGACAGCATCCAGACCTTGCTGAGCAAGATCGATTCGATCACAGGCACGTCAACGCCGTCGACCGTGCACGGCGGCGTCATTACCATCCACACCGACGACGCGGCGAGCCTCAATGTTACGAGCTCGAATGCGGCGGCGCTCGCTGCACTGGGCTTTCCCGCCACCGTGACGGCGCCAACGCCGCCGCTGCGCGTCGGCGGCGTGCCTCTGGGTTCGGCGACCACGCTGGTGAACGGCTCTGCAAACACGGTCAAGTGGTACACCGGAAATTCCGGACCTGGCCCGGCGCGCTCGACGGCGACGGCGCGCGCCGACGATGCCTTGACGGTTCAGTACGGAGCGCAGGCCAATGAGACGGCCATCCGCTCGGCCCTGCAGTCGGTCGCCGTGTTCGCGGCCTTTTCGACCTCGCCGACAGGTACGAATTCGGGTGGGCAGATTTCGGCGCTCAGTTACCGGGTGACGCTGCAACTATTGGAGCACTCCGGGCAGCAAAACATCGAGGACATCCAGACGGATCTGGCGATGGCGCAGTCCATGATGAAGGATGCCTCCGCCCGGCAATCGCAGGCCAAGGCTACGCTCCAGAGCCTCGTGGACCAGACCGAGTTGGCCTCTCCCGACCAGGTCGCAGCTGAAATCCTGGCGCTGCAGACCGCCCTGCAGGCGTCCTACCAGACCACCTCGATGCTCTCGCAGCTGACGCTCGTGAAGTTCCTTGCATGATGCTCGTTAGGACTTCGTTAACCACGCTTTTTTACGTTTTGGTGAGGAGCGCGGGAGATATCCCGCGCGCGGTGCCTTCATGAGCGAACCCATTCATCTGCCGGTCACGAACCCGCGTTTCGATCGGCAGCTGTCGAGCATCCTTGTGGGCTTGATCATCGCCTTTCAGCACGCGGTACTCGCGAGATCCAACTTCGATCTGAAGGTGCTGCTGCAGCGGCGATGCGCTGATAACGCGCGCAGGCGCCAAGGTGGCACAGGCGCGCTGCTCAAGAGCGTTTGGACTGTGAATATGCTGCCCAATAATGCCGAGCCGATCGCCCTGACGGTGCCACGTTATGCAGACAGGATCGGCTTTGCCGCGCTGACGCACCGGGCGTTCGATGGTGCGGACCTGCGGCCGCTGCGCGACCAATTGTTTGCCAAGATCGCCGCGGGTACCGCGGAAGCGGGCGAGGGGCTCGATCTGTCCCTGATCACGCAGCTTCTCGGCGACAAGCAGGGCGGACTTGCGATCCAGGACGAGATTCTCGCTTTCCACCAGCTTTATCGCTCGCCTTGCGTGGCGGCAAAACCAACCTTACGGGTCCTGGCGCTCGCGGCGGCGATCGACATGGGTGGCAACACGCCGATCGAATTCCTGCTCGAGGGGGCCGATATCGAGCTGCTTACGCTTTACGTCGTGAAGGGCGTCGGCCTGCCGGAGCAACTGCCCGATCATGACGTCGCCATCGTCGTCGCTTCCGATTCCGAGGAATGCCGCGAGGCGCTCGAAGTCATCGAGCGCGCCGTTCCGCGCTGGCCGCGACCGCTCCTCAATCGCCCGAGCGATATCGGCAACCTCGATCGCGACAAGCTGCATCGCCTGCTCGCCGGCATCGAGGGGCTCGATATCCCGACGACGTTCAGCGTCACGCGATCGCGGCTGACGGACCTTGCGGGCGGAACGCTGGAATGCGGCGATATCGCCAGCGAGCTAAGATTTCCGATCATCGCGCGGCCTCGCGGCTCGCACGCCGGCGTCGGACTTGCCAAGCTGGACGATCGCGCCGCGCTCGCGGGCTATCTTTCCGGGCGGCAGGAGCAGGAATTCTTCATCGCACGCTTCGTCGACTATTCAAGCGCGGACGGTCTCTATCGCAAATATCGCATCGCCGTCGTCGACGGCCGGCCCTTTGCCTGCCATATGGCGATCGCCGATCGCTGGGACATCTGGTATCTCAACGCCAACATGG
The DNA here is from genome assembly GCF_016213215.1 of Bradyrhizobium sp. GTDB lineage: Bacteria > Pseudomonadota > Alphaproteobacteria > Rhizobiales > Xanthobacteraceae > Bradyrhizobium. Next base: position 2,064 of record NZ_JACRAW010000139.1, on the reverse strand, counting down.
CGTTCAGCCAGAGCAAGCGGGACGAGGAGGCGGCGTTCATGCGCGATTTCGACACCGCTTTCGGCGAGCGGCATCGCAACGCCCTTGCGGCGATGATCGACCGCATCGGCCTCGACTATTTCACGATCGACTGCGCCGAAAACAAGCAGGGCGAGCTGTTGATCTTCGAAGCCGACAACACCGCGGTCGTACACAACATGGATTCGCCGGACGTCTTTCCCTACAAGCAGCCGCAGATGCGCAAGATCTTCGCCGCGTTTGCGGCTATGCTGCATCGCTACGCCAAAGGCGATCGCGCAGCGCCGGACCGCGAGCGCGCGGCATGAACGAGATCCTTCGCCAGGCGCAGGTCAAGCCGGAGCCGTGCGAAACTCTCGATCCGCAGGATTGGAGCGAGTTTCGCGCTCAGGCGCATCGCATGCTCGACGATGCCATCGACTACATCGCGAACATTCGCGAGCGGCCGGTCTGGCAACCGATACCGGACGAGGTGCGCGCGAAGTTCAGGAGCGGCCTGCCGCGCGAGGGATCCGCGCTCGCCGACGTCTATCGCGAGTTCACTGACAACGTGGTCCCGTTTGCGACCGGCAATGTCCACCCCGGCTTCATGGGCTGGGTGCACGGCGGCGGCAGCGCTGTGGGCATGCTCGCCGAGATGCTCGCGGCCTCGCTCAACGCCAATCTCGGCGGTCGCGACCACATGCCGATCGCGGTCGAGCGGCAGATCGTCGCCTGGATGCGCGAGTTGTTCGGCTTCCCGGAAGGAGCAAGCGGCATCTTCGTGACCGGCACCTCGATGGCCAACCTGTTGGCGGTACTGGTCGCGCGAACGTCCGCGCTCGGAACGATGGCGCGGCAGCACGGCATCGGCAATGAAGGCGCGCTTCTGACCGCCTACACGTCGAAGGCGGCTCATGGCTGCATCAGCAAGGCAATGGATATTGCGGGCTTCGGCAGCGACGGCCTGCGCCAGATCGCTGTCGACGGCGACCACCGTATCGACGTCGCTGCCCTGCGCAGGCAGATCGCGATCGACCGCGAGAGCGGCCTCAAGCCCTTCCTCGTCGTCGGCTCCGCCGGCACGGTGGATATCGGTGCGATCGACGACCTTGCCGCCCTGAGCGCTTTGTGCCGCGAGGAAAAGCTCTGGTTCCACGTCGACGGGGCGTTCGGTGCGCTCGGAATACTCGCGCCGGCCATTGCGCCGCGCCTTGCCGGAATCGAAAACGCCGATTCAATCGGGCTCGATTTCCACAAATGGGGACAGGTGCCCTATGACGCGGGCTTTCTCATGGTCCGCGACGGCGAGAAGCATCGGCAGGCTTTCGCCGCGCCGGCTGCGTATCTGCGTCGGGAGACGCGGGGACTCGCGGCGGGTTCGCCTTGGCCCTGCGATTACGGGCCCGATCTGTCACGCGGTTTCAGGGCGCTCAAGACCTGGTTCACGCTCAAGACCTACGGCACGGAGAGGCTGGGCGCGGCAATGGCCAGAACCTGCGCGCTTGCCAAATACCTGGAAGCGCGCGTGCTGGCCGAGCCGCAACTGGAGTTGGCTGCGCCTGTCGCACTGAACATCGTCTGCTTCCGTTATCGCGCCGAGGATTCCGACGGGATTAATGGCGAGATCGTCGCCGACGTTCAGGAATCGGGGATCGCGGCGCCATCGAGCACGACGCTGGACGGAAAGCTCGCGATACGGGCGGCCATCGTCAATCACCGCACCGACATCGCCGATATCGATGCGCTCGTTTCCGCGGTGCTGGAATTCGGCGCGCGGCGGTCGGCAAAGATCCTGACCGAGGCCGAGGTGCCGCCGCTTGCGGCGCACTAGAGCCGTGATGATCTGTGTCTGCCGTCATTGCGAGCGAAGCGAAGCAATCCAGAATGTTGCCGCGGCAACAGTCTGGATTGCTTCGTCGCTTTGCTCCTCGCAAAGATGGGGTGGACGGCCCCCGACGGCATCGGTGTGCCAGACTGGTTGTTGTGATTCGACCAGACAAGGGGACCGTCCATGACAAAGATTAGCACGATTGGTTTGGATTTGGCGAAGAACGTGTTTCAAGT
>NZ_JACRAW010000138.1 GCF_016213215.1 Bradyrhizobium sp. | reverse complement strand
GCGCGTGGCGGCCTTCGTCGTAATGGAAATACTCGGGGCCGATGGTGCGGATCGGGACCAGCCCGTCGGCGCCGGTATCATCGAGCTTCACGAAAAGGCCGGCGCGAGTGACGCCGGAGATGCGCCCCTGGAAAGTCGCGCCGATGCGGTCGGCGAGGTGATGGGCGATCAGCCGGTCGGTGGTCTCGCGCTCGGCCTTCATCGCCCGCCGTTCGGTCACCGAAATCTGCGCCGCGACCTCGGCCAATCGCTCCGGCGTCTCGTGCTCGGCGAGCGCGCCCTCGCCGAGCCCCAGCGCGCGGATCAGGGCGCGATGGACAACGAGGTCCGCATAGCGCCGGATCGGGGAGGTGAAGTGCGCATAGCGACGCAGGTTGAGGCCGAAATGGCCATAGTTCTCCGCCGAATACTCCGCCTGGGCCTGCGCGCGCAGCACCACCTCGCTGACGAGCGGGTAGTGGTCGCGGCCTTCGAACTGGGCCAGCACGAAGTTGAACATCGACGGGCGCAGCGGTCCGCTTTTCTTGAAGGGAACGTCGAGGCTTTCGAGGAATTCCTGGAGCGCCAGCACCTTCTCGACCGACGGCTCGTCGTGCACGCGGTAGATCAGCGGCAACGACTTCTTCTCCAGCATTTCGGCAGCCGCGACGTTGGCGAGGATCATGAATTCCTCGATCAGCCGGTGCGCGTCGAGCCGTTCCGGCACGACCACCCGATCGACCGTGCCGTCGGCTTTCAGGAGGATCTTGCGCTCGGGAATCTCGAGATTGAGCGGATCACGCTCGTCCCGCGCGCGCTTGACGCAGTGATAGGCCTCGTAAAGCGGCTTGATGATGGGATCGAGCAGGGGGCCGGTGACATCGTCCGGCTTTCCGTCCATGGCGGCCTGGGCCTGCGCATAATGCAGCTTCGCCGCCGAGCGCATCAGCACGCGGTGGAAGCTGTGCGAGCGCTTGCGGCCGTCGGCACCGATCACCATCCGAACCGCGAGCGCGCCGCGCGACTCGCCCGGCACCAGCGAGCACAGATTGTTGGAGATGCGCTCGGGCAGCATCGGCACCACGCGGTCCGGGAAATAGACCGAATTGCCGCGGGTCAACGCATCGCGGTCAAGCGCCGTACCCGGCCGGACATAGAAGGCGACGTCGGCGATCGCGACATGGACGATGTAGCCGCCCTTGTTGTTCGGATCGATATCGGGCTCGGCGTGAACCGCGTCGTCGTGATCCTTGGCGTCGGGCGGGTCGATGGTGACGAGCGGGACATCGCGCCAGTCCTCGCGCCCTTTCAAAGCTGCAGGCTCTGCCGCTTCCGCTTCGCCGGTCGCCGCCGGCGAGAACTGGAGCGGGATGTCGTGGGCACAGATCGCGATCAGGCTGATCGCCTTTTCCGACTTGACCGAACCGAGCTTTTCTTTGACCCGGCCCGAAGCCAGGCCGAAGGCGCGGGTGCGGACAAGATCGACGCTGACGAGATCGCCGTCTTTGGCTTCGAGCTGGTCGCCGGGTGCAATGTTGAGCTCGCGGTCGGCAAACTTCTTGTCCACCGGGACCAGCCGGCCGCCGCCGTTCGGAAGCGCCCGGAATATGCCGAGAATCCGGCTCTTGGCGCGGTCGATGAGCTTGATGACGCGTCCGCGATAGGCGACGCCTTCGCCGTCCTCGCTGCGTTCCACCCGCAATAGCGCCCGGTCGCCGACGCCGGCAGTGGTGCCCGGCTGCGGCCGGCGCGGGATGTGAATACGGATCTTCGGCGGCTCGCCGTTTTCGACCTCGTCCCATTCGGCGGGGATCGCGAGCAATTCACCGTCGCTGTCGCGGCCGGTGACGTCGGCCATCAGCGTCGGCGGCAGCGCCGCGGTCTCGGTGATCTTGCGCCGACGCTTGGTGATGACACCTTCGTCGGCAAGGTCGCGCAGGATGCGCCTGAGTTCGGCGCGATCGGCATTCTTCAGGCCGAACTCTCGCGCGATCTCGCGGGTACCGACCTTGCCGGGATAGGCTTTGATGAAGGCGACGATGGCATTCCGGTCGGGAAAGCCATGGTCATGCTTGCGTTTCACTTAACCTCTTGCCTTGCCGGCGCTCTTCTTCGCCGGCGCTTTTGGCGCGGCGGCCGTCTTCTTCGCTGATGTCTTGGCGATCGTTGAAACCCCCGCGCGCGCCTTGCTGGTGGCTTCCGATTTCGGCTTGCTCGCGGCCTTCTTTGCCGCGGGCTTCTTTGCAGCCTTCTTGGCAGGTTCGGGCGCAGCAGCTTCCGCGCTCTCGGCCTTGGCTGCCTTGCCCTTCTTCGCTGCTTTCGCCTTGCCGGCCTTGGCCTTGCCGCCGCTCTTGGCCTTACCGCCGCCCTTGGCCGCGCGCTCGTCGATCAGCGCGATCGCCTGTTCGAGCGTAATCGTGTCCTTGTCCATCTCGCTCGGTATCGTGGCGTTGACGCCGCCCGACGAGACATAGGGGCCATAGCGTCCGTTCTTCACGGCGACCGCGCCGAGCGCCGGGTGATCACCAAGCACCTTGCCGGGATCGGCGCCAAAACGTCGGCCCGGACCCTTGGCGACCTTCTCCGCAATCAGCGTCACCGCGCGGTTGAGGCCGATATCGAAGACTTCATCGCCCGCTTCGAGACTTGCATAGGTCTTATCGTGGCGGACGAACGGACCGAAGCGGCCGATGCCGGCCGTGATCGGCAATCCCGTCTCCGGATGCCTGCCGATTTCGCGCGGCAGCGACAGCAGCTTGAGCGCCAGCTCGAGATCCATGTCGGCGGGCGAGGTGCCCTTGGGAATGCCGGCGCGCCTGGGCTTTTCGCCTTCCGCGTAGTCCTTCTGCTCGCCGAGCTGGATATAGGGGCCGAAGCGTCCGGCCTTCACCGTGACGTCGAGACCGGTGTCCGGGTCCTGGCCCAGCACGCGATCCGCGCTCGCCCCATCGCCGTCGGCGGCGAGCGGGCGGGTGTAGCGGCATTCCGGATAGTTGCTGCAACCGACGAAGGCGCCGAACTTGCCGGCCTTCAGGTTGAGACGGCCGCTGCCGCAGCCCGGGCATTGCCTGACATCGCCGCCGTCGGCACGGGGCGGGTAGATGTGCGGCCCGAGCATTTCGTCCAGCGCATCCAGCACCTGCGCGACGCGCAAATCCTTGATGTCATCGACTGCGCCGATGAAGTCGCCCCAGAAATCCTTCAGGACCTGCTGCCAGGAGATCTCGTTGTTGGAGATGCGGTCGAGCTGCTCCTCGAGGTCGGCAGTGAAGTCGTACTCGACATAGCGGCGGAAGAAGTTTTCCAGGAACGCGACGACGACGCGGCCCTTGTCCTCGCCATGCAGGCGCTTCTTGTCCAGCCGGACATAGCCGCGATCCTTCAGGACCTGCAGGATCGAGGCATAGGTCGAGGGTCGGCCGATGCCGAGCTCTTCCATGCGTTTGACGAGGGAGGCTTCGGAGAAGCGCGGTGGCGGCTCGGTGAAATGCTGGGTGACCGAAAGATCATGACGCTTGAGGCTTTCGCCCTCGCTCATGCCGGGCAGGCGGCGAGAGTCCTCGTCTTCCTCGTCGTCGTGGCCTTCCTGATAAAGCGCGAGGAAGCCGTCGAACTTGACGACTTGGCCGGTGGCGCGCAGTTCGAGGTTGCGCGCGCCCGCCTTTGCCGCGATGTCGATCGTGGTGCGCTCGAGCTCGGCGGATTCCATCTGGCTTGCGATGGTGCGCTTCCAGATCAACTCATAGAGTCTGGCCTGATCGGTATCGAGCCGACGACGCATGCTGTCGGGGCGCCGCGACAGGTCGGTCGGCCGGATCGCCTCGTGCGCTTCCTGGGCGTTCTTGGCCTTGGTCTGGTACTGGCGCGGGCTGTCCGGCACGTAAGCGTTGCCGTAATCCTCGCCGATCACCGTGCGCGCCTGCGTGATCGCTTCGCCCGCGATCTGCACGCCGTCGGTACGCATATAAGTAATGAGTCCGGTGGTCTCGCCGCCGATGTCGATACCCTCGTAGAGCCGCTGCGCGATTCGCATGGTGTGCGCCGGCGCAAAGCCGAGCTTGCGGCTTGCCTCCTGCTGCAGGGTCGAAGTGGTGAAGGGGGCCTGCGGATTGCGCTTGGCGGGCTTGGCGTCAACCGTCGTGACGGTGAAGCTCGCCGCCTCCAGCGCCTTCTTGAACGCCTCGGCTTCCGCGCCGCTGCCGATGTCCAGCCTCTGGATCTTCTTGCCGTCGGCGCCGACGAGGCGCGCCTCGAAGGCCTCGCCGCGCGGGGTCAAAAGCGTGGCGATCAGCGACCAGTATTCCCTGGCAACGAACTTCTCGATCTCGAGCTCGCGGTCGCAGACGAGCCGCAGCGCCACCGATTGCACCCGGCCGGCCGAGCGCGCGCCCGGCAGTTTGCGCCACAGCACAGGCGAGAGGGTGAAGCCGACCAGGTCATCGAGCGCCCGGCGCGCCATGTAGGCGTCGACCAGGGCGCCGTCGATCTGGCGCGGGTTCTTCATGGCCTCCGAAACGGCCTGCTTGGTAATGGCGTTGAAGACGACGCGCTCGACCTTCTGGTCTTTCAGCGCGCGCTTCTCTTTAAGGATCTCCAGCACGTGCCAGGAGATCGCCTCGCCCTCGCGGTCGGGGTCGGTGGCCAGAATCAGGCGCTCGGCGCCCTTGACCGATCTTGCGATCTCATTCAGCCGGCCGGCGGCCTTGGGGTCCACCTCCCATATCATCCGGAAATTGTGGTCCGGATCGACGGAACCGTTCTTGGCCGGGAGGTCGCGGACATGGCCAAAGGAGGCCAGTACCTCGTAGGACGAGCCCAAATATTTGTTGATCGTCTTGGCTTTCGCCGGCGACTCCACAATGACGATATTCATGTAGTTCCAGTGACTTGCGGGAAAAATTCAGGCCGTATTCGCGGGACTCGCGTCGGCCGTCTGGACCCGAACATGGGTGTCGCGGACGTCTCTGTCAAATCGACAACCTTTGAGCAAGCCCCAAACGAGCCCTGCTCACTATCTAAAAAGTTGCAAAATACGCCCTAGAGTTGCGCTACCCCCTGGCGTAAGGTGCCCAAAATACCAGGATTCGGATTGGGTTCGTTGACGACTTCAGGTCGCAAACGCAAGCTCGCGTCTTCAGCTGGGGAGGGGCCTTCGGGGGGAGATGATCCGCCGGGAGAAGGCGGCCCCGACGAGGCGGTAGCCTTTATTGCCGAGACGGTGGTCGGGCTGCGCAAGCTCGCCGAACGTCACAGCCTGGACGTGCTTCATCACTTGCTCGGCATGGTCCAGTTGGAGGCCGAGGAGCGGCTCCGCCTGCGTAGCAAGCGGAAGCTGTCGTGAGCTGTGCTCGGCCTGTGCCGAGCGGCCTTTGCCTCCAGCGGTATTTTCTTGCGGTACGCGGCCAGGCTCACTCGCCCGACGCCGCGCTGGCTAGATCAACGACACCAGTCCGCCGCCGTGACGTTCGAGCCGGCCGGCCAGCTCGAGCTCCAGCAGGACCGTACGCACGATCGCGGGCGATGCCCCCGACATGCGGACGAGATCGTCGATCGAGACCGCAGTGGGGCCGAGCAGGCCGACGATCTGGTGGCGGTCGTGTGCCTCTGGGTCGAAGTCCAGCGGCTCACTTTCGGTCTCGCCGGCGGGCAGCATCGGCGGCCGCTCGATGATGGGCTGCACGGCGTTAATGACATCGGCCGCTTCGGTCACCAGGCTCGCGCCCTGCTTGAGGAGATCGTTGGTGCCGGCGGCGCGCGGGTCGAGCGGGGAGCCCGGCACGGCAAAAACCTCGCGGCCTTGTTCGGCGGCCATGCGCGCGGTGATCAGGGATCCGGAGCGATGCGCGGCTTCCACCACCACCACGCCGAGCGAAGCGCCGGAGATCAGCCGGTTGCGCCGGGGAAAATCGCGCGCCCTCGGCTCATGGCCGAGCGGCATTTCGGAAATCGCCGCGCCGTTCTGCTCAAGCATCGCGGCCAGCAGCTCCTGGTGTTCCGGCGGATAGATCCGGTCATGCCCGCCGGCTAGCACCGCGACGGTGCCGCTTGGGATGCTGGCGCGATGCGCGGCCTGATCGATGCCGCGGGCCAGCCCGGAGATGACGACAAAGCCGGCCTCGCCGAGATCGCGCGCCAGGGTACCGGCGAATTTCAATCCGGCGGCGGAGGCGTTGCGCGAGCCCACGATCGCGATCATCGGCCGCGCCAAAGTGACCGCCGCGCCGCGCACGGCCAGCATCGGAGGCGCGTCATCGAGCATGGCGAGCCGGGCCGGATAACCGTCCTCGCCGGGCGCAAGCCAGCTCACGCCGAGCTCTTGGCCGGCGGCAAGCTCCGCTTTCGCTTCGCTCTCGCCATAGATGCGGCTAGAGCGCGCCGCGCCGCCGCGGCGGGCAAGCTCGGGCAAATGCTCCAGCGCCATCCGCGCGCTGCCGAAATGATCGATCAGCGAGCGGAACGTGCGAGGCCCCGGTATTATGGCGCAAACGCCACAAGAAAAATGACGGGGCCTGCCCATCTCCACAGCAAAGGAGATCACCATGCGCGGCAGACCTACCCGAAACCCCTACACCCGTCCGGCCATCTTCACCCTTGAGCGGCTTCACGCCGAACTAGGCGGGTTGATCCTTGAGAACAAGCAACGGCACGAGGAGTTGAGCGAGCAGATGCGGCACGTCGAGGCCGTCATCAAAATGCTGGACCCCAACTACAACCTGGCTGGCATCGCCGTGAAGCGGCGGAAGCCGAACAAGTGGTTCAAGCGGGGCACATTATATAGGAAGGCCGTGGATGTGCTCAGGACGGCCGCAGAGCCCATGACGGCGCAGGAGCTAGCCGCTGCCATCCTCGGCGCCCATGGCGTGCAGGGCGCCTCCAAAGAGGAGGTGCAGAACATATCGCTGGGGATACAGCACAGCCTAGCCAACCATGATGGCAAGGGGGTGGAGCGCGTCGGGGAGGCGAGGCCGTACAAGTGGCGGCTTACTTCTGGTTGAATCAAATCGTTCCCCCAGCCATGATCTGGCCGGGGGAACCATGACGCGTCGAGTCGCTATAGCTTTTCTCGTCTTGTGCAACGTGGCGCTCGGTATCTTGGTGCTATACTTTTTGTCGCGCGGCTATCAACCGCCTCCAAAAGACGCGCAAACTATTGAATATAAAGATTTTATTTCCATATTACTGACAGGGTTGGCCGTCATGATAGCTGTCATGACGGTTTTTCTCGCCGCTGCCGCCATTTGGGGCTACGAGCGAATCCGCAAAGACGTTCTGGAAGCCGCAGAGAAAGAGGCTAGAACGGTCGCGAAGGATGTCGCACAAACCGTCGCGGTTCGCACGGCCCGCGATGTATCTCCGTCCGAGACAACATCAGGCCAAGCGGACGCGTTAGTTGAGGCTCTAACCGCAGAGGAGGCGCAGCAATGATCGATGATCGAGAGAGCCCCATGGCGGTTGTGGTGAAGCACCAAAAGAAGCCGCCCGTCATGCTTGGACCGATAGCAAAAGAGTTGGGTATCCCCGTGAAGCTGGTGTCGCTCGGCAAGTCTATTGCCGGGCAGATCATGCGCGACCCTCTGCATGGGGGAACTTCTGGTTTTTCTATTTGGATAAACTCAGATGAGTCTAGGAACCGCCAAAAGTTCACTCTGGCGCATGAGTTAGCACACTACATTTTACATCGAGATTTGATCGAAAGCGGCATCGTGGACGATACGATGTATCGTAGTGAGTTGGGCAGCGTGTACGAAACACAGGCCAACCAATTGGCCGCCGACATTCTCATGCCCATCAGGCTGATAAAGAAGTACCGCGAGCAAAACCCGGCTTCTGACTTTTCGGAGTTGGCTAAAGTGTTTGAGGTGTCCGAACAGGCGATGAAAATTCGCCTTAGCGGGATGCGGTTCAACGCTCAATCTGCAACGTGACGCTGCCAGTAACCGGTGAAATCCACCGACTTTCCGCGCTTCAAGGCCAGCCCGGCAACCCGCTCTGTCTGCTCGCCATTCGAGACGCGACGGTTGTCCTCACGCCATGAGGATTCCTGCGCGTAGCGAAGCAAGTACGGACCGGCGATATGGTGGTGAATTCCGATCTCGCCGCGGCGAAGGCGGCTGAAATACTCCTCAGCCCAATTCGTGCAGGAGCCATTAAGGCTGTACGCCTCTTGATGGTTGATGCGCTTCACCTCGAACCGCTCATGCAGATGGTCCCAAGCGGCGGCTTCATCGGCGTGAACAGTCGTACCCTTGGCGATACGGGACCGGATGAAAGAGGCGGCCTTGCTCTCGGAGCTAAATACGGCCGGAACTGAATTGCCGCCGCGCTCGCGAACGATCACAACCACCTTGCGCTTGCCACTCTGGTTGCGGGTAAAGCGGCGGTCAAGGCGATCCGTCTTCATGTTGGCGGGCTTTACGTAGCCGCCGAAGTAGCCGCCATCCACCTCAGCCGTCTTGCCCTCGCCGCCGATCACGCGGCCCTTGAGTTCGTCCGCCATGGCTTCGCGTAGTTTGTGCAGAAGCACAAAGGCGCACTTGTAGGAGACGCAGAGGTCACGGGACAGGGCCAGCGCCGACTTGCCCTTCACTTCGTTGCAGAAGATCGCAATGGCCGCCAGATAGCAGCGCAGGGGAAGCTTGTGGCTGGCAAACAGGGTTCCGCTGGTAAGGGTAAAGTCCTTCTTGCAAGCGCGGCAGCGGAAGCGCGGCGCTCCCTTCAAACGGCGGCAGTCATAGGCGTCAACGCTGCCACAGTTCGGGCAAACCGGCTCGCCATTGGTATCGGCCCAACGGATGCGGCGGAAGGCAATTTCCGCGTCGGCATCCTTCATCTGGAATACCTGGGCCAGCGAGAGGGTCTTAGCTGCCCGGGAAAGAAGAAAGTGCTGTGCCATGTGATGCCCCTCTCGTTTGTGAGAGCTATCATATGTGATAGGTTTCGGGCTTGTCAACAGCAATCTATCAGATATGATAGCCTTCAAATGGAGGCGCCATGAACATCAAATCGGAAGAGGAATGGGCCGAACGGGCCGCAGCATTCCTGAAGCACAAGCTGAAGGATACCGAAGTCACGTATGCCGAGCTGGCTAAAAGGCTCAGGAAGCACGGGCTAAAGGAAACCGAAGCGTCGATTACAAACAAGCTGGCGCGCGGGACATTCCCAGCAACTTTCTTTCTTGCGTGTATCGCGGCGCTGGAATTGGAAGGTGTTGCTCTGGAGGAAATCTAGTTATCTATATCGTTTTGTGACCGCGATGCAGACTACGAAGTAGAGGCCAAACAAGAACAGAACACCGACCCAGATTCCACGTGTGACATCAGTGGGGCCGTGCCCATTTTGCGAGTTTGGCAGTGCGATATGTCCGAGCCCGCCAAAGAATAGAAACACGGCCAACGCGAACAAAAGAATGCCGCCCAAAACGTTTATTCCCTTTGGGGAAATCCTGCCGAGCGCAGAGAGCTCTTTGACGATCTCTCTGATCGTGGAAATTAATGATTCATCTGTGATGCGTATGACTGCCCAAAGCAAGAGAACGGCGGCACCTAGTTGCAGGTGCACGCCGAACATGTCCAAAATCTTATCAGCCATCGCGCAACCTGTCATCTCTCGCCATAAGAATGCCGATTAGAAAGAAGATTGCGCTCCCGGCAGCAAACAAAATCCCAAAGAATGGGTGTACGATAGGAAATCCGGTCATAGCGTAGGTAGTTAGCGAAAAGAGGAAAAAGACAAGCAAGGTAAGGCTTACCTTTTTCACCACTTCCGGCAGGCGTATCAACCCAGCGCGATCCTGTCGCAGATGACTCATTTGCGCCTCCGTATGCGCGGAAGCTTTGATGGCATCGAGAGCGTCTTTGGCTTGCCTATTGACGGCGCCTCTTTGTTCCCAGCCACGCGGAGGTGATGGCATCCGCTGACTGAAACCATAAGAACGTGGTTGAAGGTCCGCTCGCTGATTTGGTTGTCGCCCAGATGCAATGGAAGGGGCAGCAGCCGTTGAATAGTTATGCATTTGACGTACCTTGGTCTGGATTTTCCGTCCAGAACTTGCGTGCATCGTCTGCGAGCGCTTGACTTATACCGCCAAGCGCAACCATTTGGTTCAGTCGGTGTTCGAGAAACGCGACCGAGCGAACGAAATTTTCGACGGGCATTACCAGCTGGCAGACTATGGCCTCTTTGTTTGGCCCTACTAGGGTGGGGTCCGGGTCCCAGCGCGAAAGGTACATTTTCACGGCGCCAAACCCGAATGACTGGCTGGAAATTGCATCCGCAAATATGACCGGAATTTCCGGTGCAATCCGAACAGTAGGAATGTCTTGCTTTGACGAGTCGGTCATCGCCCCCCCCAGTTATCACTGAGGAATATCTAACCACTTCTCGTTGCAGACTCATAGATACTTTAGTCATTGTGAGCCCCTTGTGGCGTTTGCGCCATAATACCGCGAGGCCCGACATGATCGGAACGGATCAGTCGCAAGCGGTCGATCCGCTCGGCCTCGGTCAATTTCTCAGGTCTGCTGACGGCGTACACGGGCTCTCCTTGTGACCACAGCATGGAACAACCTGGACACGTGGGGAAGGGGGCGGATGGAATGCCGGCCCATTTCAGCCCGCCGGAATGACATCGACTTCAATTCTCGATAAGAGAGCCGGCCAATCCGATTGTCGGGAGCCGTCGTCATGATCTCTCTTTCCGACCTGCAGCGCCGTATCGAACAGGGCGAGCTGTCGCCCGACACCGCGGTGGCGCGATCACTTGAAGCCATCGAGACGCGCGACAAGGAGATCGGCGCCTTCGTCTGTCACGCCAAATCGGCGCACGCGGCCGAAAGCGGCCCGTTGCGCGGGATTGCCGTCGGCATCAAGGACATCATCGATACCGCCGATTTTCCCACCGAGATGGGTTCACCGATCTATCGCGGCTGGCGGCCGCGCGCCGATGCGCCCGTGGTGATGATGCTGAAGCGGGCGGGGGCCACCATCATCGGCAAGACCACGACGACGGCGTTTGCCGCGATGGACCCGACCCCGACCCTCAATCCACACAACCATGACCACACCCCGGGCGGCTCGTCCGCGGGTTCCGCCGCCAGCGTTGCCGCGGGCATGATTCCGCTCGCATTCGGCACCCAGACCGGCGGCTCGGTGATCCGCCCAGCGGCTTTCTGCGGCGTCGCCGCCATCAAGCCGTCCTATCGGCTGCTGCCGACCGTCGGCGTCAAATGCTACTCATGGGCGCTCGATACGGTCGGATTGTTTGCCGCAGGTAGCGAGGATCTCGCATGCGGTCTTGCCGCGATGACCGGCCGTGCCGACCTGCTTGCAATCGAGGCACCCAGGCCGCCGAGCTTCGGGGTGGTGACGCAGGACTTCGCGGGCAAGGCGGAACGCTCGGGCGAAGACGGCCTTCAGGCCGCGCTAAGGGCGGCGGAGCGCGCCGGCGCGTCGGTTCGAACGATCAGCCTGCCGGAGATCCTCGCGGACGCCTGGGGCATTCACCCCATCATCCAGGAATTCGAGGCTCATCACGCGCTTGCCTGGGAATATGGGACCCATCACGACGAGATCGCGCCGCTTCTGCGCGCAAGGCTCGACGGGACGGCCGGCCTGACGGCGGCCGAATATGACGAGGCGCGCGGGATCGCGCACCGCGCCCGCGGCGCGCTGGGCGAGATCTTCGACAGCATCGATGTGCTCCTGACCTACTCGGCGCCGGGGGCGGCGCCGAAGGGCCTTTCCTCGACCGGCGATCCCCGCTTCAACCGCCTGTGGACGCTGGTTGGAAATCCGTGCGTCAACGTGCCGACCCACCGCACGGAAGGCAATCTGCCCGTCGGCGTGCAGGTGATCGCGCGATTTGGTAACGACGTCGGTGCGCTGGCGGCGGCGCGGTTCCTCGAACAGGCGCTGGCGAAATCAAAGTAGCGCCGGCTCCGCCGCGAACGATGGCCCGGCTTCGCGCCGGCTGGGTGCCGACGCCGGCCCGCCGTCCGGGCCTTGCCGGAGCCAGCGGTCGGCGGCGCTGCGTCCCTTTCGGTGCAGCAGCGTGACAAAACCGCGTCCGAGGTCGGTGGCGCTCCGCTGTGCCAGCCCGTCGATCTCGTCCTCAGCCGCGATCCGGAAGATCCGCAAGGATGGCGCCATCGTGCGCCGCGCCCATTCCAGCGCAGCGAGTTCGGCGTTCAGTGCCGAATTCGCCGTGATCTGGTCGAGCCTGCGATCGATCGCCGCCAGCGTGATCGGAACGTAGCTGTCGCGTGACGGCGTAACCTGGACGACAAGCAGGTCGCTCGCCGCCGATTCCTGCACCAAGCGGACCAGCGGAGGATTGGCGCCGTAGCCGCCATCCCAATAGGCTTCTCCGTCGATCTCGACCGCGCAGTGGATCTGCGGCGGGCAGGTCGAGGCCAGCACGGCGTCGGCGGTGATCTCTTCATTGGTGAAGATCTGCTGATAGCCGTCGCGAATGCGCGTGGCGGCGATCAGAAGCTTGGGACAGGTCGCCGCGCGCAACGCCTCGAAGTTGATGTTCCTCGCCAGCGCACGACGCAGCGGATCGAGATCGAAAGGATCGAAATGTCCCGACCGCAGCGTCGGCCCGAACGCAACCGAGCTGCCGGCCGGCGAAAATGCTCCGAGCAACATCAGCGAGCGGAACGATGCTTCCTGGATCACGCGTTGCCAGAACCGGTCGAGCCGCGCCCGCGCGCGCTCGCGGCCGCCTTCGGCGAGCCCGCTCGCCAGCAGTACCGCATTGACTGCGCCGGCGCTGGCGCCGCTGATCGCATCGAAACTGACGTCGGGCTCCTCCAGCAGCCTTTCCAGCACACCCCAGGTGAAGGCTGCGAAGGTGCCGCCGCCCTGCAGGGCAAGGGATAGTTTTCGTGGCGGCCAGGCGGGGCTCTCTGCAGCGTTGATGTTATGCCGGGTGGTGATCTCTGCTGCCGGCTCGATATCTGCGCTGCGCGCCGTTGTTGCCGTTGTTGTTGGCAGCTCCGCCTCGTGCGTGACTTGCTCGGGCACGTGCTCGGCGGATCGGACCGCGCGCTCGCCGGACCAGATGTCGGCCGATGCCAGCAAGCGGCTGGCCGCCGAGCGAGCAGGCGCTACCGGCTCAAGCACCGCGGCTTGCCGCTTCCCACCATCAAGCGCGACGTCGTTGATCCGGCCCATCGATTCAACCGCATTTGCGATTCACTCCCGACAGGATGACAGGCGCGTTGGCGGTTCGCCAGCACCTCGCGAAATTGCTAACGGAATTTGCCTGAGTGTGGCTTCGGCGCTTCTTACGACTTCTGCCCGATCCGGCTTTCCGTGCCGGCCTGCAGGCGCTTGATGTTCTCGCGGTGCATGTAGAACAGCAGGAGCGTCAGCACCGCGATCAGTGAGGCGAGCGCCGCGTGGCCGAACCACAACAGGAACAGCGGCGTGGCAAAGCTCGCCACCAGCGCCGAAAGCGAGGAGTAGCGCGAAGTAAAGGCGGTCGCGAGCCAGAGCAGGCAGAAGAACAGGGCGCCCGGCCAGAACAGGCCGAGCAGCACGCCGATATAGACCGCAACGCCCTTGCCGCCCTTGAACTTGAGCCACACCGGGAAAATGTGGCCGAGGAAGGCGCCGAGTCCCGCCAGCATCGCCGCGTTCGGTCCCCCGACATAGCCGGCGATGACGACCGCAACCGTGCCTTTGAGGGCGTCGAGCAGCAGTGTCGCCGCGGCAAGCCCCTTGCGGCCGGTGCGCAAGACGTTGGTGGCGCCGATATTGCCGGAACCGACCGAGCGCAGGTCCTGCGTCCCGGCAAGCCTGGTCAGGACGAGCCCGAACGGGATCGAGCCGAGCAGGTAGCCGATGATGAGGGCCACGGGGAGGAAAGCTTCAGGTGCCATCGCCGTTTCTCCCTGTCCGGCGGATTCCGCCCAGTGAGTCTTTTCTTGACGCGCTTTCTTGACGCGAACCGGTGCCCACTTCGCTCGAAAACGCCCTAGACATGCTCATAGACGGTCCGCCCGCCGACGATGGTGCGCATCACGCGGCCCGAAAAGCGGGCCTCATCGAATGGCGTATTCTTGCATTGTGACTTCAGATCGGCGGGATCGAGCACCCACGGCGTGTCGGGATCGATCACGATCACGTCGGCCGGCGCACCGGTGCGCATGGTGCCGCCGGGCAAGCCCATCAGTTCCGCGGGGCGCGTCGACATCGCCCGGATCAGCGTCTTGAAGTCCAGTTCGCCGTTATGGATCAGCCGCAGCGCGGCCGGCAGCATGGTCTGCAGCCCGACGGCACCGGGAGCCGCCTCGGCGAATGGCAGGCGCTTGACCTCGACGTCCTGCGGGTTGTGGTCCGACATGATGACGTCGACGAGGCCCGAGGCCAGCGCTGCGACCAGAGCCTTGCGGTCGTTCTCGGTGCGCAGCGGCGGGCACAGTTTGAGGAATGTCCGGTAGGGGCCGATGTCGTTCTCGTTCAGCGTCACGTGATTGATCGACACCGATGCGCTGACGGCAAGCCCGGCCTCCCGCGCCCGCTTCAGGACTTCGAGCGAGTCGATGCAGGTCAGTGAAGCCGCGTGATAGCGCCCGCCGGTCAGTGCGACGAGACGCAGGTCGCGCTCCAGCATGATGGTTTCCGCGGCATTGGGAATGCCCATCAACCCGAGGCGCGTGGCGAACTCGCCCTCGTTCATCACGCCTTCGCCCACGAGGTCCGGGTCTTCGGTGTGATGCACGATCAGCGCGTCGAAATCGCGCGCATAGGTGAGCGCCCGCCGCATGACCAGCGCGTTCGTGACGCTCTTGTCGCCGTCGCTGAAGGCGACCGCGCCGGCCGCCTTCAGCAGCCCGAACTCGGTCATCTCCTCGCCGCGCATGCCCTTGGTCAGCGCGGCCATCGGATGAATGTTGACGATCGCCGTGTCGCGGGCCCGCCGCAGCACGAAGTCGACGGTCGCCGAATTGTCGATCACGGGCGACGTATCGGGCTGGCAGATGATGGTGGTGATGCCGCCGGTCGCCGCCGCCTGGCTGGCCGAGGCGAACGTCTCGCGATGGCTCAAGCCCGGCTCGCCGGCAAAGGCGCGCATGTCGACCAGGCCCGGGGCGACGACCTTGCCGGAGCAATTGACGATGTCGGTGCCTTCGGGCACGCCCGCCGCGCCGATGCCGCGCCGGGTCTCGCGGATGATGCCGTCGGCGATCAGGACGTCGGCGATGCCGTCGAAATCGCGCGACGGATCGATAACGCGGGCGTTGGCGAGCAGGATGGGGCGGCGATCGGTCAGCATCGGCATGTCATGCGTTCGGCAGGTTGCGGGCGAGCGCTTCCAGCACCGCCATTCGCACTGCCACTCCCATTTCCACCTGTTCGCGGATCAGCGACTGCGCGCCGTCGGCGACGATCGAGTCGATCTCGACACCGCGGTTCATCGGCCCGGGATGCATCACCAGCGCGTCGGGCTTTGCATAGGCGAGCTTCTTCTGATCGAGCCCGAAGTAGTTGAAGTACTCGCCGGAGGAGGGCACGAACGAACCGTTCATGCGCTCGCGCTGCAGTCGCAGCATCATGACGATATCGGCGCCGTCCAGCCCCGCGCGCATGTCGCGGGCCACCTCGACGCCCATGCGCTCGATG
Organism: Bradyrhizobium sp.; assembly: GCF_016213215.1. Taxonomy (GTDB): domain Bacteria; phylum Pseudomonadota; class Alphaproteobacteria; order Rhizobiales; family Xanthobacteraceae; genus Bradyrhizobium. Next base: position 12,470 of record NZ_JACRAW010000138.1, on the reverse strand, counting down.
CCGGGAGGCAGCAGCGTCGACGGCGCGACCACGCGCACCCGCGCTCCCATGGTGTTGAGCAAGAGGATGTTGGAGCGCGCCACCCGCGAATGCAGCACGTCGCCGCAGATCGCGATCACCAATCCCTCGATCCGACCCTTGTTGCGGCGGATGGTCAGCGCATCGAGCAGGGCCTGGGTCGGATGCTCATGGGCGCCGTCGCCGGCATTGACCACGGAACCGTCGACTTTCCGGGCCAGGAGTTCCACCGCGCCGGAAGCGTGATGTCGCACCACCAGGATGTCGGGGTGCATGGCGTTCAGCGTGATCGCGGTGTCGATCAGGGTCTCGCCCTTGCGCATGGACGAGGAGGAAACCGACATGTTCATGACGTCGGCGCCCAGCCGTTTCCCGGCGATTTCGAACGAGGACTGGGTACGGGTGGAGGCCTCGAAGAACAGGTTTACCTGGGTCCGGCCGCGCAGCACGGTGCGCTTCTTGTCGACCTGGCGGTTGAGGTCGACATATTCCTCGGAAAGGTCGAGCAGGCCGGTAATATCGGCGGCGGAAAGTCCCTCGATTCCCAGCAGATGCCGGTGACCAAGGACGAAAGTCGATTTTGATGCGGAGGTCATTAAAAGCAGAGCTATAGGCGTGGATGGAGGAGGGGGCAAGGGCGAAACGCGGTGGGGGGAGTTATCCCCCGATCTGTCCGGTCCGCCGGCTCGTATCCACGTTCGCAGCGATTAGGCTTAATTGTAGCGTTCGTCGGGCCTTATCCCCTCGTCCTGAGGAGCTTGCGCAAGCAAGCGTCTCGAAGGGCGAGGCCATTGTCGGGCCTCATGGTTCGAGACGGCGCATTCGCGCCTCCTCACCATGAGGATTGTCCATATCCGGGGTTTCGATGAGACCAATACTGATCGCTCCTTTGGCCGTAGCTTTCATGTTTCCGGCACACGCCCAGACGTTCCCGGGCGGGTTCGTCTATCTGCGTGATGTCGATTCCAGCATTATTCAGGACATCCGCTACGCCAGTTCGAACAATTTCGTCGGCCGGCCGCTCAAGGGTTACGGCGCCGGGGAGTGCGTTGTGAAGCGCGAGGTCGGCTTGAAGCTGAAGGCAGTGCAGCAGGAACTTGCGCGGCAAAGCCTGTCGCTGAAGATGCTGGACTGCTACCGGCCGGTGCGCGCGGTCGCGGACATGGTGGCCTGGGCGCAAAACGGCAGGGAGACGCCCGCCGAGCGGCGCTACAGCCCGGCGATCTCCAAGACGCAGCTGTTTCGTCTCGGTTACATCGCGAGCCATTCGCAGCATTCCACGGGCGCCGCCCTCGATCTGACCCTGGTCGATCTGAAGGCCGACAATTCCACCGGATTTGATCCCAACAAGACCTATGCCGACTGTAGGGCACCGGCGGAAGCGCGCGCCCCCGAGGGCAGCGTCGACATGGGCACAGGCTATGACTGTTCCGACGTCAAGGCACATACCGCGGCGGCGTCGATCACTCCGGCACAGCGCCGCTGGCGCAATCTCCTGGTTGCCGCAATGGCGCGGCAAGGCTTTGTGAACTATTCAAAGGAATGGTGGCATTTTTCGCTGCCGGGCGCCGGCGGCCCGGCCTATGATTTCCCGGTTCAACCCCGAACAAGGTAGAGTCGTGCCCCAGGTAATGTAGCAGCGAGTGGGACTACCTCTCCCATCGGGAGAGGTCGCGCCGAAGGCGCGGGTGAGGGGATGAGCTCTATCGAGAGACCCGATCCCCTCACCCGGATCGCCCTGGACGATACTTCGCATCGCCAGAGGCGCTCCGACCTCTCACTTCGCAAGTGGTGAAGAATCGCATCGCCATGCCATCGTCTTCAACCGGAAACGCTCGATGACCCAGCCCATCTTCGCGACCCACGAAGTATTCAACCAGTCGCCGCCCTTCGAGGACGTCAACCTGTTCGCCGCCGACCGTCCCCTGGTGGAGGCGGTCAAGGCCTACGGCGGGGCCGCTGCGGAGAAGGAACTGTCCGAGTTCGGCCAGCAGTGGGGCTCCGCCGCGATGGCGGAACGGGGGCGTCTCGCCAATGAGAACACTCCGAAGCTGCGCACCTTCGATTCCCGCGGCAACCGCCGCGATCAGGTGGAATTCCACCCCGCCTATCACGAGATGATGGCGCACAGCGCCCATGCCGGTCTGCACAATTCGACCTGGACGCCGAAGGGAAAGCCGGCAGGCGATGCCGCCGAAGTCGTTCGCGCGGCAAAGTTCTATATCGCCGCGCAGGTCGAGGCCGGCCATCTCTGCCCGATCACCATGACGCGCGCGGCGGTCGCCGCGCTTACGGTGCAGCCGGACCTGCTGGCGAAAGTGATGCCCGTGCTTTCGAGCCGCAGCTACGATCCGAGCTTCATCCCATGGTGGGAGAAGCGCGGCATGACGCTCGGCATGGGCATGACCGAGAAGCAGGGCGGCACCGACGTCCGCTCAAACATGACGAGGGCTGTGCGCGAAGGCAGCGCCTATCGCATCACCGGGCACAAATGGTTCATGTCCGCGCCGATGTGCGATGCATTCCTGGTGCTGGCGCAGGCCGAGGGTGGCCTGACCTGCTTCTTCATGCCGCGCTTTGCGCCGGACGGCTCGGTTAATGCGATCCAGTTCCAGCGCCTCAAGGACAAGCTCGGCAACCGCTCCAATGCGTCTTCCGAAGTGGAGTTCGTCGGCGCCTATGCCGAGCGCGTCGGCGAGGAGGGCAAGGGTGTTCGCACCATCATCCAGATGGTGCAGCTCACGCGCCAGGACTGCGCGATCGCTTCGGCCGGGATCATGCGCTCGGGACTCGCGCACGCGCTGCATCACGCCCGCCATCGCAGCGTGTTCCAGAAGCATCTCGCCGATCAGCCCTTGATGCAGGCGGTGCTTTCCGACATGGCGCTGCATGTCGAAGCCTCGGTCGCGCTGGTCATGCGGCTCTGCCGCGCCTTCGATCGCACGCCGTACGATGCAGGCGAGGCCGCCTATATGCGGCTGCTGACGCCGGCGATCAAATACTGGATCTGCAAGAGCGCGCCGCCCTTCCTGTACGAGGCGATGGAGTGCCTCGGCGGCAACGGCTATGTGGAAGACGGCATTCTGGCGCGCCACTATCGCGAGGCGCCCGTCAACGCGATCTGGGAAGGTTCGGGCAACGTGATGTGCCTCGACGTGCTGCGCGCGTTGGCGCGCGAGCCGGACGCCGCCGCTTCGGTCCTGCAGTCTCTCGCATCCGAGACCAAGGGCCTGCCGGGGGCTGCCGAAACGGTGGCCTTCGTCGGCAGAGCCTTCCGCCGTCCCGACGGCGAACGCGCCGCGCGGCTGGCGGTAGAGAAGCTGGCGCTGCTCGCGGCCGGCGCGGCGCTCAATGCGGTCTCACCACGCCAGGCCGAACTGTTCGCGGCGACGCGCCTTGGCGGCAGCCATGCCAGCATGTATGGCGCCGTTGAGCTCGAGAACAACGACGTCCGCGCGCTGCTGGAGCGGGCGCTGCCGTGAATGATGGCTACACATGCTTCCACATCGTTATGCCCGGGCTCGTCCTGGCTTGTCCGGGCATCCACGCCTTTCCAGGCCGTGGATGCACGTGGATGCCGGGATCCGTCTTGGCCAAGGCTTCGCCGGGCACGCAAGCCCTGCGTTGACTTGCTTCGAATAGGCGACGCCTCTTGAAAGTGACCTGATGGACTCCCTCAATCCCGAAAATCCGCCGATCCCGAGCGCGCCCGCCGAACACCAGCGCAAGGTCTGGAAGTTCTGGGGCACGGCGCTGTGGGGCCTGTTCATCTTCGCCGCAATGTTCGTCGGTCAGATTGCGGTGGTCGCCTATTTTGTGCTCGGACAGAGCGGGGAGATCGATATCGCCGCGACCATTCACGCCGCCGGCCGCGGCCTGACCATTTCGCTCTCCGTCATCGCGGGGCTGCCGGCGGTCCTCGCCGCAACCTGGCTGGCGGTGCGGTTCACGCGCACACCGTTTGCCGAGTATCTGGCGCTGCGCCGCGCCTCCTGGAAGAATTTCCTGATCGGCATCGTGGGCCTCGCCGTCCTGGTGGCGGGATGGGACCTGATGTCACGCGCGCTCGGCCGCGAGATCGCTCCGGGCTTCATGATCGACGTCTTCAAGTCGGCGCGCGAGGACGGGGTGGTGTGGCTGCTGGTGCTTGCGTTCTGCGTGGCAGCGCCAATCTCGGAGGAAGTCCTGGCCCGCGGCTTCCTCTATCGCGGCTGGTCGGAGACCTTCCTTGGCGTGCCCGGTGCGATCCTGCTGTCATCGCTGGTGTGGACGATCGTTCACCTGCAATACGACCTGTACTTCATCGGCGAAGTGTTCTGCATCGGCCTTTGGTTCGGCTATGTGCGCCACCGCAGTCAGTCGATCTGGGTAACAATCGTGATCCACGGGCTGAACAATTTCGCCGCGGTGGTGCAGACGTTTGTTCTGGCGAGTTAGCAGGCCGGTCTCCGTCATTGCGAGGAGCGCAGCGACGACGCAATCCAGAATCCATCACGCCGCTAGTCTGGATTGCCTCGCTTCGCTCGCAATGACGGTTCTTACACCACCAGAGCGATGACAACCGTCATGGTGATGGCCGCGAGGATGGTCTGCAGCGCGAGGAGCAGCGCATCACCGCCCAAGCTGGCGGGCCGATACATGTGCGCTGGGCGGGTTGGCACCACTCGAACCTGTCTCCTATCCCAGACGACTATGGCTGAGGAGATCGTCATGTCATCCCCTGTCCCGTCCGCTACATCGGCGCCTTCCGTATCCGAACCGGAGGTCGCGGTGCCTCCGCCCGTCCCGACGCGAGCACCTCGGACCTGGTATTTCCGCGGCACGACGATGTTCGTGCTGGCGATCTTCGCCGTCTACCTTCTGGCCCAGATCGCAGCTCTGATCGGCTGGCTGTGGTGGCACCAGATTGCGCCGGATTCGAGCGAAGAATTGCACGGGCTGCTTCGGCATGGGGGCTTGCTGGGCCTGGCCCAGATCGTGGCATGTCCGTTCGTGCTCGCGGCGTTGTGGATCCCGATCCGGATCGCACGGCAGCGATTCTCCGACTACCTCGCCTTGCGGCTCCCAGGCCGAGCCGAGTTGGCGCGCGGTCTCGCCATGATACTCGCGCTGCTGCTCGCGTACTATTTCCTGGCACTTGCGCTGGGTGAACCGATCCCGCCCGAGTTCGCAATCGAAATCTATCGTAGCGCGAGAGACAGCGGATGGTTGATTGTCTTGCTGATCGGGTTGTGCGTCGGCGCGCCAGTGATCGAAGAATTCGTCGTGCGCGGGTTCATGTTTCGCGGCTGGTCGCAATCGTTTCTTGGTCCCGCGGGCGCGGTCGTGCTGAGCTCCGTAGCGTGGGCAGCGATCCACACGCAATATGACCTGTTCTACATGTCGGAAATATTCGCAATCGGCCTGTTGCTCGGCTACCTCCGCTATCGCAGCGGTTCGACCTGGCTGACGGTGGTCATCCATGGCGCTGTCAATGCCGCAAGCATGATCGAGGTGGCGGTGGTCCTCGCTAACGCGTGATCAAGGGCCTGGTGAGAGGCGCGGAGGGGCCGCAGCCATGACGGCCCTCAGGCGCCAAAACCCCGCACGGCAAGATTTACACCCGACTTTTTGGTGCATGGTTTCGCGAGCACGGCTTCGACACCATCCCGCAGCAAGCGCGCTATCGCAACGACACCTTCGTTCTCGCCACGGTCGCGTGGGGAGCGGTCACCGAGCTACTTGCCGATGTGCCGGTTTACGCAAGGCCGCCGCGGCATGCTGCCGGGTCGGCGCGATCGTGCTGACGGCGGCGGTTTGGGCGATGCTACACACTCAACACGATTGGTTTGGGCGCTTCTGGATCTTCGTCTCGGGTTTTGCTCTCGGCCATTTTCGGTGGCGCAGCAATTCGACCTGGCTGGCCGGGATGGCTCATTCAGCGATGAACATCTCGAACCTTTTCATGATGGAGCCCTATGTTTAAGGCCCACTCGCAGCGAGGCCGATCACAACAGGCATCGTGACGGCCGCGAGAATGGTCTGCAACGTGATGATCTGCGCCAGCAGCGGCGCGTCGCCGCCCATCTGGCGCGCGAGCACATAGGCGCTGGGCGAGGTCGGTACCGCCGAGCAGATCGCCACGATCGCAAGATTGGGACCGGAAAGGCCGAACCAAAGCGCGAGAGTGAGCGCGAGTGCCGGCATGGCTATCAGCTTCAAGAACACGCTGATCGCAGCTCCCGCGTTCGGCCGGAACAGGCCTTCCGCGTGCAGTCCCGCGCCCGTGACCAAAAGCCCAATCGCCAGCGACGATCTTCCGAGCGCGTCCGCGACTTCGTGCCACACGCGCGGCAGGGGCAGGTGCACAAGATTGATGACGAGGCCGATTATGCAGGCCCAGATCAGCGGATTGCGTACCACGCTCATGACGATCTCGCGTGCCGATTGCTTCGTCGGCGAAGCGTAGTGGGCAAGCACGGAAACGCTGAACACGTTCACCAGCGGAATGAGCGCCACCATGGCCACCGAAGCCAGCGCGAGCCCGACCTCGCCGAACAGATTGGCCGCCACCGAGAGCGCCACATAGGTCTGCCAGCGCGTCGCGCCCTGGAAGACCGAAGTAAAGGCAGGCCCGTCGATATCGAGCCGCGCCAGGGCAGGGCGGAGCGCCAGGCACAACACAGACATCAGAAAGGCCGCGAGCAGCAGTGCGCCGCCGACGCCTGCAACCGGCACCTTGGAAAGGTCGGCCTTCACCAGCGTCTGGATCAGGAGCATCGGGAATAGCACGTAATAGGTAAGCAGTTCGAGGCCGTGCCATTGCGTTTCAAGCCGCATCAAGCTGCGCTTGAGGACGAAGCCGAGCACGATCAGGATGAAAACCGGCAGCAGCGCCGCGATCACAGCCGCCATGGATCAGCTTTTCCCGCCGGCCGCACGCAAATTTGCGAGCCGGTCGAGCGCGCCCTGGAGGATGAAGATCGCCGCGTGCTCGTCGATCACCTCGGCGCGCCTGGCGCGGCGGACATCCATGCCGATCAATTCGCGCTCGACGGCCGCGGTGGACAGCCGCTCGTCCCATAGCGCGATCGGCAGGTCGGTGAGGCCGGCGAGGTTGCGGGCGAAGGCGCGGGTGGATTGCGCGCGCGGGCCCTCGCTGCCGTCCATGTTGATGGGAAGCCCCAGCACGAAGCCGACCGCCTTGCGTTCACCGGCGATTGTCAGCAGCCGCGCTGCATCGGCCTTGAAAGCCTTGCGCTGGATGGTCTCGACGCCGGTTGCCAGCCGCCGATCGGGATCGGAGACGGCAACGCCGATGGTCTTGGTGCCGAGATCGAGGCCGACCAGCGTGCCGCGTTCCGGCCAGTGCGCGGCGGCATCGATCAGGGGGAGAATAGGGGCAGGCATTCGCTAGCGCATAACACGCGATGCGCAGCCGAGGCAAAGGTGAGGTGACGGCGTGGCGCGGAGAGCGCCTCGCCGTCTGTTCGCCTGAAACTTACCGGATCGCAATCGGATTGATCATGCTTTGCACGGCGCCCTTGAAGCGGGGCTGGCCGAGCACGAACAGGAACTCATAAGCCCTGTCCCTGGCGAGTTCGGCTGTATCCAGGTTTTCCAGGATGTAGGTGCCGTTCATCGGCAACAGGATCTGGTGCACCTCGAAAACGTTCTTGGTTTCGAACGGAAGGACTTCGAGTCCCCAGGTGTCGGCGCCGACGGCGACAACACCCTTGCCCGTCAGATACTTGGCGCCCTCGACGCCAAGTCCGGGCTCACCCGCCGAAAAGCGCTTGTCGTCCTTGCCGATCAGGCTGAGCCAGCCGGTGTGGAAGATCACGACGTCGCCCTGGCGGATCTCGACGTTCTGCTTCTTGGCGACTTCCTCGATTTCCTTGACGTTGAAGGCGGTGCCTTCCTTGACGACGTCGGTGTTGAAGTGGGCCGCCATGTCGAGCAGTACGCCGCGCGCCACCAGCGGCGGCACCTTGTCGACGCCGAGCTTCTTCAGCCCCGTGGGATCGGCGAAATCAGCAAGCTTGTTGCCGTTGTAATAGACGTGCTCGACGCCGATATGGCCGAGGCCGTCGAGCTGGGTGCCGACACCGACCCAGCCCTCGATGATGTCGTCGTTGTACGTCATCTTGCTCGGCCCAAGGCCGGGAATGCCCGCTTGTCCGGGCTGTACGATGGTCACTTTGAACGAGCGGGGTGGATATGCCGGCGTCTTGGAATCGACCGGAATGCCGAGCGCGTAGGTCTTGCCGGTCTTGACCAGCGACGCGGCTTTGACGACGAGCTCCGGTTTCATGTAGTTGGCGGCGCCGATCTCGTCGTTGGGCCCCCATTTCGATTTGGTCCAGTCCTGAGCGTTGGCCGTTCCAACACCAGCCAAGAAGGCAGCAGAACAGCACGCAACGAATGCGTTTCGCATCGCAATTCCTCCCAGTGTTCAGTTTTGGTTCGCGCTGGCAACGACGCATCCTAACGTGGAGCCGATGCTCGGCCAAAGCCTTTTCGGCGTGGTTGGACAGCGGCGACGTCACGCCGCAGCAAAGGTGCGGTGGGGACAATTTTGCAGCGCGTGAATTCTTTTCCGTGGTGCCGAACAACGAGGCGATACGCCGACCCCCTAGGCCGCAATGACGCCATCATCCTTCGTCAGGCAGGAGATGAAACCTTGCAGCGCGCTGTACTGATGCCCGGCGTGTCGATGGATGAAGAGTGTTTCGGCGCGCGCGTAGGCGGGGTTGAGAGTGTGCAGTGAGACGCTGCCGTTCATTTCGCTGCGTTCGACCACTGCGCGCGGCAGCAGCGTCACGCCCATGTCGGCGGCCACGCAGCCGATCATGCCGTCGAGCGTGCCGAGTTCGAACCGCGCGGCCGATGGCCAGCCGAATTCGACGAAGACCTGTTCGAGCCGCTGACGGTAGGTGCAGCCGCTGCGAAATGTCAGCGCCGTCGGCCCGGACTCCGGCGTGCCGGCGCGAAGCTCCGAAAGACCCTTCCAGCGCCGCGCGCTCACCAGCACCAGCTCTTCCCGGAAGGTGGGGATGGTCGACAGTTCGGCGTGCTCGATGGGACCGGCGACAAAGGCTCCGTCGAGTTCGCCATCCAGTACCGCGGCGACGAGATCCGCGGTCGTTGCAGTGCGCAGGCTCAGCCGCACCGCCGGGAAGCGCCGGTGGAAGTCGGCGAGCAGCAGAGGCAGCCGGACCGCGGCGGTGGTCTCCATCGAGCCGATGGCGAGCGGTCCCCTGGGCTCGCCGTCGTCGCGGGCGGCAATGATGGCTTCACGCGACAGCGCCGCCATCCGCTGCGCATAGGGCAGGAGCCTTCGACCGGCACCGGTCAGCGTCATGCCGCGGCTGTGGCGCTCGAACAGCGCGGTGCCGATCTCGGCTTCGAGGGCTTTGATGCGCTGGGTGACATTGGACTGGACGGTGTTGAGTTCTTCCGCGGCGCGGGTGATGCCGCCCGTGCGAGCGACCGCTGCGAACGTCAGGAGATCGGTGAGTTCCATGCCTGCTCCGTTTCGTCCTGGCGATGGCAACGTTCGCTAGAATTCATTTTTCGTGAATGGTAATCCCGCATAGTGTGGCTGTCCACCAGAGGCGAGAATTCTGCGAGGACAGTCATGTGGCCTGACCGTCGACTGATCGATCTGTTCAAGACCGAACTTCCCATCGTGCAGGCGCCGATGGCGGGCGTGCTGGATGCCGAGCTCGTGATCGCGGCCGCGCAGGGCGGGGCACTGGGCTCGCTGCCCTGCGCGCTGCTGTCGGCGGAGAAGGCACGCGAGCAGGTCAACATCATCCGCCAGCGCGTGGCAGCATCCGTCAGCATCAACTTCTTTTGCCACACGCCCGTCGCGCCCGATGCCGCCGCGGAAGCGCGCTGGACGCAGCGCCTTGCGCCCTATTATCGGGAGTTCGGGCTCGACCCGGCGGCGCCTCACGATGCAGCCAACCGCGCCCCGTTCGACGCTGCGATGTGCGAGGTGGTCGAGGAGCTGAAGCCAGAGGTCGTCAGCTTCCATTTCGGGCTGCCGGAACAGCGGCTGCTTTCGCGCGTCAAGGCCGCCGGCTGCATCGTCATCTCGTCGGCGACAACGGTGAAGGAGGCGGTGTGGCTGGAGGAGCACGGCGTCGACGCCGTGATCGCGCAAGGCGCGGAAGCCGGCGGTCATCGCGGCATGTTCCTGACCGACAATATTGGCGAGCAGCCCGGGACCTTTGCCCTGGTGCCGCAGGTCGTCGATGCCGTGAAGGTGCCGGTGATTGCCTGCGGCGGGATCGCGGACGGGCGCGGCATTGCCGCCGCCTTTGCGCTGGGGGCGGCCGGGGTGCAGATCGGCAGCGCTTACCTGCGCTGTCCGGAATCGAAGGTGAGCGCAGCGGCTCGGGCCGTGCTCGCCGAAGCGAGCGATGATTCCACCGTCATCACCAATGTGATGACCGGGCGGCCGGCCCGCGGCGTGGTCAACCGGGTGATGCGCGAGGTAGGTCCGATCTCGCCCGACGCACCGAGCTTTCCTCACGCCGCTACCGCGCTGGCGCCGTTGAAGGCGGCGGCGGAGAAGCAGGGCAGGGTCGATTTCACCAATCTTTGGGCCGGCCAGGCGATCGGAATGGGCCGTGAGGTGCCCGCGGCCGAACTGACCCGGGCTCTGGCAGGCGCGGCGCTCGCGCGGCTGCGGCAGATGGCGGGATAGCGGGCAGCCGCCGGTTGCGGCGCAAAACCGGCCTCTGCTATACGGCAGAACAGAATTCTGCCGCTTGAGGCCATATATTATGTCTGTCGACGCTGCTACGGTCCGCCGTATCGCGCATCTGGCGCGGATCGCGGTCCGGGATGACGAAGTTCCCCACCTTCAGGGCGAGCTCAACGCGATGCTGGCCTTCGTCGAGCAGCTCTCGGAGGTCAACGTCGACGGCGTCGAGCCGATGACCTCGGTGACGCCGATGCAGATGAAGAAGCGGCCGGATGTCGTCAACGACGGCGAGATAGCTGACGATGTCGTTGCCAATGCGCCGGCAACCGAAGGCCATTTCTTTCTGGTGCCCAAAGTCGTCGAGTAAATGTGTGCATGGCGTTTTCGAGATGAAGAAAACGCGTCGAAACCAACAGTCGGGAAAGTCCGATGTGCCTGCTGTGCGACGATGAGAAGGCCTATCAGGCCTACATGAAATATCTCGACGTGATGGAGCGGCAGGGCAAGGCTGCCGATCCGCAAGAGGCCGTCGGTATCGTGCTTGAACAGCTCGAGGCGGCGGCCAAGGCGGACGCCCAAAAAAAGGCCGTGCAAGACGATCCGGCCAACGACAAGACCTTGTCCCCGTTCTTCTGCAGCCCGATCAATAAATGACCGATTTGACATCGCTGACGCTCGCCGAGGCCCGCAAGGGTCTCGCCGACAAATCTTTCACGTCGCAGGAACTGACCGACGCGCACCTCAAAGCCATGGAGGCGGCGCGCGTCTTGAACGCGTTCGTCCTGGAGACGCCGGACCGGGCGCGCGCCATGGCGCGCGAGGCGGACGCGAAGATCGCCAGGGGCGAGGGGGGACCGCTCGCCGGCATCCCGCTCGGCATCAAGGACCTGTTCGCGACCCGCGGCGTGCGCACCACGGCCTGCTCGAAGATCCTTGGCAATTTCGTGCCGACCTATGAATCCACGGTCACCTCCCAGCTGTGGCGGGATGGCGCGATCATGCTCGGCAAGCTCAACAACGACGAGTTCGCGATGGGCTCGTCGAACGAGACCTCGTGCTTCGGCCCCGTCGGCAATCCGTGGCGGCGCGAAGGATCCAACGCCACGCTGGTGCCGGGCGGCTCTTCCGGCGGATCGGCGTCTGCCGTCGCGGCGCTGCTCTGCATGGGCGCGACGGCGACCGACACCGGCGGCTCGATCCGCCAGCCCGCGGCGTTCACCGCAACGGTCGGCATCAAGCCGACCTACGGCCGCTGCTCGCGCTGGGGCATCGTCGCCTTTGCCTCCTCGCTCGACCAGGCAGGGCCGATTGCGCGCAGCGTGCGCGACGCGGCGATCCTTCTGCGTTCGATGGCCGGCCATGACCCCAAGGACACCACCTCGGTCGATATTGCCGTGCCGGACTATGAGGCGGCGACCGAAAAATCCGTCAAGGGCATGAAGATCGGCATCCCGAAGGAGTATCGCCTCGACGGCATGCCGGCGGAGATCGAGAAGCTGTGGAGCGAGGGCGCGGCGTGGCTGAAATCCGCCGGCGCCGAGCTCGTCGAGGTGTCGCTGCCCCATACCAAATACGCGCTGCCGGCCTATTACATCGTGGCTCCCGCGGAAGCCTCTTCCAATCTCGCGCGCTATGACGGCGTGCGCTACGGCCTGCGCGTGCCGGGGCGCAACATCACCGAGTTGTACGAGAACACCCGCGCCGAAGGCTTCGGCGCCGAAGTGCGCCGTCGCGTCATGATCGGCACCTACGTGCT
>NZ_JACRAW010000140.1 GCF_016213215.1 Bradyrhizobium sp. | reverse complement strand
GGCCTCGGCCAAGAAGGCGGAAAACGCCGGCTTCAAGGTGCTGGAAGTCGCCGAAGCCGCCAAATGGGCCGACCTCGTCATGATGCTGACCCCGGACGAGCTGCAGGGCGACATCTACCGCGAGCACCTGCACGACAACATGAAGAAGGGCGCCGCGCTCGTGTTCGCCCACGGCCTCAACGTCCACTTCAACCTGCTTGACCCGCGCGCCGACCTCGACGTGCTGATGATCGCGCCGAAGGGGCCCGGCCACACCGTGCGCTCGGAGTATCAGCGTGGCGGCGGCGTGCCCTGCCTGATCGCGATCGCCAAGGACGTCTCGGGCAACGCCCATGACCTCGGCCTGTCCTACGCCTCCGCGATCGGCGGCGGCCGGGCCGGCATCATCGAGACCACATTCAAGGAAGAGTGCGAGACCGACCTGTTCGGCGAGCAGGTGGTGCTGTGCGGCGGCCTGGTCGAGCTGATCAAGGGCGGCTACGAGACCCTCGTCGAGGCCGGCTACGCCCCCGAGATGGCCTATTTCGAGTGCCTGCACGAGGTGAAGCTGATCGTCGACCTCATCTATGAAGGCGGCATCGCCAACATGAACTACTCGATCTCCAACACCGCCGAGTATGGCGAGTACGTCACGGGCCCGCGCATCATCACCGACGAGACCAAGAAGGAGATGCGCATGGTGCTGGCCGACATCCAGGGCGGCAAGTTCACCCGCGACTGGATGCTGGAGAACAAGGTCAACCAGACCTCGTTCAAGGCGACGCGCGCCAAGCTCGCCACCCATCCGATCGAGGAAGTCGGCGCTCGCCTGCGCGACATGATGCCGTGGATCAAGAAGGGCGCGCTGGTCGACAAGAGCAAGAACTGATCGCCGCTCTGATTGCGAGATCGCGCGCGAAGCGCGATCTCGAAGAAGGCTGTCGTCGGCAAGAGGACAAGAGGAAGAGCTGATCGTGCTCTCGCCGACGCGAGGCGTAAGTCTCGGTGGGCAAACGGAAAATTAAGTCTTCACGGGCATATTCACGAGCGAGATCGCGACAAAGCGGTCTCGCTCTTTTTACGCGCTCAAGTGCTGCTGCTTCATTCAAATTCTTGGTTCCATGCAGCGCCGCCTTAACACGAAGAAATGACGCTTAAAGCACATTCTTCGTTTGAAGCACTTCAAGTCGCAACTCCACCATCGAAAAGTTGAGCGTCCTCAGAGTCAAAGACTCTGTTTCTCGTCCACGATCTCAGTGGATGAATTGCCGTGAAAAGCGGCCGCGCCGCTTGCATGGCGGAGAGCCGACCGCTCAAGCCGATTGTTGAGCGACCTCGCCTCGAAGCTGATGCATTGCGCTTTGCGGTTTCGTGATCGCCAGAATCGCAAGCGGGCCGATGCAGCGCGACAGGGGACATGATCGACGGAGCGACGGAGGCGCCGCGATCGGCAGCGACATGGGCTGTATGTCGGCGCCCCGCCAAGTTGCCAGCTCAGGACCACCCGCATGATCGCGGCTTGCCCGGATGAGCCTCGACGGTCACTTTCCCCAGCGCCGGGGCCGAGATCGGCGGGTGGTTCGGCTGCGCTCCGACCTTTGTCATCGCCGGACTTGCCAAGCCCTCGCAGGCCGCCTGCCTCGCGAAGCCGGTGCTGGACACCGTGTCGCAGCCAGACGATGCAAAGGCCGATGGCTGCTTTGTTGCGCACGCATGACGGTTCCACTACAGTTTTTTGACACGGCGCAAGCTCCGGTGGCGTCGTGTAGCTGGCCGTGTTCGGCCGAGGCTTGGCATGCACGCCGGAAGTAAGTTGCCGGTCGTAAATGGCCTCCGCGCCGAATCCTGGTCCAACCGCTAGTACCGCCGCCGTTGCGGGGATCGCCTCGATTGGCCTGTGGCGCCTGCTGGCGGTCGCCGCCCCTCATCTGGCCGCGATCGGCCTGATGATTCAGACCGAGACCGACTTCGGCTCGCGGCTCGGCTTCGCCCTCGGCTGGGGCGTGCTGAACTCTTTCTGGATCGCGCTCCTGCGGCGGCCCGCTCTGTCGGGCGCGCTGTCGCTGGCCATGGTCATGGTGCTGGTGCTGCTGTCCCGGCTCAAGCACGACATCGTCCAGATGACGGCGAACTTCGTCGACCTGATGATGATCGACCGCGATACGGCCGCCTTCCTGTTCACGATCTTTCCCAACCTGCGCTGGTCGGTCATCGGAGCGGGGCTGGTCACCCTCCCGCTGATGTACGCGCTGTGGTGGCTGGACCCGTTTCGCATCCGCCGCCTGCCGGCGCTCGCCTGCAAGCTCGCCTGCCTTTCGGCCCTTGTCGGCTACTCCCTGACCTGGCCGGACGAAGCCTGGCGCGGCTATTACGACGACGGCTACTTTTCCAAGTTCGCCCGCTCCGGCGTGACCGCCGTCTCCGACTTCATCCAACACGGCTTCATGGAATCGGCCGCCGAGACCACGGAGCACCTTAACCTGCCGCTGCTCGATTCCTGCCATCCGGCGGGACGGCGGCCCAACATCATCCTGATCCACGACGAATCCAGCTTCGACATCCGCTCCGCCAAGGACATCAAGGTGCCGCCGGGCTACGGCAGCCACTTCAAGTCCTTCGACGGCAGGCAGCGGACCTTCCTCGCCGAAAGCAATGGCGGGCCGAGCTGGTTCACCGAGTACAACGTGCTGGCGGGCCTGTCGTCGCGCTCGTTCGGCCGCTTCGCCTATTTCGTGACCCGCATCG
>NZ_JACRAW010000015.1 GCF_016213215.1 Bradyrhizobium sp. | reverse complement strand
CGGCGAGGTGTTGATGGTCGCCCACATGAATGAAGAAGCGCTGCGCAGGACGATCGCGAGCGGTGAAGCCTGGTACTTCAGCCGTTCGCGCAATGCGTTATGGCGAAAAGGTGAGACTTCGGGTCAGACCCAGCGCGTCGTCGAGATGCGCATGGATTGCGATCAGGATGCGGTCTGGATTCGCGTCGAGCAGGTCGGTGCGGCCTGTCACACTGGTCGGCGATCCTGCTTTTACCGCAAGGTCGAGGCTGATGGCGCCACCGCGCGCCTTTCCTTCGTGGATGCGGATCGGCTATTCGATCCAAGGGCCGTCTACAAGAAGTGACGTCATTCCCGGCGCCGAGCGAACCCGAATCTGGACATTGCAGAATGAGATCCGGGTTTGTCGTTGCGTACCCGGGAACCCGTTAACCCGGCGTTAACCATAATCGCCCCACGGTGTGCCTCGCACGGGACCGGTTGTCGGCTCCCACTCATGCCGCGCGGTCGTCTCAAAGGAGCGGGGCACATTCATGGCGATCGACGCTTCAAACGCCACGCTGACGGCAGGTGTTGATCCGTCGCGCGCGCGAATCGCCGGCGCGATCAGGCAGGCCGCCAGCAACACCGGCGCCAGCTTCGAATACCTGCTCACCACCGCCAAGATGGAGTCGGACTTCAACCCGACCGCGGGAGCGACGACATCCTCGGCGCATGGTCTGTTTCAATTCATCGATCAGACCTGGCTCGGAACGGTGAAGGAGGCCGGCGCGCAGTTCGGCTACGGCAATTATGCCAACGCCATTACAAGGACAGCTTCGGGGAGCTACACCGTCGACGATCCTGCGATGCGACGGAGCATCATGAGGCTGCGCGATGATCCCGCGGCCGCCTCTGCGATGGCGGCGGCGCTGACCCAGTCGAACAGCTTCAAGCTGACCGGCAAGATCGGCCGTCGCCCGAACGATAGCGAACTCTATATGGCGCATTTCATGGGCGTCGGCGGCGCGGCCAAACTGATCAACGCCGCCGAAGGACAGCCGCAGGCGTCGGCAGTGCGGATGTTTCCGAATGCCGCAGCCGCCAATCACTCGATCTTCTACGACCGGAGCGGGCATGGGCGCAGCGTCTCCGAAGTCTATTCCGTGTTGAGCACGCGCTATGCCGGCGCCGCCAATTCGAAGGCCACCCGCAGCGCAATGGCGCTGTTCGGCGACACGCCGTCACCGGTCATGCCCGCGGTGGCGAGCGTAGCGCCGGCCGCGCCCGCGATCGACAACGCCGCTTTTCTTGCGAACTTCCCGGACGTTCGTGCGGTGACGCCGGTCACCACGACCTCGGCGTCGAACGCGACGGCGTCCGCCAGCGAGCCAATGTTCCGCTCCTTATTCCAGGGCGGCGAGCGGACCGATCCCGTATCGCCCGCGGTCCGGGAATTGTGGGGCAATTCGACGTCGATGACATCGGTGACGAGTTCCACGCCGAACGTCCGTCCACCGCAGCCGCTTGATCTTTTCAGCGATCGCGACGGCACCTACAGCAGCTGACCGGCCAGGGCCGGCTCCGAGCCTTAACAAAACGTCAATAGAACCAGTCGGTTATGGTGAACGCTTTGTTAAGCGTCGTGGTTTATTTTGTCTGTCGGTGGCATGGCGTCACCCTTTGGTTTCGTTGCGTAAGCCGGAAGGACAATGATCGTTCGGCAGTTTATCAACTGGGTCAGAACCGCATCTGCCGGTGAACGGGCGGAAGCGACGCGGGCATTGGCGAGAGCCTGGCTCATATCCGATCTTTCGGATGATGACCGAGCCGCTGCCGAGGGCGCGCTGCTGATGCAACTCGACGACCCGTCGCCGCTGGTGCGTCGGGCCATGGCGGATGTCTTCGCCCGCGGCATGGATGCTCCTGCGGCCATCGTGCAGGCGCTGTCGGTCGACCAGCCTTCGGTTTCGCTTCCCATCCTCGAACATTCGCCGCTTCTCATCGATGCCGATCTGGTCGACATCGTTGCGACCGGCGATTGCGAGGTGCAATGCGCGATAGCGCGCCGCATGCGCCTGCCGGCATCCGTCTGCGCGGCAATTGCCGAAGTCGGCTGCGCCGCGGCGGCGCTCGAATTGATCGAAAACGCCTACGCCGAGCTTGCACCGTTCTCCTGGGACCGCATCGTCGAGCGTCACGGACATCTCGCCGCAATCCGGGAATCGATGCTGGTGCTCGAGGATCTGCCGGCCGCGACGCGCGCGGCGCTGGTCGCCAAGCTCTCCGACACGCTGGCGCAATTCGTGGTGGCGCGAAACTGGCTCAGCGCGGAGCGGGCAGGGCGCATCGCCAGCGAAGCGCGCGACCGTTCGACGATCCATATCGCCGCGCGCTCCCGCGGCGAGGAAATGCAGGGCCTGGTGCGACATCTGCGCGTTACCGGCCAGCTGACGGCGGGGTTGATCTTGCGCGCGTTGTTGTCCGGCAATGTCGAACTGTTCGACAGCGCGCTCGCCGAGCTGTCCGACCTGCCGCGCGCGCGGGTCTCGGCCCTGCTGAATGATCGCGGCGGCGCCAGCCTCCATGCATTGCTGCGCCGCGCCGGACTGCCGGAATCGACCTTCGCCGCGTTCCAGGTGGCGCTCGATGCCTGCCATGAAAGCGGCTTCGTCGACAGCCTGGAGGGGGCTGCCCGACTGCGCCGGCGAATGGTGGAGCGGGTGCTCACCCATTGCGAAACCGAGCGCGGGGCGACCGAGCCGCTGATGATCCTGCTGCGGCGTTTTGCGACGGAATCGGCGCGCGAAGAGGCGCGCCTGTTCTGCGACGAACTGGCCGCCGACGAGGCAGTCGCGCCGGTCTATTACGACCTCGCCGCGGCATAGCCGGGCTTCCAAACTCCGGGCCGCGCGTGAGCGCGGACCTGAATCTTGTCATCGCAGGTACAGGGTGGCAAACGCGCGTCAGCGCCGTGCACGCCATCGGCTCGTCGCAGAATAGGCGGGCACGCTTCGCTTTGCCCACGCCACGGATCCCATTGCGATTGTATGGCTGCGTAGCCGTCGCGAGAGGGAGCTAATCCGCCGGCACGATGCTTGGCGCTAGGATCGCCTCGAGATGGTCGGGCCGATCGCGATTGACGCGCGCCAGATACTCGTCCGCGACTTTGCGCAAACGGCGGCTGAGCTCGCTCGACACGCTGATGGTATCGAGCTTGGTGTTCTCGTGCACGATCGCCTGGATGGCGTTGACGTGGTGCTCGATCAGGTCTGGCGGCACCTTGCGCAGGTCCGGGGCGTGCTCGATGAGCCGGCACAGGCTTTCGGCGGTGGCCGCCGCCTGCGGATAGCCAAACGTCACGGCGTCGCCCTTGATATCGTGGGCGGCCCGAAACAGTTCTTCACGCGTCTCGTTGGTGAAGCCCTTTTCCACGACGGCGGCGTGCGCCGAAAGGAGCCGTTTGGTCTCTTTCTCCATCCAGTCCCTGAACTCGCCGGAGAGACCGGCAAGCGCCTTCTCCGCCCGTGCGACCGGATCGTCGTCCGTGTCCTTTTCTCCTGCGCGGCGCAGCACCTTGCGCAGCGGGTTGGGCTGCGTGATGACGTGATGCGTGGCGTAGGTCTCGATCTGGAGCGCCGGCGTTTTCTGTTTCGCCATGGGAGCTTCCTCGCGTGACTTAGATGGCAGAGCGCGCCTTGTCGAGCAGTGAAGGCTGTTGCAGCACCTCGGCCTTCTCACCGACGCGGCGCTCCGGCCCCATATAGGCGTTGTTGGTGTTGCGGCGGCGATCCGGTCCGAAATAGGTCTTGGTCTTGATGAACGGCCGGGGATTGGCCACCACATTGAGGATGCGCTGGTAAAGCCCCTTGGCGGAAATCGGCTTGGCGAGGAATTCGGTGACCCCTGCGTCCCGCGCGACGGTCACCCGACGCTTCTCGGTGTGGCCGGTCAGCATGATGATGGGCGCGAAGGGATTGCCCTTGGATTCGGGCTGGCGGATCATCTGCGCGAGCTCGAGGCCGTCGAAGATGGGCATCGCCCAGTCGGTGATGACGATGTCCGGAACGTAGTGGCTGTACATTTCGAGCGCGGTCGCGCCGTCTTCGGCCTCATACACTTCGCGCGCGCCGAACGAATGCAACAGCGTCCGCAGGATGCGGCGCATGTGCGGATTGTCGTCGCACACGAGGAAGCGGAGCTTGTTGAAATCGATGCGGTACATGACGCCGGGGTCGAGCGGTATCCCAGCGTTAACCATATCGTGGCGCCGGTTAACGAAGCGTTGCGATCTGCGGCGCCGCGCTGGCTTAGTACCCGAATTGCTCGCGCAGGATGCGTTCCTCCAGGCTGTGACCGGGATCGAACAGCATTCGCATCGAGATGCTCTTGTCGGAAAGCACCTCGACCCGGCGGACATCGCGCACCTCGTCATGGTCGGCCACCGCCGCGACCGGACGCTTGTCGTCTTCGAGCACTTCGATGACAACGTAGGCGGTATTCGGCAGCAGGGCGCCGCGCCAACGCCGCGGGCGGAAGGGGCTGATCGGAGTCAGCGCGAGCAGGGCCGCGTTGATCGGCAGGATCGGTCCTTGGGCGGACAGGTTGTACGCCGTTGATCCCGCGGGCGTCGCCACCATGAGGCCGTCGGCGATCAGTTCGGGCATGCGCTCGCGGTCGTCGATCAGGATTCTCAATCGCGCCGCCTGGTAGGTCTGGCGGAACAGGGCGACTTCGTTGATGGCATGATGCAGGTGAACGTCGCCGTGGGTGTCGGTGGCGCGCATAAGGAGCGGATGAATGACCGAGACATGCGCCGCCGCCAGCCGCCCGCGCAAATCGTCGATGGAGAACTCGTTCATCAGGAAGCCGACAGTACCCCGATGCATGCCATAGATCGGCTTTCCCGAGCGCATGTTCTGGTGCAGCGTCTGCAGCATCAAACCGTCGCCGCCCAGAGCCACGACGACGTCGGCCTCCGCCGGCGCACAATTGCCGTAAAGCGCGGTGAGCTGCGCGTAGGCCGCCTGTGCCTCGGGGCCAGGGCTGGCGACGAAGGCGATCCGTTCGTATCGCTGAGGGGAGGTCATGAGATCGCTGCCTCGTCTGGTGCCTTGAGGGTTTGCGGCGGAGGTCGTCTATCGACCTTCGCTGCCAATGTCGAGATGACAGCTACTGCCGGCAAGCCATCCCGGGCATCGCACGCCGGACGAACAATTCCAGAACGCGCACGCCCGCGCCACGCCACCATGCCGATCCGGTTCACGTAGACCAGAAGAGACTAGACCGGTTACGTTAGAGGAGTGTTGCACTCGGCGAGGATCATCCCCGAACGGAAATCGTCGTGGTGGCGCAAGACCGATTTCCGAGCCGTTGCGAGCAACGCCAAACCGTCGCAATCTGCGCCTAAGCGAGCCGCTTGAAGACTTTGTCCGAGCGATGCGAGCTCAAGGACCGCGGCAGGGAGTAAAGTCATGGGATTGCCGAAGCTGCGCCGCGGATGGTTCCTGTTCGTGCTGCTTGCGATCGGTTCGGCAGGCACAGCGCGGGCGGAAGACCCGCCGGCCGCGGCGCAGCGGCATCACCCCGGACTTGCGGCGCCTGCCGGCCAGAAGGGTGGGCCGGGAGCGCGCAGCGGCAATA
Source organism: Bradyrhizobium sp. (assembly GCF_016213215.1). Lineage (GTDB taxonomy): Bacteria > Pseudomonadota > Alphaproteobacteria > Rhizobiales > Xanthobacteraceae > Bradyrhizobium. The sequence continues at coordinate 10,568 of NZ_JACRAW010000015.1, read as the reverse complement.
CGCCGAGCTCGCCGGCAACCGCCGATCACCATCGTTTACCGCCGGATTCCACGACCCAGCACAGCATCGAGCTTCCGGGCCGGTCGCTGGCCTTCACCGCGACCGCGGGCTCGATCCGCCTGTTCGACGACAAGGGCGAGCCGCAGGCCGATGTCGCATACACGTCGTATCAACTCGACGGCGCCGACCGGGGGAGCCGTCCCGTGACGTTCGTGTTCAACGGCGGACCCGGCGCGGCGTCGGCCTGGCTTCAGCTTGGCAACAACGGACCGTGGCGCTTGCCCATCAACGCGGATGCGGTCACGCCCTCTGCGCCCCCGGAACTGCAGCCCAACGCCGAGACCTGGCTCGACTTCACCGATCTCGTCTTCATCGATCCTGTCGGCACCGGTTACAGCCGTTTCGTCGCCACGGGCGAAGAGGTGCGCAAGCGGTTCTACTCCGTCGACGGCGACGTCAGCTCGATCGCCGTCGTGATCCGCCGCTGGCTGGAGAAGCATGACCGGCTGTTGGCACCGAAATACGTGGTGGGCGAGAGCTATGGCGGCATTCGCGGGCCGAAGCTCGTTCGTAATCTGCAAACTCAGCAGGGCGTCGGGGTGAGGGGACTGATCCTGGTTTCGCCGCTGCTCGACTTCCGCGAATTCGCGGGCTCGAGCCTGCTGCAATACGTGGCGAGGCTGCCGAGCTATGCGGCGGTCGCACGCGAGGCCAAGGGGGCGGTCACGCGCGCCGATCTTGCCGACGTAGAGGACTACGCGCGAGGCGATTTTCTCCTCGACCTTGTCAAGGGCCGAGCGGATAGCGAGGCCACCAATCGCCTCGCGGACAAGGTGGCGGCGCTGACCGGCATCGACCAGGCCGTCAGCCGCCGGCTCGCCGGTCGCTTTGATGTCGCCGAATTCCGCCGTGAATTCGACCGGAAGAGCGGCAAGGTTACCGGCCGTTACGACGCGTCGGTGCGCGGCTTCGATCCGTTTCCGGATTCGAGTTTCTTCCGCTTCGGCGACCCGTCCGGGGATTCTCTCGCCGCGCCGCTCACGAGCGCTGCCTTCGATCTCACTACGCGCAAGCTGAAATGGCGGCCCGACGGCTCGTACGAGCTGATAAATGGCGCCGTGGAACGGGCCTGGGACTTCGGCCGCGGCACCAATCCCGCGCAGTCCGTCACCGAGCTGCGCCAGATTCTGGCGACCGATCCCAAGCTCAAGGTGCTGGTCGCGCACGGGCTGTTCGATCTTGCGACGCCCTATTTCGGTTCAAAGATGATCCTCGACCAGTTGCCCGCTTACGCCTCGCCCGAGCGGGTCAAGCTCGCCGTCTATCCCGGCGGCCACATGTTCTATTCGCGCGATGCCGCGCGCCAGGCGCTCCGCGCCGAGGTGCAGGCGTTGATGAAATAGGAAACCGGCGCGGGCTTCTCGCCGGCGCCGGCTGTCGATTTGGGGTCGATCACGCTCAGTACACGAGGCCCGTTGCAGTCGGCTTTTCCAAGGCTGCGGCAAGCGAGCGATATTCTTCGGTGTCCGTTCCGGAGAGCGCAGCGATGCGGCTCAGGTGATATTGCGCCTGCTCGCGGTTGCCCTGTTCAAGCTGCCAGAGACCATAATACTGCCAAGTCCGGACGTGGGTGGGATCGGCCTTCAGCGCACGCTCGTACCACGCCTGCGACAGCTTGTAGTCGCCGAGCTTGCGATACGAGTAGCCGATCAGGTTGGCGACGTCGGCGACGTCATCGCGGCCGAGCGCCTTCAGCTGCTCGATCGCTCCGCCGTAGTCGTGGCCATCGTAGATCATGGCGTGGGCCGTACGGTAGGCGGCGAGGAATTTCGGATCGTCGATGCTGGAGCTTTTCTTTTTCTTGCTCTTGGTTGATGTCGAGCCCGATGACGGCGCCGATGGTTCGTCGCTGCCGGCCGCGTAGGCGCTGTGGAGCGCCGGCGCGCCGGCCAGGGTCATCGACACAACGGCCGGGACCACAATCCTTGCGAATTTTCGCATCTATCTCTCCCGTATGCGAGGCGACCGCACGTGATCGCCTTCCAGGTGGCGGTTCTGAAGTTCGCAATGCGGACTTCCGGACGTAGGCCAAACCAGATCAACCAGTTACTGGTGTCCTTCGGTTCCGAAGTTCGCAAACGACATTGCCGCAGGAGTGGGCGAACTACGGAGTCGGGACACTAGCCGGAACACCCGAGCCCGACAAACATTCCCGCTCCCCACGGCATATTATCGGCGGGCGAACATCGCTGCGCCCGGTGGTCCATCGAGGCAGATGACAATCCTGTCATGCAGATGAACGGAATCCGCCAAGAGGCTTCAGGACGGGTTCACGGCCGGCGGCCTAGCGTTGCAGGCGTGATCGACGAGGTGCCGGTAATTCCCGCCGGCACTTGAGGTCCTTCAAGAGGAGTTGACCATGCTGAAGACCCTTTCCGCAGCCCTGCTCGCAGCTTCCATGATCGCTGCGCCCGCGTTTGCCGAGACTGCCGCGAAGACCGCAACGCAAGCACCGGTGATCAAGGCCGAGCAGACCAAATCGAAGGCGGTGAACGCCGCGGCCAAGACCGACCCCAAGACCGACCCCAAGACGGACGCCAAGGTCGGCATCAAGAGCGAGGCCACCAAGACGGATGCGAAGACTGATACCAAGATTGACGCCAAGGCCTCCGACGCCAAGGCCGACGCCAAGACTGTCCCCAACGCGAAGCCGCTCGACGCCAACGCCAAGCAGCTGCGTCGGTGAAGCCCGGCTGATGAGGATCCGCTCGGTGCGGATCTGCATTGCCCCGCCACGCCAATAGAGACGGGATCAAGCGATACGAGGTGCGGCCTGACCGAGATGCGGTTCGTCGATTGCGACCCGTGCATTTCGGCAGACCGTGCCCGCGGCCGCCTCGGTTCGTCATCGACACGGAGGCGATCTCTGCGCCGGCGGTTTACGCGTCCTTTCTCGAACTGGAAAAGATGACACGATAGGGCAAAGCCGCCGTTCATCCGGCCGTGGTAGGAACTGCGGTGGTCGCGAGCTTTGATAGATCCGAGGGAGCCGCGGCCCCTGCCTTGGGCATTGACATATTTTGACGGCTGCCCACCTGGGGGCAGAACAAACTGTCGCAGGACGGAACAAACAAGGCGTTCCTGCGGTTCCGTCAAAGTCGCGAACGATCAACGTTCCGGCATTGCCGCAGAGCAACCAAATTCGAGCCACGTTGTTCGCGGAGGGTCGATCGGGATTAACGGGGAATATCAATGAGGAAGATTCTGCTCGGCGCTGCCACTCTTCTGGCCTTCGCTGCGCCGGCCGTTGCGGCCGATGTGCCACCGCGCCCGTATACGAAGGCGCCGGCCTATACGCCGCCGCAGGTGATTTACAACTGGACCGGCTTCTATATCGGCGGTCACCTTGGCGGTGCCCTTGCCGGCGATGACACCTTCCAGAGCAGCGAGGCGCGCCTTCTCGGCGGCGTCCAAGGCGGCTTCGACTATCAGTTCGCGTCCAACTGGGTGATGGGCATCGAGGCCCAGTACAGCTGGCTGCCGACCAACAACAACGGCGTGCTGTTTCCCGCCGGGACGCTCGTAACCACCAACACCGACCAGCTTGGTTCGGTCACCGGCCGGCTCGGCTACACTTGGGGGCCCGCGCTGCTTTATGCCAAGGGTGGATACGCCTGGCGCGAAAACAGCCTCGGCGTCGGCGTCGGTGGTGCGCCCGCGGCTTTCGCCACCGATGGCAATCACAAGGACGGCTACACGGTCGGCGCCGGCCTGGAATACATGTTCGCACCGAACTGGTCGGCCAAGGCCGAGTACCAGTATTACAATTTCGGCAACACCACCTTCACAGCCGGGCCTGCCGACATTGTCGGTGCCAAGTCGCGTGAGGACGAGCATACCGTCAAGCTCGGCGTGAACTACCGGTTCGGCTGGGGTGGTCCGCCCGGCTCGCGCTACTGAGCCACCGAATTGAATTGCGTTGAATGGGCCGGCTGTTGCCGGCCCTCGTTTTACGACCACAGCAATCTCGGCTGCGCTAAGGCAAAAATATTTTTTGCCGCATAGGGAACCTGTCGTGAAGAGCGGCTATATATTGTCGCGGGCAGGGGTGGATGTTGAACATGCGTACCGCGGCGCTGGTTGTTTTTTCATTGCTTTCAGTTGCACTGCCGTCCCGCGCTCAGACCGTCCTCAAGTCCGAGCCGCTGGTGCTGGCGCCCTATGAGGTGGCGTTCGTGCAGAGCGGGTTCTGTCCCACCGGCAAGGTGCTGAAGGTGACCGGTGCAATCCGCGGCCTGAATCGCAGGAAAGCGTGTGTCACCCTCTCCGCCGAGCAGGCCTTGCTGGCCCCGACGATTCCCTAAATTCTCTATTCTTCCGTGAGTACTCGCTGCTCACCTTGACCTGCGGATGCAGGACAGCGTGAGGGCACGGCTAAGCTTCAACTGATCCAACTAAGGCACAGGAATATTTGAAGTTTTTGTCATGACAGCCGGGTCGCCCACGACCTGGTGAGCCGCCACTCCGCGCTGCGACGGCACCCGGCGGTAGGCGCCTGAGTCGTAAACGAGTGGTGAATCCCGGAAAAAAGAATCCTCAGGACTCACGGCCCGGAATCAGGGGATGTTTTCGGCATGACGATCACCCCGCTCACCTCATGTGAACGAATCCTGCTGCCGCTCAGCCTGGCGCTACTGGGCGCCTGCGTGACGAACCTGCTGCTGGTTTGCGCCTGGCTCCAGACAGGATCTTGAGCCGTGACGCCCGCAGCAGGCGGGCAACTCGGACGGTGAACCTAAGCGATAGAAGCCGCGCCGAACATCTCAGTTTTCCGACCGCGGCGGCGGGACCTCATGGATGGCGGCCCGTACCTTCGCCAATGTCGTGCTGAAATACTCTTCCCGCTCGCGGCGAAAGCGCTCCTGATGCTTGCGAAAGCTTGAGATCCGGTCGCGCACCTCCGCCGCCACTTCGCTGGCGACGTTTGGCGAGTGGATACGGATCTCCGGTGGGGGAGATCGGGGCGCGCTCGGGGCGGAGGGCCGGGCTTCGAGCACATATTCGACCGCCGCCAGCGTTGCCGATTCGGAACTTGACGGAGGGGCGACCGAAGGCTGTTCCGCCTTGGGGAAATCCTCTGTCTTACCCTTAACCGACTGCACAAACGCCAAGGTCTGCGCGATCAACGCATCGCGTTCCCGCATCCACTTCATGACACCCACCTCAACCCGGTCCGAATAGCAGCAGAGGCTCTTTGCAGATTCAAGTCAGTCGCAGTGACCTATGTTGATAACCCAGGCTTGGCGCCGTGGGCGGAAGCGTGACTCCGTACCGGTCGAGCGGGTCTTCGGGGTTTGGCCCGGCTCACAATGCGGTTGCATATTTTCCCCTTCCGCCCGAGATTGGATGCATGGAAGCGCCCGCAGAATGGCTGGAGGAAATGCAAGGGCTGCGCCTAGTGCGCAGCTTTCTGGTGTTGCCCGTCGAGAAGCGGCGGCTCGTCCTGCAGTTCGTCGAGGCGCTGGCGAATGAGCCGAGCACGCCCGGCAGGCAGGAATGGGAGAGTTCCGCTCCCTAGCTTGGGCGTTGCGTCGTTCACGCTGCTGGATGTCGGGGTCGAAGGGCGTAACCGATCCGGTCCCTGATTACTCTTGCTCATCGCCGCTCTGGCCCGGGCCGGTTTCGTCGAGCAGTTCGAGCGCGGTCTCGATTTCTTCCAGCAGACGCTCGATCTGCTCGCGCTCGTGCGGGCCGGAATCAGCCTGCAGCCGCTCGAGCAGCTGTTGCTTTCGCGCTAACAGCTTGGCAGCAGTCGACACGCCTTCTCCTTGAGCATGATCGTGGCCGGTGCTCGGCACCTCTGGCGAAGATAGGCGGGCTCGCCTCGATTGCTAATCGGGATCGGCTTGTTTGCCGGCTGCTCGGCGGCCGCCGGTTCCCGGGCGAGCCGCCCGGCCCGCGTTCTGCCCTTTTTTGGTCGTTTATAATCCGTTAACCGGAATCAGAGTCCTCTTTACGGTCAACCATGATGAGGGCGGCGCGATGACCAGGGAAGCACGCGAGTTTCGCCGGCTTGAATGCCTTTGTCGGGAGCAGGCCCGGCAGTCCAGCGTTGATCTGGCGCGGGTCGGCCTCGAGAGAGTTGCGGAGGATTGCCGGCTCGCCGCCGAGGCGATCGAGCGTGATCGTCAGGTTCGCGCACTTCCGCGGCTACGATTTCTGCTGCAGGCGGTGTGGTGACGCGACATTCGTCAGACATCTTGGGAGTCGGTCCCCGCATCATGGAGTGATAGTGGCGCTCGGGTCGCCCAGCCCGACACAGTTGTTCTCGGATGAACTCAGAACGTCCTCCTGTTCTCGCCCACGAGCGCTTCGTTGCCGAACGCGACAGCTTCGCAGGTCTCGATCTCGCCGCTCGGTTCGATCGCATTGCAGAGATCAACCTGTGGGGCGCGACGACCTCGGTTTCGGGCTTGGGATCCGAGGATCGCGCGACCGCCGCGATCAGGCAGGCTCTGCCTGCGCTGTTGCTGCGATTGGGGATACACTCGCTGCTCGATGCACCGTGCGGTGATGCAGGCTGGATTGGCGCCTGCAATCTGGCGGCCGATTACATCGGCATCGATATCGTGCCGTCGTTGATCGCCGCCAACATCCAGAGAGTTGAGACGGGCCAATTGGCCGGACGTTTCGTCGCCGCCGACATCACCCGCGATGCCCTGCCATGCGCCGATCTGATCCTCTGTCGGGACTGCCTGGTGCATCTGAGCTATTCGAACATTGACCGGGCTATTGCGCGATTCCGCGCCAGCGGCGCGCGTTGGCTGCTCACGACCACCTTTCCCGAATGGAGAGAAAACCTGGATTGCGAAGACGGCGATTGGCGCGCGCTGAACCTGCAGAAGGCGCCGTTCGACTGGCCGGCTCCGCTCGAGCTTGTCAACGAGCGATGCGACGAAGGCGGCGGCGCCTGGCAGGACAAGAGTCTTGGACTTTGGCGCCTTGCCGATATTCCGGAGCGGACCGCCTGATGATTGCGGCATCCCGCATGGCGAACCGCCGACGCGTCCCTGAAAATCGATCTACGGCACTGCATCCAGAGCACCAAGCGATCTCGCCTCTCGCTCAGATCGCTTCAGGGACCATCCCGATCGCACCGCACGGGCATTCCTGAGCGCAAATGCCGCAGCCCTTGCAATAGTCGAGATTGATCTGGAAGCCGAGGCCCGGGCCGAGCTTTATGATCGCGTTGTCAGGGCATACGCCGTAGCAATTGTCGCACTCGAAGCAGTTTCCGCAACTGAGACACCGGCGCGCCTCATAGAGCGCGTTGCTTTCGTCCAGTCCTTTCACAACCTCCTCGAAGGTCGAGGTGCGGCGCGCGGTTTCCAGCAGCGGCCGCAGTGTCTTCGGCGCTTCGCCGTAATACCAGGTGTTCAGCTTGTCGGCGGTGGCGACCTCATGTGGCGGAGCCGGCTGGTAGGTTTCTCCGCCCAGCCAGGCATCGATGTGACGGGCGGCCTTCTTGCCATGCCCGACCGCAACCGTGACGGTGCGTTCGGACGGCACCATGTCGCCGCCAGCAAAGATGCCGGGCGCGCCGGTCATCATGTTGGGGCCGACCTGCACCACGCCGTCCTTCACTTCGAGGCCTGGCACGCCCTGCAAGAGCGAGAGATCGACATCCTGGCCGAGCGCCAGCACGACGGAGTCCGCCTGCAGCGTTTCGAATTCGCCGGTCGGCTGCGGAAAGCCCTTGTCGTCCAGCTGCATCTTCTCGACCGTGATCGATCCGGCCTCGACATTCTTGATGGTCGACAGCCATTTCATCATGACGCCTTCTTCCAGCGCCTCTTCCAGCTCGAAATCGTGCGCGGGCATCTTCTCGCGGGTGCGGCGGTAGACGATGACGGCTTCCTCGGCGCCGAGCCGCTTTGCGGTGCGGGCGACGTCAAGCGCGGTGTTGCCGCCGCCATAGACCACGACGCGCCGGCCGAGCAGGGGCTTGTCCTCGCCTTCCATAGAGCGCAGGACCTGCACGGCGTCCAGGATTCTCGCGGCTTCGCCGGCGGGAATATAGGCGCGCTTGGCGATATGAGCGCCGACGGCGAGAAAGGCCGCGTCGAAACCACCCTCGGTCATGGCATGGCCGATGTTGGCTATCTTGACGTTGTATTCGATCGTTACGCCGAGATCGGTGATGCGCTTGACCTCCGCGTCCAGCACGTCGCGCGGCAGGCGATATTTCGGGATGCCGAAGCGCATCATCCCGCCCGGCAAGGGTCCGGCTTCCTTGATCGTCACGCTGTGACCGAGGCGCGCCAGGTGATAGGCCGCCGACAGGCCGGATGGACCCGCGCCGACCACCAGCACCTTCTTGCCCGATGATGGCGCCGTGGCCTGGAATGACCAGCCGTTCTTGATGGCGAGGTCGCCGAGAAATCGCTCGACCGAGTTGATGCCGACCGAGGAATCGAGCGCGCCGCGATTGCAGGCGCCTTCGCACGGGTGATAGCAGACGCGGCCCATCACGGCGGGCAGCGGATTGTTTTCCGTCAGTTTGCGCCAGGCGGCTTCATAATTCCCGCCCTCGGCATGAGCGAGCCAGCCCTGGATGTCCTCGCCGGCCGGGCAGGCGTGATTGCAGGGCGGCAGCCGATGTACATATTCGGGCCGCGACGTTCGCCACGACCCGGTGTGGTTGATGAGCGAGGTGCCGACGTCGAGAGTGATGGCGAAGGGATGATCCATGATCGTTGTCCTCACGCATCCTCGCCGGCGGCATCGACCAGGCCGTATTCGGCGATATTGGAGTCGCAGAGCGCCTGAAGCCGCGCCACGCGGGGGTCTTCATGGCCGCCTTTGAGCAGATGGGCGAAGCGGCGCTGCAGCTTCAGATACTCCGTCACCGGCACCTGACGGCGGATCTTGCGAACGTGCGTGACCTTGCCGTGCTCGGCCTCGAAAATGGGATAAATGCCGCATTCCACGGAGAGCCGTGCGATACGGATCGTATCGTGTGAAGCCGCGCCCCAGCCGAGCGGGCAGGGCACGTTGATCTGGATATAGCGAGCGCCGTGAATGCTCATCGCCTTGGTGACCTTACGCTCGAGGTCATGCAGATCGGCGACCGTTGCGGTGGCGACATAGGGAATGTTGTGGGCGACGGCGATCTTCGGCACCGATTTGCCGGTACCGAACACATTGCCCGGCTCGGGGCCGACCGCCGGCGTGGTCGCGGTGCGAGCGGTTGGCGGCGTCGCGGAGGAGCGCTGCACGCCGGTGTTCATGTAGCCTTCGTTGTCGTAGCAGATGTAGAGCACGTCGTCGTTGCGCTCGAACATCCCGGACAGGCACTGGAAGCCGATGTCGGTCGTGCCGCCGTCGCCCCCCTGTGCGATCACGCGCACATTGCTGCGCTTCTTCACGCGCATTGCCGCCGCAACCCCGGTTGCGACCGCCGCCGCGTTGCCGAACAGCGAATGCAGCCACGGCAATTGCCACGAGGTCTCCGGATAGGGCGTGGTGAAGACTTCCAGGCAGCCGGTCGCGTTGACCGCGATCAGGTTGTTGTTGGTCGCGCGCATCGCCGCGTCGATCGCATAGCGTGCGCCGAGCGCTTCGCCGCATCCCTGACAGGCGCGGTGGCCGCAGGTCAAGGCATTGGAGCGGTCGCGGGAGGCCTGGACCGTACGCTCCGCCTCAGTGACCAGCCGATTGCCGACGGTGAACGTGCCCTTCTGATAATATTTCAGCTTCTGGACCGCTTCTCCAGGTGGAAGTGTCGCGGTGTGATTGGTCATGAAATATTCCTTGGCATGATCCTGAAACCATCCTCACTCGGCGGGCGGCAGACCGGATGCGATTGCGAGCTGGCGCAGGATGTTCTCGGCGGTCGGTCCCGAACGGCGGCTCTTGCGCTTGCGATGGATCTCGCGGCCGACGACCCTCTCGTTGAGATCCAGGAAATGCGTTCCCTCCCAGGGCTGCACGCTCGCCTGCCGGAACAGGCGATGCAGCGAGCCGCGCGTGATGGCTCGTCCGCCAAGCCCCGCGACCGCCGAGTGCAGCCGCGGCGCGCGCGGCAAATTGCGCAGCGCGACGCCGACGTTGTCGGCAAGCTGTCCGCCCATGCCGACTGCGATGCTCTTCTCGATCACCACGACGTCCGTGGCGCCGGCGAGCGCGTTGCGCAGCGCATCGACGGGGAACGGCCGGAACGAGACGATAGTCACGAGCCCGATCCGAATGCCCTCGTCGCGCATCTCGTCGATCGTGTCCTTGATGGTGCCGCAGACCGAACCCATCGCGACCACCAGCATGTCGGCGTCGTCAGTGCGATAGCTGCGCAGCAGGCCACCCGATTCGCGCCCGAACTTTTCGGCGAAATCGCGCGCGAATTCGGGGATCAGCCGCAGCGCCTGGGTTTGCTTGTAATGGGCGAGGAACCGCACTTCGGTGAAGGCGTCGGGTCCGACCATCGCGCCGATCGAGGCGGGGGAGCCGGGGTCGAGCACCTGGACGGGATCGTAGGGCGGCAAGTAGCCGTCCACTGTCGCCTGGTCGGG
>NZ_JACRAW010000137.1 GCF_016213215.1 Bradyrhizobium sp. | reverse complement strand
CCGCACCGTCGGGTTCGTCGCCAACCAGCCGATGGTGCTGGCCGGCGTCCTGGATTCGGACGCCTCGCGCAAGGCCGCGCGGTTCGTGCGCTTCTGCGACGCCTTCGCGATCCCGATCGTCACCTTCGTGGACGTGCCGGGCTTCCTGCCGGGCACCGCGCAGGAATATGGCGGCCTGATCAAGCACGGCGCCAAGCTCCTGTTCGCCTATTCGCAGTGCACGGTGCCGCTGGTGACGGTGATCACGCGCAAGGCCTACGGCGGGGCGTTCGACGTCATGGCCTCGAAGGAGATCGGCGCCGACATGAACTACGCCTGGCCGACGGCGCAGATCGCGGTGATGGGCGCCAAGGGCGCGGTCGAGATTATCTTCCGCTCCGATATCGGCGATCCCGACAAGATCGCGGCGCGCACCAAGGAATACGAGGACCGCTTCCTGTCGCCGTTCATCGCCGCCGAGCGCGGCTATATCGATGACGTGATCATGCCGCACTCGACCCGCCGCCGCCTCGCGCGGGCGCTCGCGATGCTCAAGGACAAGAAGGTCGAGATCCCGGCGAAGAAGCACGACAATCTGCCGTTGTGAAATCTTTCCCGAACGCGGAACAATTTCGCTGATGGGCGTCGCTTCGGTACCCCCGACCTTGAACTCGATGACCGAAGACGATCCGACTGACGAGATTTCAGAGATTGAGGCGCGGATCGAGGAGCTTGCCGAGACCGCCGAACGATGCCGGAAGTTCATTCTGGCTTCCAAGACAGCGATCGCCGGCGGAGTCGCATTGCTGCTCGCCACGATGCTCGGCCTGTTCGGATTTGGTCAGGTCGCTGCGCTCGGGTCGATTGCTCTCGTGCTGGGCGGAATCGTGTCGCTCGGATCGAATGTCGGTACGTTGCGACAGATCGACAGCGACATGAGCGCGGCCGAGGCGCGCCGTTCAGAGTTGATCAGCGGGATCGACCTTCGGGTGGTTGGTGAGGCGCCTGTGAAACTGATGTGATGCGCTGGCCGCTCGGCACCGCGCGTAGGGTGGGTTAGCGAAGCGTAACCCACCTCTTTTTTCCCGCGGCACTCAAGGAAAAGAAGGTCGAGATCCCGGCGAAGAAGCACGACAATTTCTGCTGGGAGAGCAGGGTGGGACAGCGGAGCCGCGCCGTTTCCTCCTGCATTCCCGATGGCAGCGCAGAGCGAGATCGGCCTGCTGTTGCGGCTTGCAATCGCCTTCCGCGGGCCTACCATTCATCGCGTTCCCTTCACTGAAGGAGCGCAGCGATGGAACTCACCGTGGTGCCCATCGTCAAACCGGACGATGCCAACTTCATCTTCGGCCAGTCGCATTTCATCAAGACCGTGGAAGACCTCCACGAGGCGCTGGTGGGCGCGGTCCCCGGCATCCGCTTCGGGCTGGCCTTTTGCGAGGCCTCCGGCAAGCGGCTGGTGCGCTGGTCGGGTACCGACGAAGCCGCCATCGTCCTCGCGCGCGACAACGCGCTGGCCATCGGCGCCGGCCACACCTTCCTGATCTTCCTGGGCGACGGATTCTTTCCCGTCAACGTGCTGGCTGCGGTGCGCGCGGTGCCGGAGGTCTGCCGCATCTACTGCGCGACGGCCAACCCGACACAGGTGATCGTCGCGCAAACGGAGCTGGGCCGCGGCGTGCTCGGCGTGGTGGATGGCGCCTCACCGCTGGGTGTCGAAACCGACGCGGACATTGCGTGGCGGAAAGACCTGCTGCGAAAGATCGGCTACAAGCTCGCGTAGAACGGTTGAGCACGATCACGAGAGTGTCGCGGGTTTGGCTTCGTTCAAGCCGTCCTGCGAAGCCCACGAGTTCACCTACGCCGCCGTGCCCTGTTGCTTGAACAGCTCGGCACTGCGCCGCTTCAGTTCGTCCGGTGCCACGTCCTCGATGTGGGTGCCGAAGAACCAGGTGTTCCCGGCCGGGTCCTTCACGCCGCCGCTGCGGTCGCCGTAGAACTGGTCCGCCGGCTCCATGACGGAAGTGGCGCCGGCCTCCATCGCACGTCGATAGGCTGCATCGACGTCCGGCACATAGAGGTACAGCATCACGGAGGTGGGCGCCGCGTGTTCCGAGGCATCCGCGAGCATCAGCATGGAATTGCCGATCTTGAGGGTAGCATGCATGATGCTGCCGTCGGGACGTTTCGTCGGCTCGTGAACCGCCTCGGCGCCCAAGCCCTTCTGCATGAATTCGATCTCGTTTTGCGCGCCACTGACGATGAGATAGGGCGTGATGGTGTGGAAGCCGGCAGGGATTGGTTTTGCTTTCTTGGCCATGGCGTCTCCTATTCGGGTTCGACACGTTTCCGAGCTGGCTGACCTTGGGCTGTTTCTTGTACAAAAGTGTGACCCGAGTTGTCCGACAACGGAACATTGATCAGGAGGAACTATGGCTGCCGCCTTTTTCGTCGTTCGCGCCACCGTCGCCGATCCCACCAAGCGGGCGGCGTTCGGCAAATGGTATCAGAACGAACATCTGCCCGATGCGGTCAAATCCTTCGGCGTCAAGAAGGCGTGGCGCTTCTGGAGCGTGACCGAGCCCGCGATACATCAGGCGATGTACCAGTTCGATGACGAGGCCTCGCTGGATCGCGCGGTCAAGGGCGAGGACATGAAGCGGCTGGTTGCCGACTTCAACCGCGACTGGCCGGAGGTCACGCGCACGCGCGAGACTCTTGTGCTGGCGCAGGAGTTTCTGGGTTAGGCCTGCTGCCGCTCGCACCCCTCCAGCGCTGAAAATCGAAGCCTGCGCAAGCGCCCTTCGCTTGATGCGCTGACGCGCGTTCTGCGTCGACGGCCGCAATCTCGTCGCTCCATCAGGGGGAGCCGGTTAAGGCGGCTGCGAAAGGCGAGGGCCGCGGCGATTTCGTCGCACGGTTACGTAGGCCTCATGAATCTGAACGCTGAGTTCAGGCGCTGTTCATACCGGCGCTGCAAAACTTCGCTCCCCATCATTCGCCAACGACAAGAGGGACGTCATGGAGCGCAGACAGTTCTTGAAGATTGCATTTGGAGTAGCTGCAGGTGCGACCGCCTTTGCGGCGGCCGCAACGGCTGCTCCGCTTTCGCCGCAGCCGTTGAACGAAGACGACGGCCTCCCATCCGACAAAGAAGAGATCCGGCCGGCCGTCGTCAGCGGTGACGAGGTTGATCGCCTGACGGCTGAGCAGGTGCACTGGGGCGGCCACCATTACGGTTGGCGCCGCCGCCATTGGCATCGCCGCTGGCACCATCGTCACTGGCATGGTCGCCACTACTGGTGAACTTTTTCGCTGATGCCTTTGGCATAGGCTCGTGACCGATGTTTCGGTTCGCGATCTCCATCACCATCGCGATGGCGGGTCATAGCCGCCGGCGCTGTCCTGGTCTGCCTGCGCCCGATCGGCGGCGAGGCGCTGGAGTTTTTCGAAGGACGCGAGAGCTGCCAATAGCGGCGCTTCTTCTGCGTCAAACGAAAAAGGCCGCGCCGAATTCGTGGCGCGGCCCGTTCGTATTCGTCAATGAAATGATCAGATCGGACGGCAGCGGCCGTACGCCCAGACGAAGCCATAGGGGCAGGCGCGGCGAGCCGGCACGACGACAACGGGCCGATGGTAAACACGCGGCGCCACATACACGGCCGCATTGGGACGGCATGCGCCATAGGGGCCGCGGTGCCAGCCGGGGCCGCATCCGCCCGCTGCGTTGGCCGCCGCGCTGAAACCGACGACGGTGCTTGCCACCATGGCCATGGCGAGGAGATACTTCATTTCGTCTTCCTTCCTTGTTTCTTCGTCTTGTCCCGATGGAGTGCGCCCCGTGCGGACCATCGTGCAGCGCCCATGATTCGACACGTTAAATCACTGCGACATGTCGCCACGCGCGCGGAAGTACCGATAACTGCAGCGATCTGAATATCGCGTGAATGCGCGCAGCTATCCGAGCTGCCTTCGCCTGGGCTAACAGCTTGACAAGCGCAGTTGCGAATCACTTGCCGAAAAAGTCGAGCACCAGGTCCCTCCTATCAGCGAACGCCTTCTCGCCATGCGACACACGGGGCTACCGGATCACGATAAGAACCGGAAGCATCCCGCGATTGAACGCGTCACGTTCCTACCGCTTGCCCTGCGTCTCTGTTGTGGTGACTATTCTTGTGTGAACTCAAGCTCGAAGCGGTTGGAGCCAGTCGACTTGGAAGCAAATTTGACGGTTTTTCCTGAGAGAGCAGCCAACGCGCCTGATGCAAACTTGAAGATGGTCTTACCCGAAGCTTCGGTGCCCACAGGCTTCCCATCCTTCATGACAACGGACCCGATGCCCTCCGTGAGCTGGCCGACTGCGAGCCCGCCGGGCACCCGGTGGACGCCAACGGAAGACAGGTAAGTTCCCTTCGGACCATCCCACTCGCTCACCGTCACCGCTGTAACTACAGCGCCTTTCAGGAGCCCCTCCACTCCGATACAGGAATATTGCAGGCTGATAAGCCCATGCCCGGTCCGATCGCCTATGGGCTCTGGGAGGGCCGTCCCAATAACGTTGCAGTCATACCGACCCACCGGCTCCGAACAGGCGATCCCACTTACGGCGACCAAGCTCAGGGCGGAACACACCAAGGTGGCGATAAGGCGCTTGCTCATCGGGCATCTCCCTTTAGTTGTCTGAGTAGAAGACTACGACTGGAAGCGAACCCTCTGTTGATTGAAATCAAAGTTGCAAAGGACGGCTGAGGCGCCCGGCGTGGCGATCTCAGACAAATAGTCTTGTCGCCGCATACCTATTATCAGGGCGGATCTCATCTTCTGATGATTTCCGCTCCCAGCGCACGCAGCCGCACCACATTCTCGGTGACAGGCCGTTGCTCCTCATTCTGATCGAGCGGTTGGCGCTCCGCGATAGATCTCACGATTATCCGGTCGACCTTCTCGTGACTGGGGGGCCGCGGCTAGGGCGTGGACTCATTAGCCCGTAACCAAATTCGGATTGAAGTGAGTTTCATGAAGGCCAGGTAGTTGGCCGCGAGTTTGTCATATCGGGTCGCGACCCACCGTCGCTTGATCTTGATGAAGGACCGTTCGATTAAATTGCGCGCGCGATACAGGTGCGGGCTAAAACACATAGAGTCTTTGCGATTTCGTTTCGGCGGAATGTTGGCCCACGCGCCTGGCTGGCGGGCAAGCTCCCTGATCCAGTCTGCGTCGTATCCGCGATCCGCGAGTAACATCGTTTGTGGAAGCAATGCGCTGAGAAGAACCAACACAGCCATTGTCGTGCGCCTCACCCGGCGTGAGGGCGAGAAAAACCGGCAGGCGATTGGCATCCACCGCCGCGTGAATCTTGCTCGTCAGGCCCCTCGCGCGCGACCCGTATCTTGGTGATTGTTGTCCGCGATGCAGGCGGACACGCCACAATCGCCGCGAATAACCCATCTCGCACATGAGCTGCGCGATTTCCCGATTGATCTACATCAACGCACTTGCCCTGAATCGGGACGAGTTTCTACCAACGGTTGTGCGGAGAAGTCTATGATGGAGACGTAACATGGCGAAGCACTCGATCGAGAAACTCCTTGAGGGAGATGCCAATAGCTTCCAGATCCACATGGAAGTCGATGGCAAAGAGGTTAAGGGCTGCGGATGCTGCATATGCGCGCCCAATACGCGCGGCGCGGGGGATGCGACGGCGAAAATTTCCGCGGGCCACAAGATGGCCGAAGACGTGATGATGGTGGTTATCGGGGCCACTATGAAGTCGTAGCTCTGATCCAAGTGTGTGGGCCGCCAGCGTGAAGCGGTCTCCACCTTGGGGTTGCTCAAGGCCGCCTGTCTTCACGCGGAGGGATATTGATGCCCTACGCAGAGTTCCGGGCCGTGAACGCCCTCGCGTTCCAGACCCCGCGGAGCAGCTACGTCTACGACAGCTTCTCAAACGGGATCTTCGCTATCGACGGTGCGGTCTGCGAGGTTCTTGACGATTCGTTCAATCTGTCGCGCCAAGCTATTGTCGAGAAGCATGGATCGAGGCTCGGAGAAGAGCCGGTCTCTGCCGCGTTGACGGCAATCTGCGAGATTCAACAGTCCGAGAGAGCGCTGCTGCCATTCCAGATTCCGCGTTTCGCCCTTGGGCCGAATGGAAACGACGACGCGCTAATTGAGGCCAACCTTCGCGGCAGACTGGTCCAGCTCGCGCTCAACGTCACCGAGAGCTGCAATCTGCGATGCGCGTACTGCGTTTACTCTGGTGCCTATTCGGGACGACGGACTCATAACCCTTCGCATGACATGAGTCCCAGCCTCGCGAGGCGAGCGATAGACTTCTTCACCGCACAGAGCCAAGAATCGGAGGAGCGCTACCTATCACTTTATGGAGGAGAGCCGTTCATCCGATTCGATTTCGTCAAGACAGCCGTAGAGTACGCGCGGAAGGTATGTCCAGATATCTGTATCGCGATTACCTCGAACGCCACGCTTCTGAACGAAACGATCATCCGGTTTCTGTCTGACAACGACGTAGCTCTGACGCTCAGCCTGGATGGTCCGAAGGAGCTCCACGATCGTTACCGCGTGCGCCGCAACGGCCGGGGAAGCTTCGACGCGGTAATAGAGAAGATCGAGCTGATCAAAAGCAAATTTCCAGATTATTACTCAAGTAAGCTTAGGATCAACTCCGTCATGGCCCCCTATGAGGGCGACATCGAGGATATCGACCGGTTCTTCGAGCAGCCCCTTCTCGAGCTCGTGAATGGGCCTCAAAAATATTCCCTCGGACTCGTAAACCCCCAATCGAACGAATTCATCATGGAGAACGATTACACGGCCTATGCCAGAAAGTATTTCTCGGATGGGTTCGTGCGCTTCCTTGAGAGCCATTCGCCGCAAGGGACTGCCGGCGTTGCGACGAGAGCCCTCCTCGCGAAACAGATGAAGATGTTGCGGGTCCGGTCCCGTCGGAAGCTCGACGAGTACGACTTCTATTGGCCGAATGGCATCTGCATCCCGGGAGTCAGGAGTCTATTCGTTTCATCCGATGGAACGTTCTATCCTTGCGAGAAGCTCTACGATTACTGCGACATGTCGATCGGGAACATTGACTCAGGTTTCGACATGAGAGCAATCAAGGGCTACATCGACGAATATTGCTCCAGAACGCTCGATCGCTGTAGCAATTGCTGGGCTTACCGCCTCTGCAGCGAGTGCTTTTTGACCATACGCGGCCGCGATTGCTGGGATGACGCCAAGCGCGCCGAGTTCTGCGTCGGCCAGAAGAGCATGTGGATCGCGATCCTCACAATCTACACATCAATCATGGAGCGCGATCCCGTCGCGCTCGACTACTACTTGCACGAAGATGCCTGATGCGATCTCAGGGTTACTGAGACATCGCTTCTAGCCTCGTCAGATCAGCCTTGGCCGGCCCCGAACAGCGCGGCAAACCGCTTCTCGCCGTTACGGGTGAAGTTGACCACGCGGCTGCCGGGCTCGGGATCGCGCGACGCCCATTTCAGTTCGGTGAAGCGCTTCATGATTGCCGCGCCGAGCGTGCCGGCAAGGTGGTGGCGCCGTTCGCTCCAGTCGAGACAGGCCTTGCAGACCGGCCGGCGCGGATGGTGCAGCATGTCTTCCGAGATCTGCAGGTGCTTCTCCAGAAAGCGCTCACCCTCGGCGGTGAGCCTGATGTCCTGCCTGTCCTGCCGCACCAGGCGCTGCTGCTTCAGGCTGTCCAGCATTTGCACCCCGAGGTCGCCGGCGAGGTGGTCGTAGCAGATCCGCGCGCGGCGCAGCGCCGGGTCCTTCGGTCCGGTGCGCACGCGCATATGCCCGGCGCGGGCGGCAAGCCCGGCCAATGCCTCCAGCACGCCGGCGACGTCGGGATCGGCGAGGCGATAGTAGCGATGTCGTCCCTGCTTTTCCGGCGCGATCAGGCCGCCGGCCTCGAGCTTTGCAAGATGCGAGCTCGCCGTCTGCGGCGTGATGCCGGCTTCCTGCGCCAGTTCGCTGGCGGTCAGTGCGCGGCCAGTCAAGAGCGCGGTGAGCATGTTGGCGCGGGCGGGATCGCCCACGAGCGAGGCGACCATGGCGATGTCGGGGCCTGCTTTCATAGTTCGATGGTAGCCGAAGCATAACTGCCGGGCAAGGCAGTATTCTTGGGGCCACTCACTCGTCATTGCGAGCGAAGCGAAGCAATCCAGACTCGGATGCATTCTGGATTGCTTCGTCGCTTCGCTCCTCGCAAAGATGGGGTGGACGGCCCCCGACGGCATCGGTGTGCCAGACTGGTTGTTGTGATTCGACCAGACAAGGGGACCGTCCATGACAAAGATTAGCACGATTGGTTTGGATTTGGCGAAGAACGTGTTTCAAGT
>NZ_JACRAW010000136.1 GCF_016213215.1 Bradyrhizobium sp. | reverse complement strand
GTAGTAGACCTCCTGCGGCCACAGTTCGATGAAGAAGAAGTAGAAGCGGCGATGCGGGAAGTCGACGAGCACGGCCTGGTCGGGCAGGCCGGGCCCGCGATTCCAGCGCACGAACGGCAGGAAGTAGTAGACGCCGAGGGTGATGCACAGAACCGCCCACTTGATGCGGCGAAACCGGCCGTGGACCGACTGCGGATAGACCTTCTTGCGCTTCTCGTAGAGCGGGCCTTCGATGAAGGTGTCGTCGGTCATTGGCAAATGCTCGCAATCGTTTCCAAGTCTCGCCGTGTCCCGCGCTCCGAAGCCGCTGGGCCGACACACGACATGACGAATTAAGAGACGCTACGCGGAGCGGGTTCGAGCGCGCTCTCGACCGAGCGCATCGATCGCAGACGCCGGTGATCGTCGTTGGCGACCGACGGCGTGCCCGCAAAATTCGCTCCTCGCGAAATCTATCTCTGGCAAGAGGAAGCCTAAGAAGCTCCCACCGGCCACCGCAACGGGAGTCTCACCGGCGCTTTCCTGGGAACCTTCCTGGCTGCGATCGGCCACGGCAGCTCTTTCCGGCCGGCGCACTTCGTCTTGACGAGGCTGATGAGGGCGGCTCCGTGCTGCTCCTCGAGCAGATCACGGACGCATTCCCGCGCGAGTTCTTCCAGTGCGGTCTTGGTTTCACAGGGGGGAAGCGCCGCCGCCAACCCAACGCACCATTCGATTCGACGGTGCAACGTCTCGCTTCGGTTTATCGGAATAACCGTGCTGGTCATGCGCAGAGCCCCCACCATTGATATCCGTCCGGTATCAAGATGCGTGCCAGTCGCACTGCGCCGCATTTTCCGGCGCGGGATCAACAACTTGGGAAGGGATGGAGGGTGACAGGTGTCAGCTTGAGTGCCAAAACTGGCAGTCCGTGACATTTCATGGCAGGATTATTGTCCCACCGATCTCAGGAGCGAAGCAGGTGAAGAACAAGGACAGAAGCGGCTCGCCTGCTTCCGGTTCGGCAAAGCCGGACCTGGTGTCGTACCTGGAGGGGCTGCCGGAGCCGCATATCCTGTTCGACGAGCAGTATCGGATCGTTGCGGCGAACTCTGCCTATCGTGCCGAGTTCAGCCCGGCCGCGTCGGTGATCGGACGGAAGTGCTACGAGGTTTCTCACCATTTCAACGTCCCGTGCGATCAGGCCGGTGAGAGTTGCCCTCGCGCCCGCCTGCAGGAAAGCGGCCAGCGCGAGCGCGCCCTGCACCTGCATCACACGCCGAAAGGCGAGGCCTACGTCAACGTCGAACTCACCCCGATCCGGGATGCACGGGGCAAGTTTGCCCTGTTTATCGAAAAGATGGAGTCCCTTCGGGGAGCGCATGGTGAGCCCGCCGCCCAGGGTCTGATCGGCCGGTCCGCCCCTTTCCGGGAGATGCTGGGGATGGTTGCCCGCGTCGGGCCATCGGATGCCAGCGTTTTGCTCCTCGGCGAGTCGGGCACAGGCAAGGAGCTGGTCGCAGGCGCCGTGCATGAGGCGAGCGCACGGGCTTCGCGCCCCTTCGTCGTGGTCGATTGCGCCAGCATGACGGAGACCCTGTTCGAGAGTGAACTGTTCGGCCACGAGAAGGGCGCGTTCACCGGCGCGCATGTAGCCAAGCCCGGCCTGGTTGAAGCCGCAAGTGGCGGAACCCTGTTCCTCGACGAGGTTGGCGACATTCCTCTTGGGATGCAGGTGAAGCTGCTGCGATTGCTTGAAAGCGGGACCTATCGCCGGGTCGGAAGCACGGAGCTGCGCCAAGCCGATGTCCGGCTCATTTCAGCAACCCACCGTGATCTTCAGAGCATGATCGCCGACGGGCGCTTTCGCGAAGATCTGTATTACCGTCTCAGTACGTTCCCGATCCCGCTGCCGCCGTTACGCGAGCGCCGCGCGGACATACCCCTCATTGCCGCAGCTTTACTGGCCCGCATTGCGCCGGGAAGGAATTTGAGCCTCGCTGCCGGTGCCGTGGCTCGGCTCGAGCATCACGCATTCCCCGGCAATGTCAGGGAGCTGCGCAACGTGCTGGAACGTGCTGTCTTGCTGTGCGACAGCAACGTCATTCCAGTCGCGATCATCGACCGTGCCCTGGCGATCCAGCCTGTTGGCATGGGCGCGCAGCCGGGCGTGGGCAGAGCCAGCTCGCCAGTCCGTCCGGCGAGCGGGTCGCCCTCGCTCAAGGCGGTTGAAGCCGAGGCATTGCGCGCGGCGTTGATGAACCATCAAGGCAGTCGACAGGAACTTGCAAGCTCGCTCGGGATCAGCCTGCGAACGCTTTATCGCAAGCTGCGTGAGCTGGAGTCCGATTCTTGAGACGGCAAGACGTAAGTAATCGGTACGGCCGCAAGCATGCCGATCAGGGATCTGTCGAACAAAACCTGCAGAACGTCCGCCTTGTCGCTGAGCCTGGCCAGGTGGTTGAACGCGAATGTCGGTTTGCCTCGTCCGTCGGACGATAAGGGCAGGATGAGACATTCCCAATACGTGTGCTCGTGCGAAAGCGAAGAGATATAGCGGACGTAAATCGGCTTTCCGGTGTCGAGGCTCTCGTCATAGAGCTCGCGCAAGCTGTTGACGGATCGATCCCGGAGCCTGTCAGCGAAGTGCAACGCGATTCGTAGCCTTGCGAGCGTGAGATCTTGTCACTCAGCCATCACCTCGGCGTTCATGGTGACTTGGCGCACGAGCCGGCAAGTCTCTGCTGGATCAGTCTAGGCATGAAGAAATTGAAAAACCTGCCGGAATCGGAGCTGAGACAGACAAAGCTGTTCGCCGTTCCCGATGTGGGGCGCGTAAAGCCCTGATCGTCGACTTCGATTCTCATTGGCGAAGCCGGGCATAGAGTGGGGTCGATCGCATAGGCCACGGCAACAGCATCGTATAACGTCGGCGTTTGCTGTCGAAAGCCTTCGGCCCATTGCAGGTACAACAGCGAAAGATCGTCGGTAAGGTTCGTGCTCTCGGTAAAGAGCCGCTGCCGCTTGAGCTCATCCAATCTGTGTTGCGTGGCATCGAGCGGCATCACGTAGAGCGGAACGCCGGAACCAAAGACCTGCCTGGCTGCCGACATATCCATGGCGATGTTGTATTCCGCATCGGGACGGCGCTCGGCCGCATAGCCGTCACCGTAACCGCGATGGATGGAGCCAGCCATGATCACGATCCGCTTCAGCTGCTTGAAGGTGGCTGGATCCCGTTCGATCAGTGCGGCCAAATTGGTCAACGGCGCCATGCCGATCAGGGTGATTTCTCCCGGACGGCGGCGGATCTGCTCCAGCACGAAATCGACCGCGGCCGGATACGCTTTGGCCGGCTGCCGGGCTGCCCAACGGGCTTGACTGAATATTGCCTGGCCCGGACCGTGCTTCGCGATACCGACCGCCACGGGGATATCGGCGCGCCCTGTATCGCACAGCAATCGATCAAGCAATCGCGCGCGCAATACCGTATCGCCCCACGCCGTCGTTATGCCGACAATCTTGAGCTCAGAGCTCGATAGTGCCAATCCTATAGCCGAGGCGTCGTCGAAATCGTCGCCGATATCGGTATCTATGATGACCATTTCCTGAGCCGGGGCGGAGGCGGCCATGGCCTGCCTGCCCATCGGGGCACTTTCGCCGCCGTAAATCATCGCCGCTATCGCAGCGCAGCAGAAAGTTGGCCAGAACGATACAAGTCGCGCGAAAAGGCGCATTGCATGCTCCTGAACGTTACTGCTGCTGCGCACGGCCGTTGCCGCGCGTGATTTCGTCGGATGAACCTAGCAGGCGCTCTCGACCTCTTGGCAACAGCGGAACAATGCATCCATCAAAGCTGCGAGCGGTGGACCGCCATTGCTCGCCGTTGGGAACAAAAACGGAGACGATACGACCATCGGCCCCGTCTCGCCACATTCCACCGCGATGATAACGCCAAGCAAGCGCAAAGTCGCTGCACTTAGGGCGGGAGGCGGTTGGACGCGATGCCTGCAAATGCCCTGCACACGCGGACGGGATGTCGGAGGCCGATTGTGCAATGCGTCAATCGGGGCACCCGCAACGCCGCACCCGGCAGTCAGCTGTTGAGGGAAATGGCGGAGGAGGTTCGCACCCGCTGCCATCCGGGAAACAGCCGGCCGGCCTTTCGGCATGAGCTCGACGAAACACCCTGTGCCACTGCGTTGCCCCCTGATGAAAACAGGATCGGGACTTTCCGGCGCGGCACAAACAGTATTCGACCGACAAGTGATGAGGTGCAGCGCGCCTGAAACGAAATAACCAGCGCAAAAAGGGAGGAAGTGCCTATGAAGAAACGATTGGGCTATTTTTCTTTGCCTGTTGCCGTTGTCCTGGGTGCGACGCTTGCGGCGTCGACAGGCTTTGCTCAAGTCATCGATACCGCGCGTATCGACGCGGGCGGTCAGAACGACTGGTTGACCTATCACGGCTCCTACAAGTCCTGGCACTACAGTCCACTTTCCCAGATCAACACCGGCAATGTCAGCAACCTGGCCGTTGCCTGGATCCATATTCCGGGACGATCCACCCGCGGCCTGCAGTCAATGCCGCTGGTGGCCGATGGCGTGCTCTACTACACCGGCTCCTATAGCCGGGTGTTTGCGCTGAACGGCGCGACCGGCGAAGTGATCTGGTCCCATTTCCCGGAACTGGACGAAGCGTTGATCTCGCGGCAGACGCACTCTCCCTACAATCGCGGCGCCGCGCTTGGCGAAGGCAAGGTCTACGTCGGCACGATGGACGGCCGGCTCATCGCGCTGGACATGAAGACCGGGAAGGTCGCCTGGGACACCAAGCTGATCGATTCCCAGAAGCTGACGGTCGGTTTCACCGGTGCGCCCCTTTATGCCAAGGGCATGGTGATCATCGGCGCGCAGGGCGGCGAGTGGCCGGGCCGCGGCCCGATCTTCGCAGTCGAGGCCGCCACAGGGAAAAAGAAATGGGAGTTCCTGACGGTTGCCGGCACCGAGGAAGCCATGAAGACCTGGGGCAGCGACTCCTGGCGCACCGGCGGCGGCGGCGGCTGGATGCCGGGCACCTTCGATACCGAGACCAACACGATTCTGTGGGGCACCGCCAACCCGGCGCCGCTCTACGATTGGTCGGGCCCCGACTACAAGACGCAGGGCGCCCGCCCCGGCGACAATCTCTATACGACGTCGGTGATCGGTCTCGATATCGATACCGGCAAGCTGAAATACTATCATCAGGAGCTGCCGCACGACGCCTGGGACTTCGACAGCGCGGTCGGCGAGTTCGTGATGCTTGATCGCGACGGCCAGAAGCTCGTGGTGCACCCCAACAAGAGCGGCTACATTTTCGTCTATGACCGCAATTTGAAGGTCAAGAACGTCTGGCGCATCACGCACAACAGCAACTTCGTCAAGGATATCGATCCCAAGACGGGGGAACTGATCGGGCGACGTGACTTCCCCGCAGGCAAGGTCACCGAACCCTTGTGCCCGCACATTTCCGGCGGCGTCAGCTTCAACTCGGGCTCGTACAATCCGAAGACGGGCCTCTACTACAAGCTCGGCCAGGAATGGTGCATGACGCTCGAGGTCCTGAAGACCACGCCGGTGATCGCGCCACAGGCCCAACTCAACATCGGTGCCAATTTCAAGATCGCGCCTCCTCCGGGCGGCGAGATCTATGGTCATCTCGACGCGCGCGACCCGGTGACCGGGGCGTTGAAGTGGGAGGTTCGCTATCCCGAGCCGCCGCTCGGGAGCGTGCTCTCGACCGGCGGAAATCTGGTCTTCGTACCTGACTCGCGCGGCATCCTTCATGCCTACGATGCCGAGTCGGGGGCCGAGCTGTGGAGTCATTCCGACGGCACCGGCCACCAGGGCGGCATCATCACCTACTCGGTCAACGGCAAGCAATATGTCGCCGTGACCGCGGGCTTCGGTGGCATGGCGTCGGACGATTACGCGCCGACCTTCGGCGGCGTCTACAAGCACATGCCGCGCGATGACGGCGCGCTCATCGTCTACACCCTGAAGTAGGCTTCCTCGGACGGTCTGGCGGGGAGCGGGCACAAGCCCGCTCCTCGTGCGTTGAGACAAGTGATGGGGCTGAACGAAAAGAAGACGGAGCTCTGCCTTTGAAATTGAACTTTGGTATGGCACTGCCGGCGGTGTTTGCCGTCTCGCTGGCCTATGCCATGCCCGCATCCGCGCAGCAGGCTTCCCCTGCGCCGGACAGCGCGCATCTCGATGTCGACCAATTGTTCGCAACGACCTGCGGCTGGTGCCATTCCGATGGGGGCCGCGAGGCCGGCAAGGGACCGCAGCTCATGAACACGGCCCGCGATGACGATTTTATGCGCAACCGTATCAAGAACGGCAAGCCTGGCGCGATGCCCGGATTCGGTTCGACCTTCAGCGACGCGCAGATCGAGGAAATCATCAAGTACATCCGCGAATTGAAACCGCACCAGGGATGAGCGGGCTCCGGATCATCCCCACAGGGACATGGAATGAAGATAATCCTCCCGCTCATGATCGTCGCCGTCACCGGGCTGATGGGACCGGCGCAGGCGCGATCGCTCGATGCAATCCGCTCGACCGGCGTGCTCGGGCTATGTGCCCACCCCAACTCGCTTCCATTCGCGAGCAAGGCTGGCGACCCTTCCGGGTTCCAGGTCGAACTGGGACAGGCGCTGGCGCGTGAGCTCGGCGTCTCGCTGAGGCTCGACTGGATTATCACCCAGTACCAGATGCGTAGCGCCGGGTGCGATATTGTTCTGGACGTCATCGCCGATCGCGAAGCGCAAAGCGAGACCAATTTGAGGATTTCAAAACCCTATTATCGCACGGGCGTTGCGCTGGCAGTGCCGTCCGGCAGCAATCTCACGTCGTTCAAGAGCCTCGGCGCGCAAACCAAGGTCGGTGTCCAGGTCGGATCCGTTGCCGCCATGATCATCAGTCGGCGGCACGTGCCGACATCGACCTTCGGTTTCGAGGTCGACAGCCTCGACGCCCTGGCCAACCGCGAGATCGACGCGGCGGCGGTCACGCCGACGGTGGCGAGCTATTTCAATCTGACGCATCCGGACAAGGCGGTCCGCATTCTGGATCTCGACGAGAGCGAGGCGGACCTCAACTGGAATGTCGCCGTTGGCATGGTTCGCCCGGACGACAGCCTGCGCGATGCGATCGATGGGGCCCTGGAGCGGCTGCGGGCCGACGGCACGATCGATCGGATATACCGGCGTTATGGAGTGGTGCTGCAATCACCGAGGTAGCGGCGCGCAACGCCCTGGCTGCTTGAGGTCCGCCCTATGGACGACGGGCCTTCTCGATGAAATCAGAACTGCCTGCAGGTTGCGGAGGACGGTTCCAGGGTCTAGCGAGGGCGAACTCGTCATGGCACTGAGCAGACGCGACTTTTTTCTAAGTATTGCCGTTGGTGCTGCGATGGAAACCACTGCGGCATACGGTCGAGATTTGCGGAAAATCGGACTGCAGCTCTACACGGTTCGCGACCTGCTCAAGTCCGACTTTGAAGGTACCTTGAGGAACGTGGCCCTTCTCGGCTATCGAGAAGTGGAGTTTGTCGGTGTCCTGGGCCCCAATGTCAGGCGAACCCGTAAACTGCTCCGGAGCCTGGGTCTCACCGCACCGTCATTGCACTTCGACTATACCAGCCTGCTGAAGAATGCCGGGGCATCGTTCGACACGGCTGCCGTGCTTGGTGCCCGATTTGTTGTTTGCCCCTGGTTGGACCAGCCGGAGCGACAAACAGTGGACGACTGGAAGCGGATTTGTGAGAACCTGAACGTTATCGGTGAACTGGCGACGCGTTCGGGGCTTACGCTTGCCTACCATAACCACGATTTCGAGTTCGTGAACCTGGCCGATGGCGTCCAGCCGTTTGATCTGCTGTTCAGCCGCACAGATGAACGCTTTGTCAAGTTCGAGCTCGATGTGTACTGGGCAACAAAGGGCAAGGTCGATCCCTCCACTTTTCTAAAGGCGCATCCGTCGAGGTTTCGCCTGGTTCATCTCAAGGATATGGCAAAGGACGGATCTTTCACTGAACTGGGTAACGGCACGATCGATTTCGGCAGAATAGTCGACGCGTCGTTCCAAAGCGGCGTACGACACTTCTTTGTCGAGCAGGATCACTCGCCCGATCCAATGAGAAGCATAAGGGCGAGCATCGCCTACCTTCGAACCAGCAGGTGAAGCCTCGCTCACAATGTGATTGGCGGGGCCGAGGATGAAGCTCGTGCAATAGGGTGCGAAGGTCCAGGCGCAAAGAAAAGCCCCGTTGCCCGAAGGAAACGGGGCAAAGTCGTCAGACCATGGCGTAGCGCAGCCCGAGCGTCGTGGTGATCGGCGCCTAGCAATCTGGCATTCCCGCCGGGCGTGCCGAAGCGGCGGCATGGGAGCTGGTGCCAGATGAACCGGGCGTAGTAGCGGTGGTGGAGCTCGAGCCGGGCGATGTGGTTGCCGTTGTTGACCCGACGGTGCGGTTCGTCTCTCCAGACGGTCCAGTGGCCGTGGTGCCACTTCTTTCGCGAACCAGATTATTACTCACGTCCCAGCACTGGTTGGTCGATACGCCGGTCGGACTTGAACCCGTTCCGGTTCCTTGTGCGTTTGCGAAGCCGGCAACAGCCAGCGATGCGGCAGCACACGCCGCTGCGAGATAAACCTTCTTCATGGAGTTTTCCTCGTGTTTTTGAAATGCCGGCACGACCGCCGACGACTATCAATTCTGATATTCTATGGACGTTCCTCCAACTCAGTGTGCCTCGACGGGCAAATCACACCATCAGTAGGTCCAGCCCGTGCGGCAGAAAAATTTCCCGTTTTCCGAAGTAAAAATCAGCGTAGGGTTGCGCCATCCCGCGCGGTAAGAGGGCGTACGTCACGAAACGCGGGTTGGGTTGTGGTGGACGCTGCGCCGTTGCGCGCGGCTGCTCAAACGAATGTGGCGGGAGAAGGGACGATGGGGATGGACCGCTTGGATCGAAAGGCTGTCGATTGCATTGCGCGGCACCTTGATGAATCACTGCCGAATGGTCCATAAGCGCGTCCCCGCGGTCGGTGGTTCGGTTGCTTTCGGTAGAGGAAATTCGGCGTGGCAAGCATCAATGAAAGAATTGCCCAGGAGCTGGGCGTACGCGAGGAGCAGGTCGAGGCGGCGGTGACGCTGCTTGATGGCGGTGCCACGGTCCCGTTCATCGCCCGCTACCGCAAGGAGCTGACTGGCGCCCTCGACGACGCGCAATTGCGCACGCTGGAAGAGCGCCTGACCTATTTGCGCGAGCTCGAGGAACGTCGCAAGGCGATTCTCGAGTCCATTCGCGAGCAGGGCAAGCTGGATCCCGCGCTGGAAGCGACCATCCTTGCGGCCGACAGCAAGGCGCGTCTCGAAGACATCTATCTGCCCTACAAGCCGAAGCGTCGCACCAAGGCCGAGATCGCCAGGGAGGCGGGCCTTGAGCCGCTCGCCGACCTGCTGCTGACGCAGCCCGCGAGCGATCCCAGGAAGGCGGCAAAACCGTTTGTCGACGCCGAGAAGGGCGTGGCGGATGTCGCCGCGGCGCTTGACGGCGCGCGCGCCATTCTGGTCGAGCGCTTCGACGAAGATGCCGACCTGATCGGCGAGTTGCGCGAAGAGATGTGGACCAACGGGCGCATGGTCTCCACCGTGCGCAAGGGCAAGAAGACCGAAGGCGAGAAGTTCAAGGACTATTTCGATTTCTCCCAGCCGCTGCCGAAATTGCCGTCGCACCGCATCCTGGCGATGTTCCGCGGGGAGAAGGAGGAGATCCTCGATCTGCAGATCGAGCCGGAGCGCGATGCGCCGCCGGCCGGCGTGCCGGGCGCCTACGAATTGAAGATCATGAAGCGCTTTGCCGTCTCCGACCAGGGCCGCCCCGCCGACCGCTGGCTGATCGAGACCGTGCGCTGGGCCTGGCGCACCAAGATCCAGGTGCACCTCAACATCGATCTGCGCATGCGGCTGTGGAATGCGGCCGAGACGGAAGCCGTGCGGGTTTTTGCCTCGAACTTGCGCGATTTGTTGCTGGCTGCGCCCGCCGGCGCCCGCGTCACCATGGGGCTCGATCCCGGCTATCGTACCGGCGTCAAGGTCGCCGTGGTGGATGCGACCGGCAAGGTGCTGGCCACGACCGCTGTTTATCCGCACGAGCCGCAGCGGCAGTGGGATGAGGCGCTGGCGATCCTCGGCAAGCATGCGATCGCGCACCACGTCGATCTCATCGCCATCGGCAACGGCACGGCCTCGCGCGAGACCGACAGGCTGGCGACCGAGCTGGTCAAGCGGCTCCCCGAGCTGAAGATGACCAAGATCGTCGTCTCCGAAGCCGGAGCTTCGGTCTATTCGGCGTCGGCCTTTGCCTCGGAGGAGCTGCCGGAGCTCGACGTTACCTTGCGCGGGGCGGTGTCGATCGCACGCCGCCTGCAGGATCCGCTCGCCGAGCTCGTCAAGATCGATCCCAAGGCGATCGGCGTCGGGCAATATCAGCACGATCTCCGCGAAGCCACGCTCGCCCGGTCGCTCGATGCCGTGGTCGAGGACTGCGTCAACGCTGTCGGCGTCGACGTCAATACGGCGTCCGAGCCGCTACTTTCGAAGGTTTCGGGAATCGGGGCGGGGCTTGCGCAAAGTATCGTGCAGCATCGTCACGCCAACGGTCCGTTCAAGTCGCGAAAGGCGCTGAAGGACGTGCCTCGGCTCGGGCCGAAGGCTTTCGAGCAATGCGCGGGCTTTTTGCGCATCAACGGCGGCGAGGATCCGCTCGATTCCTCGGGCGTGCATCCCGAAGCCTATCCCGTGGTGCGGCGGATTCTCGCGGCGACCAGGAGCGACATCAAGGGGCTGATCGGAAACGGCGAAGTCGTGCGCCAGCTCAGGCCGCAGGCCTTCGTCGACGACACTTTCGGCCTGCCCACGATCACCGACATCCTGCGCGAACTGGAAAAGCCGGGGCGCGACCCGCGTCCCGCCTTCAAGGCCGCCGTGTTCAAGGATGGCGTTGAGGAGATCAAGCACCTCAAGCGCGGCATGATCCTGGAGGGCACGGTCACCAACGTCGCCGCGTTCGGCGCCTTCGTCGACATCGGCGTGCACCAGGACGGACTCGTACACCTTTCGGCGATGTCGAAGAACTTCATCAAGGATCCGCGCGAGGTGGTGAAGCCAGGCGACATCATCAAGGCGAAGGTCCTGGACGTCGAGGTTGCCCGCAAGCGCATCTCCCTGACCATGCGGCTGGACGATGAGGTTGCCGGCAAGAAGGAGGCGAAGGGCTCGCGCGAGGCCGTCCGCGGTCCAACGACCTCGTCTTCAAAGTCGAAGCAGGACTCATCCGGCGGCGCGCTCGCCGAGGCCCTGCGTCGGGCCGCGGAAAAGAGCGGACGCGGCAAGCAGGCTTGAGCGCAGGCGATCTGCACTTCCTACAGGTTGATCACGCCGCGGCGCGCGGCGTGCGCCACCGCGTCAGTGCGGCCGGTCGCATCAAGCTTGTCGAGCAGCGAGCCGACATGAAATTTCACGGTATGAACGGAGATGCCGAGCTGCCGCGCGATGGCCTTGTTCGAGGCGCCTTCGGCGAGCAGCGCCAGGACGTCGAGCTCCCGCGGAGTCAGATCGGTGCCGCCGGCGTGAACAGCCTCGTGCCGATCGCGGGAGACGAGGATAAGGCTCGCCGCTTCTCCCGGTGTCGCAAGGCGCAGCCCGGCGATGCCGTCGAGCAGCGTAGCCAATCGGTCGGCAAGCGCGGGGTCGTCGATCTCCAATGAAATCACGATCTCCGGCGTAGTTTGCTCGCTCACGTCTCCGGCCTCTCGCCGATCGTCACCTTCAGCCGCAGCGGCTCGCCCGCGCGCTGGATCGAAAGGTCCAGTACCGAGCCGACGCTCTCCGGGCCCAGCGCACGGGACAGCGAACGGACCCCGGAGAGTTTTTCATCGTTGAGAGCGACGACCACGTCGCCTTGCCGGACGCCGGCGATGGCCGCCGGTCCGGCCTTGTCGACGTTCATCACCATCGCGCCGACGCCGTCATCGACCTTGACCGGCTGCAGTCCCAGGCCGAGATAACCCCGCCCGATGCGACCGTGAGTTTCCAGCCTGGTGGCGACGCGTTCGATGGTCGCTGCGGGAATGACCAGTATGCGCCGAGGACCGAGGACGGCCATGCCGAAAGCTTCCCCCGAGGCATCGAGCGCAAGCCCGCCCTGTTGGCTGGGTCGCAACCGTATGTCGAGCTCGATCCTGGCATCGATCTCGCCGCCACGGAGGCTGCGCCAGCGCTCGCCCGACAGCGAGACGATGCCGAGCGCGGCGGTCGATGCGCCGCGCTCCGCCGCGACAACGGCGGCCAGCGCCCCGAGCGTCGGGATCGCGGCCGACAATCTGACGGGCGCGATGTTCGCGGTGTCCACCCGCAACAGCGCAATGTCGGTCGTATGATCGCGTCCGGCGACGCTGGCCGGCCGCTCGCTGCCGTCCGGCAGTTTGATCGAGATCTCGCCTTCATCGGCCAGGGCCTCTTCAGCCGTCACCACGAGACCGGGTTTCCAGAGAAAGCCGGTGGCGCGCAGGCGATGCGAATGCACCGACACGACAGCGGGCGCAATGCGCGCCACCATACCGGCGAGGGCGGATGAAAACGATGAGAGCAGGCCGGGCTCGGTCATGGGAAGCTCCTGTTTGCTTCCCTCAATCTGGGACT
Organism: Bradyrhizobium sp.; assembly: GCF_016213215.1. Classification (GTDB taxonomy): domain Bacteria; phylum Pseudomonadota; class Alphaproteobacteria; order Rhizobiales; family Xanthobacteraceae; genus Bradyrhizobium. The sequence continues at coordinate 20,575 of NZ_JACRAW010000136.1, read as the reverse complement.
TCGCGGCCGTTTCGAAAACTGCCCGGATGGGCAGGTGGCGGGACGGTTCGATGCCGCCCCCTAGTGGTTCAGAAGTCCGCTTCACTCCCGCCGCGAGTTCGTAATGCGGACTTCTGAACCAAAGCCACACTAGATCAACCAGTTGCTAGTCCTTCGATTCCGAAGTTCGCAAACACACTAGGGGTGTTTGCGGCTGGCTGGTTCCAGGAGTCCTTCGATCATCAGGAGTTCGCGCAGGGCGCCGATGGCTTCGAACGCGTCCTCTTCCGTTTGGGCGTCCTTGAGCCGCCTCTCGATCTCTCGCCAGGGCGCGGCTCGCCGCGCCCTGCGCGCGTCGTCGACGAAGCTGAGGGCATCTTGGAGACTGTCCAGGCGCCGCGGCCGCGGGCTGTCCTTGACCCGGATGGCGGGCACGATGGGAACGTCGAGGCTCAAGCGCTGCTCCATCAATGCACACTTCGAATGGCGGTTACGCAGGCCTGCTCGCAGTTCCGGCACTCCAGGGCGCAGATCCTGCAATGCTCGTGAGCGTGCGCATGCTTCTCGCACTCCTCTGCGCAAATACGGCAGGCGAGCGCGCACAGCTCGATCGCGGTACGAAGGACCTCCTGGTCCGAGCCGGCCCGCCGCGAGGCGAGCGATCCGGTGGCCGTGCAGATATCGGCGCAATCAAGGTCGAGGCGAATGCACTGCCGCAGTTCCGCCACCTGTTGTTCGGCGACGCAGGCATCTGCACAGGCGGTACAGGACTGGGCGCAGGCGTAGCAGGCCTCGATGCAGGCGATCAGCGGCTCGCTGATGCCGCCTTCGACGTTCGGGTGCGAGGAAATCATTTCGCGAGCGTGCATGGCGTCCTCCTTGAGCAGGGGTGCGGGCAGAACTCGCGGGGCCGGCAGAAGGTTGCCCGACGGGCGCGGTATTTCGACAGGACGCGACTGGTCGAATTCGGTTCCCGGCTTGGCGGGCAACTCGCCAAGCGGAGCGGCGAGACAGTGTGTCGCCGCTCGCAGGCGTTGTTCAACCCGGCGGCCCTGTCGTGCTAGGCGGCCCGCAGCGCCCGCTTTAGGGTGACGGACGGCAGCTCGCCGAACAGAAGCGTGTAGTCGCGTGCAAAGCGGCCGATGTTCTGAAAGCCGCACCGGAACGCCACGCTGGTGACGCTGGTCGTGTCGGTCGGGTGGCTCAGCAGATCGGCGGCGCGTTCAAGCCGGATGCGCTTGGCGAACTCCGCCGGCGAGCCGCGGCCAGCTCGGGCAAATTCGCGAAACAGCGTCCGGACGCTGACATGGGCAATCGCCGCCAGCTGTTCGACGTCGAGCGGCTTGTCCCAGTTCGCCTCGATGAAGGCCGTGACCTTGTCGACCGCGGACCGGTTGGCGCTCAGCGGCTCGCGCCACAGCAGATCGGAGAAGTTATGCTGATGCGCGAACAGGAACCGCATCACGATCGTCCGCTCCAGTTCGGCCATCGCCAGCGGCGAATACATCGTGCCGAACGCCTCCATTTCGGTCGCGAACTCGAAGATCTTCCGCCTGAATATTGATTGAGCGGCGACGTCCTCCTTCTCCGGGAAGAAGATCAACTCACGATCCGAACCATTGCCGACCAGCGCATCGATCGTGCGCCGCAGAGCGTCCGCGTTCACGCGAAGCACCAGCTGCCGGTAATCTTCGCCGAAATCCAGGCGCAGCGGTGCGGTACCCGATATGGCCGGGGTCCACGGGCCGATCGCCGCGGCATCGGAGTTGCCCCAGGTGAAGCGCGCTGCTCCGTCGATCGAAAAGCACTGCCGGAAGAACGAGGCCTCGGGAAAAGTCACCGAAGTGGGGGAATGATACTCGCAATAGGAGAGCGCAATGTTCGACAGCTGGAGATGGTTCGCCCGCAGGCCGAACCTGCCTTCACCCTTGTCGAAGCCGATGGCGCCGTATACCGAAAACAACCGGTCCTGCGCCAACTCGGCGTCGCGTGAATCGAGAACCGGATATCTGCTGAGAAAAGTTCCCTTGAAGTTCGGCATGAGTGATTCGTGTTACCCCGATGGTAGGAGAAGGCGGCCGGAAAGCCACAAACTGACGGTTGCGCGGCATCCTGCCGCGTCGCGTACGTATCGTGCCACGCCTGTCCCGATGCTGCCGCGCCGAGCCATCTCATGATGACCAACATGGCATCGGCGGGACAAGGCTTGCGAGAACCCCTGCTCTGGTAAGGCGTGGCCAATTCATATTGGCGGGCTGGTGATGGCTGTTATTGATTTTCCGCAAGGAGCGGCGCGATTTTCCCGTTCCGAGCAGCAACGTTCGCCGGCTGGAGAGGCGGCTGCCCGGCCGCAGAGCGAATTGGTGAGGGCGCTGCAAACGAGCATTCAAAACCACTTCATGCAGCTCATCATCGGGCTTGAGACCGGCATCAACACCCTTCGGCAGGTCGCTTCCGCATTTGATCATGCCGGCTTCGATGCGGCGAGATTCGACGAGGCCGCCACCGAGGCCGAGCAACTGTTCAGGAGTGCCAAGGCCAAAGCGGAGCGCTTCTAGTTGTCTCTGGCAGTGCCGGTCCGGGATGGCAGGACCCGGACCAACGGCCGATTAAGCTGAATCAACTACATACAATCAGGGACAAACTTCCAGAGCCGTCGCCGTGCAACATCGCTATGTGGAGAAGATCGAACGTTCGGCCGAAATGCTCGCCATGACGTGAAGTCGCTAGCGCTGGATTCGGTGTCCAGCAAAATCATGGTGACGGATGCCGACTACAGGATTGTCTACGTCAACCCGGCGGTCGAGGCGCTTCTCGGCGATGCGGAAGGTGAGATCCGGAATGGCTTGCCCCAGTTCCGCGCGGGTAATCTGGTCGGACAGAACATCGACGTCTTTCACAAGAACCCGTCACATCAGCGCAGGCTGCTGGGCGGGCTTGCGGCCAAGCACCAGGCAACGATTGCGATCGGCGGCCGCTCCTTCGATCTGACTGTCACTCCGCTGCGGCTCGGCACGGGCGAGCGCGCGGGTCTGGCCGTCGAGTGGGCCGATGCGTCGGCGCGACTCAAGAACCTGGAATACTCTGCCCAGGTCGCCGCAATCAGCCGCGCGCAGGCCGTGATCGAGTTCGAGCTCGACGGCATCATTCGTGCCCTCGGCTATTCGCTTCCCGAGATCGTCGGCCGGCATCATTCGATGTTTGTCGACGAGGCCGAGCGCAATTCCGATTCCTATCGGCAGTTCTGGGCGGCCAGGAAATCGGCAGCCTGAACGGCATATCGGCCGACGTGGTCACGGCGCTCGAGGCGATCAAGGGCGCCATCCAGAATGTCAGCGAATATGTCACCTAGACCGCCGCGGCGGTCGAGGAGCAAAGCACGGTTACGGCCGAGATGTCGGTCAGCATGCAGCGTGCCGCAGCCGAAGCCGCGGCGATCGCGAACGGGTAGGGCCTGGTCCGGCCGAAGGGCTGGAGGCCTGCACCAGGCGCATCTTGATAGGGCGACGCCGAGCATGTACCGGTAGATCGACCTCCCAGGGTCGTTATCTGCCGGTACTGCACGTGCCGACAGCCTTCGCGGAATGATGTTTGCCCATGCCCGACTTACACGGCGTCTTTCCCTATCTCGTCTCTCCGCTTGATCCTGACGGCAAGGTGAGGACCGCCGTTCTCGGCCGGCTGTGCGATGATCTCATCAAGGCCGGCGTGCACGGATTGACGCCGCTGGGCTCGACCGGCGAGTTCGCCTATCTCGATCGCGCACAGCGCACGGCCGTCGTGCAGGCGACGATCGAAGCGGCCAAGGGGCGCGTGCCCGTCATCGCCGGCGTCGCTTCGACCTCGACGGCGGACGCGGTGACGCAGGCCAAGGCTTATCAGCAGCTCGGGGCGGACGGCATTCTGGCGATCATGGAGGCCTATTTTCCGGTCGCCGACGCCCAGGTCGAATCCTACTTCCGCAGCATTGCCGACGCCGTCGATATTCCGGTCGTCATCTACACCAATCCGCAATTCCAGCGCTCCGATCTCACGCTGGATGTGATCGCGCGTCTCGGGGAGCATCCGCGCATCGGCTACATCAAGGATGCTTCCACCAACACCGGGCGATTGCTCTCGATCATGAACCGATGCGGCGACAAGATCCGCGTGTTCTCGGCGTCCGCGCACATTCCGGCGGCGGTGATGCTGATCGGCGGCGTGGGCTGGATGGCGGGGCCGGCCTGCATCATTCCAAGGCAAAGCGTCGAGCTCTACGAGCTCTGCAAGGCCGGCCGGTGGGACGCGGCGATGGCACTGCAGCGCCGGCTGTGGCGGATCAACGAGGCCTTCGCCCGCTTCAATCTGGCCGCCTGCATCAAGGCGGGCCTTTCCATCCAGGGCTACGACGTCGGCGACCCGGTGCCGCCGCAGGCGGCCCTGACGGCGGAACAGCGCAAGGTGGTGGAAGCAGCGTTGCGGGACCTCGGATAGTGCGCCAATATGGCCCACGCAAAACATTGCTTTGCCAGGGCTGAAACTGGACCGGTGAACCGGTCCCGCGAAGCGCTTGAGGGAACGGCAATTTCGTCCCGGTCTGCAGCCGGATTGGAAACTTCCCATCAGCTGGGGCGTTTGTGCGAGAGCCATACTCCCGCCCCAGATGCGATATGCTATGCTCAGCTACCTTGTGCACCTCCGCCAGTGCGCGAAACGGTGACGCCCATGGATCGTCGGTTCGGACTTGCTGCGGCAGCTTTGGCAGCCGTGTTGCTGGTGTGGACGGCCACGAAAGTCCAATATGCGCCGTGGACAAGTCCCGTCGCTCGCGCCGTCGAGCAGCGCGGCCCGCTTTCCGATACCGAAAAGGCGACCATCGAAATCTTCGAACGCGTATCCCCGTCCGTCGTTCAGGTCGCGGCGAGGTCCGCGGCCAATCCACTGATGGAAGCGGAGGGACCGGGCGCCTCCGGCACCGGATTTGTCTGGGATCGCGAGGGGCACCTCGTCACCAACAATCATGTGGTGGAAAATGCCAGGGAAGTTGCGGTCCGCTTCGCGTCGGGCGAGGTGGCACAAGTTGATCTGGTCGGCGTGGCCCCGAACTATGACCTCGCCGTGCTCCGCATCAGGAGCGTGCGCCAACTGCCTGCGCCGGTGGCGCTTGGCAGTTCGAGCGATCTGAAAGTGGGCCAATCGGCCTTCGCGATCGGCAATCCCTTCGGACTGGACCAGTCGATGACCAGCGGCATCATCAGCGCGCTCAAGCGCCGGTTGCCGACCAACGCGGGCCGCGAGATCGCCAACGTCATCCAGACCGATGCGGCGATCAACCCCGGGAATTCAGGCGGGCCGCTCCTGGACTCGGCGGGCCGGCTGATCGGTGTAACGACGGCAATCATATCGCCGTCCGGTTCGAATGCCGGCATCGGCTTTGCGGTCCCGGCAGATGTCGTGAACCGCATCGTCCCTGAGCTCATTCGAAACGGGCGGGTGCCTACGCCGGGCATCGGCATTGTCGCCGCCAGCGAGGACGTCTCGACGCGGCTCGGCGTCGAAGGGGTGATCGTGGTTCGGACCACCGCCGGGAGCCCCGCCGAGCGGGCCGGAATTCGCGGGGTCAATCTCTCGTCAGGCGCGCTCGGCGACGTCATCACCGAGGCCGATGGCAAGCCGGTGCGGCGCCTTTCCGATCTCACCGACGCCCTCGAACAGGTGGGCGCAGGGCGCACTGTCAAGCTCACCGTCAAGCGCGGCTCCGACCCCCGCGAGGTGACTGTGGACGTCGTCGACATCGACCGCTCCTAGGCCGCCAATCCGTCGGCGCACAGGCACCAATTCGCGCAACCGCAGATGCGCCGTCCTTCGGTTGTCTCGACCGGAAAATCCGCTAAAACCCCTCGGTCACTTCAGGATTGAGGAATGAGCGGATGAATATTCTTCCCGGCAATCTGCGTTTCGGGGCAGGGCAGCCCGTCAAGCGTTTGGAAGACTTGAGGCTGCTCACCGGGAAGGGACAGTTCATCGACGACAAGCCGGATGAGGGTGCGCTGTGGCTGCACGTGCTGCGCTCGCCGCATGCTCATGCCCGGATCGTCTCGATCGACACCGGTGCTGCCGCCGGGATGCCGGGGGTCGAAGCCATCTACACCGGCGCAGACCTGATCAGGGACGACATCGGCAGCATCCCGACGCTCAACATCTTCAAGCGGCCGGACGGCAAGCCGATGAGCGTGCCGCCACGGCGGCTGCTCGCGCACGAGGTGGTGCGTTTCGCCGGCGAGCCGGTCGCGGCGGTCGTCGCAAGCTCGCGCGCGCTGGCCCAGAGTGCGGCGGAAGCGATTCAGGTCGAATACGACGTGCTGCCCGCCATCGTCGATCCGCAGGAGGCGATCAAGCCGGGCGCTCCCGTCGTCTGGCAGGATGCGCCCGACAACATCGTGGCGGCGATGAGCTACGGCGATGCCGCCAAGGTCGATGAAGCCTTCGCCCGGGCGGCGCACGTGGTCGAGCTCGATCTCGTCAGCCAACGCCTGGTGCCTTCGGCGCTGGAGCCGCGTTCGACCATTGCCGAGATTGACAAGAAGTCGGGCCGGCTCCTGCTTCACGTGCAATCGCAGACACCCGGCTCGACGCGCGACGTGCTGGCGGAAGCGGTGCTCAAGCGGCCGAAGGAAAGCGTGCGCGTGCTGGTCGGCGACATCGGCGGCGGCTTCGGCCAGAAGACCAACCTCTACCCCGAAGACGGCATCGTCGCCTATGCCGCGACCAGGCTCGGCGGCAAGATCCGCTGGCGCGGTGATCGCACCGACGAGTTCGTCGGCGGCACGCATGGCCGCGATCTCACCTCGAGCGCGGCCTTCGCGCTCGATGCCAAGGGCAAAGTGCTGGCCTACCGGGTGAAGTCGATCGGCAGCACCGGTGCCTACTCTTCCGGCGCGGCCAACATCATTCCGCTGGTACTCGGGCCGTTCGTGCAGACCGGCGTCTACGATCTGCCGCTGGTGCATTTCGAGGTGAAGACGGTGATGACCCACACCGCGCCGGTCGGCGCCTATCGCGGCGCGGGCCGGCCCGAAGCGGTGTTCATCGTCGAGCGGTTGTTCGATGCCGCCGCGCGCCAGATCGGCATCGATCCGCGCGCGATCCGCAAGGCCAATTACATCAAGCCGGCGCAGCTGCCCTATACGAATGCGGTCGGCCAGGTCTACGACTCCGGCGCCTTCGCCCATATGATGGATCGCGCCGCCAGGCTCGCCGACTGGGACGGCTTTGCCGCACGCAAGCGCGCGGCGAAGAAGAAGGGCCTGCTCTACGGTCGCGGCGTCACCAGCTATATCGAATGGACCGGCGGCCGCGCGCACACCGAAAAGGTCAGCCTGCATGCGACAGCGGAAGGCCGCGTGATCCTGCATTCCGGCACCATGGCGATGGGGCAGGGACTGCAGACCACCTACACCCAGATGATCTCCGACACCCTCGGCATTGCCATGGACAGGATCGACGTGATCCAGGGCGATACCGATCTTGCTACCGGATTCGGCAGCGTCGGTTCGCGGTCGCTGTTCGTCGGCGGCACGGCGGTCGCGGTCTCCGGCAACGACCTGATCCAGAAGGCGCGCGAGAAGGCGTCGAACCTGCTCGAGACTTCCGTGGAAGATATCGAGTACCGCGACGGCTTTCTGACCATCGTCGGCACCGACCGCCGCATCAGCCTGTTCGAGATCGCGGAGAAGGAGGACGGCGCCAGGCTCAGCGTCGATTCCGAAGGTGAGGTCGACGGGCCGAGCTGGCCGAACGGCACGCATATCTGCGAGGTGGAGATCGACCCCGAAACGGGCGTGACACGCGTCGTGCGCTATACGACCGTCGATGACGTCGGCGTCGCGGTCAACCCGATGCTGGTGACCGGGCAGATCCACGGCGGCGTCGTGCAGGGCATCGGGCAGGCGCTTCTTGAGGGCGTCGCCTACGATGCCGAAGGTCAGTTGCTGACCGCGAGCTACCAGGATTATTGCATTCCGCGTGCCGACGACGTGCCGCCGGTCCAGGTCTCGCTGGACGACTCGGCGCCCTGCCGCACCAATCCGCTGGGCGCGAAGGGCTGCGGCGAATCGGGGGCCATCGGCGGGCCGCCCTGCGTCACCAACGGCGTGATGGACGCCCTGAGCGATCTCGGCATCAGGCAGCTCAACACGCCGCTGACGCCGCAGAAGATCTGGAAGGCGATCCAGGAGGCGAAGGCGGGGAAGCAATAGCTGCGGCTATCGTGCATGACGCTCTCGCGGCTGCTTCGTCATTCCGGGGCGCGCGAAAGCGCGAGCCCGGAATCCATAACCCCAGGGCGTTGTTGTTGCGAAGAGTGTAACTGGCAGTTGGCCCCACAACTTCTGCCTGTGGTTATGGGTCCCCGCCTGCGCGGGGACGACAGCCAGTATGTGGCGCGCCCCTTCCTGGCTAAATCCCCAGCATCATCTTGGCGATGATGTCGCGCTGGACCTCCGACGTGCCGCCGAAGATGGTGTAGGCCCGGCCGTTGAGATATTCCGGCACCACGGTCAGCATCTCCTCCGGGATCGCTGGCTCGTGGTTCAGCCTGTAGAGCGGACGCATCGGCTCGACCGCGAGCGCGTCGTGGCCGATGACGTCGGCCCCCAGCCGCGTCACCGCCTGGCGGATCTCGCTCATCCGCAGTTTCAACAGCGATGACACTGCGCCGGGGTTCTGTCCGGTCTGCAGCGCCGACAGCACGCGGAGCTCGGTCATCTCCAGCGCGTCGATGTCGACCTCGACTTCGGAGATGCGCATGGCGATATCGGGATCCTCGATCGCGCGCCCGGTCAGCTCGGAATCCGCCAGCTCCGAAACCGCCCTCAGTCCCTCGCGCAACTTCGCCGAGGCGATGCCGGCTCCGCGCTCGAACTCGAGCAGGTATTTGCCATAGGTCCAGCCCTTGCCTTCCTCGCCGACGCGATTTGACACCGGCACGCGCACGTCGTCGAAAAACACCTGGTTGACCTCGTGGTCGCCGCCGATGGTCAGGATCGGGCGGATGGTGATCCCACGCGTCTTCATGTCGATCAGGATGAAGCTGATGCCATCCTGCTGCCGCGGGGTATCGTTGGTGCGCACCAGCGCAAACATGCGGTTGGCGTGATGCGCGTGCGTCGTCCAGATCTTGCTGCCGTTGATGACGTAATCGTCACCGTCGCGCACCGCGCGCGTCTTCAAGGAGGCGAGATCTGAGCCGGAGCCCGGCTCGGAATAGCCTTGGCACCAGTAATCCTCGCCGGAAAGAATCCGCGGCAGGTAGAAGTTCTTCTGCTCCGGCGAGCCGAACCCGATGATCACGGGCCCGACCATCTTGACGCCCATGACGTTGACGTTCGGCACGCCGGCGCGCGCGGATTCGGTCTCGAAGATCCAGCGCTGTGCCGGCGTCCAGCTAGGCCCGCCATATTCCACCGGCCAGCCCGGCGCGCCCCAGCCCTTTTCGTGCAGAGTTCGCTGCCACGTCATGCCGATGTCGGGATCGGAGAACACGGACGGCGTCAGTGCGGTGGCGCGTTTCACCTCGGGGGTGAGATTTTGCGCGATGAAGTCACGCACTTCCTGCTGGAACGCGCGCTCCTCGGCATTGAAGGCAAGATCCATGATGCGCTTTCCTCTTGTTCAGGACGGCACGGCCGCGCGGCCAAGGGCGGCATGGCGGCGATAATGGTAGGCGCTGCCGCCGAACAGCGTGTCGAAGGCGACCAGGCGCTTGAAGTAGGCGCCGATCTCCAGTTCCTCGGTGACGCCCATGCCGCCATGCAGCTGGATCGACTGCTCGCCGACGAAGCGGGCGCATTTGCCGATCTTGGCCTTGGCGGCCGACGCCGCGCGGCCGCGCTCGACCGGCTCGGCGTCGAGCATCAGCGCGGCGCGCAGCGCCATCGAGCGCGCTTCGTCGCACTGCATTGCCATGTCGGCGAGGCGATGGCGGATGACCTGGTTGGCGGCGAGCGGCCGGCCGAACTGGTGGCGGATCTTGGTGTATTCGACGGTCGTCTCCAGCAGCGTCTGCATGATGCCGACCGCCTCGGAGCCGAGCGCGGCCATGGCGCGGTCGACCACCCACTCGATCGCGGGCAAGGCATCGTGACCATCGCCCAAGAGGGCATCGGCGGGAAGGTGGACGTCGGAGAGTTCGAGGTTGCAGGCGCGGCCGCCGCCGAGGCGTGGAAAATCCGAGATCGCAAGGCTCGGCGTAATCGCCGGCACCATGAAAAGGCCGAGCCGGCCCGATGCGCCGTCGTGATGGTGAATATGCGCCGATACGATGATCTGGCTGGCGACATGGCCGTCGATCACGGCGATCTTGTTGCCGGACAGGCGCCAGCCCTCGGCGGTCTTGCTGGCAATGGTGGTGACGGTTGCCAGATCGAAGCGTGCCGCGCGCTCGGAATGCGCGAAGACCACAAACAGCGAGCCGTCTCCGATCTTCGGCAGAATGGCCTGCTTCTGCTGCTCGCTGCCGCATTTCTCGATCAGGGCGGCGCCGATCACCACGGTCGACAGATAAGGCTCGGACACCAGTCCGCGCCCGAAGGCTTCCATCAGGAGGCCGATTTCGACCGCGCCGCCGCCAACCCCGCCATAGCTTTCCGGGATCGGCAGTGCGAGCCAGCCGAGGTCGGCAAATTGCTTCCAGATCGCCGCGCTGAAACCGAGCGGATCGTTCGCCGTGCGGCGGCGATGTTCGGCATTGTAGCTCTCGGCAATGAAGCGCTCCGCGCTTTCGCGCAGCAGGCGCTGCTCGTCGCTGAAGGAGAGGTCCATCGGGCTACTCCGCCGCGGCCGGGGGTTTTCGCACGGACGGATGCAGTCCGGCCGGATCGACGATCATGCCGAACTCCTGCAGGTTATGGGCGTGGCAGAGCTGATGAAGCGCGAACGCCTGATCGATCGCGGCCGGCTGGCCCATGATGTCGACCGAGCGGTTGACGGCTTCCTTGCTCAGCTTGAGCGCGAAGGAAGGCTTGGCCGCGATCCTGCGCGCCAGCGCCATCACGAACGCGGAGAGCTCGGCGCGCGGTACCACATGATTGACCATGCCCAGCCGGTGCGCCTCCTGCGCGCTCCACATGTCGGCGGTGAACAGGAATTCCTTGGCCTTGCGCGGGCCGACCTCCCATGGGTGCACGAACCATTCGACCCCGCACACGCCCATGGTGACCACGGGATCGCAGAACTCGGCATCGTCGCTGGCGACGATGAGATCGCAGGCCCAGGCCAGCATCAGGCCGCCGGCAATGCATTTGCCGTGCACCTCGGCGATGATCGGCTTGGCGAGGTTGCGCCAGCGCCGGGTGATCTGAAGATAGATCTCCTGCTCGCGGGCGAAACGGCCGTGGGCATTGGGCTCGGCAAAGCCGCCCCAGTTACCGATCGGCGGAAAATCCATCCCGGCCTTGTCCTTGAGGCCGGGCCGCAAATCGTGGTCTGCGGAGAAATGCGGGCCGTTGCCGGCGAGGATGATCACCTTGACCGCGTCATCCTGCACCGCCTGGTCGAAGGCGGCGTTGAGATCGTAAGTCATCTGCAGATTTTGCGCATTGCGCGCTTCGGGGCGGTTCATCACGATACGGGCGATGGACGGCTCCGGCCTCTCCACGAGGATGGTCTCGAACGAGGTCATTGGATTTCCGTTTGGCGTTTCCGTGTGCTTGTTCCTTGTTTGGCCATGTTGACTATTTCGGCGAATGGGAGGCAAGAGGCTTGGGACAAAAATAGCGTTCCCGAGCACGCCGACCCGCTTACCCGCGGGCGCGATTCTGCTAGTTTGCCCCGGCAACAGAGGAGAGATTGCAATGCGCAGATTCTTGACCGTGCTCGCGACCCTGGCGACGTTGAGTCTCACCAATTGCGGCTACAACGCCTTCCAGAGCGGCGACGAGCAGGTCAAGGCGAACTGGTCGGAGGTCGTCAACCAGTATCAGCGCCGCTCCGATCTCGTGCCCAACCTCGTCAACACGGTGAAGGGGTTCGCGCAGCAGGAGAAGGACGTGCTGCTTGGCGTGACCAATGCGCGCGCCAAGGTGGGCAGCATCCAGGCCACGCCGGAAATTCTCAACGATCCCGCTCAATTCCAGAAATTCCAGGCCGCGCAGAGCGAGTTGAGCAGCGCGCTGTCGCGCTTGCTGGTCGTGACGGAGAACTACCCGCAGCTCAAGTCGGATGCGCTGTTCCGCGACCTGATGTCCCAACTGGAGGGCACCGAGAACCGGATTACGGTAGCGCGCAACCGCTACATCAAATCGGTGCAGGAATATAACGTTACGGTTCGCTCGTTTCCGACCAACCTGACGGCGATGATGTTCGGCTTCAAGGAAAAGGCGAACTTCACGGTGGAGAACGAAAGGGAAATCTCGACCTCGCCAAAGGTCGATTTCAACCCGGCCCCGGCACCCTCGAAGTAGTCCCGTCTCCGTGATGAACGCCGTCAGAGCCTTCCTGCTCGCGCTCTTTGTCGTGGGCGTGCCGTTCACGGCTGCGGCGGATGTTGCCGTGCCGCCGCTCACCGGCCGCGTGGTCGATCAGACCGGCACGCTCTCCAGCAGCGACATCTCGGAGCTGTCGGAAAAGCTGAAGGCTTTCGAGGACCGCAAGGGCAGCCAGATCGCGGTGCTGATCGTTCCGACGGTGAAGCCGGAGACGATCGAGCAGTTCGCGATCCGGGTGGGGGAAACCTGGAAGATCGGCCGCAAGAATGTCGATGACGGCGCGATCCTCGTCATTGCCAAGAACGACCGCCACCTGCGCATCGAGGTCGGTTACGGCCTCGAGGGCAGTCTCACCGACGCCACCTCGAGGCGCATCATCGACGAAGACATCACGCCGAAATTCAAGAGCGGCGATTTCGCCGGCGGTATCTCCGCCGGCGTCGACCGCATGATGAACGTGATCGACGGCGAGCAATTGCCGGTACCGGAGCCGGCTCATTGGAATGGCCCGCACCTTGCCGACTATATCGATCCGTTCAATATGTTCTTCCTGGTCGGTCTGCTGTTGGTTGCCGGGATGCTGCGCGCCTCTTTCGGCAGGCTGATGGGCTCGATTGCCAGCGGCGGCCTGGTTGCGGTCCTTACCTGGCTCTTCTTCGGGTCGCTGATCGTCTCGGTCGTCGCCGGCATCATCGGCGGCGTCGTGGCCTTCATCGCGGACCTGATTCCGGGCAGCGGACCATCTGTGGGCGGCCGCAGAAGCAGCAGCAGTAGCAGCAGTTGGAGCAGCGGTTCCTCAAGCAGCAGCGGCAGTTTCAGTGGCGGCGGCGGCAGCTTCGGCGGCGGCGGCGCGTCGGGGAGCTGGTAACATGAACATCAGGCGCATCGGCAGGCATCTCCTCGAGCACCGCTGGCGGGTGAACCAGCTCTTTCCGGCCCGCGTGCTCGCCAACATCGAGCAGGCGATCAAGCAGGGCGAAGCCACCCATACCGGCGAGGTCCGCTTTGTCGTCGAAGGCGCGCTCGACGGCGCGCCGCTGTTCCGCAACCAGTCGGCGCGCTCGCGCGCGCTCGACGTCTTCTCGCAATTGCGCATCTGGGACACCGAGCACAACAACGGCGTCCTGATCTATCTCCTGCTCGCCGACCACGACGTCGAGATCGTGGCCGATCGCGGCATCCACGCCAGGGTCGGCACCGAAGGCTGGGAGAAGATCTGCCGCGAGATGGAAGCGGAATTCAGGTCCGGCCAGTTCGAGCGCGGCGTAATCAAGGGTATCGAGGCGGTGTCGCGCGAACTCGCCACCCACTTCCCGCCGCGCGGTCCCGACCACAACGAACTGCCGGACAAGCCGGTGGTGATGTGAGGCCGGGGCTGGCGCTCCGTCCGTCAGCATCATTGCGAGCGAAGCGAGGGCAGAGCGTAGCCCGGGTGAGCGCAGCGATACCCGGGAAACAATCGCGAAGTCCCGCATGTCGCTACGCTCATGCGGGCTACTCGTGCTTCCCGCCGCCCCGCATGACGTCGGATACGCGGCTGTGCTCCGCTGTCATTGCGAGCGAAGCGAAGCAATCCAGACTTGGCGCCGCGGAGGAATTCTGGATTTGCTTCGTCGCTGCACTCAACCCATCTTACGACCTTTGGAGTTTTGCGCGCGTCGTGGTGGAAGGCGTGCCTGAACCGGCTTGGATCGTTCGCACCTTCGATGACCTTGCGGCTCTTGGGCGTTTCGCCACGCTGTGATCGTCGCGCACGGCCAGCCGGTTGCGCTTCTTCATGTGATCGGCGTGTTGAGTTTTTGTCCCGCCGCGGCGAGCGGCATATTCTTTGCCGTCGACCGGTGCCACATGCGGCGGATCTCTATCGAGATACGGTCGCCCGATTCCAAACTTCTTCCCGTGTGCATCGATCCATTTCCAGAGCTTGTCGCTGGAAATCCATCGCTCGTCCCGTGTTCCGCCGTTGACGCTCACGACATCGGCCGCAAGCCCGTGGCCATAGCCGCCGCGCAAGCTCCCGCCATGGTACGACCTGTTACTCGCCGCCTTGAGGCCGCTTGCGATCGATTGACGGTAGTCATCGCGGAAGGCGCTGGTTATGCCGGGCGACAGCCCGGCCTCTTCCGCGGCTAGAAGCGTATGAAAGAGCTTCAGTTTGAACCTCCGATCCATGCCTCCGATCACGTAGTCCATCATCGGCTTGCCGGCTCTTTCCGCCGCCTTCGGATCCTTCCACGTGAAATCCTGATCGACGAGCCTGGTAAAGCTCTTGGTGACAGTCACCGTCCTGCCCTTCTTCTTGACTGTCACTTTCCTCTGGTCGTGCACCTTGATGGTGTCCTCCTTGGGCGTCCGTTGGTAGAGCGCCCACAGGTATCGGTCGATGCAGATGTCCGCCACCAGACACTCGTCGAGAATTTCGATGGAGCTCACACCATCCCTGGCGCCGCCAGGAATCGGGTCCGACGTGCTCACGTTCGGCGCCTGCACGGGCGGTGTTTCGTGCGGCAGCATGTGCGACGGATCGGTCAAGGCGGCCACGATGGTCGATTTCGGCTCATTCGACGACGCCGTCGTGTCGGTGGCTGTTCCCGTCACCGCTTCGGCAGCTTTTGCCACATCGACCCGAGCCACGGGATCAATGACAGGGGCGTTGCCCATTGTTGCGTGCGCAGCGTCCGGGAGCTCGGCGTCGGCGATGAGAGATGGTGCGCGGCGGTCCTCGATTGGCACAGCGGCCCCGGCATTCTCGATGCTGGCCGAACCGAAGCCAGCAAGCTGGGTGACGACCCAACCCGCGAGAACGACCGTCGTGCATAACGCCGCCATTGTCGGAAATCGCCGCGGGTTCATCATCCGTAGCCTCCAAAGGCTCCACCAGAGCCATGCTGTCCAGCCAAGATGCGACGGCCTTGATTGTTCGGACCAGGATATGGACGCACAATGGCGGTAACTGCCGGCCGATCATTTTTCGAAAGAGTGTTGCACGCGCGCAACGCGCCGCCCGAAGCTACCTGCGCATTCTCCGACGCAAGCGCGCACGGGGGAAGTTTCAATCGCCATCGCGCGTTGGGGTAGGCGCAGGTCTCCCTGACGCCAGTCTCGCCTGGGCGCCGCTTCCCTGCCAAGCAATCGACACAATGTCGTCGACGCGATCAACGCCTCACCGAGCGCCAATTCGGCTGACCTGCCCGGACTCGCATTCTGGCCAACAGCCGACATCGGGGTCGGTCTAGCCGTGTCGGGGTGAGTCAAATAAGCTGCTCGCCGATCGTAATCGGCGCAAGCGCGAACGGGCATTCCAACCGGGACATGGCATGGCAAATCGATTTGCGACGGCTCAATCCATGCGGGCGACGCGGCAGCGGGGGCGTCTCGCCATCGTGACGCTCGCGGCGACAGCCGCACTGACCGCGCTGACCGCCGACGCCGCGGCAAGACAGGCGCGCCCCGCTGCGGCCATGGAGGCGATGGCGCCGCGAAACGCCGGCGAGCCGATCATGGCGATCGTCTCGATCAAGACCCAGCAGGTCACTTTCTACGACGCCGACGGCTGGATCCTGCGCGCGCCGGTGTCGACCGGCACCACGGGACGCGAAACGCCGGCCGGCGTCTTTGCGATCGTCGAGAAGAACAAGGACCATCGCTCGTCTCTTTACGATGACGCCGAGATGCCGAACATGCAGCGCATCACCTGGAACGGCATCGCGCTACACGGCGGGCCGTTGCCCGGCTATGCTGCCTCGCACGGCTGCATCCGGATGCCGTTTGGCTTCGCAGAGAAGCTGTTCGACAAGACGCGGATCGGCTTGCGTGTGATCATCTCGCCGGACGACACCGCTCCGGTCGAGATTTCCCACCCGGCACTGTTGGTGCCGAAAGCGGAGGCCGTCGCGGCTGCTCCGTCGCGTGCCGAGACGCTGGCCCGCGAGGCCGCAGAGGCCGTCAGGACGGCCGACGAGGCAAAGAAAGCCGCCGCGACAGCGGCACGCGAGGCTGCATCGCTCACGGCGTCGCTGCGCAGACTGGAGGGGCTCAAGAGGAGCGCCGACGCCGAGCTTGCGGCTGCCGACAAGGCGATCGCCGCCGCAAAGACGGACCAGGCCAGGACGCAGGCCGAAGAGCGGAAGCAGAAGGCCGCCCCAAAGGCCGCCCAGGCTGCGGCCGAGCTCGATACCGCGAAGGCTGACGCGACGTCGAAGCGGGACGCCGCGGCGGCCGCGAAGGACGCCGCCAAGGTGGCCGAAAAGCGCAAGGCTGAGCTAGCCAGGGCTGCGCGCGAGGCGAAGCTCGCGCTGGAGCCCGTCTCAATCTACATCAGCCGCGCGACGCAGAAGCTCTACGTGCGGCGCAACACGCACAAGCCGGCCCCGGACGGGGGCGGCGAGGTCTTCGATACATCCATCGAGGTTCCGGTCACGATCCGCAATCCCGAAAGGCCGATCGGCACGCATGTGTTCACGGCGATGGCGCAGAGCGACGCGGGCCTGCGCTGGACCGTTGCCACGATCGACAACGGCGACGACGCCAGGGACGCGCTCGACCGGATCACGTTCCCGCAGGATGTGCTCGACCGCATCGCGCCGACCGCATTGCCGCGATCGTCAATCATTATCTCGGACGAGCCATTGAGCAGCGAGACCAACTATCGCACCGAGTTCGTGGCGGTGCTAAGCAACCAGCCGCAAGGTGGCTTCGTGACGCGCCGGCCTACCATCCATGACCCCGTTGCGAGCGGGGACGACTGGGGCAACGACGGCTTCGGCTTCTTTTTCCAGCGCAATTGGAACTCCCAACCTCGCAATACGCGTCCGCGCGCCGACCAATATTATCAACCGATGCCGCAGCGCTGGTGGTAAGACGCGGCACCGCCGCACGCAGGCGGCGTGGTCGCTCAGGGTCAAAAGCGCCGGTCGGCGGTCGGCTTGCCATTTCAGCTTCACCACGACAAGCAGACGTCCAGCAGCCCGTGCACATTTCGCATTCGGGCCAGAAGCGGAAGTCGGGGCTGTTGCGACTGCACGACGCCTTAGCCCTCTCTTGAAGCGCGCTTTGGGATGATCGACAATAAGGGTACCAAACCTGACGACTGGAACTCTAGATGGCTCCATCGCAGATTGATTTCTGGTTTACTATGGGCAGCACGTATTCATATTTGAGCGTGTTGAGGCTCCCCGATGTAGAAAGATCCACGGGGATTTCCTTCCATTGGCGTCCCTTTCATCTGCTCGTCATTTTGCAGGAGATGAAGCACGTGCCGTTCGCCGATAAGCCAGCTAAACTGACTTATATGTGGCGTGACATCGAGCGCCGCGCCGCGATGTACGGCTTCCCCACAAACCTTCCTGCGCCCTACCCCGCCAAGCGTTCAGTAGTTGCAAATCTCATCGCAACCGTAGGCATGCGCGAAGGTTGGGGACCGGAATTTGTTCGCGCAGCTTACCGCCGCTGGTTCACGCTGAGACAGGAAACTGGCGACGAGCCCAATGTATCGGAAAGTTTGCGGGACATTGGGCAAGACCCGGAGCGTGTGCTTACGGTGGCTAATGCAGAGACCACGAAGGCCGCACTTGTAGCCGAGACGAGCGCGGCGCGAGATCTGGGCATCTTCGGGTCACCGACGTTCGTCGTAGATCGCGAACTATTTTGGGGCGACGACCGACTGAACGACGCAATTAGCTGGTGTCGTTCTGGCCGCGTCCAACATGGCTGACTGATTATTGTTGCGGCATTCCTGCCTTGCGCAACCCTTCACTGTAATTGTTGCGATCGTCTTCACGTTTGAATGGACGGATCACTTCCGCAATCGTTTTCTCGGAGTGCTCGCTTGCCAGGAGATCGCCCATTGCCGTTCTTGCCGACTCGATCATGTCGAGCTGCGCGTAGCTCGCCGCCAGTACGCGGCACGCGGTGTGAAACCAGCGTTGCCCAAGGCTCTGCCGCGCCGTCTCAGCGGCTTCAGCGTAACGCTTGAGCAGATACAAGGCCGAAGCCCGTTGGGCGCGCCAAGCGAAGATTTGCGGGTCACTCGGACTAAGCCGCAGCGCCCGATCGATAGCTGCCAGAGCTTCCTGGGGCAGACCCAGAAAATTGCTTGCCACCGCCAGGGCGAAATAGCCGAGAGCAAAATTGTCATTTAGCTCAATTGCTCGCCTAGCGAATTTGACCGCGGTGTCGCAATCGTCGTTATGCGCCAGATTGAGTGCCAATATATAGCAGGCGGAAGCGCTGCTAGGGTCGAGTGCAAGAGCACTTTTTGCGGCGGAAGCAATCTGAGCATTGACATCGCAACCTGAGCTGAGTCGGTAAGCACGAGTGCTAAATAACGTCCGCGCAATACCCACGTAGGCGTCGGCCAGCGTGTTATCTAGCTCAATTGCCCGATTGAAACAGGCGATGGCCTTGTGTGCATCCTCTTTGCTAAACTGATGGAAGTGCCACATCCCACGAAAATAGTGGTCTCTCGCGACCATTTGTTCCGGCGTCTTGCGCCGGGCACGTTCGATTTCGGCTTTAGAGACCGCCGGTTCTATCGCGGTGGCAACATCTTGCGCCACTTCATCCTGGATCACAAACCCATCGGCCAGATTACGGTCATACCTGTCTGCCCATATGCTCGTGCCTGTCGCGGTGTCTATAAGCTGCGCCGTCACGCGAACCCGACTGCCAGCCCTTCGAACGCTTCCCTCAAGGAGGTAATGTACGCCCAATTCCCGACCAACTTCTCTTACGTCAACGTGGCGGCCCTTGTAGGAAAAGCTTGAATTGCGAGCGATCACAAAGAACCAGCGCCACTTCGACAACGCCGTGATGATGTCTTCGGTGATGCCGTCTGTGAAGTAGTCCTGCTCTAGCTCGCCACTCATGTTTCGGAACGGAAGCGCGGCGATCGAGGGTTTATCAGGGAGCGCGAGAAGTTGGCTCGGGCCGGTAGAAACACCCTTTGAATCCACCGAAGCCGAGACTTTGCCTAACTGCATTCGCCAGGCGCGCATCGGCTCAGCAATATTCTTCAGTGCCTGCAAACCCAGATCGTCAAAGTGAATATCGAGCTTGCCGCGCAGTTGGCGTTGGGCGTCATCGGAAATGCATACGCCTCCCGGCTCTGCAATCCCCTCCAGACGCGCGGCTATGTTGACGGCATCGCCAAAAATATCGTTCTCGTCGATGATTATATCGCCGACATGAATCCCGACCCGAAACTCAATCCTTTGATCCTGTGGTACGGCGGCATTCTGCTCAGCCATTCTGCGCTGGACTTTGACGGCGCAACGACCTGCGTCCACGGCACTGGCGAACTCGACCAGCATGCCGTCACCGGTCGTCTTTACAATGCGGCCACGATGCTCAGCGATAACGGGATCGATCAGTGCTCTCCGGAGCGACTTGAGCTGCGCCAGTGTGCCTTCCTCTTCGCGGCCCATCAAACGGCTATAGCCGGCGACATCTGCCGCTAACACAGCCGCTAGGCGCCGCTCCACGCGCTCACTGCTCACAAGTACCTCCCGGCTCGGGAGATTGAACGGACAGTATAGCAGTTCGGTAGTGCGTTGTCCGGCTGCCAATGTCCGCTTCGGGGTCAGGCCCTGACGAACCGCCCGACGTGGGCCACCGTCTGGAATCGGGCCGGAAGCGGCCGCGCCTGACTGCTCGTCGGGCAAATCGCCGCAAAACCTGTCAAGCCATCGCGGCGAAAATAATTCGCTTTATCCGAATTCGAGTTCGGCGTATGGAGACGCTGTCCTGCCCGGCAAGAGGGGCGATCGCGATCGTCACGAACGTGGGCCAGGATGCGGTGGACGCGGCAGCGTCAGGCGCGATGGCCGATTGCAGGGCGGGTTCTCTCGTGAGCGATCAGGCGGCGCGCGGACGAACGGCGCTGTAAGTTCGTCTCGCCGATCCTTCGATGTGGGTGCACAAGCCTCGAAGGCTCTCGGCGAGAAACGAATGCCGCGTACGGCAAAACCGTGTGGTCCTGGCTGCCGTTGCTGCAGCCAAGTTTCGCGGAGGCGTCATCGGCCCAACCGGGAGCGAGGGGCCGTCAATCCGTGGAGCGACGGTGACAAAAAGGAATTCGTCACCGGGGAGAGCTCGGCATAAGCCGTAAAGCCACTGCGCAGGGAAGGCCGGGT
>NZ_JACRAW010000135.1 GCF_016213215.1 Bradyrhizobium sp. | reverse complement strand
CGCGACGACGTAATAGGTATCCTGCAGCACGCGATCGACGCCGGCGTTCGCCAGAACCACGCCGGTGACGCCGCCGACCGTGAACAGGAAGATGAAGCCGACCGCCCACAGCATGGGCGCGCGGAACTCGATCGAACCGCCCCACATGGTCGCGATCCAGGAGAAGATCTTCACGCCCGTCGGCACCGCGATCACCATGGTCGCGGCGACGAAGTAGGCCTGGGCAGCGCTCGACATGCCGACCGTGTACATGTGGTGCGCCCATACCACGAAGCCGATGCCGCCGATCGCTACCATCGCGTAGGCCATGCCGAGATAGCCGAACACCGGCTTGCGCGAGAAGGTCGAGACGATCTGACTGATCATTCCGAAGCCCGGCAGGATCAGGATGTAGACTTCGGGGTGACCGAAGAACCAGAACAGGTGCTGGAACAGCACCGGATCGCCGCCACCGTCGGCCGAGAAAAAGGTCGTGCCGAAATTGCGGTCGGTGAGCAGCATGGTGATCGCACCCGCAAGCACCGGCAGCGACAACAGCAGCAGGAACACCGTCACCAGGATCGACCACACGAATAGCGGCATCTTGTGCCGCGTCATGCCGGGGGCGCGCATGTTGAAGATCGGGGTGATGAAGTTGATCGATCCGAGAATCGACGAGGCGCCGGCGAGATGCAGCGACAGGATCGCGAAGTCGACAGCCGGCCCCGGATGACCCGAGGTCGACAGCGGCGCATAGATCGTCCAGCCGGCTGCAACGCCGTTGTTGCCCGGCTCACCCTCGACGAAGGTCGACATCAACAACAGCGCGAAGGAGGCCGGCAACAGCCAGAACGAGATGTTGTTCATGCGCGGGAACGCCATGTCGGGCGCGCCGATCATCAGCGGCACCAGCCAGTTGCCGAAGCCGCCGATCATCGCGGGCATGACCATGAAGAAGATCATGATGAGGCCGTGGGAGGTCACGAATACATTGTATGTGTTCGCGCCGAATACCTGCACGCCGGGATACATCAGCTCGGCGCGGACCGCGATCGACATCGCGGCACCGATAACTCCGGCGATGACGGCAAACACCAGGTACATCGTGCCGATGTCCTTGTGATTGGTCGAGTAGAGCCAGCGTCGCCACCCGGTCGGGTGGTCGTGCGCATGGTCGTCATGGACGTGATCGGTGGAAATCGAAGCGCTCGTTGCCATTGCCTTTACATCCTGCCTTGCAGTCCCGGCGGGCCTTGCGAGCCCGCCCTTGTCCCGTTTGCGCGCAAGCCCTGCGGGCTTACTGCGCGGCGCCCGCGGCGGAGGCGAAGGTGGTGTTCGCGCCGCCGCTCGCATATTTCTTCTTGGCCTCTTCAACCCAGGAGGCGAAATCCTGGTCGCTCACCACGCGCACCGCGATCGGCATGAACGCATGGTCCTTGCCGCACAGCTCCGAGCACTGGCCGTAGTACATGCCGACCTTGGTGGCCTTGAACCACGTTTCGTTCAGACGGCCCGGAATGGCGTCGATCTTGATGCCGAAGGAGGGCACCGCGAACGAATGGATGACGTCGGCGCCGGTGGTCTGGACCCGAATCACCTTGTTGACCGGCACCACCATCTCGTTGTCGACGCCGAGCAGCCGCGGCTGCTTGTCCTGCGCCATCAGCGAATCGAACTCGAACTTGCCGTTATCGGGATAGGCGTAGCTCCAGTACCACTGCTTGCCGGTCGCCTTGATGGTCAGGTCCGCCTTCGGCACGTCGAGCTCGAGGAACAGGAGCCGGAACGAGGGCACCGCGATGGCGACGAGGATCAGCACCGGGACCAGCGTCCACATGACTTCGATCAGCGTGTTGTGCGTGGTCCGCGAGGGCACCGGATTGGCTCTCGCGTTGAACTTCACCACGACGACGACGAGCAGCGCCAGAACGAACAGCGTGATAACGGTGATAATGACCAACAGGAAATTGTGGAACCAGACGATGTTGTCCATCACCGGCGAGCCGGATTGCTGGAGCTGGTATTCCCACGGTGCCGGTTGTCCCAATTCGGCAAAGGCCGCACCGCTCGCTGCCAGTGCTGCGCCGGCTACCGCCAACCCCAGCAACCGCCGACCCATCGACATCTTCATGCCGCTTCCGCTCCCTTCACATTCGACCCCAGCGCATTCCGCTCTTTGTTCAGAATGCTTATGCGACCCACTTTCAATCAAAGCGCGTGGGTGGTAATTTAGTGCCCAAGCCGCTCCGCTGAACAGGAAATTTTACCTCTCAAATCACACTTCTTGATCCATCGCAATGCGCTCTTGATCCACCTGTGATCGGCGTAGTGATCTACCCTCCTCTAATACCGCGGCGTGGTGGATAAGCGGTCGGACCGGGATAGCGGACCTGCCTCCGGAGCCGCTTGACAGCGGCAGTGCCCGATGTAGGCAAAGGCCGCCCGGTGCTGCAGGAACCCTGATTCGTTAGGGCGTAAACGGCCAGGTCGGCGTGGGAAGTGGTTGCAAATCGCCTTCAAGACGCCGTCATTTCCGTGTCAGACGCTCGTTGCGGTCAGCCAAGCGCCAAATTTGAGGAATCAACCGGATGAGGCCTTCGACACTCAGGGCCAAAGCCACGACCGGCCTCACCCTGCTCGGCGGGCTGATGGGGATTCTCGCGCTGGCCCTACCCGGTGAGACCCACGCACAGGGCGCGGTACGCTCGGTGCACGGCGATTGGCAGATCCGCTGCGACACCCCGCCCGGCGCACGCAGCGAGCAATGCGCCCTGATCCAGAGCGTCGTGGCGGAGGACCGCTCCAATGCCGGCCTCACCGTGATCGTGCTGAAGACTGCCGACCAGAAGAGCCGGCTGATGCGGGTGGTGGCCCCGCTCGGCGTGCTGCTGCCGTCAGGCCTCGGCCTCAAGCTCGACAACCAGGACGTCGGCCGCGCCGGCTTCGTCCGCTGCCTGCCCAACGGCTGCGTTGCCGAAGTGGTGATGGACGACAAGCTGCTCGGGCAACTGCGCAGCGCCAAGACCGCAACGTTCATCATCTTCGAGACCCCAGAAGAAGGCATCGGGTTCCCTCTCAGTCTGAACGGACTCGGCGAAGGCTACGACAAGCTGCCGTAAGGGCTTTTGCGTCGCTCAGGACGAGCAAAACCGCTTTGCGCATCACCGTCGCTCCGCAGATTGACGACGCCTCACGCCCGGTTGGGCTTGAGCCGCCTCCGCGGAGCTTGACTGCAGCAACGGCAGCCAGGACCACACGGTTTTGCCGTACGCATTTGCGCCGTTCGTCCTGCGCGCCGCGGACCACTCACGGAAAACCGCCCTGTGGTACACGTTCGCGCCGACGCAACCCGCGTCCACCGCATCCCAGCCCGCGTTTCGTGACGATCGCGATACGCCCCTCGTACCGGGTGAGACGGGCGACCTATACGCCAAATCCGAATTCTGGAAAAGCGAAATATTTTTGCCGCGGGGGCTTGACAGCTTTCTGCAGTGATTTGCCTGTCTCAGGCAAAATGCGAGGCGCACTGTGCATCGCTCGGACGCGCCTCAAAGAAGACCAAATATCGCCGTTCCTGCACGACGATGTCGTGGGCGCGGCTGGAGGCCATCGCTGAGCCCGGAACAACATCGATCATTGCGTTTCGGTAATGTAATTGATCGCCTCTCGCCGAACGATCAGGAAGCAATTATCTTGGAAGATCCAGCCATCCGATTACGGACCGATCCATGACCAGTCCCGCTACGACCTCCCTGCTCGACCGCGCCAATCTCGATCGCGACAAGGTCCGCGACCAGGTGGCGCGTGGGCTCCTGGGTGCCGATGACGGCGAATTGTTCCTCGAATACAGCCAGACCGAAGCGCTGATGTTCGACAACGGCCGGCTGAAGCAGGCGACCTACGACACCTCGCAGGGTTTCGGCCTGCGCGCGGTGAAGGACGACGCGGTCGGATATGCGCATTCCTCCGACGTATCGCTGCCGGCACTGATTCGCGCGGCGGACGCGGTTGCCGCGGTGCGCGGCGGCTATTCGGGATCGTTGGCGGCCCCGCCTCCGCACACCAATGTGCGGCTCTATGGCGACGAAAATCCGCTGGATGCGCCTGGCTTCGAGGCCAAGGTGAAGCTGCTCGCCGAGATCGACGCGTATTTGCGCGACAAGGATCCGCGGGTGCGACAGGTCAGCGTCAGCCTGGGCGCGACCTGGCAGGTGGTGGAGATCCTGCGTCCTGACGGCGAGAGCTACCGCGACATTCGCCCTCTCGTGCGCGTCAACGTGTCGGTGGTTGCCGGCCAGGGCGATCGCCAGGAGAGCGGCAGCAAGGGCTATGGCGGCCGCGAGGGCTATGTCCGTTTCATCGAAACCAACGCGTGGCGCGAGGCTGCCGACGGCGCCCTGCGCGAGGCGCTGGTCAACCTGGAATCCGTACCCGCACCCGCCGGCGAAATGGACGTCGTGCTGGGCGCGGGCTGGCCCGGCGTCATGCTGCACGAAGCGGTCGGCCACGGGCTGGAAGGCGATTTCAACCGCAAGAAGACCTCGGCGTTTGCCGGCCTGATGGGCCAGCAGGTCGCCGCCAAGGGCGTTACCGTCGTCGACGACGGCACCATGGCCTCGCGGCGCGGATCGCTCACCATCGATGATGAAGGCACGCCGACCAGCCGGACCGTGCTGATCGAGGACGGCATCCTGGTCGGCTACATGCAGGATCGACAGAATGCGCGCCTGATGAACATGAAGCCGACCGGCAACGGCCGCCGCCAGGGCTATGCCCATGCGCCGATGCCGCGCATGACCAACACCTACATGCTCGCGGGAAATCGCGATCCGGCGGAGATCATCGCCTCGGTCAAGAACGGCGTCTACGCCGCCAACTTCGGCGGTGGGCAGGTCGACATCACCTCCGGCAAGTACGTGTTCCAGTGCACCGAGGCGTATCGAATCGAGAACGGCAAGCTCGGCGCGCCGCTGAAGGGCGCGATGCTGATCGGCAACGGCCCGACGGACCTTCACCGCATCACCATGATCGGCAATGACCTGACGCTTGATACCGGTATCGGCACCTGCGGCAAGAACGGTCAGGGCGTTCCGGTCGGCGTGGGCCAGCCGACGCTGCGGATGGAGCGCATTACCGTGGGAGGAACTGGCGCATGAGCCTGGAGAAGTTGGCCCCCATCAAGAGCAGCAGCAAGCCCACCACCTGGCGCGGGCAGGCGGTGCAGCTTGCCGGCGTCGTCGCTCTGGTGTTCCTGGCGAAGGGAGCGCTCGCCGAGCCGTTCTACGTACCCTCCGGCTCGATGGAGCCGACGCTGATGATCGGCGACGCCCTGCTCGCCTCGAAATTCCCTTACGGCTACGGCACCTCCTCGCTGCCGATCCAGATCAACCTGCCGGAAACCGGTCGCGTGTTGGGTGAGACGCCGAAGCTCGGCGACGTCGTCGTCTTCCGCTGGACCGGCGACCGGTCGCAGGCCTGGGTCAAGCGCGTGGTCGGGCTGCCCGGCGACCGCATCCAGATGCGCCAGGGCCAGCTCTTCATCAATGACCGCGCGGCTGGATTGAAGCCGGACGGACTCGGCGAAGCCGAAGACGACAATGGCGGCAGCCAGCCGGCCCATCGCTATGTCGAAACCCTGCCCAATGGCGTCTCGCACCTGATCTTCAAGATGCGCGACAACGGACCGCTCGACAACACGCCGGAGGTGACCGTGCCGCCCGGCATGCTGTTCGTGCTCGGCGACAACCGCGACAACTCCGCCGACAGCCGCGTGCCCGTGCGGGCCGGCGGCGTCGGGCTGCTGCCGATCGACAACCTGGTCGGACGCGCCGATGCCGTGCTCGGCTCCTGGGATCTCGCCATGCGCCACCAGCCGCTGTGGACCTGGCCCTCCGGCTTCCGTCTCGCGCGCTTCTTCACCGCCATCCGCTAGTTGATCGAGCATGATCTGCGCGCCGGAAGGCGCTGCGGCCGGAGATCACGGTGCTGCCAGCGGACAACATTCCGTGTCGTCATCGCGAGGAGCGCAAGCGACGAAGCGATCACCGCGAATACATATCCTGGATTGCTTCGCTTCGCTCGCAATGACGGTTTTCGCGCGCGACAATGGACGGCGTGACGTGATTCGTCACCTCACCACGCCGGAGGTGAATCCGGCCTTGCGCCGCGGCGGCTTGATTTCCTTCTTGAGGAAGCAACGCGCTTCCCGGCCGGCATAGCCTGCCCTTGCATAGGTGAAGGCGCGGCATTTGTTGTCGGCGGTGCAGGCCGCCTTGCAGGCCTCGTCGGCGTCGCCGTTCTTCAGCTCGAAATTGCGGTAGTCGCCGCCGGGGCGATCGATCGAATTCTCAACGCCTGCGACCTGCGGCTCGAGCACGCCGGCGCCGCGTACGCCGGATATGCAGCAGCTCTCCGGCACCCGCGGCGGCACGGTGTTCTTCAGCCAGCACAGCGCCGTGCCACCCGCGACATCGGGATAGTTGAAGCTCCACGACCGGCAGCGCCGGTCGCGCTCGCACAAAAGAGCGCAATCTTCCGGATCGCCGGAGGCGAGCGGCGTGCTCAGATAATCGCCGCCCGGACGATCAAACGCGGTCTGGGCGAGAGCCGGCTGGATCGAAAGAACGAACGCCAGCACGGCGAGCGATACCAAACAGGCCCCGAACAGGCGGCCTCTTTCCATTCCAATCAGCTTTCCAGTTATTGAATGCGTTGAGATTTTTTGCGATCGGCCATTTGAAAGCCGCAAACCTGTACGGCTGATGAACGGCCCAGGTCCTTTCGACAGAGGGATGCTTTTGGGCTACCGAATTGAACCGCCGGCGCGCTTTACGGTTCTCATCGAGAACGAATTCCACGCGAACGCTTCGCGCTTGTCGTTTGCAAGACCCGCCAAATCTGCGCTGGCGTGGCGCGTCCGGATCACGCCGATTTTGGTTGAGCATGACCTTTCCGGAAAACCGGTACCGGGTTTTCCGGATCAATCTCTAGAACGCATATTCGTCGTAGGCCGGCTCCACGGACCCATGCCAGGGGCCGCCATACTTCTCCAGCAGCTCCTCCGCCGGCGTGCGGCCGGAATCGATGATGCGGTCCAGCGGCTCCAGATAGTGGGTTTCGTCGCGCCCGAAATGATCGATGCGTCCACGACGACGCAGGCCGGCATGCGCCAGAATCAGGCATTCCTTGGCAATCTCAAACACGTAGCGGTCGCGAATTTTCGCCTTGAAGCCCAGGCGCGGCACATCGTCGCGGAGCGACTGCCGCTCAACCGCCGTCCAGTTCTTGACGAGGTCCCAGGCGGCATCGAGGCTCGTATCGTCATACAAGAGCCCGACCCACAACGCCGGGAGCGCCGGCAACCGGCCCCACGGAGCGCCGTCCGCGCCGCGCATCTCCAGATAGCGCTTCAGCCGCACCTCGGGAAAGATGGTCGAAAGATGGTTGGCCCAGTCCGACAGGGTCGGACGTTCGCCCGGCAGCGCGGGGTGCCTGCCCTCAAACAGATCGCGGAAGGAGGAGCCCGCGACATCGATGTAATCATCGCCGCGCTTGATGAAGTACATCGGCACGTCGAGCGCGTAGTCGACCCAGCGCTCGAATCCCATGCCGTCCTCGAACGCCCACGGCAGCATGCCGGCGCGCGCGTTGTCGGTGTCGCGCCAGATCTCCGAGCGGAACGACAGGAGGCCGTTCGGCTTGCCTTCGGTGAACGGCGAATTGGCGAACAAAGCGGTCGCGATCGGCTGCAGCGCGAGCGACACCCTGAGCTTCTTGACCATGTCGGCTTCGGAAGAGAAGTCGAGATTGGTCTGCACGGTGCAGGTCCGGTACATCATGTCGATGCCGTACTTGCCGACCTTCGGCATGTAGGCGGTCATGATCTTGTAGCGGCCCTTCGGCATCACCGGGATCTGCGCCCGCGACCATGACGGAGTCATGCCGAGACCGAGAAAGCCGATCCCCAGGGGCGTTGCGACCTCGCGCACCTGTGCGATGTGCGCCATCAGTTCGCTCTGGGTCTGGTGCACGTTCTCCACCGGCGCGCCGGACAGTTCGAACTGCCCGCCAGGCTCCAGCGAGATCGCCCCGCCGCCGGTCACGTCGTAAAGGCCGATGATGTTGCCGCGCTCCATGATCGGCTCCCAGCCGAGAAGGAGCTGCATGCCCTCCAGCAGCGCGCCGATGCCGCGGGCGCCCTCGTACGGGACGGGCTGATGCCCCTGCAGGGTGAACGGGGTCTTTTCGTGCTCTGTACCGATGCGGAATTCGGACGGCGGCTTGCTACCCGCCTCGAACCACGCGACGAGTTCGTCGCGCGATTGCAAAGGCGTCATGTCGATCTGGTCTCGCGCCATGCTAGTCCCGAATCCAAAGCGCTACGACCGAACGCGCGCGGTGACGATGATGTCCGCGAACCGCTCGGCGCGCGGACGTGAGTGGTGGAAACGCTGTCATCGCGCCGGCGCGCTTTCGCTCAAAGCCGGTGAGCGTGCATCGCCGCAGGAGCACCCGAGCCGGTCGAGCAGGCCGCACAGCTTGACGGCGTCCCCATCGGACAGCTTCGAGCCGACGTACTTTTCGATCGCGGCGGAATAGGCGCTCCACATCCGCTTCTGCAGATCGCGGCCGGCCTCGGTGATCTCGACGAACTGGCCGCGCTTGTCGATCTTGCATTCCCTGCGCACGGCCAGCCCCTCCTCCACGAGACGGTCGATCAGCCGCGACGTCGAATATTGCGGGATCAGCATCTGCCGTTCCAGCTCCACCGGGCGCAATTCGCCCGATGGGGCGCGCGACAGTTCGAGCAGCGCGTCATACCAGGCAAGCGGCGGGAAGCCAGCCCTCTTCAGGTCCTGCTCGACCGCATCCAGCACCCGGCTCTGAACCCGCATCAGGCGGATCCAGGCGGCGGTTGCCTCGGTCGATGGTTTGCGTTTCATGGTCCGGCTCACGTTGTGGTTCAGTCTACCGCACTCGATGCAGCTGCATCAATCTTGACTATTTCATGCAGATGCATTTAGTCATTCATTCGCCGCTTTTCATCGTTTTCCAGGAGGAAATTCCATGAAGCTTTATTACTCGCCCGGCGCCTGCTCGCTTTCCCCCCATATCGCGCTGCTCGAAGCGGGCCTGCCCTACGAGCTCGTCAAGGTCGACCTTCGCGCCAAGAAGCTGGAGAACGGCGATGACTACCTCCAAATCAACCCCAAGGGGCAGGTACCCGCGCTCCGTCTCGACAGCGGCGAGATGGTTACCGAAGGGCCCGTCATTGTCCAGATGATCGCCGACAAGGCGGCGGACAAGAATCTCGCCCCGGCCCGCGACAGCGCCGAACGCTACAAGCTTCTGGAGTGGCTCAACTTCATCACCTCGGAGCTGCACAAGAACTTCGGACCGATGTTCTCGCCCGTGCTGTCGGACGACGCCAAGGCGTTCTTCAAGGACCGGGTCATGGCCAAGCTCAAATATATCGACAGCCAGCTTGCCGGCCGCGACTATCTGATGGGCAAGCAGTTCACCGTCGCCGACGGCTACCTGTTCACGATCCTGACGTGGGCCGAACGGATGAAGTTCGACCTCTCCGCGATGCCGAACCTGCTCGCCTACAAGGCGCGCGTCGCCGCGCGACCGAAGGTGCAGGAGGCGCTGAAGAAGGAAGGTCTCGCCCAGGCGGCGTGAGCTTCCGCCGAGCGGTGCGAAGCGAAAGGCCGGCGGGATCGTCCGGCCTTTCTATCTAAAGTTCCTTATACGTTTGACTTTCAAGTTCCAGCGAACGACCGTAGCCGCTTCGGATCTGGTCCGACCCCTCAGACCACCAACACCGGCTTGTCCGGGCTCAAACTCAACTGATCACGCCACAATCGCGTTGGACCTGCCTTCGGGTCAATGCCGCTCGATCCATTTGCGCCAATGCGTCGGCTGAACGGCGAACAGCTTCTTGTTTGAAGCATCGGCCCATTCGTCTCCCCTCTTGTAGCAGGGGTACTCGAGCGCACGCACCATCCCGTTATAGTCCATCACACAGATCTCGAGCTCTCCCTCGTCAGGCGCAATCGAAACCGACAACCACTCTGCGGGCGACGAATGAACAGGCGTCATATCAGCACTCCCTAACCGAAGCGCGTCCCTAAGGGATCTTAGTACAACAAAGTTCGGGACTTTGTCAGCAGCATCACAAACTCCAATGTGAAATCGGGCAAGTCGATTTCGGCTCGAACCCGATGATGCGGCAGATCGGCGTCGATCGCGCCGAGAAAGGTCAACGTGCTTGTCCAAGCGTGATCTCGTCCGCGCGCTTCTTCTAGCTCAAGCTTGGAAAGTCAGCTTGCTCTGGACCAACCTGGGCGCCCGGTTTGCTCGGCCAGGGAACTCTCCTCCGAAATCCCGCTGCGCGCGTTGACGGCGCCATGCCTCGACCAGACGCGCTGCCCGCATGGCCGCGGGGGCGAAGGTGCAGCATTCCTATATTCCCTCCCCACTTGCGGAGGAGGGTTAGGCAAGGGCAGCCCCAAGCACCGAACTTGCGGGGCTACCTCCCTCTCCAGCTCTCCCCCGCAAGGGGTGAGAGGGCAGTAGCGAGCAAGCGGCAACGCCGGCGCTCAACTTGCGCGCAGACTTCACGCCGCCGCGGACTTCTTCGGCGCGAAGCGGCCGTAGAAGGTCTCGCCCTTCGCCGCCATCTCCTCCAGGAGCTTCGGGGGCGTGAAGCGCGAGCCGTACTTGGCCTCCAACTTGTGGCACAGATCGACGAACTTCTTCGTGCCCATGAAGTCGATGTAGGACAGCGTGCCGCCGGTGAACGGCGCAAAGCCGAAGCCGAGAATCGAGCCGACATCGGCCTCGCGCGGATCGGTGATCACGTGATCTTCCACCGTGCGTGCGGCTTCCACCGCCTGCACCACCAGGAAGCGCTGCTTGAGTTCCTCGACATCGAGCGTATCGGGATCGAGGTGCTTGGGCTGCAGTTCGGAAAGCCCCGGCCACAGGCTCTTCTGGCCCTTGCCCTTCTCCGGATAGTCATAAAAGCCCTTGCGGTTCTTCCGGCCGAGGCGGTCGCGCTTTTCGACCATCTCCATCATCAGCTTCTTTTGATCCTGGTTGATGGCGTTGGGTCCGAGATCGGCCTCGGTGGCCCTCATGATCTTCAGGCCGAGGTCAAGCGCGACCTCGTCGGACAGCGACAGCGGCCCGACCGGCATGCCGGCCATCTTGGCGCAGTTCTCGATCATTGCCGGCGGCACGCCTTCGAGGAACATCTCGTTGCCTTCGGCAACGTAGCGCCCCACGCACCGATTGGCGAAGAAGCCGCGGGAGTCATTGACCACGATCGGCGTCTTGCCGATCGTGCGCACGTAGTCGAGCGCGGTCGCCAGCGCGACATCACCGCTGTTCTTGCCCACGATGATCTCGACCAGCATCATCTTCTCGACCGGCGAGAAGAAATGGATGCCTATGAACCTGCCCTGGTCGCCGAACCCCTCGGCGAGCGAGGTGATCGGCAGGGTCGAGGTGTTGGAGGCGAAGATCACGTCCGGTTTGAGATGCGCTTGCGCCTTCGCGTAGGTCTCCGCCTTGACCTTGCGGTCCTCGAACACGGCCTCGATGACGAGGTCGCAATCCTTCAGCACGGCATAGTCGGCGGTCGCGGTGATGCGCGACAGCAGCGCGTCGCGATCCGCGGGCTTGGCGCGGCCCTTGGCGATCTGCTCCTCGATCACCTTCTGGGCGTGCGCCTTGCCCTTGTCGGCGCTTTCCTGGTCGCGGTCGATCAGCACGACATCGAGACCGGCGCGGGCCGAGACATAGCCGACGCTGGCGCCCATGAAGCCGGCGCCGATCACGGCGAGCTTCCTGACCTTGGTCGGCGGCACGTTTGGCGGGCGCCGCGCGCCCTTGTTCAGTTCCTGCATCGACAGGAACAGGCTGCGGATCATCGCCGCCGCTTCCTTCGAACGCAGCACCTGGGTGAAGTAACGCGACTCCACGCGCAGCGCGGCGTCGATCGGCAGCTGCAGGCCCTCATAGACGCAGCTCATGATGGCGCGCGCCGCCGGGTAGTTGTCGTAGGTCTCGCGGCGGTAGATGGCGTTGCCGGCCGGGAACATCATCATGCCGGCTTTGGAGAACACCGGGCCGCCGGGCAGCTTGAAATTCTTCTCGTCCCACGGCGCAACCGGCTTGCCGCCGCTCTTGATCCAGTCCTTCGCCGCCTTGATCAGGTCGTCTTTCGGGACGATGGCGTGAATGAGATTGAGCGCCTTGGCCCTGTCCAGCGGCAGGGCATCGCCCTTGAGCAGGATCTGCATCGCGTCCTGCGGCGGAACGAGACGCGGCACGCGCTGGGTGCCGCCGGCGCCGGGGAACAGACCGACCTTGACCTCGGGCAGACCCAGCCGGGTCTTGGGATTTTCGGCCGCGACGCGGTAGTGGCAGCACAGGGTGATCTCGAAGCCGCCGCCGAGCGCCAGCCCGTTGATCGCGGCCACCCACGGCTTGCCCGAGGTCTCGATCGAACGAAGCACCAGCGAAAAACGCCGGCTCTGCTCGAACAGCATCTGGTTGGCGGCGATCTCGCCCTTTTCCTTGAATACCTGGGCGTAGGCCTGGTTCATGCCCTCAAGCATCGACAGGTCGGCGCCGGCACAGAACGCTTCCTTGCTGGAGGTGATGACGACGCCCTTCACCGCAGCATCCGCCGTGGTCTGTTTCACGATCGCCTCGAGTTCGTTGGTCGAGGTCTCGTCCAGGACGTTCATCGACCGGCCGGGAATGTCCCAGGTAACAAGCACGATGCCGTCGGCGTCGGTTTCGACTTTGAAATTCTTGAAAGCCATGTGGTGCTCCCTCAGTGCCGGCAGCCATGGTCGGCGCGGCGGTTGACTGTGATCTTGTAGGGTGGGTTAGCGAAGCGTAACCCACCACTTCTTTGCCGTGGCACGGTGGGTTACGCCTTCGGCTAACCCACCCTACGGCGATTAAACCCGCTCGATGATCGTCGCGGTGCCCATTCCGCCGCCGATGCACAGCGTCACCAGCGCGGTCGACTTGTTGGTCCGCTCCAATTCGTCCAGCACCGTGCCCAAAATCATGGCACCTGTCGCGCCCAGGGGATGGCCGAGCGCAATGGCGCCGCCGTTGACGTTGATCTTCGAGCTGTCGATCTCGAACGCCTGCATGTAGCGCAGCACGACCGAGGCAAAGGCCTCGTTCAGTTCGAACAGGTCGATATCCGACTTCTTCATGCCCGAGCGCTCGAACAGCTTGTTGGTCACGTCGACCGGACCGGTGAGCATGATGGCCGGCTCCGAGCCGATGTTGGCAAAGGCTCGGATTTTCGCGCGCGCCTTCAGCCCGTGTTTCTGGCCGGCCTCCTTGCTGCCGAGCAGGACGGCGCCGGCGCCGTCGACGATGCCGGACGAATTGCCGGCGTGGTGCACGTAGTTGATGCGCTCGACTTCCGGATGCGACTGCATCGCCACCGCGTCAAAGCCGCCCATGGCCGCCATGGTGACGAAGGACGGCTGCAATTGCGCGAGCGTCTGCATGGTCGTCGAGGGGCGCATGTGCTCGTCCTTGGCGAGGATGGTGAGGCCGTTGACGTCCTTCACCGGCACCACCGACTTGTCGAAGCGACCCTCGTCCCAGGCCTTGGCCGCGCGCTGCTGGCTCTGCACCGCGTAGGCGTCGACGTCGTCGCGGGAGAAGCCGTATTTGGTCGCGATCAGGTCGGCGGAAACACCCTGCGGCATGAAATAGGCCGGAACCGCCATCGAGGGGTCCATCGGCCAGGCACCGCCGGAGGCGCCCAGCCCGATACGGCTCATGGACTCGGCACCGCCGCCGATCACGAGTTCGTGCTGGCCGCTCATGATCTGGGCCGCGGCGAAGTTCACCGCATCGAGCCCTGAGGCACAGAACCGGCTGATCTGCACCCCCGGCACCGACTGGCCGAGCCCGGCCTTCAGCGCCG
This sequence comes from Bradyrhizobium sp., assembly GCF_016213215.1. GTDB lineage: Bacteria > Pseudomonadota > Alphaproteobacteria > Rhizobiales > Xanthobacteraceae > Bradyrhizobium. Next base: position 69,627 of record NZ_JACRAW010000135.1, on the reverse strand, counting down.
CGAAACGCGCGATGTCGGAGCCGGCTTCGCCGACCGGATCGACCACGCCGAGGATGACGTCGTCCACCGAGCCCTCGGGCAGGTTGTTGCGCTCCTTCAGCGCCTTGAGAGGCACCGAGGCGAGCGCAAGCGCCGTGACCTCGTGCAGTGAGCCGTCGGACTTGCCACGGCCGCGCGGGGTGCGAACGTGATCGTAGATATATGCCTCAGGCATGATGCCCTCCTCGTATGACGATCGTAATCTGATAGCGGATCGAGCTAGGCGGCGGAAAAGGCCCTCAGAAGGCCTCCGCCGGCAGTTCCATGGTGGTGGCGCAACCGGTCTGGATACGCGAAAGGTGCAGCGCGGTCTCCGGCAGCATGCGTTCCATGAAGAAGCGGCCGGTCACGAGCTTGGTCGACAAATAGGGGGTGCTGCCGCCGGCGGCAATCTTGCCCAGCGTCACCTTGGCCATGCGCGCCCACATGTAGCCGAGCGCGACCGAGCCGAACAGATGCATGTAATCGGTCGCGGCGGCGCCGGCGTTGTCCGGCTTCATCATCGCGTTCTGCATCAGCCAGGTGGTGGCCTGCTGCAGGTGACCGAGTGCGGTCGAGAGCGGCGCCACATAAGGCTTCATGGCTTGATCGCCGCCATTCTCCTTGGCAAAGCCCATGACTTCGCCGAAGAACGCCATCACCGCGCGGCCGCCGTCACGCGGCAGCTTGCGGCCGACGAGGTCGAGCGCCTGGATGCCGTTGGCTCCCTCGTAGATCATGGCGATGCGGGCATCGCGCACGAACTGCTCCATGCCGTGCTCGGCGATATAGCCGTGCCCGCCATACATCTGCTGCGCCTGCACGGCGTTGGCAAAGCCGACCTCGGTCAGAAGCCCCTTCAGCACCGGCGTCATCAAGCCCATGTGATCGTCGGCCTCCTGGCGGTCCTTGGGATCGCTCGAGCGATGGGCGACGTCGCTCTTGAGCGCGGTCCAGACCACGAGCGCGCGCGCCGCCTCATTGAAGGCGCGGATGGTGAGCAGGGTACGGCGCACGTCGGGATGGACGATGATGGGATCGGCGGCCTTGTCCGGCGCCTTCGCCCCGGTCAACGAACGGCCCTGCAGGCGCTCGCGCGCATAGGCCACGGCGTTCTGATAGGCCACCTCGGACTGCGCGAGACCCTGGACGGCAACGCCGAGCCGGGCCTCGTTCATCATCACGAACATGGCCTGCATGCCCTTGTTTTCCTGGCCGATCAGCCAGCCGGTGGCATTGTCGTAGTTCATCACGCAGGTGGAATTGCCGTGGATGCCCATCTTGTGCTCGATCGATCCGCAGGCGACGCCGTTGCGCGCGCCCGGCGAGCCATCGGCATTGACCAGAAACTTCGGCACCACGAACAGCGAGATACCCTTGATGCCGGCCGGCGCTCCTTCGATCCGAGCGAGCACGAGATGGATGATGTTGTCCGCGAGGTCATGCTCGCCAGCGGAGATGAAGATCTTGGTGCCTGATATCTTGTAGCTGCCGTCCGCCTGCGGGACGGCCTTGGTGCGCAGCAGGCCGAGATCGGTGCCGCAGTGCGGCTCGGTCAGGTTCATGGTGCCGGTCCACTCGCCCGACACCATCTTGGGCACATAGGTCTTCTTCAGTTCGGGCGAGCCGTGCACGAGCAGGGCGGCGGTCGCTCCCATGGTCAGGCCGCCATACATCGAGAAGGCCATGTTGGCCGAGCACTGGAATTCGTTGACGGCCTGGCTCAGCGTGACCGGCAGGCCTTGTCCGCCATATTCGGTCGGGGCCGACAGGCCGAGCCAGCCGCCTTCGACCACCTGCTTGAAGGCTTCCTTGAATCCCTTGGGCGTGGTCACGCTGGCGTCGTCATTGCGCTTGCAGCCCTCGAGATCGCCGACGCGGTTCAGGGGCTGCAGCACCTCCTCGGAGAGCTTGGCCGCTTCGCCCAGGATCGCTTCGCGCACGTCGCTCGAAGCGTCGGAAAAACCGGGAAGATTATCGTAACGGTCGATCTGGAACACGTCGTTGAGCAGGAAGCTCACGTCTTCCACGGGGGCTTTATAGATCGGCATGGCGTTCTCCCGGCATGCGGCTTGGGTGGCGTTTAAGGGAAGATCGGCGGAGCGGCAATCGTTCAGTTGACCTTAGCCGTTCGGCCGTCCGGCAGCTATGATCGCAGCAACGCCGCAGTGTCGCGGCTGGCGTTCGCTTCAAGGCTTCGTGAGTTGAGGCTTGGCAAGTTGCTCGCCCATCAACCGATGCAGCAAATTGATCGCCTTCAGCGGGCGCACCATCACCTTGAAATGGGTGATCCGGCCATCGTCGTCGAAGGTGATGATGTCGACGCCGTTGAGCCTGACCCCGTCTATCTCGTTCTCGAATTCCAGCACCGCGCCCTTGTCGCTGCGCCATTCGCCGACATAGGTGAAGCCGGGCCCGCCCAGCACCTTCTCGGCGCTCGTCAGGTATTTGAAGGTAATGTCGCGGCCGCGTTGCGGCGTGTGCACGACCGGACTTTCGAACACGGCGTCAGGGTGGAGGAGATCCCACAGCGCGGCGCGGTCGTGGGATTTCATGTAGCCGTACCACCTGTCGAGACCAGTCTTGGTCAAGGGACGCCTCCTCTCGTCGCCAGCGCGCGGAGCCTGTCTTGGCGGCCCGGTCCAGCGCTCATATGCGCATTGACGCATATGCGCCGATATGCATAAAGTCAACCTCCCTGGCGAGTGGAGATGGATAATACGCCATGGCGCTCGGTGACGCGATCCTCGCATGCCTGACGGAACGTCCGATGACGGGCTATGAGCTCGCCAAGACGTTCGACTCGTCCATGGGCTTCTTCTGGAAGGCCGACCATCAGCAGATCTATCGCGAGCTGTCGCGGCTGCGCGAGCGCGGCTACATCCAGGGCCGCGAGGTGGTGCAGTCGGGCAAACCCAACAAGCTGGTCTACACGCTGACGGCGGAGGGCAGGTCGGCGCTGAGGCACTGGGCGGCCCGGCCCAGCAATCCGGCCCCGATCAAGGACGATCTGTTGGTGCGGTTCTATGCACTCGACAGCATCGACATCGAGCCGCTGCGCACCGACCTGATGGCGCGATTGGAGCACCATCGCGACCGCTACGAGCGCTACGAGCGCATCCTGAAGAAGCGATTCCCGGACAATACCGCCTCGCCTGCCGATCTCGGAAAACTGCTCACGCTTCGCCTCGGTCTTCGTCACGAGCGCATGGTGGTGGAGTGGTGCGAAGAGGCGATCGACGCCTTGTCCGCCATCACCAACCGTGCCGGCGTCGTGCCGCTCAACGAGCGCGATCGCAAGGGCGAGAGATGAGCGCTCGGTCCTGACCGGCTGGTTCTGGTTCGCGTGCCATGTACGCGGTCACCTCGCCCCGCAAGCGCGCGAGGGAGAACGGGCCAATTTCACTGCATCATCAACTTTATGCGCGGGGCCTGCCCTTCCTTAACCCGTTATTTACCGTAACCGGAAAAAGTCGGCTTCAGTGGCAGACGACCCGCGCCGAATTGGATTGTCTCCTGTTTGGGACGCGCGGGGAGGCTGAAGGCGCCGGCTGGGGCGCCGGAGTCGGAACCGAGCTGGGTCATGAATTCGCGCGCGTGGAGTACTGACGGCATCGATCCATCCGTACGCGAGAGGGCCGAAGCCGCCGCCCGCCGCGCCGGAATGTCGCTCAACGATTGGCTGAACTCCACCGTCGGCGAGGCCACGCCGCCGAATTTCCGCGCGTCCTCCGAGCAGCGCCAGGTCAGCCAGCAAGTGAACCAGCAAGTCGGCCAGGCGAGCCGCGATGTCGCCGACATCCACCAGCGCCTGGATTCGATCACACGGCAGATCGAACAGATCTCGCGCCCGCAGCCGCGCAACGAGATGTCGCGCGAACAGGGCGTCGCCCGCCAGCTCAACGACGCGATCTCGCGCCTCGATGCCCGCCTGTCGCAGATCACCAACCCGCAGGCCCCGCGGCAGAACCAGACCCAGCCGAACCAGGCTTACGAGCGCGCGCGCCAGGTGGACGACATCGAGCGCGCGGCAGCCCAGGTTTATCGCCACTCGCCGCCCTTGAGCCCCGCCTCGCTTGATGTCGCCGTGGCGGAGATCACCGCCCGCCAGAACGAGCTCGACGGCTTCGCGCCGCGGCAGGTGTCGCCACGCGGCGCCCCGCCGATGGCACCCGCCGCTCAACCCGCGCCGGCGCCAGGTCCCGACTTCTCCTCGCTCGAGCGCCACCTGCTCAAGATCACGAGCCAGATCGAGGCGCTGCAGCGGCCGGATCATATCGAACAGTCGATCGCCGCGTTCCGCAGCGAGCTTGCGGAAATCCGCCACGCCATCACCGAGGCGATGCCGCGCCGGGCAATCGAATCGATCGAGAACGAGATCCGTTCGCTCCATCGACGCATCGACGAAAACCGCAACAGCGGCATCGACGGCCAGGCTCTCGCCGGCATCGAACGCGCGCTGGCCGAAATCCGCGAGGTCCTGCGCTCGCTCACGCCGGCCGAGCAGCTCGCCGGCTATGACGAGGCGATCCGCAATCTAGGCGCCAAGCTCGACCTGATCCTGCGCACCAGCAACGATCCCGGCACGGTCCAGCAGCTCGAAGGGGCGATCGCCGCCCTGCGGGCCATCGTCTCCAATGTCGCTTCCAACGACGCATTGGCGCGCCTGTCGGAAGACGTGCACCTGTTGTCCTCCAAGGTCGACCAGATCACGCGCGCCAGTGCCAACACCGACAATTTCGCCATTCTCGAGCAGCGCATCGCCGCGCTGACGGCAACGCTGGAAAGCCGCGAGCGACCGGTCGTCAACGCGAACACCGAGCACCTGGAAAGCGCGCTGCGCGGCCTGTCCGAGCGTCTCGACCGCATGGAGGTCGGCAACGACAGCGCATCGACCTTCGCCCACCTCGAACAGCGCGTGTCCTACCTCCTGGAGCGCCTCGAGGCATCGACCGGCGATCATGGTGGAGTCAACCTGAACCGCATCGAAGACGGGCTGCACGATGTCCTGCGGCATCTGGAAAAGCAGCAGGCGACCTATGCGGCACTGGCCGAGAGCCGGCGTTCCGTCGAGCCGGTCGATTCCGAATTCGTCGACATGGTCAAGCGCGAGCTGTCCGACATCCGGTTCAGCCAGACGGAGACCAACCGTCACACGCAGGACTCCCTGGAAACAGTGAACAGCACGCTCGGCCACGTGGTCGACCGGCTGGCCGTGATCGAGGGCGATCTGCGCGCGGTCCGCACCACGCCTTTGCCCCAGCCGGCCGCGGCGCCACTCTCGCCCGCCGAGCCTTCACCTGGCGCGCGTGCGGCGATGCCGCCGCAAGCCAAACCCGAGTTGCCCAATCCTGCAGCCGGCCAGGGCGTCTTCACCGCCGCTCCGCGCGACTTCCAGGCCGGGTCTGCGACGTCACCTACCCCGCCGCCGGTCCCGCCCGTTCCGCCGCGGGCCATCAGCGAAATTCTCGAGCCGCACACCGCGCCACGAGCTGCGGGACCGTCGGAGCTGCCGCCGGACTTCCCGCTCGAGCCCGGCACGCGCCCGAGCGGGCGTATGACCTCGCCCTCCGACCGCATTGCGGCTTCCGAAAACGCGATCAGCGAAATCCCCGCGGCGCCGCGCGAGCCCATGTCGACGTCGAACTTTATCGCCGCTGCTCGCCGCGCGGCGCAGGCCGCCGCCGCACAGCAGCCCGAGAAACCCGGCCGCGGCTCCGCCAAGGGCGCAACGGGGGACAAGGCCAAGGACAGGAACAAGGAAGCCTCCACGATCACGTCCAAGATCCGGGGGCTGCTGGTCGGCGCCAGCGTGGTCGTGATCGTGCTCGGCACATTCAAAATGGCGATGAACCTGCTCGACGGCGGCAGTGCGCCGCCACCGCAGTCGGTGGAAAGCTCGCCCCCGGCGGCGCCGCACGCCGAAGCACCCGCGGAAACCGCGCCCAAGCCCGCAGCGCCCGAGCAGCTCACACCTTCGATGACGTCGCCGACCCCGCTCGGCAAACAGTCCCTGCACTATCCCGCTCCGAACGCCGCGGACGGCGCCGCTTCGGTCGAGATCCCGCCCGCCGCTCCCGCCGCCAATGCTGCGCGCAACGGCGACATCACGGGAACGATCCCGACGACGCTGCCGCCTGTGCCGGGGCGCAGGCTCGGCGTGGTGCAGGTGCCGCCGACCGAAAGATTGCCGGAAGCGATCGGCGGTCCGGTGCTGCGCGGCGCCGCCATGAAGGGTGATGCGACCGCAGCCTACGAGGTCGCCCTTCGTTTTGCCGAAGGCAAGGGCGTGCCCGCCAATTATGACGAGGCCGCCAAATGGTACGACCGCGCCGCCCAGGCCGGCGTGGTGCCGGCCGTCTTCAGGCTGGGGACGCTGTATGAAAAGGGCCTCGGCGTAAAGAAGGATCCCGAGATCGCCCGCCGCTTCTATCTGCAGGCCGCCGAGCGCGGCAGTGCCAAGGCGATGCACAATCTGGCGGTGCTGGATGCCGACGGCGGCGGCAAGGGCGCCAACTACAAGAGTGCCGCACAATGGTTCCGCAAGGCGGCCGACCGCGGCGTTGCCGATAGCCAGTTCAATCTCGGCATCCTTTATGCGCGGGGCATCGGGGTCGAGCAGAATCTGGCCGAGTCCTACAAATGGTTCAGCCTTGCGGCGGCGCAGGGCGACGCGGACGCGGCGACCAAGCGCGACGATGTCGCCAAGCGGCTCGACGCCCAGTCGCTGGCGGCAGCCAGGCTCGCGATCCAGACCTTTACGGCAGAACCCCAGCCGGACGATGCCGTCAACGTTGCGGCGCCGGCGGGCGGATGGGACAACGCGCCGGCCCAGGCCGGCAGCTCCAAGCCTGCGCCAAAGCCGGTTGCGACCAAGCGCACCGCCGCCGCGCATTAGGACAGGCGGCCGGTGCTTGATGCCACCTTCGCGAGGGGTGGTCGTGTACCTCGGTGTCCACGCCGTACAGGCGTATAGATCAGCGGATTGACGCCACGGCCCGCCAGGAGGGTCCATTGTCCGCTGATGATCGCCGGCAGGAGGAAAGCTCGTTCCGAAGCTCCCCAACCGGTCCCCGGGTCGCCCCTCCCGGCGAATTCGCCAGGCAGCCGCAGCCTGCGGTGCCGCTCCATCCTGCGACTCGAAGGCGGTTCTTGGGGTCGATCCTCATATTTCTGCTCCTGGTTTCGGGCGTGGGGATCCGTGCCTATCGGGATATCTCGCGGCCTGAGGCCTGGGACTACTGGAAGGACCAGTACTTTTCGCCAAGTCTGAGTTCGTCCGTGATCGTCAAGGCAGATCTTGGCGGCGGCCGGGCGCTGGCGGTGAGCGGGCACATCGGGCCTGCGGCCGCGAGCTGGTTTCACGACCGGCTGAACGAAGCCCATCTCTCGCCTGGCGACATCGTCCTGTTGTCTTCCCCCGGAGGCAATGTGGATCAGGCGCTGATCATGGGCGAAACGATCCGCTCGCGCGGGCTGTTCACGGCTGTCGGTGTTGCCGACGACTCGGGCCGCATCCGGCCGTCATATTGCGCGAGCGCGTGCGTCTTGGTGTTTGCCGGCGGCCAGACCCGCTATGGCGTTGAGGGATCGGCGCTGGGAATTCATCGATTTACCAACAGGACCCCGGTTAGCGACCCTGTCGCCAATACTCAGCGGGTCGCCGGCATGCTTCTGGGCTATCTGACCAGGATGGGGGTTTCCTCCTCGGTGGTGGAAGCGATGTCCCAGACCTCCGAGATACGCTGGCTCGGAACCCAGCAAGCCCAAGCCATGAATCTGATCACCAATCTGATCACCGACCCCGCCCGGAACAGGCCCTGACGCTGCCAGCTCCGCGAGACCTGTTCACCCCCGCGGCCGACAACAACCCGGGCGGCGCGATTTGCGGTCCCCCCTTGCTGCGATTTCGGATATGCAAAGGTGCGGCAACGGTTCCGCCTGCCGCGGGCAGCCTGCAGGAATTTTCGTTTTCCGGAAAACGCTCGATGCAGCTCTACCTTCCGATCGCCGATCTTCCGGTCAACATCTTCCTGGTGCTGGCCATGGGCGCGGCGGTCGGCTTCGTGTCGGGCATGTTCGGGATCGGCGGCGGGTTCCTGATGACGCCGCTGCTCATCTTCCTCGGCATCGCGCCGGCGGTCGCGGTCGCTTCCGTGACCAGCCATATCGCGGCCTCCTCCTTTTCCGGTGCGATCTCCTACTGGCGGCGCCGGGCCATCGACCCGGCGCTCGCGACCGTCCTGCTATGCGGCGGCACGACCGGCACCGCACTCGGGGTATGGACGTTCACCCTGCTTCGCGCGCTCGGGCAGCTCGACCTGATGATCGCGCTCTCCTACGTCGCGCTGCTCACCACGGTCGGCGGGCTGATGTTCTGGGAAGGATTGCGCGCGATGATGCGGATCCGGCAGGGGGTGGTGCCGCCACGCCGCGCCCATAACTGGATCCACGGGCTGCCGCTGAAGATGCGGTTCAAGCGCTCCAAGATCTATCTGTCGGTGATCCCGGTTATCGTCATTGGCATCATGATCGGCTTCATCGGCGCGATCATGGGCATCGGTGGCGGCTTCATCCTGGTCCCGATCATGATCTACCTGCTGCGGGTGCCTACCTCCACGGTGATCGGCACCTCCATGGTGCTGACCCTGGTGACCATGCTGTTCGCGACCCTGCTGCACGCGATGACCAATCACCTGGTCGACGCGGTGCTGGCGCTGATCCTGATGGTCGGCGGCGTGACCGGGGCGCAATTCGGCGCGCGGGCCGGCCAGAAGATCCGCGGCGAACAGCTCAGGCTGCTGCTGGGGCTGCTGATCCTGGCCGTCGGCATCCGCTTCGCCGTCGAACTGGTGATCCGCCCCGACGATCTCTTCACCATCCGCGAGCTGGGGGTGAGCGAATGATCGCGCGATCGGTCGTTGCGGCCTTGATACTGCTCTCACTGGGGAATGCGTCGGCGCGCGCCGAACGGCTGATCGTGTCCGTCTCCAATCACCGCGTCACCGTGACGCCGAACTATTCCGGCGAGGAGCTGGTGCTGTTCGGTTCGGTGGAGAAGGATGCCGCAACGCCTGCGGACCGCAACGCGTACGACCTCGTGGTGACGGTGATCGGTCCGCGAGCCGACATGGTGACGCGCCGCAAGGAACGCAAGTTCGGCATCTGGATCAACACCGACTACCGGCAGTTCCTGCAGGTGCCGGCCTATCTCGCGCTGTTCGCCAATCGGCCGTTCGAGCAGATTGCTCCGCCCGAGGTGGCGAGACGCCAGCAACTCGGGCTCAACAACGTGCTGCTGACGCAGCGGGTCGGCACCGACTATGCCGACGTGGTGCCGAACGATCCGTTCCGCAGTGCCTTCGTCCGCCTGCGCACCCAGCGCGGCCTCTATCGCGAGGATCCCGCCGCGGTGACCTTGCTGACGCCGACGCTGTTTCGCACCAGCATCCCCTTGCCGGCCGAAGTGCCGATCGGCACTTATCAGGTCGAGATCAAGCTGCTCGCCAACGGCGTCTTCCTGACCAAGACCGAGACCGCGTTCGAGATCGTCAAGGTCGGGTTCGAGCAGTTCGTCGCGACTACTGCGCGACAGAACGGCTTCGTCTACGGGCTCGTCACCGCCGCGATGGCGCTGATGAGCGGCTGGATGGCGTCGATCGTGTTCCGGAAGGATTAGCCGACATCCGGAGTGCAGCGCTCAGCAGCAGCGCGAGGCCGCAATGGCGTGCAGGCGCGTATCGCCGAGCACATGCGCCATGAAGACGGCCGTGCCGAACACTTTCGCAAACGCCGCGTCGCGAATGCTCAGGCCCCCGGCATAGGCGCCGAACGCCGGCATGACGGCGCGCGAGCCGTCAGAGGCGAAGCAGCGACGCTCCATCGAGCGGCCGCGGGTGGAAACCCGCGCCTTGGGATGCAGGTGGCCGGCGATCTCGCCCACGGCGCCTGTCGGCTCATGGCGGAAAGTGACCGGGCCGATTGCAATTTCGCTCGCAACCGTGCCGCCGATGTCGCGCGGCAAGGCCGGATCGTGATTGCCCGAGATCCAGATCCAGTCGCGCCCCGACTGCAACGTCGCGACCGCCTCGCGATCCCCGGGCGACAGCCGCTCATGCGCCGCGCGATCGTGGAAACTGTCGCCGAGCGCGATCACCACGCGCGGATGGTGACGCGCGATGACGGCGGCCAGCCGGCCGAGCGTCGCGGCGGTGTCATAGGGCGGCAGCAGCACGCCCCGCGCGGCGAAGCTCGAGCCCTTTTCCAGATGCAGGTCGGAGACGACGAGCAGGCCCTGCTCGTCCCAGAACAGCGCACCGGACAGATCGGCAATCAACGTCACGCCCGAAACGGTAACCCTCGAAGCGCGCATGCTCTGAATGTCCCCCGAAACTGGCGCGCTTGCGGTCGCGTGTTATCCCATCGATTCCTTGACGAGCTCATCGGCGGCTTCCGCCAGGAGTTCGTCGGATGCTTCGCCATAAACCGACTCGCGGCCGATTTCCAGCATCACGGGCACCGCGAGCGGGGAGACGTGGTCGAGTTCCTTGTGGGTGATTCGACCCCTGATGCGCGCCAGCATGTCGCCGAGCCGCTTGAGGTCGAGAAGGCCGGTTGCGGCGTCCGCGCGCGCGGCGCGCAACAGCACGTGGTCGGCCTGGTGCTTGCGCAGGACGTCGTAGACGAGGTCGGTGGAGAACAGCACCTGGCGGCGGCTTTTCTCCTCATCGATAGAGCGGCGTTCGATCAACCCGGAAATGATCGCGCAGTAGCGGAAGGTGCGCTTCATCAGCGCCGACTCGGCAAGCCACGCTTCGAGATCATCGCCCAGCATGTCCGGATCGAACAGCGCGTTGAGATCGAGCCTGCCCTGGCGGATCATCAACGACATGTCGCCAAGGCTCCAGACCGCCAGCGCATATTCGTTGGCGACGAAGCCGAGCGGCCGGGCGCGGGCGCGCTCCAGCCGCCGAGTTAGCAGCATGCCGAGCGTCTGATGCGCGAGCCGCCCCTCGAAGGGATAGCACACGAAATGATGCTTGCCCCCGCGAGGGAAGGTCTCGACCAGCAGCTCGCGCACGGCCGGCACCCGGGAAACGTCCTTTTGCAGCGACAGCCAGTCGCGCACCTGCTCCGGCAGCGCGCCCCATTCGCGCCCGTCGTCGAGCAACTTGCGCACGCGCTCGGCCAGATAGGTCGAGAGCGGAAACTTGCCGCCCATGTAGGACGGCACCTTTGCATCCTTGTCGTTGGCGCGCGAAACGTACACTTGATCTTCAACAAGGGCCTCGTAGCGCACGATCTCGCCGCTGAACACGAAGGTGTCGCCGACCACCAGCCCTTCGATGAAGGCCTCCTCGATTTCGCCCAGCACCCTGCCGCCGCGCGCGATCGCGCCGGTCGAGCCCGAGGCAGTGCCGCGCGAGCGCACCAACCGCACTTTCAGCATCGCCTCCTCGACGATGGTGCCGACATTGAGGCGATAGCTCTGCCGCACGCGCGGATTGGCGACGCGCCAGCGGCCCTGATTGTCCTGCTTGATGCGGGCGAAGCGCTCATAGGTCTTGAGCGCATAGCCGCCGGTCGCGACGAAATCGACCACGTCATCGAAATCGCCGCGCGCCAAATTCGCATAAGGCGCCGCCGTGCGCACCTCGTCATAGAGCTCGTCGGCCAGAAACGGCTTGCCGCAGGCGCAACCCAGGACATGCTGCGCCAGCACGTCGAGGGCACCAGTGCGCAGCGGCGGGGTATCCTGCGCATTCTCCGCGATGGCGTCGATCGCCACCCGGCATTCCAGCACCTCGAAGCGGTTGGCCGGCACCAGCACCGCGCGCGAGGCCTCATCGAGGCGATGGTTGGCGCGGCCGATCCGCTGCATCAGGCGCGAGGAGCCCTTCGGCGCGCCGATATTGATGACGAGATCGACATCGCCCCAGTCGACGCCGAGGTCGAGCGAGGAGGTGCAGACCACGCCGCGCAGCCTGCCCGCCGCCATCGCGTCCTCGACCTTGCGGCGCTGGGCGACGTCGAGCGAGCCGTGATGCAGGGCGATGGCGAGACCGTCCTCGTTCATGCGCCAGAGATCCTGGAACAGCATCTCGGCCTGGCTGCGGGTATTGACGAAGACGAGTGTCGTCTTGTTCTGCCTGATCAGCTCGTAGATCTCGCCGAGCGCATGACGGGCGCTGTGGCCGGCCCAGGGCAGGCGCTCGCGCGTATCCAGCATCTGCACGATTGGCGGGGCCGCGCCGCCGGCAACGACGATATCGGCGGCCTGCGCCCTGCCCTGACGCTGCGGCATCAGAAAGCGCGCGAGCTGATCCGGCTCGGCCACCGTCGCCGACAGTCCGATCGCGCGCATCTCTGGCGCCAGCCGCCACAGCCGCGCCAGGCCCAGCGACAACAGGTCGCCGCGTTTTGACGTCACCAGCGCATGCAATTCGTCGAGCACGATGCATTTCAGCGCGGAGAACAGATAGGGCGCGTCATCCGAAGCGAGCAGCAGTGCGAGCTGTTCGGGCGTGGTCAAGAGGATATCCGGCGGATAACGGCGCTGCCGCTGCCGGCGCGATACCGGCGTGTCTCCGGTGCGGGTCTCGACCTTGATCGGCAAGCCCATTTCGGCGATCGGCCGCTCCAGGTTGCGCGCGATGTCGATCGCGAGCGCTTTGAGCGGCGAAATATAAAGCGTGTGCAGACCGCCGCTGCGCTGGAGCGAACGGCCGGTGGAGATAACGCGCCCGGCTTCACTCGCTACGACCGTTCCGCCCCTCGCCTGCTCGGATTCTCTAGAGGGGGGAGGGTCGCGGGAGTCTTCGCTGCCGCTGCGCGGCGAAGCATGGGCCGGGCGCGCTGGTCTGGGCGAGGACAACTCCACCAGTGTCGGCAGGAAACCGGCCAGCGTCTTGCCGGCGCCGGTGGGGGCGATCAGGAGCGCCGAGCGATCGCTGCGCGCTTTTTCGAGCAGCGCCAATTGATGCGCGCGCGGCGACCAGCCGCGTGCGGCAAACCATTGCTGGAAGCGCTCGGGCAGCGGGGCGGCCGGTTCGGCCGAGGCGGTAACGACACGGGGCGGCACGGCTCAACAGGTAAGCCGTGGCGAGGTCTTCGTCGAGGGTGGCGGTCGCTTCTCCCGTCCGACGGAAGTCTCCCTCTCCCCGACCGGGGAGAGGGAGATCGAGGGTGCGTTACTCCGTCACCGGCTTCTCGGAAATGTCCCAATCCTTGCCGTTGAAGGTCGAGATGTAGAGCGTCTTCATCGGCGTATAATCGTCCGGCGTGTAGCTGTAGGTGACGCCGTCCAGGAAGTAAGGCGAGTGGAAGCCGGCGAGCGTGGTCGCCTGCTTCAACACATTGGCGCGGGTGAGATCGTCGCCACAGCGGCGCAGGATCTCGGCCATGGTCGCGACCTGGCCGTAGCCGGCAAACGCGATGGTGTTGTCCGGGTCGACGTTGGGCAGGTACTTCTTGCGCAAGGCCTCGAACGCCATCACGTCGGCATCCTTCTCCCAGCGCGGGACGCCAACCTCCTTGGCGTAGCGGATGGCGACGATGCCGGCCGCATTCTCAAATCCCGCCGCATTGAGGATCGAGCGGCCGGTTGAGCCGGCCGACAACAGCTGCAGCGGCTTCCAGCCGAGTTCGGCCACCTTGCGGATCGACTGCGACGAGGCCTTGCCGGTCGAGATGTTATAGAACACGTCGGCGCCCGACTTGGAGAGATTGATCAGCTGGGAGTCGATGGTCGGATCGGTCAGATCATAGGTCTGCTCCATGATGACTTTCGCCGTGCCGCCGGCCTGCTCCAGCACCTTCTTGAAGGGCCCGAGGAAGTCACGACCGAAATCGTCGTTCTGGTAGAGGATACCGACCTTGGCGTTCGGCTTCACGGCGACGACGTGCTTGGCGAGGATCCGCGCTTCGGTGGGATAGAGCGGCAGGCCCGCCATGGTCCATTTGTTGTTCTTCGGATCGTTCCACTTGGAGGCGCCGGTGTTGAGCAGAAGCTGCGGCACGCCCTTTGAGTTGAGATATTTGTGCACGGCAGTCTGCGGCGCGGTCCCAAGCGAGCCGTACAGCGCCAGCACTTCTTCCTGCTCCACCAGGCGCCGCGTCGCTTCCACGCATTTCGGCGCGCTGTAGGCGTCATCCATGGTGAAGAACTTGACCTTGCGCCCGTTGATGCCGCCCTTTTCGTTCAGCATCTGGAAATAGGCTTCGCCCACCCGCCCCAGCACGCCATAGAGCGAGCCGGGACCGCTATGGGGCACGGTCTGCCCGATTCTGATTTCGGTGTCGCTCGCGCCCGGATCGTACTTCTTCTCGGCCGCCCAGACGTACGGCGCGGGGATGGTGGTAGCTGCGACGGTGGCAAGCGCGGTGGCGCAGAAGTCGCGCCTCGTCTGTTTCTTGTTCATTGTCTTGGTTTCTCCTTGGGTGGCGCAATGATCTACATTCCCAAGGGCTCGGCAATAGCGAACCGCGAGATGCGCGGCGCAATGCCGCTAATGAAGCGGCCACATTTCCGTGAGACGGAAATCGCAGCGTGTAAACTCAAGTCTTTGTCGCGACCGCGACCAGACCGGGCGCCGGGACGTTTTCCTCATTCCGCGCGGAGCGGTCCTCGAGCTGGGACAAGTTCAGTCCAGCCGCCTCAACCGACGCGCGCACATAGTCCGCGCTGTGCGCGTAGCGCAGCCCCTCGCCGATGATGACACCTTCCCCATCATGGGTTTCGGTCGTGAACGCGAGAACGCCGCCGGAGACCAGCACACGTTTGGCCTCCGCCAGCACAGGCATGAGATCCGCGACGTAGACCATCGCGTCGGCCGCGAGGATGAGTTCGGCGCTTGCATCTGGCTTGCTGCGCAGCCCCTTCAACATGTCGCCGACCTCGAGCTCGGCATACAGTCCCGTTGAGCGCGCCTTCTCGATCATGCGCGGCGACAGGTCGATGCCAAGGAACCGGTCGACATTCCTGGCGAAGGCTGCGGCAGCGAGCCCCGTGCCACATCCGAGATCGATGGCGCGCTTGAAGAGAGCGGGCTTCCTGGCAACGGCGCGAACCCACAGCACCGCCTTCAACAGAAGTGCCGGGCCTCGATAGCCGAGATCGCCGACCAGAGCGGACTCGAACCGCGGCGCGTATTGATCGAACAGCACCTGCACATAGGCCTCCGGCATGGCCGACACCTGTTCGGCGCCAAGCCGCATCAAATGCAGGCTGGCGCCATGACGATCCTCGGGGTCGTCGGCCCGCGCCGAACGAAAGGCTGCAATCGCCGCCTCGCGCTGGCCGAGCTTTTCGCGGATTTCGCCGAGCGTAAACCAGGCCGAAACGAAATTCGGCGCCAGCTCGATCGCCTGCTCCAGCAGCTCGGCTGCGGCGGCAAGATCGCCCTTGAGCTGCAAATCGCGCGCAAATTCAAAACGGCGGTCGGCAACCAGATCGCCGGAGGACAGGAACAGGCGGGGGGGCATCGCGGAACCAATACTCGTCATCGCCGGGCCTGACCCGGCAATCCAGATTTTCCTGGAAGATGCGCGCGTGGGTCAAGCCCGCGTATGAGAGGTAAACATCGGCGCAAGGGCACCTATATAGCGAGAATGCGTCCGCAAGACATCCTGCTGCCAACTGCCGCCGGCCTGTGCTGCAAGACGGGCGGCTTTCACATCGACCCGGTACGGCCGGTCGAGCGCGCGGTCATCACGCATGGCCACTCCGACCACGCCCGGGCCGGCCATGGCGCCGTGCTGGCCACCCAGGAAACACTCGATATCATGCGGCTGCGCTATGGGGATGATTTCGCGGGCTCTACGCAGGCGGTGCGCTATGGCGAAGAGATTCGCCTCGGCGACGTCACGATCAAGCTCCATCCCGCCGGCCACGTGCTGGGCTCGGCCCAGATCGCGGTCTCCTGCAAGGACATGTGCATCGTCGCGTCCGGCGACTACAAGGACGCGGTCGATCCGACCTGCACGCCGTTCGAACTCGTGCCCTGCAACGTCTTCATCACCGAGGCGACCTTCGGCCTGCCGGTGTTTTGCCACGGCCGCGCGGCCGACGAGGTGAGAAAGCTTCTCTCTTCGATCGCGCTGTTTCCGGAGCGCGCGCACCTGGTCGGCGCCTATTCGCTTGGCAAGGCGCAGCGCGTGATCGCGCTTCTGCGCGAGGCCGGTTACGACGCTCCGATCTACCTGCATGGCGCGATGGAGACGATCACCCGCTACTACGAGAGCCGCGGCGTCAAGCTCGGCGACGTCAGGCCCGTGCGCGGCATGAAGAAGGCCGAACTTGCCGGCACCATCACGCTGGCGCCGCCTTCCGCGACCGCGGATCTGTGGACGCGCCGCTTTCCCGATCCGGTCACGGCCTTTGCGTCGGGCTGGATGCGGGTGCGCGCCCGCGCCCGACAACGCGGCGTCGAACTGCCGCTGGTCATTTCCGACCATGCCGACTGGGACGGACTCACGGCGACCATCGCGGCCACCGGCGCCGGCGAGGTCTGGGTCACCCACGGCCAGGAAGATGCGCTGGTGCATTGGTGCAAGACCAAAGGCCTCAAGGCGCGGCCGCTCGATCTCGTCGGCTATGGCGATGAGGAGGAAAGCGAGACGCCACTGCCAGTTGGGGAGGCGGAGGCATGAACCGCTTTGCCGAGCTGCTCGATCGCCTCGCCTATGAGCCGGGACGCAACAACAAGCTCAGGCTGATCACCGGCTATTTCCGCGAGGTCGCGGATCCCGATCGCGGCTATGCGCTCGCTGCGCTTACCGGCGCGCTGTCGTTCAAGCACGCCAAGCCGTCGCTGATCCGCGAACTGATCGCGGCGCGCACCGATCCGGTGCTGTTCGGATTGTCGTACGACTATGTCGGCGACCTCTCCGAAACGGTGGCGCTGATGTGGCCGAGATCTTCTCCCTCCCCCGCTTACGGGGGAGGGTTGGGGTGGGGGCAAGCCGCAGGCGAGACCGCCGAGAGAAAGCCCCCACCCGGATCGCCCGTCAGCGCCAATGCGCTGCCGCGCGATCCGACCTCCCCCGCAAGCGGGAGAGGTGCAGCGGAGCATGCTGCTGCAGCGCAAATCGGTCGTGACGATCCGCCGCCGCCAACTCTTAGCGAGGTCGTCACCACGCTGCGTACGCTCGGAAAGACCGAACTGCCCAGACAGCTCGAGCGCTGGCTCGACGAACTCGACGAGACCGGCCGCTGGGCACTGCTCAAGCTCGTCACCGGCGCCATGCGCATCGGCGTTTCGGCCCGCCTTGCCAAGACGGCCGCCGCCGCCCTCGGAGACAAGGACCCGCACGAGATTGAACTGTTGTGGCCGGGGGTCGCGCCGCCGTATCTCGATCTGTTCGCCTGGCTGGAGGGTCGCGCCGACAAGCCGGTCAACCGAGATCCCGCGCCGTTCCGCCCGGTGATGCTGGCGCACGCCATTGAGCACACCGATTTCTCCGGCCTTGATCCTACCGACTACATCGCCGAATGGAAATGGGACGGCATCCGCGTGCAGGCGGTCGCCGGCCGCGATGCGCGCGGGCACCTCGTGGCGCGACTCTATTCGCGTAGCGGCGAGGACATCACGAGGAGCTTTCCGGATCTGTTGCCGTCGCTGCGGCTGCCGGGCGCCATCGACGGCGAACTGCTGGTTGTGCGCGGCGGCCGCGTCCAGAGCTTCAACGTGCTGCAGCAGCGGCTCAACCGCAAAGTTGTCTCGCCGAAATTGATCCATGACTATCCCATCCATCTGCGCGCCTATGACCTGCTCGGCGACGACGAAAACGATTTGCGCGAACTGCCCTTTGCCGAACGCCGCACGCATCTCGAGGCTTTCATCCGAAAGCTCGACGATCCCCGCATCGATATGTCGCCGACCATCCCGTTCGAGAGCTGGGAGGCGCTGCAGGCGGCTCGCGCGCACCCCGCGAGTGCCGGCGCGGGCGAGGATGCGGAGGCGGTCGAAGGCGTGATGCTCAAGCGGCGCGACGCGGCCTATCTGCCCGGCCGGCCGAAGGGCCAATGGTGGAAGTGGAAGCGCGACCCGCACGTCATCGATGCCGTCCTGATGTATGCGCAGCGCGGCCATGGCAAGCGCTCGTCCTACTATTCCGATTACACGTTCGGAGTGTGGACGTCAGGCGAAGGCGGCGAACAACTGGTGCCGGTCGGCAAGGCTTATTTCGGCTTCACCGACGAGGAGCTGTTGCAGATCGATCGTTTCGTTCGCCGCAACACGGTCGAGAAGTTCGGCCCGGTCCGCGAGGTCGTGCACGAAGCCGACCGGGGACTGGTACTGGAAGTCGCCTTTGAGGGATTGCAGCGTTCCTCGCGGCACAAATCCGGGGTGGCGATGCGCTTTCCCCGCATCAACCGGCTGCGCTGGGACAAGCCGCCGCGCGAGGCCGACCGGCTTGATACGCTGGAAAAAATGCTCAAGAACGAGACGACCCCGCCAACTATTGAGGTTGCCGCCGCGACCGGCAGCCATTGACGGGGCCTGCCGGGTTCCCCATGTGCCCTGCGCTGACTTATAATGGGCGGGACGATTCCCGCGAGGAGACGAGTTATGGCCAACGACGTCAGAGACTTGCCGGCAGGCCATGACGGCCTTTACCGCTTCCTCGGCGGCTCCCCGCTGTCGGTGGCGTTTCGGCTGATTCTGCTGTCGATACTGCTCGGCGTGGTGCTGGCGGCCATCGGCTTCGATCCGTGGAATATCCTCCGGAGCATCCAGCTCCTGTTCCAGCGGCTTTGGGATCTCGGTTTCGACGCCATCAACTGGCTGTGGCGCTATTTCCTGCTGGGCGCGGTGATCGTAATCCCGGTCTGGTTCCTGACGCGCCTGTTCAACACGCCGCGCGGCCGCTAACCGGAGCAGCAGCCGATGCAATTGCGATTTATCGGCTGCGGGGACGCGTTCGGCTCGGGCGGCAGGTGCAACACCTGCTTTCACGTCACGGGCGCGGCCGTCAACTTCCTGATCGACTGCGGCGCCTCGTCGCTGCCGGCGATGAAGCGGCTCGGCATCGATCGCCACGGGATCGATCTCGTCCTGATCACCCATTTTCACGGCGATCATTTCGCCGGCCTGCCTTTCCTCCTGCTCGATGCGCAATTCACCCGGCGCACCCGCCCGCTCGTCATCGCCGGCCCGCAAGGCATCGAGGCAAGGCTGACGCAGCTGATGGAAGCCTTGTTCGAGAATTCCTCCCAAACGAAGCAAAGCTTCGATATCTCCGTGGTTGCGCTCGAACCGCAACGGACGCGAAGCCTCAGTGGCGTCGACGTCACGCCCTACCCGGTCGTGCACGGCGAATCCGGAGGTCCCTTTCTGGGCTACCGCGTCGAGGCGGAAGAACGCGTGATCGCCTACACCGGCGATACGGAGTGGACGGAGACGCTGATCCCGCTGGCGCGCGATGCCGACCTGTTCGTCGCCGAGGCCTATACCTATGACAGGGCGGTGAAGAACCACCTCAGTCTTTCCGCGCTCGAAAAGCACCTCGGCGAGATCAAGCCCAAACGCCTGATCCTGACCCATATGGGCGAAGAGATGCTTTCCCGACTCGACACGCTGAACCACAGTGCCGCACAAGACGGCATGGTGGTCGAAGTCTGAGAGGGCGCCGGGGCACGTGGAATTGCGTCCGCTACATCTTGCGAAGATCACGAGCGCGCAGGTGTTCGCCATCGCCGGTCCCGCGATGGTCGCAAACCTGACCACGCCGCTGATCGGCGTCGTCTCGACCACCGCAATCGGCCGACTCGGCGACGCTGCACTGCTCGGCGGGGTGGCGATGGCCTCGCTGATCTTCGACTGCATGTTCTGGCTGTTCGCGTTCCTGCGCGGGAGCACGCTCGCCTTTACCGCGCAATCACTCGGGGCGGGAGAGACGCGGGAAATAGGCGCGAACCTGGTACGCGGCTTCATCCTTGCGGCCGTCATCGGCGCCGGGCTGATCGCGCTGCAGATGCCGCTTGCCGCGGCCATCCTCGGCGCGATGGGCGGCAGCGAGGACGTCACACAGGCCGCCCGGACCTATTTTGTCATCAGGATCTGGTCGGCCCCCGTGGTGCTGGCGAATTATGTCGTGCTCGGCTGGCTGATCGGGCAGGCGCGCGCAACCTCGGCGCTGATCCTGCAGATCGCCGTCAACCTGATCAACATCGCGGGCACCATGCTGCTGGTGCTGGTGTTCGAGGCCGGAATCGCCGGCACGGCGATTGCGGCCGTGGTTGCCGAAGCGGCCGGTTTCGCGCTCGGCGTTGCCATCGCGCGCCGTCTGTCGCCGGACGGGCTCGCGGTTCCCCGCGCCGTCCTGTTCGACCGCGCCAAGCTCACGCGCATGTTCGCGGTCAACCGCGACATCATGATCCGCACCGCGGCGATGATCACCGTGTTCATGATCTTCACGGCGCAAGGCGCCCGCGCCGGCGACGTGACGTTAGCTGCCAACGCCGTGCTCAACAACTTCCTTCTGGTCAGCGCCTTCATCCTCGACGGTTTTGCCAACGCCGCCCAACAACTCTGCGGTCGAACTTTCGGCGCGCGCGACCGGCGTGGCTTTGCCGACGCGGTGCGGCTGATCGTGCTCTGGGGCATCGCCTTTGCGATTGCGGTCGCCCTCGTCTTCGCCCTGTCCGGCTCGGCGCTGATCGACGTCATGACGACGAGCGAAGCCGTCCGCCTCAGCGCCCGCGACTATCTCCTGTTCGTCATCCTGGCGCCGCTGCCCGGCGTGTTCGCCTTCGGCTTCGACGGCATCTATATCGGCGCGACCTGGGCGCGCGACATGCGCAACCTGATGCTGCTCTCGCTGCTGATATTCCTTGCCGTGTGGCTCGCGCTGCGCACGCTCGACAATGCCGGACTGTGGGCGGCGATGCTCGCCTTCTATGTCGCCCGCGGCGGCCTGCAGGGACTGCGCTATCCGGCGCTGTTCGAGGCTTCCTTCGCCCCCAAAGCGCGATGATTTTTGGTCAAATCAGTCTATTGGCGAAATTCGTTCACCTCGCCCCGCAAGCGGGGCGAGGGAGAACCTAAACCGGCCAGTCCTCGGCCGTGATCGTCGCGGCGTCGGCGCCGACGATTTCGGACAGCGAGTCGCGCCCTGTGCGCAGCAGCGTGGACGTGAGGTCGCGCTTGATATCGTCGACCAGACCGAGCCCCTTGTAGACCAGCGAGGAATAGAGCTGGATCAGGCTGGCGCCGGCGCGGATCTTGGTCAGCGCCGCGCCGCCGGTATCGATGCCGCCGACCCCGATCAGCGGAAATGCGCCTTCGACGCGGACATAGGTCTCGGCGACCATGCGCGTGGACAGTCGGAACAGCGGCCGGCCCGACAGACCGCCCTGCTCTTTCGCCTTTGCCTGCTCGCGCAGGCTGGAAGGCCGCGCCAGCGTCGTATTGGCCACGATCATGCCGTCCACCCGGCGCGAGCGGGCGACGTGCACGACCTCGTCGAGCTCGGCGAGGCTGAGGTCGGGCGCGATCTTCAGCAATACCGGCGAGTCGCCGGCCTTGGCGCGCACGCGCTCGCGCGCGTCGATCACCTTGGCGAGCAGATCGTCGAGCAGCTCCGCCTGCTGCAGATTGCGCAGGCCGGGCGTGTTCGGCGAGGAGATGTTCACGGTGAAATAGCTCGCGACCGGCGCGAAGGTTTCGATCAGCTTCACGTAGTCGGCGACGCGGTCGGGCGAATCCTTGTTGGCTCCGACATTGACGCCGACGATGCCGCCGTGATGGGCCCGTGCGGCAAGCCGCTTCAGCACGACGTCCGCGCCGTCATTGTTGAAGCCCATGCGGTTGATGATGCCTTGATCGCGCTCGAGGCGAAACAATCGCGGCCGCGGATTGCCGCCTTGCGGCCGCGGCGTCACCGAGCCGATCTCGACGTAGCCGAAGCCGAGCCGCAACAGCGCGTCTGGAACCTCTCCATTCTTGTCGAACCCGGCGGCCATGCCGATCGGATTGGGGAAGTTCAGCCCGAACGCCCGGACCGCGAGCTTCGGATCATCGGGCCGCAGTCGCAGCGGCGGCAGCAGACGCAGACCCTGAACAGCGAGGCGGTGCGCATCTTCCGGATCGAGCCAGCGCAGAACAGGCAGCGAGAGAACGTCGAAGGCGCGGATCACGGAGCAAGCTCCGGTATGTCGTGGCAGCTATCCGAGCGCATATTGAGGCTCTGGACCGAGATGACGGCGCCGAGATCGAGCTCGCCATAGAGATGCGGAAACAACTGCTCGTTGCGCGAACGCTCCCAGCGCAGCGCATCTCCCAGCGCGTCGCCGTCGATTTCGATCAGGAACAGGGCGCGCTGGGCAAAAAAGTGCTTCCGCGCCGTTTCGGCGACCTGGGAGGCGGCCGAGAGGTGGATGAAGCCGTCGCGGGCGTCCTCGGCGCTGCCGCGGTATACGCCCTCCCGCTCGGCCTCCCGCCAGGCCGGGGCCGGACAGATTTTGTAGACTTTCACCACCTGTTCCGGGGTCCTGATTGCCGCTTGAGTCTGCTGGTATTCTTGCCGAAGGGCCGGCTGCCCGGGCGACCGTATCGGCCACATCCGCCGAACTCAAGACTTGCCTGACGGCTCTTGCACCGGATTGGGAAAAACGATTGATTGAGGCGGATATTCCGAAGCTGCGATAGGCCGGATCGCGATGATCAGGCATGCCAGGGCGCCGGGAATGCTCACCAACGACCAGGTCTGGGGTGCGCTGGATCGGCTTGCCGCGCGCGCCGGATTGTCGCCCTCCGGCCTCGCCCGGCGCGCCGGGCTGGATCCCACCACCTTCAACAAGTCCAAGCGCATCACGCCGGACGGCCGCGCGCGCTGGCCCTCCACGGAGTCGATCGCCAAGGCGCTCACCGCTACCGGCAGCTCGCTCGACCTGTTCGTGGAGCTGATCGGCGACGGCGCAACACAAGGTGAGGCTTCGGTACCGCTGATCGGCTTCGGGCTGGCGGCCAACGGCGGCTATTTCGACGAGCTCGGATTTCCCTCAGGCAAGGGCTGGAATGAAGTCGTCCTGCCGTGGGCCGAGGACGGACGTGTGTACGCACTCGAGATTTCCGGCGATTCGATGCATCCGGCCTATCGCGACGGCGACATCATTGTCGTCTCGCCCGGCACGGCGATCCGGCGCGGCGACCGCGTCGTGGTCAAGACCAGGACGGGCGAAGTGATGGTCAAGCAATTCAAGCGCCGCACGGCGAGGACGATCGAGCTGCAGCCGCTCAATCCGGTGCGTGCCGAACGGACGCTCGCTGCCGCCGAGGTTGCCTGGATCGCGCGGATCATCTGGGCGAGCCAGTGACGCCCTGCCGATTGAAGTCAGCACCAGCCGTCCGGCCGCATGCGCAAAACCTCATTCGGTGAATGCACGGCCGGTGCAGAAAGGCAATCGCCGCTACGTGCTGCGTTCGAGCTGACGCGAAAGACCTCCTCATGCCGGCTATGTCGCGTAGTCCGGCTCGTCGCGATCGAGAATACGCTTCAAGGCATCGAAGTGGCGCTGTGCCGGGCTGGGGCCCTTGTAGAGATGATCGTCCATGTAGTCGCGCCGGGTCTTCTCCACGACCGGCGCCGGCAGCTGCTTCAGCTTCTGCCCGGTCCACATGGCATAGATCTGCACCTGCGCGGCGCGCTCGACGTAATAGAGCTTGTCATAGGCCTCGGCCACGGTCGCGCCGACGGTGGAGATGCCGTGATTGGCCATGAACAGCACGGTCTTGTCGCCGATCACGCGCGCCAGCCGCGCGCCTTCGGCGGGATCGACCGCCGGACCGGTGTACTCGTCGTCATACGCGATGGCGCCGGAAAGACCGACCTCAGTCTGGCCGATCTCCTTGATGCGGGGATCTTCTAGTCGCGTCAGTGCGCTCGCAAAGGGCATGTGGGTGTGGAACACGGCCTTGGCCTGCGGCAGCGCCTTGTGGATCGGCGCATGGATGCAATAGCACGAGCGCTCGACGTCGCCCTCGCCGCTCTTGACCTCACCGTCATCGATGCCGACCTCCATGAAGGACGACGCCGTCACCTCCGACCAGTGCATGCCGAATGGAATTTGGTAGTACCGGTCGCTGCGGCCCGGCACCACCAAGGTCAAATGATTGAAAATGCCCTCGCTGAAGCCGTGCAGGTAAGCCAAACGATGGGCGGCGGCGAGATCGACACGGGCCTGCCATTGCCCGGCGCTCAAGCTGTCGCGGAGGGTCTTCGGCGAAACGCTGAACTGCATGGCATCCTCCCTGTTGTTCCGGCTCGGCTGACGCCTTCTCGGCGAAAGGTCCGCCTTTTTGTCCAGGCAGTTTAGCGCACTTTCCGTCGCGCTGGTTGTAGTTGCCGCAGATCTCCCATTTCCATTTGCGTGTCGACCGGCGGTTCCGGAACAAGAACCCGGGGGCACGGTGAGGGTTTGCCGGTCCACCGAATCATTCCGACAACTTCGGTGTCCTCCCCGCGAACGGGCCTTCGTGGCTGGAGAAGGATGGCGGCTCCAGCGCTTCAACCACAGTCTCCTGTGGCCATGGTTCCCGGGTCGCGCTCGAGCTGGACAACGCTTCGCGTTGCCAGGAGCTCGCTTGCCCGGGACGACAGCTTGGATGAGCTACGCCGAGCGCGCCAGCGCGCCGTCGATCATGTTCAACGCGTTGGCAAGGCCGTAGACCGCGACGAAGGAGCCGAAGCGCGGGCCCTTCTCCTGGCCGAGGAGCACCTGGTAGAGCATGTTGAACCAGTCGAGCGTAACGCCGGGCCGGCCGTCCTTGCCCTTCTTCACCGGATCCAGGAACGGCTCGCGCCGGCCGATCTCGTAGACCACGTTCTGGATCTCTTCGGCCGAGGCTTCCTGCGGCAATTGCGACAGCGCATCGCGCAGGTCCTGCAGCGCCGCGCGCTCGCTCTCGGTCGGCTCGCGGAATTTCTTCGTCGGCGCCACGAAGTCGCGATAGTAGTTGATGGCATAGCCGACCATTGCGTCGAGCTTCGGATGCGTCTTCGGCGACACGCCGGGCCGATAGCGGGCGATGAAGCCCCACAGCGTCTCGGCATTCTCCGCATTCGAGGACGACACCAGCGTCAGGAGCAACTGGAAGGTGACCGGCATGTCGGCCTTGGGCGGGCGGCCGCCGTGAATATGCCAGACCGGGTTGCCGAGCTGCTGCTTGCCGTCCTGCCTCGGAAACGCTTCCAGGAACTGCTGGTACTCGTCGACATGGCGCGGGATGACGTCGAAATAGAGCCGCTTGGCCGCCTTGGGCTCGCGATACATGAACAGCGACAGCGACTCCGGCGGAGCGTAGCGCAGCCATTCGTCGATGGTGAGACCGTTGCCTTTCGACTTCGAGATCTTCTGGCCCTTCTCGTCCAGGAAGAGCTCGTAGTTGAAGCCTTCCGGCGGCGTGCCGCCGAGCGCGGCGCAGATCTTGCCCGACAGCTTGACCGAGTCGATGAGGTCCTTGCCGGCCATCTCGTAATCGACGCCGAGCGCAACCCAGCGCATCGCCCAGTCCGGCTTCCACTGCAGCTTGCAATGCCCGCCGGTCACGGGAACGGTGACGCGCTCCCCGGTCTCGGGATCGTCATAGGAGACCGTGCCGGCCTTGACGTCATGGCTGGCGATCGTCACCTGCAGCACCACGCCGGTGCGCGGGCAGATCGGCAGGAACGGCGAATAGGTCGCCGCCCGCTCCTCGCGCAGGCTCGGCAGCATGATCGCCATTACCGCCTCTAAGCGCTCCAGCACGCGCAGCAGCGCGGCGTCAAACCTTCCCGAGGTGTAGTAGTCGGTCGAGCTGGCGAATTCGTAGTCGAAGCCGAACGTGTCGAGGAACGCCCGCAGCCGCGCATTGTTGTGCGCGCCGAACGACGGAAACTCGTTCGAGAACGGATCCGGAATGCGGCTCAGCGGCTTGCCGAGATGCGACGCCAACATCTCCTTGTTGGGCACGTTGTCCGGCACCTTGCGGAGGCCATCCATGTCGTCGGAGAAGGCCAGCAGCCGCGTCTTGATCTTGTCTTCGGTCAGGACACGGAAGGCGTGGCGCACCATGGTGGTGCGCGCGACCTCGCCGAACGTGCCGATATGCGGCAGGCCGGACGGGCCGTAGCCGGTCTCGAACAGCACCTCGTCCTTCGGTTTCTTCTTCAGCCGCGCGACAATCTGTTTCGCCTGCTCGAACGGCCAGGCGTTGGATTGTTCGGCGAGCGCGCGCATTTCGCTCGGGCTAGCGGCAAGATCGATCGTGGACATCAGGGCCTCCGGGGCGCGGAAATTAGCCATTTCCGGCCAAAATGCAAAAAATGAGTTCCTCGTCATTCCGGGGCGATGCGAACGCATCGAGCCCGGAATCTCGCGCCATAATCTCGAGATTCCGGGTCCGCGCTGCGCGCGGCCCGGAATGACGCTTACTGGTTAGAACGGGCTCACCGAGAAGTAGCGCAGCCACAGGTCGGTATAGGCGCCCTTTTCCCAGACTCGGAATAGGGCCCAGTTCAACGCCTGCCGCAACAGGTCATTGCCCTTGCGCACGGCAATGCCGATACCCTCGCCGAAATAGCGGCTCTCCACGAACGGGCCGCCCGAGAAGGCACAGCAATCGGCGGAATCGGTGCCGTTGATCCAGAACGCCAGCGAGATGGCATCGCCGAAAATGAGATCGACCTCGCCCCGCCGCAGCGCCAGGCGCGAGGCATCGTCATTGGGATAGGAATGCAGTTCGGCGTCGGTGAACATCGCCTTCAGGTAGGCCTCATGCGCGGTGCCCGCGATGACGCCGATCTTCTTGCCCTCGAGATACTCGGGGCGGATCTCTGTCATGACCGCATCGCGCCGCGAGACGAACCGCGCCGGCGCGCGGTAATAGGGATCGCTGAAATCGACGCGGGAGCGAAGCGGAGGCGTCACCGCCATCGAGGCGATGATGGCGTCGCCGCGATTGGAAGAAAGCGCATCGAGCAGCGTTTCGAACCGGCGCATCTGGATCGTGCAGGTCACCTTGATCTCCTCGCACAGCGCGCGCGCGAGATCGATGTTGAAGCCGGCCGGATTGCCATCGGGTCCGGTGAAATTGAAGGGCGGGTAGTCGGTCTCGGTCAGAAAGCGGATCACCGCGATGCGCGACAGATCGGGCCGATCGGGCCGCCGCCGCGGATCCCAGAAACCGGGGACCGCCTGGGGCGCGGCAAGTACAGGCTTGCTGCCCTGTTTGGCGGAAGTCTGCGCCGTGGCGCCGGACGCAGCCGTCACAAGCCAGGCACCGGCCGCCAACGCCGCGAGGAAGCGGCGCTTGTACGAGACCGGTCTTCTCTGTTGCGACAGGGTCATGTGCGGGGGAGGCTGAGTTTCGTCAGATCGGACTGCGTTATAGACCATCCGGTCGACAAGGCGAGTGCCGTCTGGCCGCCGAGGCGTCAGAGATACCGTTTCAGATCGGCCGCTGCTTCCTCCGCCGAGCGTTTCAGGCTGAAGGGCGCGACGAACCTGCCGTCGCGGTCCATCAGATAGATCAGCGCGGTGTGGTCCATGGTGTAGTCGCCGTCCTTCCCCGGCACCTTCCTGGCATAGACCCGGTAGCTGCTGAGTACCTTTGCCACCGCCGCCTGATCGCCGCTCAGTCCTTTCAGATGCGGGTCGAAGCTCGACAGATAGTCCTTCATCACCGCCGGCGTGTCGCGGTCGGGGTCGACGGACACGAAATAGGCGTTGACGCGGTCGGCATCGCCGCCCATGGCCCGCATCACTTCGGAGATCTCGAATAACGCGGTCGGGCAGACGTCCGGGCAATGAGTGTAGCCGAAGAAAATCAGGGTCGGCCTGCCCTTCAGGTTCTTTTCGGTGACGACCTGGCCGTTCTGGTCGGTGAGCTGGAACGGCCCACCGATCGCGACTGGTGGGGCGACGTTCTGCATGCCCATGGCCCACAGCATCAACAGCAATCCCGCGACCAGGCTTGCGCCGAAGGACGCGGCAATCACCAGGAAGCGGGTGTTACGATTCATCTTTGAGGAAATCCCGGCTTAGAAGCAGGCGGAAATGCCGGCAGCGATAGTTTCGAAGAACACCGTTGCCCCGTAGTGAAACCACAGCAACAGCGCCCCGAGCAGCGCCAGGGCAGCAACAGCGCCGGCGACCAGGGCTGCCAGCGGGAAGGACTTGCGCCCCCGTTCCGTTCTGGCGGGCATCTGATGCGGTGTCGACAGCGGTTGGGCCATGGCGGTAATCGGGATGCGATGAGCGGGCGGAGTGCAGAAGCCGTGCTCCGGCCGCAACTGGTTCCGTGCCCCTCAAATAGGCCTTAGCCGGCCGGCCGGCAAGCGCCGCAGGCAGGCTAACGATCACGTCGTGCTGACGAATTTCGCCCCTTAGCGCCCGGCCGGCCTGTTGGCCGAGGCTTGCGCGTCAAGGTAGCAGGGCCTGTACAGGGCCTGCAGTGCCTTGCCGCGCAAGAAGATCATTTGGTGGGTGAGCCCGCCGCGTTGGGAGATCCAGCGCCGCACCGGTTTCGGATACATCAGGTACAGCATCTGCGTCGCTTCGGGATTGGTGACCGCCCGGCCGTTGGCGCCAAAATCCCAGGCGGCATGGAAGCCCAGCATGGCATGCGAGGTCACGCAAATCCTGTCATGCGGGATGGCGCCGAGGACGATGGTACAGGCCGAGGCGCACAGGCCGTCGATGATGACCGTTTCACCGGAATTGCGCAGATCCTGATACTTGTCGACGTAGGTTCCGATGCGGCCGCCGCGGTCGTCCGCGATACGGACGACCGCCTGGCTGGCCCCCACCCCCGCAAGCAATAGAACGGCCGCGAGGAACCCCGTCAGTAATTTCATGTCCCAGCCCCAGTCCAAACCGAATCTGATTGTCTCAAGGTGATGCAAGGCACGGGGCTAGGGTCTGTCGAGTTCAAGGTTTTGTCTAGGCGGCGTGCGCCGTTCAAAACAAATTCAAATCAACTGTTGCAAGCACGCTGCACCCAGGCACCCGGGTCCCGAAGTGGAACAAGTTAACGCCCTGTAAACAGGCAGCGGCGCCCTTGGCCGCGGAGCTGTACGTACCGACGGCTCGAACCCTGCGCGCTGGATGCCCGATTGCGGCGATCAGCCGATGAGCGGCGATGGACACGCGGCATCGGAGCGCGGATCGCCGGACGTGCAGGAGCGCCTTCCCGATTTCACGCTTCAGGCTGATCGGTGAGCCAAACGGCTACGCCCGTGACCCTTACGCTGGAACCAGCAGAGAGATTGACCGTTGCCGATGCATGCCGAAGAGCCTGACCTATGAGTCCCGCGAAGGGTTAAGCCCGATCCTCGAACGCAACATCCGCGCATTGGTTGAGCGGCGGCGGCGCGAGGAACTCGCCGCAACCGCGCAGCAGAAGCTCGCCGACGCCATCACCACGTTTGCCGGCAGCATGCCGTTTGTCTACCTGCACCTCGCGCTCTTCGGCTTCTGGATCCTCGCCAATCTCCACTGGGTGCCCGGTGTACCGGCGTGGGACGAGAGCTTCGTCGTACTCGCCATGGTGGCTTCGGTGGAGGCGATCTTCCTCTCCACCTTCGTCTTGATCTCGCAGAACCGCATGGTCGCTGAAGCCGACAAGCGTGCCGATCTCGACCTGCAGATCAGCCTGCTCACCGAGCACGAGCTCACCAAGGTCGCCGCCGTCCTCGACCAGATCGCTGCCAGGCTCGGTATCGAGCCGGAATCCGAAACAGAGCTGCGTGAAGCAGCGCGCGATATCGCCCCCGAGCGCGTACTGGACGAGATCGAGGCCACGGAGCGCTAGTAGCGGTTGAAAAGCTAGACCGTCGCAGCGCGCTCGCGCGCGGATTTGAAGCCGGACACGAACCGGGCCAGCGTGTCGGAGGTGCTGCCGCGCGGCAGCATCACCTCGATCAGCGAGAACTGGCCGCGACGCGCCACCGCGCGGTCGAGTGCGGCTGCGAGCTCGCGCCGGGTGGTCACGCGCTCGCCGACGCCGCCGATCGATTTGGCGATATCGGCAAAGTGCCAGTCATCGAGATTGTTGAAGCGCGATTCCGGCTGGAACACGCGCAGCATCTCCCAGCTGCAATTGTTGAACAGGACGACGATCGGATCGAGGCCGTAGCGGCGGCAATTGCCGATCTCCCAGCCCGTCATCTGGAAGGCGCCGTCGCCGACCAGGATCAACGGCCGCAGGCCCGTCGCCGCAACCCCGACGCCGGCGGGAACGCCGAAGCCCATGCCGGCGTAATAGCCGGGCGCCGCCAGCGCGGTGTTGTCGATCTCCATCGCCGTGAACAGGCAGTCGCCGATATCGGCCGTCATCGGCATCTTGCCATGACGGTCGAACATATCGTTGATCGCGCTCGCAACATCGGACGGCGCAATCGGGCGATCGTCGGCCAGCATGCCGCGCGGATAGTTAGGCCTGTGCCTCGCCTGGGCCTGCCGAGAGGCATGAGGGCTTGCCCTCTTCTCCAGCGCACCGATCAGGTCGGCCAGTGGCATGTCGCGATAGACGTGATGGCCGATCTGCACTTCGCGGCTCGACGCCATGATGGTGCGCCGATGATCCGGCGCGCGGTTGGACAGGGCGAAGTTGGTGTCGGACAGGATTACCCCGAACATCAGCACGAGATCGGATTCCTCGACCAGGTGCGTGATCCCGGGGTCGCCGGCGGCGCCCAGATACGTGCCGGCGACGACGTCGCCAGCACTCTCCAACAGACCTCGTCCCATGAAGGTGGTCACGACCGGAAGGTTCAGCTTGCGCGCCAGCGCCGCAATCTGCGCCTCGACGCCGTAGCGGCGGATTTCCACGTCGACAACCAGGACGGGCGAGGCGGACGCCGCAAGGCGCGCCAGGATCTCCCCCGCGCATTCGGCGAGCGCGTCGGGATCCGCCTCGCGGCGAGGCAGCGGCACCACTTCCTCGACCTGCGCGGCCACCATGTCGCGTGGAAACTCGATATAGACCGGCAGCGACATCTCCTTCGCACTGCGCAGCACGCGCGCGATCTGCGCGGGCGCCGTGGCGGGGTCGCTCAGCACGGCCTGATCGCAGGTGATCTCCTTGAAGACGGCAAGCTGCGTATCGACGGTGCGCGCCTGGTGATGCAGCAGAAAGCCGCTCGTGCGCTCACGCGCCCCAGGCGCGCCCGCGATGACCACCACGGGCGAGCGCTCGGCATAGGCCCCGGCGATCGCGTTCACGACGTTGAACGCGCCGGCGCCATAGGTGACGACGGCAACGCCGAGACCGCCGTGATACCGGGCGGCGGCATCGGCCGCAAAGCCGACGGCAGGCTCGTGGCTCAAGGTGAAGTTCGGCAGGATGTTGCTTTCCTCGATGACCTTGAAGAAGGGCAGCACGAAATCGCCGGGAATGCCGAAGATCTCGCGCGCGCCGTGATCTTTGAGGGCCTCGAGCAGGGCTGTCGCAAGCGTGGGCATTTGCAATCCTAGAGATCTGGTCCGCCGGCCGTTCAAAGCGCCTTCATAGCACCGTTTGTTGGACGCCTCGTTGGACTAGGCTGCGTCGATGGCCGATTTTGACGCCCCGGGACGGCTAAGCAGCGCCCCGACCAGTGCGACGGCAACGCCCGCCTGCCAGACTGGAAACAGAATCGAGGTCTTATCGAGGTTGAGCGCGTTGTCGACCGCGAACAACGCGCCGGCAATGGTGCCGGTGATCACCATCGGAACCCACGCCGACGGGTCGCGCGGACCGGCCGACAGCAGGCGAAAGCCCAGGGCCATGACGGTCGTGCCCGCAAAGCCGCCGGCGAGCCCCGACAGAACGTTACGCACGAATTTGGGGACGCTGCCGGCCAGTCCGTCCACCCAGACCGCGGCATTCACTGCGCAGACGAACGCGAACATGGTGATAAGGCCTGCGGCGAGCGCCACCCAGAGCCGGTTTGCACCGAACCGTCGCACCAGAAAGAACACGAAGATCGCGAAAGGCACCGCCAGCAGCGCGAGCCTGATATCGCGGGGAAAGCCGTTGATGCTGTCGATCAGCGGCACCATCAGCGGCGTCGCAATGCCGCTCACCAGCCCGCCCGCCGTGACCTTCAGCAGGCGGTTGCGAGTTTCGGCGGAAGCGATCGACTCAGCCAAGGTTCGCTTCTCCTGCCGGCGCGGGTTTTGGAGCGGGCGAAGGGAATCGAACCCTCGTATGCAGCTTGGGAAGCTGCCGTTCTGCCATTGAACTACGCCCGCAAGAGCGATTTCGCCTTTATTGATTAGCCGAGACCGCGCCTGCCGCCAAGCGGCTTTGCACAGGTCCCGCACCTCTTTAACCGAACGCAAAGAATCCAGGTGCGGCCGATTGTGACAATGTTATGATACCGGCCGGGCGGGGTCGGCGTCATGGGTGGGCGTGGGTACACGGTATTCGATACGGCAGTCGGCCGTTGCGGCATCGTCTGGAGCGACGCCGGCATCGTCGGCGTGCAACTGCCGGAGGCGCGCGAGATCGATACCAGGCGCCGCATCTTCCAGCTTCACCCCGAGGCGCGCGAACAGCGGCCGACGCTGAATGCGGAAATGGCCATCGACGGCATCGTGGCGCTGCTCCAGGGCGGCAACAGCGACCTTTGCGGCGTCGTGCTCGATGTGGACGGCATCCCACGTTTCAGCCAGCGGGTCTATGAAGTCGCACGAGCAATCCCGCGCGGCGAAACCCGTAGCTATGACGAGCTCGCCGCGCAGATGCGTCCCACCGGGGCCATGCATTCGGTGGCACAGGCGATCGCCAAGAATCCCTTCATGATCGTCGTGCCCTGCCACCGCGTGCTCGATACCGGTAAATATGCCGACGGGATCTCGCCCTATGGCGGCGTCATCTCAAAGCGCCGCCTGCTGTCGATCGAGGGCGCCCATCCCAGTGCGAGCAGCAGGACCCTGTTCGACGCCCTGTTGCCCGTTGCCCCGCCGCGCCCGCATAACTAGATTTGCTGGATGCAGTCAAAGACCCTGTTGCAGAACAAACACGTCGCCGTCGCCGAGTTCCGCTGCAGCGCGGGTCCCGGCGATACGCCGTTCGTGGAGCAGCACCAAAGCCACTCGATGTCCTATGTGCGCAAGGGCAGCTTCGGATGCCATTGCCGCGGCCGTTTCTTCGAGCTGGTCACGGGATCGGTTCTAATCGGCCATCCCGGCGACGACTATGTCTGCACCCACGAGCACGTCTGCGGCGACGAGTGCCTGTCGTTCTCACTCAGCCCCGAGCTGGTGGAGCAGATCGGCGATGAGGCTGCAATCTGGCGGGTGGGCGCCACGCCGCCACTGCCGGAACTGATGGTGCTGGGTGAACTCGGTCAGGCGGCAGCAGATGGCAACAGCGACATCGGCCTCGACGAAATCGGCCAGATCTTCGCCAGCCGCTTGGTCGAGGTGGTCTCCGGCAACTCGCGCAAGACGGTTGCCGCCAGCGCGAGGGACCGCCGCCGGGCGGTGGAAACCGCGCTGTGGATCGATGCCAATTCCCACGACGATATCGATCTTGAAGCCGCCGCGATGCAGGCCGGCCTGAGCCCGTTCCATTTCCTGCGGCTGTTTTCGACCGTGCTCGGGGTCACGCCGCACCAATATGTGGTGCGCTCGCGACTGCGACACGCCGCGCGGCTGCTTGCCGACGACCACATTGCAGTGACCGAAATTGCCTATGAGGTCGGTTTCGGCGACCTGTCCAATTTCGTCCGTACCTTCCATCGCGCCGCCGGCGTATCGCCCAACAAATTCCGCCAGGCTTCGCGCGGCATGCGCAAGATTTTCCAAGAACGGCTGGCCCTCAACTGACTAGCTTCGCCTCCGGACGGCGCCTCGAACAAGCGCGCCTTCACGGGAGACGAACATGTACGACCACGTCGGAATCCGGGTTTCTGATCTTGACGCCAGCGTGCGTTTCTATTCCGCGGCACTGGCCCCGCTCGGTTATGGACTGTGCTCGCGCGATGGGGGCGGCGCCGGCTTCGGACCCAAGGGCGAGCCCGCGCTGTGGCTGCACCTGCACAAGGGCGTGAAGGGCGACGGCGCCCACATCGCCTTCCGCGCCCCCGATCACGCCGCCATCGGGAAATTCCACAGCGAAGGCCTGAAAGCCGGCGGGCGCGACAACGGCGGGCCCGGCCCGCGCAAGGACTACAGCCCGACCTATTACGCCGCCTTCCTCATCGATCCCGACGGCAACAACGTCGAGGCGGTGTGCACCTGATACTGTCATTGCGAGGCGCGAAGCGACGAAGCAATCCAGTCTGTTTCCGTGGATGCATTCCTGGATTGCTTCGCGGAGCCTGTCAACGGGCGGCGCTGCGCGCCGACCCGTTGGCTCGCAATGACCGTCTTGAAAAAGGACTCGGAGCCATGGCGTCCATCCATAAAGAAATCCCCCTCAGCGCCCCCGCGAGCGAGGTATGGGACGCGGTGCGAGATTTCGGCGCCGTACACCGGCGCCTCGTGCCGGGTTTTGTGCTCGACTGCAGGCTGGAGGGCGAGGCACGCATCGTCACTTTCGCCAACGGTACGGTCGCGCGCGAACTGCTCGTGGCGTGCGACGAGGCGCGCAGGCGCCTGGTCTATGCCGTCGTCAGCGAGCGGCTGAAGCAGCACAGCGCCTCCGTTGAGGTCGTTCCCGACGGCGATGACAACAGCCGCCTGCTGTGGACCGTCGACGTGCTGCCGAACGAGATCGCGCCCTATATGGAAGGCCAGATGGAGCTGGCAGCGGTTGCGATGCGCAGAGTCTTCGCGACCGTCCCCTCTCAGGCAGGTTGAATGTGATCTTTCTCACGGAGCCCTTTGCCACGCGGGCGTAGCTCTGATCCCGTGCGTCCGGTCTGCCCCGCACCCCGCGGAGCTGCGCACGCGAGGAGCGATGCCATGAGAGGTGCAGATAAGGTGATCTGCCAGGCCGCGGCCGTGCTGCTGCTGTTGGCGCTGTCCAGCGCACCGGCCAGGGCTCAATTCGCCGGCTTCGGCGCCGGAGGCGGCGGCGAGGACATGATGACCCAGATGGCGCCGATGCTGGAGATGATGAAGGCGAAGATGGGCAAGCGCCGCTTCGCCAGGCTGATGCAGACCATGGGACCGATGATGAGCCGCATGATGGAGAACGGCGGCGGCCTCAACGGCATGATGGGCGGCGGCTTTGGCGGCGGTTACATGCCGACCGGCATGGACATGGCAGGCTATGGCGGCGGCGACATCATGGGCATGATGGGCGGTTCCGGCGGCGCCGACCTTATGGCGATGATTCCGCAGCTCATGAGTGTTGCCGAGATCGGAGGCGGCAACGTCCACCACCGCCGCCGCAAGCATCGCTAATCCCCGACCCCGGACAGCACGGGCCTGACCTTCGCCCCGCGCTCGCGCGGTCCCCATCGGGTCAGCACGACGCTCGAACAGGACAGGACGCCGAGCACAACCATCGAGGCTGCGGCGAGCAGGAAGAAATTCTCGGCCGTGGCGGCATGCGTCGACAGCCACCAGCCGCCGACGGCGATGAACAACAGCCGCGCGGTTTGCGCCAGCACCGGGCCGAGCACCTTGGCGGCGCCCTGCGAGGAAAAATACATCGAGATCGCCAGGCCGATGAAGGCGTACATCGGCGCGACGGTTGCCAGATATTGCCGGCTCGCGGCGCGCACGCTTGCATCGTCGGTGAAGATGTTCACCCACAGATCGGGGAAGATCGCGATGAAGGTCGCGATCGCGCCGACCAGGACGAATGAGACAATGCCCGCTGTCCAGGCAATGCGCCTTGCCCGGGCGATCCGTTCCGCGCCCACCGCCATGCCGACCATCGGGACCGAAGCCATGCCGACTGCAAATGCGATCGAGGTCAGCATGAATTCAAGCCGCGCGCCGATTCCGTAGCCGGCAAGGATCGCGGTGCCGAAATATGCGAGCATGTGGGTAAAGATGCTGATGGTCAGCACCGATTGCAGCGGCGAGAAGCAGGCGATCGCGCCCACCTTCAGGATGTCGAGGAACAACGCCCATCGGATGCGGAGGCCGCGGATCTTGGGCACGACGCGTCCGCGCCCGGAGAACAGGTACCAGCCCATCACGATGATGCTGATTGAATAGGCGATCAACGAGCCGGCCGCGACGCCGCGCATGCCGAATTGCGGAACGGGTCCCAGGCCCAGCCCAAGCGTCCCGCCCAGGATGATCTGCCAGACGGCGGAGCTGAGGATCATCAGCGACGGCAGTTTCATGTTGCCGGTGCCGCGCAGCACGCCGGCCATGGTGTTCATCAGCCATGGCAGCACGGCGCCGCTGAAGAACACCTCCGTGTAGGCAATCGCCTGTGTCAGCACGTTGCCGCGGCCGCCGAGCAGTCGCAGAACGTCGGGCCCGAAGATCAGCATGCCCAGCATGAAGACGAGGCCGAAGGTGATGCCGATCAGCAGCGCGTGCGTGGCCAGCGTCGAAGCACGATCACGGTCGCCCGCGCCGAGCGCCCGGGCAATGGCCGAGGCGACGCCGCCGCCCATCGCGCCGCTTGACATGGTCATGGTCAGGATCACGCAGGGAAACACCAGCGCCATTGCCGCCAGCGCCTCCACCCCGAGTCGGCCGATATAGGAGGTCTCCGCGATTACGACGCAGGTGCCGGCGGTAAGCGCGACCACGTTGGGCAAGGCGAGCCAGCTCAGCGTGCGCAGGATCGGTCCATCGAGCAGGGCGTTCTTGGCCGGTGGCGCGGGCGGCGGTAACGGGCGCTCCTTGTCATCGACGGGGATCTCGGCGACGCCGATATCGGACATTTCCTCTCCTGGACGCCTGTGACCGCGAGTCGGCCAGACCGAAAAATTCGTGAGCCGACGGGCTCGTCTGTGGCCGCGCGCAGGCACGCGGAAGCGCGCTTGTTAGCACGGCAGCGGCCGATTCCACCTGCGCCGGGCGCAAGGGGGCCCTGCGCGAATGCGGCCGGGCCCGGGACAGGCCCCTTCAGCGCGTGAGTTATCCGACCGTCCAGACGAAGAGCGGCTTGCCGCCGGCACCCGGCCTCATGCCGATGCCGATATGCCGACCGCAGCCAGCGGCGAGGCCCTCGACCATTCCGGTCAGCACCGCAGAGCAGGCCGGGTGATCGTCGCCAACGCCGGCCATCAGCCTCCAGCTCAGCTGCCGGATTTCACAAGCGCCGCCGGATTCTCTCGCCTCCGCAACGTCATCCTGGGCCGACAGCAGCTCGCGCAGGAAAACCGAGAACTCCTTCGCGCCGCCGCGGCCCAATGAGAACGCCTGCGCCACCTCGTCGAAATACTGCATGCCGATCAGCTTGCCGGTGAGATGCAGGAGATAAGCGGCATCCTCCGGCCCGAACAGCTGCACCATCACCGGGGCGGCGGTGCGCACATATTCCATGGCATAGTTCCGATACGCCTTCTCGAGGCGAGGCCTGGGCCAGGTGTCGACCGGCAAGGCCGGCGCCGCCTGGGGTTCGAAGCGTGGCGCCTCCAGATGTCGCGCGAAGACCAGGCGCTGATCGACTTCGAGCGGATGGTCGTATTCGCAGTAGTAGCCTTCAAGGCCGTCCTGGCCGTCGACGCTCAGCTTGGTGCACACGAACCCGAGCTTGAGATTGTTGAGCGCTACGCCGTTGTTGGCGTGCCAGCCGCGCAACATCGCGCGCGAGACTTCGCCGGGCACCCCGCAGATCGCCGTTCCTCTCCAGATCCAGCGCGGCGGCGGATAGCGGATCCAGGCCTTGCGATCGTTCTCATACATGTATTCGACGTGCACGCCGCCGATCCAGTTGGAGAGATAGTGGTACTGCGCCGCCGCGACGGCAGGAGGCAGATGGCTCAAGCCGAGCTTCTCGAGGCCAGGCAGAAAGCGTTCCTGCTGCTGCCGGCGGAACACGCGAAAGACGAACTCCGCCGCATCCTCCCTGCCGCGCCGCGTGACCACGGTGAGAACGAGCCCGGTGAAATAGGCATGATAGAGATCGGCCACGCCGCGCCAGCGCCGCCATTGCGCCGCCTGGACGGGGTCTGTTGCTGCGCTCACACTCGCCTCCCGATCAATCTTGTCGGTTTGAGTTTGTCATTGCGAGCGAAGCGAGGCAATCCAGAGCGGCACGCGAAGGCTGGATGCCCCGCAGTGACGCGCGCGGGCAGCTACACCTTAAAATGCTTGCTAAGCTTGAGGCCCTGCGCCTGGTAGTTCGAGCCGATGCGGTGGCCATACATCGCATCCGGCCGCGACAGCATCTTTTCATAGACCAGCCGTCCCACGATCTGGCCGTGCTCGAGGATGAAGGGCACCTCGCGCGAGCGCACTTCCAGCACCGCACGCGCGCCGGCGCCGCCCGCCCCCGCGTAGCCGAAGCCGGGATCGAAGAAGCCGGCATAGTGCACGCGGAATTCGCCGACCAGGGGATCGAACGGCACCATCTCGGCGGCAAAATCGGGCGGCACCTGCACCGCTTCCTTCGATGCGAGAATGTAGAACTCGCCGGGATCGAGGATCAGACTCCCGTCGGAGCGCGCCGGCATCGGCTCCCAGAAGTCGAGGGCCGCATAGCCGGCCCTGCGGTCGACATCGACAACGCCGGTGTGCCGCTTGGCGCGGTAGCCGACAAAGCCGCCGCCCTTCTCGCCGGAGAGATCGACCGACAGCGCGACGCCGCCGGAAAGATCGGCGCTTTCGGCATCGACCAGCCGCTCCTTCAAATGCAGCGCGTCGAGCGCGTGGTCGCTGAGGACCGCATCGCCGATGCGGAAGCGCACCTGCGACAGCCGCGAACCTTCGCGCACCAGCACCGGAAAGGTCTTCGGGCTGATCTCGGCATAGAGCGGGCCGTGATAGCCGGCGCCGATCATGTCGAAGCGGCGGGTTCCGTCCGCGATCACCCGGGTGAAGACATCGAGCCGGCCGGTCGAGCTTTTCGGATTGGCGGCAGCGACGATCTCGGGCGGCAGCGCCAGGCTTTCGAGCAGCGGCACGATATAGACGCAGTTGGTCTCGAGCACCGCGCCGTCGGCAAGGCTGAACTCGTGCAGCTTCAGTTCATCGATGCGCTCGGCGACCGTCGCCTCCGGGCCGGGCAGGAAGCTGGCGCGCACGCGATAGGCGATATCGCCAAGGCGCAGGTCCAGGCTCGCCGGCTGAATCTGGCTCTCGACGAAGGGGTAGGCCGGCAGGATGAGGCCGGCATCCGCCATCGTCGCGATCATGCGATCGGGCAAGATACCCTCGGCGCCGGCAGGAACCGTGAACGACAATCGGTGGTCCTCAAAAAGGGGCAATCGCCGCCCCTGATGCAGAAATCTGCCCCTTCCGGTTATCCGATGGATGCCTTGACGGAAAGGGCGCGGCGGAATAAGAGCATGACTTATCCCGTGGTGATTTGAGCCGGCCGGCTTGCAGCCACGTTAAATAAATCGCTAAACAGGCCGGGGACACGTGTGATCCCGGCCAGTGGAAATTTCCAGGCCGGTTTTTTTGTGACCATTTTCCGGAGTGGTCACCATGGAGGTCACATGTCTCAGTCCGCGGCGCCCACCTCGCCAACAGCCCGCTACCGTCCCGAAACCCGGCTGGTCCATTCCGGCACGATCCGCTCGCAGTTTGCCGAGACCTCGGAGTCGCTGTTCCTGACCCAGGGCTTCGTCTACGAGACCGCCGAGCAATGCGAAGCGCGCTTCAAGGGCGACGATCCCGGTTTCATCTATTCGCGCTTTTCCAATCCGACGGTGGCGATGTTCGAGCGCCGCATGATCGAGCTCGAAGGCGCGGAAGCGGCGCGCGCGGCCGCAACCGGCATGGCCGCGGTGACGACCGCCATCCTGGCGCCGCTGAAAGCCGGCGACCACGTCGTGGCCTCGAAGGCGATGTTCGGCTCATGCCGCTACGTCGTGGAGGATCTGTTGCCGCGCTACGGAATCGCCTCGACGCTGGTCGACGGGCTGAACCTCGAACAGTGGAAACGCGCGATGCGACCGAACACGCGGACGTGCTTTCTCGAAAGCCCGACCAACCCGACGCTCGACGTGCTGGATATTCCGGCCATTGCCGAGATCGCGCACCAGGGCGGCGCGCGCCTGATCGTCGACAATGTGTTCGCCACGCCGATCTGGCAGAGCCCGCTTTCGCTCGGCGCCGACGTGGTGGTCTATTCGGCCACCAAGCATATCGACGGCCAGGGCCGTTGCCTTGGCGGCATCATCCTGTCATCGGAAGCCTTCATCGCCGAGTACATCCATAACTTCATGCGCCAGACCGGGCCGTCGATGTCGCCGTTCAACGCCTGGGTCCTTTTGAAGGGGCTGGAGACCCTGGCGGTGCGCGTGCGCGCGCAAACCGATACGGCAAGCCGGATCGCGGAAGCGCTGGCGAACCATCCGAAGATCTCGCGGCTGATCTATCCTGGGCGACCCGACCATCCGCAGGCGGCGCTGGTGAAGAAGCAGATGCGCGCCGGCTCGACGCTCGTCGGCTTCGAGGTCAAGGGCGGCAAGGCCGGTGCATTCCGCTTCCTCAACGGACTCAAGCTGGCGAAAATCTCCAACAACCTCGGCGACGCCAAGTCACTGGTCACCCATCCCGCGACGACGACGCACCAGCGGCTGACGCCGGAGGCCCGCTCCGAGCTCGGCATCAGTGAAGGCTTCATCCGCTTCTCGGCCGGCCTCGAACACGCCGATGACCTGATCGAGGATCTCTGTGGGGCGCTGGAAAAGGCGTGATGATCTCACCCTCTCCCGGAGGGCGAGGGTCGACTACATCGGCCGGTACGTATGCACGTTGGCCGGCACATTGACGCCGAGCTTGATCTGACCGACCGACGTGATGATGTGGTCGCCTAGCAACTGGGCGAAGCAGGCATAGCCCCAATCGTTCATGTGCAGCCCGTCGGCGATGACGAAATTATCCATCGGAATCGCCTGCCGCTCGTGCCAGTCGCGCATGACCTCGAAACGCGGGAAGATGCCGACATGGCGAAGCTCGGCCACCCGGTTGAGCAGCTTCATCATCTTGCCCGCACTTTCGGCCCGCTCGTTGACGCGCGGCGAATATTGCGGGTCGACCAGCACGATATCGGCGCCCGCGGCCTGGATCCGAGACACGCCCTGTTCGACCAGGCTGGCGGTTTCCGCCGGGTCGAGATTGCGCAGCACCGCGTTGGTGCCGACCTGCCAGATCACCAGATCCGGATGCATGTCGATGACCGACGTCTGCAGACGCTTCATCATTTCGGGCGCATCTTCGCCCCCGCGTCCTGCGTTGATGACGGTGATCTCGGCCGTCGGATATTGCCGGCGCAGGCGCCCCGCGAGGCGGTTGGGGTAGGTGTATTCGGGAGAGCTCGAGCCGTAGCCGGAGGTCGAGGAGGATCCAAAGGCAACGATGACGACCGGTTCGCCGTTTGCGAGCTTAGTCGCGACGTGGGGCAGCGAACCCACCGACTTGTTATCGCCCTTCGGCGGCAGGCAGGGCACGCGGCTGAAGATGTCGGTGGCGGATTTCGCGACCTGCTTGACCTTGTCGATCGTCTTGGCGGCGAGACTCTTCTGTTCGGAGGAGGTGGTCTGGCTGCTGGCGGGACTGCCGGCGCCGCCAGTCTGCGTCGCGGACGTGTTGGCCTCAGTCTTGGCCGGCGCGGCTGCCTCGGCCGCCTGCGCGGCTCCAGGATGGAGGTGAACCGACGACAGCAGCAGCAGCCCGGCCAGCGCGGGCATCGACAGCGCTGGCATTCGGCAAAAAGGGCGAAGAGAACTCATTTACGCTAGACCTCAATTTTGCTGGGCCGGGTCGAGATGCGCGGCATCGACGAGGAATTTCGCCAGCGCGCGAGCGAGGCAATCATGAACGCGCTTCGCGAGGCCGGTGCCGTGCGTTGGGCTGAACAGGTCGAAATCGCCCTGGTCCTGCCATTGGCGCATGATCCCGAAACGGTCGAACAGCGGAATTTCATGCTCCTGCGCCACCACCCTCATATTATCCAGATAAGGTGGGACCGAAATCATGGTCTCGGTGCGTGGGCTGTACTGCGGATTCATCAAGATCACATCGGCCCCGCCATTTTGCAGCGCAGCAACCCCCTCCGTGACGGCACTGCGAAATTCGTCGGGATCTATGGCTCGCATAGCATCGACCGTACCTGTCTGCCAGATCACCAGAACAGGCTTTTTTGTTTCCATAAGCTTAATGAAGCTGGCAGAAGCCTCTTCTGCCGACCTTTTGTTCTGTAGTTCTACGGAAACGTGCACGGGCGTCGACGGGAAGCGCTCCTTCAGCATCGCCTGCAACCGCGCCGGATAGGCGCTGTCTTCTGACGCAGCAATGGTCGACGAACGGCTGCCGATCACCAGGATCTCCAGAGCACGACGCTCGCTGATCGCGTCGGCGACCTTGGGGAGCTGGCTCTCGGTGGTCAGCAGATAGGCAGGAACATCGCAGGTGGCCGGGGCATCCTCCGCGCGCACGCCCGCGCCGGCCAAAAAGCCGGCCCGCAGCACCAGGCTCGGAAGAACCATCGCCTTCATCAACCCCCTCCCGCCAGATCAGCATTGACCATGGCGCCTTTTTTCGAGCCGCTCTTGTCGGCCTCCCGCTTGTACCACGAGATGATCCAGGCCATGGCGCACATGATCAGAATCCCGCAGAGACTTATCATCGCATGCATTGCCGCGCCGCCGGAGATTTCGGCCAAAACGAAATGGCCGGCAAAGGCCAGGAACACGCCAAGGCAAAAGATTTCGAGCGAATGTTGCCCGCAGAGGATAAGCGGTTTGAGCCAGGGCGACTTCAGACCAGACCAGTCCATGGGCAGGAAGCGAACGGTAATGAGCGCCAGCGCCAGAAAATGCGTGAAGCGCAACACGTCGAGATCGGTCTTGTTAATCGGATACATCCACTGCTCGATCAGGCGCGGCATGTAATGGCCGAGCTGCGGAACGTACCAGCTTAGCGTGACGTAGAAGGCCGCCAGCAGATAGGCGACGGCGATCCATAGCGTGACCTGAGAGGATATGATCCGCGACATTCGCCGCGCGCCCCCGAGCGCGCACCATGCGCCGAACACGAACAGCAACTGCCACGCGAAAGGATTGAACGCCCAGAACCCGTTCGGGTAGGCCGAGAGATACAGATCGTACTCCCAGGTGACGGCGTAGAGCAGGACCGAAAGCGCCAGCGTCAGGTCCGGCTTCCATTTCATCAGCCACAGGATCAAGGGGAGGAACAGCATCAGCACGATGTAGAGCGGCAGCACGTCCATGTTGACGGGGCGGAATCGCAGCAGCAGCGCCTGGACGATGGTGACGTCCGGCTGCTTGAGGAAATCCATGATCCCCATTTCTTCCGAGTAGAGGGGGTTCTCGAACCTTGTCGCGACATAGGAGATTTCCGCAAGGAAGATCGTGAACAGGAAGACGTGGGCGACATAGATCTGCCAAACCCGGCGCAGGATGCGGGCGGTCGCGACCACGACACCTGCCTCCAGCATGGCGCGGCCATAGACGAAGGCCGCGGTGTAGCCGGAGATGAAGATGAAGATCTCCGTGGCGTCGCTGAATCCGTAGTTGCGGATCGTGAACCAGGTCAGAAGGTTGGGCGGCAGGTGATCGATGAAGATCAGCCAGAGCGCCAGCCCGCGAAACAGATCGAGCCTCAGTTCACGGCCCCGAAGCGAGATGGCAGCGGCGGCGACGGCAGGACGCGCACTCGCTTCGGCCGTTCCGGCGATCGGTCGTCCGGCAACCTGGTCGGCGATGGAGGTCATCTCGCTCCGATCTTGGCCTTTGTCGCAAGGACCGGCATTGTACCGGCCCGCAACTTGCCAGCAAAGCTGTTGGTTGATGATCGAGCCTTAAACTGGCGTTGAAATTCCGGCGGCACGATGTCGCCACGATCCGATCGGCAATTGGTTCCTGCCGTGCTTTTGGATATGATGGAGCCATGTATCGCGCCGTAACACGCCAGATCGAGGTCACCGTCGAGCCGAACTTTGTCCCGGAGCAGTCGTCGGCCGACCGATCCCGCTATTTCTGGGCCTATACCGTCGTCATCACCAATACCGGCGATGAAACCGTGCAGCTTCGCACGCGGCACTGGATCATCACGGACGCGACGGGACGCCAGCAGGAGGTTCGCGGCGAAGGCGTCGTCGGCGAGCAGCCCATCCTCGCACCGGGCGAGCGCTTCGAATACACCAGCGGCGTGCCGCTCTCGACCGCATCGGGCTTC
The DNA here is from genome assembly GCF_016213215.1 of Bradyrhizobium sp. Classification (GTDB taxonomy): domain Bacteria; phylum Pseudomonadota; class Alphaproteobacteria; order Rhizobiales; family Xanthobacteraceae; genus Bradyrhizobium. The sequence goes on along the minus strand of NZ_JACRAW010000135.1, from coordinate 25,406 downwards.
ATGACCGGCCGCTACCAGATGGTCAACGAAAGCGGCGAGCGATTCGAGATCGAGGTGCCGACCTTCTCGCTCGACAGCCCCGACAGCAAGCGCGTGCTGAACTGACAGCGCGGAGCGCTCGCCATCGCGGGGCTCGACCCGGTAATCATCTATTCCGAATGAATCCCTATTGCGATGGATGGCGGGTCCGGCACGGCCATGTCGCGTCGGGGATCTCGCTCCTATTCCACCCCCGCCTCGTGCGGGGTGAACTGATAGACCGAAGAGCAGAACTCGCAGGTCACCACCACCTTGTCGTCCTGCACCATGTCGGCGCGGTCCTTCGGCGCGAAGCTCTTCAGCATCGCGGACACCGCCCCGCGCGAGCAGGAACATTGCGCCTGAAGCGGCTGCGGCGAGAACACCCGTACGCCGCGCTCGTGAAACAGGCGATACAAGAGACGCTCGCCGGACAGGTCCGGGTCGATCAGTTCGATGTCCTCGACCGTTGAAATCAGCGAACGGCCTTCCACCCAGGCGTCATCCTCCTCGATCGTGTGGTGAAGCGTGCCCTCAGGGGCGTCGCCCGGATGAAGGTCCGCCTGCCGCGCCCGCTCGGGCGCCTTGGGCAGGAATTGCATCAGCATGCCGCCGGCGCGCCAGCGGTGCTTTCCGCCGTCGCTGCTGCGCCATTCCTCGCCGACCGCAAGCCGCACCCGGGTCGGGATCTGCTCGGAACGGAGAAAGTACTCGTGAGCGGCGTCTTCCAGGCTGCCGCCGTCGAGCGCCACCAGTCCCTGGTAGCGGCTCATGTCCGGACCCTGGTCGATGGTCATGGCAAGATGGCCCTTGCCGAGCAGCGTGCCGGAATCCTGGCCGTCGACGAGGCGCGCCGCGTCATAGCGCGCATAGGCACGCAGCCGGTCGGGCGCCTTGAAATCCACGATCAGGAACGAGACGGGGCCATCGGTCTGGGTCTGCAGAATGAAGCGGCCTTCGAATTTCAGCGATGAGCCGAGCAGGGTCGTCAGCACGATCGCCTCGCCCAGGAGCTTGCCGACGGCAGGTGGATAGTCGTGCTTGGTGAGGATGTCATCGAGCGCGGGGCCAAGCCGGGTCAGCCGGCCGCGTAGGTCGAGCGCAGCGACCTCGAAAGGCAGCACCGCGTCATCGACCGGAACCGCCGACGGCGCGCGGACCAGACCTTCGGGCGAGATTCTTGTTTGAGAGGATTGGGAGACCATGGCCCTCTATCTGGGGTCGGAAGATGCGAATGGAAAGGGGTGTAGATGCGCCGGCCGCCGCCCAGCCGCAGGCTGAAGCTCAGCGACGAACCTCCATCAGCAGCGCACGGGAAAGTCTCCGGGGCGTACGTTCAGCTCGCCGGGGCGACAATCAGCGTCAGCTCACCGCGTCAAAACACCAGGCCAGAATCCCTTTTTGGGCATGCAGGCGGTTCTCCGCCTCGTCGAACACCACCGATTGCGGACCGTCGATCACTTCGTCGGTGACCTCCTCGCCGCGATGGGCTGGCAGGCAATGCATGAACAGCGCATCGGGCTTGGCCAGCGACATCAGCTGGGCGTTGACCTGGTAGGGCCGGAGCAGGTTGTGGCGGTGCTCGCCGTCCTTGTCGCCCATCGACACCCAAGTGTCGGTGACGACGCAGTCGGCGCCGCGCACCGCTTCCTCCGGATCGGTACCGATCACGATCGATGTCCCCGTCGCCTTGATCCAGTCCCGCATCGCCTTCTTCGGCGCAAGCTCGAGCGGAGTGGCAATGCGCAGATTGAAGCGAAAGCGCTCGGCGGCATGCGCCCATGAGGCCAGGACGTTGTTGTCGTCGCCGGTCCAGGCCACGGTGCGGCCTTCGATCGACCCACGATGCTCCTCGAACGTCAACAGGTCCGCCATCACCTGGCATGGATGCGAACGCCGCGTCAGCCCGTTGATGACGGGCACCGTGGCGTGCGCCGCAAGCTCCAGCAGCGCATCGTGATTGAGAATGCGGATCATGATTGCGTCGACGTAGCGCGACAGCACCCGCGCGGTATCGGCAATGGTCTCGCCGCGACCGAGCTGCATCTCGGCGCCGGTCAGCATGATCGATTCACCGCCAAGCTGGCGCATGCCGACGTCGAACGACACCCTCGTGCGCGTGGAGGGCCGCTCGAAGATCATCGCCAGCGTCTTGCCCTCGAGCGGCTTCTGACCCCTGTCATGCGCCTTGAACTTTGCTTTCATGGCCGAAGAGGCGGCCAGCATGTTGCGCAGCTCCGCAAGCGGGAGCTGGTTGATGTCAAGGAAATGCTTTGGCGCCTTGCTCATCAGCTTGCCGCCTGTTTCGTCTGGTTGGCTGACAGCTTGACGCAGGCGCGCTCAAGCCGCGCCACCGCCTCCTCGATCTCGGCCTCGTTCACGATCAGCGGCGGCAGCAGACGGACCACGTTTTCGCCGGCGCCGACGGTGAGCAGCTTCTGCTCGCGCAGCGCGGTCACGAGATCGGTCGAGGGCACGACCGCCTTGACGCCGATCAGCAGGCCCTCGCCGCGTACCTCGCTGACGACCTGCGGATGGCGATCGATCACGGAGGCGAGCTTCTGCTTGAGCAGCAGCGACATCCTCTGCACGTGCTCGAAAAACCCCGGCTTCAGCATGACGTCGAGCACGGCGTTCGCCGCGGCCACCGCGAGCGGGTTGCCGCCGAAGGTCGAGCCGTGCGAGCCCGGCGTCATGCCGGCAGCCGCGTTTGCGGTGGCAAGGCAGGCGCCGATCGGAAAGCCCCCGCCCAGCGCTTTCGCGAGCGACATCACGTCCGGCGTGACACCCAAGCGCCGATGCGCGAACAGTTCGCCGGTGCGGCCGATGCCGGTCTGCACCTCATCGAATACCAGCAGCAGGCCGCGCTCGTCGCAGAGCTGGCGCAGCGCCTTGAAAAATGCCTGAGGTGCCGCGCGCACGCCGCCCTCGCCCTGCAGCGGCTCGATCAGGATGCCGGCGGTCTGCGGGCCTATCACCTTCTTGACCGCATCGAGGTCGCCGAGCGGCACCTGGTCGAAGCCGTCCATCGGCGGCCCGAAACCCTCAAGGTATTTTGCCGAGCCGGTGGCGGCCAACGTGGCAAGCGTGCGGCCGTGGAAGGCGCCTTCGAAAGTGACGATGCGATAGCGTTCGGGATGGCCCTTGGCGGCATGGTGCCTGCGCGTGACCTTGATGGCGCACTCCATCGCCTCGGCGCCGGAATTGGCGAAGAACACGAAATCGGCGAAGCTCAGCTCGCAAAGCCGCGCGGCAAGCCGCTCGCCGTCAGGGCTCTGGAACAGGTTGGACATGTGCCAGAGCTTCGTCGCCTGCGCCTGCAGGGCGGCGACGAGATGCGGATGGCAGTGGCCCAGTGCATTCACCGCGACGCCGGAGGTGAAATCGAGGTAGCGCTCGCCGTTGGTCGCGACCAGCCAGCAGCCCTCGCCGCGGTCGAAGCTGAGATCGATCCTCGCGAAGACGGGAAGCAGATGCGGCGCGGCGCTCGTGGTCATGGCGATCACTTGATGTGTTAAGGCCCGGCCAGGATGCGCGCATTGGCGCGGTCGCATCGACGACCGTTCCGGAAAACAAAACGTGCCGCCTTTTAAGGGCGGCACGTGGCAGGCATTGTATGCGTGTCGCGAAACGTGTCAATGGCTGCAATAAAGCCCGAAAAACACCATTAAAGCCGGCCCTTCCGTATTCTCCCGGAGCTGATTTTCCAATCGTTAGGCACCGGAACATGTGGACGCAATAACGCGGACTCTTGCACGGGAGTCACGCCATATTGTAGCGTTTGGATCGTCGGGTACGACATCTCGTGCGGCAGTTTTGATCCTCTAAGTATCGTTACCATTTGCGTAAACGTTCGGGCGTGCCAACCGCGTCCGGCGAGGGTTAAGGGATTCTGCCGACATGGGTTTTTGACCCTTTGGCATCGCGGCGCCGCCGCTCCGATCGGCCGCGCCAGGCGAAGGAATGAGTGCGATGACGGTATTAACCTGGTCCGACGATCGCGTCGAGCAGCTGAAAAAACTCTGGGAAGCCGGGCTTTCGGCAAGCCAGATTGCCGCGGAACTTGGCAACGTGACCCGCAACGCAGTGATCGGCAAAGTGCACCGGCTGGGCCTTTCCGGTCGAGCCAAGAGCCCCTCCTCGGCGGCGCCGCGGGCGCGCAAGGCACGTCCGGCCCAGCACATGGTGCGGGTCACCCGCCCGATGGCGCGGGGCAACACTGCGCTGGCGCAGGCCTTCGAGGTCGAGATCGAGCCGGACCCGATCGCCTACGACAACGTGGTCCCGATGAGCCAGCGCCTGTCGCTGCTCGAGCTGAACGAGGCCACCTGCCACTGGCCGGTCGGCGATCCCTCGAGCCCTGACTTCTTCTTCTGCGGCGGCAAGGCGCTTACCGGCCTGCCCTATTGCGCGCACCACTCGCGCGTCGCCTACCAGCCCGCCGCGGATCGGCGCCGCGCGCCTACCAAGCCGGGCACAAGGTAAGGCCAGGCTCAGCCGTTGTCGTCCCCGCCTCCGCGCCGCGAAAGCGGGGACCATGATCTCCGGCTTCGATGGTCCGGGCCCGCCCGAGCTTAGTACACTTCCGGTCAGCGATTGAGGGTTCGTGCGCCTTCCGTCAGGCGCGACGCCGCGGAGTCCTCACGACTCCACCTTGGCGAAGCGGTCATCGAGCGCATAGCCGGCACCGCGAACGGTGCGGATCGGATCCTGCTCGCGGCCGATATTGAGCAGCTTGCGCAGGCGGCCGATATGCACGTCGACCGTGCGCTCGTCGATATAGATATCGCGGCCCCAGACGCTGTCGAGCAGCTGCTCGCGGCTGAACACCCGGCCCGGATGCTCCAGGAAGAATTCCAGCAGCCGGTATTCCGTCGGCCCGAGATCGATCGGGCGGCCCGAGCGCGCGACGCGCCGCTTCTCGCGGTCGAGCTCGATATCCCCGTAGGCGAGCACGGTGGCAAGGCGCTCGGGGCTGGCGCGCCGCAGCAGGCCCTTCACCCTCGCCAGCAGTTCCGGCACCGAGAACGGCTTGACGATGTAGTCGTCGGCTCCGGTCGCAAGGCCCCTTACCCGCTCGCTTTCCTCGCCGCGCGCCGTCAGCATGATGATCGGCAGCTGCTTGGTCTCGGGGCGCGCACGCAGGCGGCGACACAGTTCGATGCCGGACAGGCCCGGCAGCATCCAGTCGAGTACGATGAGATCGGGAATATGCTCCTTCAGACGGGTGTCGGCCTCATCGCCGCGCGCCACCGTTTCGACTTCATAGCCCTCGGCCTCGAGATTGTAGCGCAACAGCGTGGTCAGCGCCTCCTCGTCTTCCACCACCATAATGCGCGCGCCCATGGTGTCGTCTCTCCTACTTGGTGGGCACTGTCGTGGCGAACGCGGTCGTGTCGCCCTTCGGACGCTTGTCCGTGATCTGCTGCCCCTCGATCATGTAGAATACGGTCTCGGCGATGTTGGTCGCATGGTCGCCGATCCTCTCGATGTTCTTGGCGCAGAACATCAAGTGAATGCAGAACGAGATGTTGCGCGGATCTTCCATCATGTAGGTGAGCAGCTCGCGGAACAGCGAGGTGCAGATGGCGTCGACTTCCTCATCGCCCTTCCAGACCGACATCGCCGCCGGCAGGTCGTGCGCCCCATAGGCGTCGAGCACGGACTTGACCTGCGACTGCACCAGGTCGGTCATGTGCTCGAGACCGCGGAACAGTTTGAGGGGATGGAAGTCGGCATCCAGCGCCGCGACGCGCTTGCCCATGTTCTTGGCAAGGTCGCCGATGCGTTCCAGGTCGGTCGCGACGCGCATGGCGCCGACGATCTCGCGCAGGTCGACCGCCATCGGCTGGCGCCGCGCGATCGTAAGCACGGCGCGCTCCTCTATCTTCTTCTGCAAGGCGTCGATCTCGGAGTCGCTCTCCACCACGCGTTGTCCCAGGGCCACGTCGCGACGGATCAGCGCATCGACGGAATCGACGATCATACGCTCGACGAGGCCACCCATCTCGGCGACCAGACGAGTCAGTTCCTGAAGATCGCTGTCGAACGCCTTGGCGGTATGTTCAGAAGCCATATTTGTTTCCTCAACCGAACCGGCCGGTGATGTAATCCTGGGTGCGCCTGTCGCGCGGATTGGTAAAGATCATTTGCGTCACTCCTTCTTCCACCAATACGCCGAGATGGAAGAAAGCCGTGCGCTGCGAGACCCGTGCGGCCTGCTGCATCGAGTGGGTGACAATGATGATTGTAAAGTTCTCTTTCAGATGGTCGATCAATTCTTCGATGCGAGCGGTCGCGATCGGATCGAGCGCGGAGCACGGCTCATCCATGAGAATGACCTCCGGTCCGACAGCGATAGCGCGGGCGATGCATAGGCGCTGCTGTTGACCACCCGACAAGCCGGTTCCGGATTCGTGGAGCCGATCCTTGACCTCCTCGAAAAGTCCTGCCTTCTTGAGACTGCTTTCGACAATCTGGTCCAAATCCGTCTTGCTACGCGCGAGGCCATGAATTCGAGGCCCGTAGGCGATATTGTCGTAGATCGACTTGGGAAATGGATTTGGCTTCTGGAACACCATACCTACACGGGCCCGAAGCTGAACGACGTCGAGGCCGCGCTCATAGATATCCGCGTTGTCGATCTCAATGTCGCCCGTAACGCGGCATGTCGGGATCGTATCGTTCATTCGATTGAAACAACGCAAGAACGTCGATTTACCGCAGCCGGAAGGACCGATGAATGAGGTGACCGACTTCTCCGGAATATTGACCGACACGTCAAAGAGCGCCTGTTTCTCTCCGTAGTAGACGTTGACATTCTTTGCGGTAATTTTCGGCCGGCCGGCGAGCATTTCGCCGGCTGCGCCAATTGTCGCTGACGACATTGTTGGCGCGGTGTGGGTGTTCATTGAAAACTCCGTAGCACTGGGTTTGTCGTACGCGCGCGCAGATCAGGCTTTACCATTGCAGCTTCTTTCGAAGCCGATAGCGGAAGTAAATGGCGACCCCGTTCAGAACAAGCGTAATAGCCATCAAAACGAGACCCGCAGCAGCGGCATTTGACTGGAAATCATCGCCCGGGCGAGAGACCCAGTTGAACGCTTGAATCGGCAGAACCGTGAACCCTTCGAACAGCCATGCAAACGAGATGAAAGGAAAATCGGCGCTGACGGGCGACGGAGGCAGAAACGCGATGAACGACAGCGCGCCGATAGTGACAAGCGGGGCGGTTTCGCCGAGTGCGCGCGAAATTCCGATAATGACGCCTGTCAGCACTCCAGGAACCGCCGCAGGCAGAACGTGGTCCTGCGTGACCTGCCACTTGGTCGCGCCCACTCCGTACGCGGCCTCACGCAGGCTCCAAGGCACAGCACGAATTGCTTCACGTGTGGCAACGATGATGATGGGAAGGATTAGCAGAGCGAGCGTAAGGCCAGCCGTAAATATACTCCGTCCCGTTCCGAAGCCGTAGACAAAAAGCCCGAGTGCCAGAAGGCCAAAGACAATCGAGGGAACGCCAGCAAGATTGCTGACGTTGATTTCGATGATATTCGTCCAGATATTCTTCGGCGCATACTCCTCGAGATAGATTCCCGCCGCTACGCCGAGAGGGACTCCAATAAACGCCGTGACCGATATGACGAGAAGCGAGCCGACCCAGGCGGAGAGGATACCCGCCTGGCCCGCGCGCCGGGACGGGAAATTCGTGAAGAAGTCGGCCGTCAGCCGAGGATAACCTGAAGCGGCCAGATCGATCATCAGCGCGGCCAGCGCAATTAGTCCGATGGATGTCGCAGCCAGGCCAAGGCAAATGAAAACTGTTTCATTGGTCCGGCGACGCTTCAGGCGGCGGACAAATTCACTGTCAGCCGCACGGCCTGCCACTCTGCCGTCAGTCAGCGTTGATGTAATGGACATCAGTAGACCTCACGGAACTTGTGACGCAGCCAGAAACCGGCAATGTTGAAGACGAGCGTGAGCAGGAGAAGCACCAGTCCGGCAGCGAAAATCGTCTGGTAGGCGAGGCTGCCATGCGGCAGATCGCCAAGGGCAACCTGAACGATGTAAGCGGTGATCGTCGCGGCGGGCTCACGTGGATCGAGGGTGAGATTGGGTTGTTGGCCGGCAGCAATCGCGACGATCATCGTTTCGCCTACGGCGCGCGAAATCCCAAGAATGAAGGCGGCCGCCACGCCGGAGATCGCGGCAGGGAGAACGACTCTCACCGCCGTCTCAAGCCGGGTCGCGCCCATCGCCAACGAACCGTCGCGAAGGTTGTTGGGAACGGCGCGCATGGCATCTTCCGACAACGAGGCCACGTACGGAATGATCATGATCCCGATGACGATGCCTGCGCTGAGAATGTTGAAGCCGGGCAGGTTGGGGATGAACGTCTGCAAAAGCGGCGTCATGAACAACAGGGCAAAGAAGCCATACACAACCGTCGGCACGCCGCTCAGCAGTTCCAGGATCGGTTTGATGATTTCGCGGACCCTGGGGGAGGCGAACTCGCTGAGGTAAACCGCGGTCACAAGACCGATCGGCGCGACAAACAGCAGCGCAACAAAGGTGCTCAGAAGCGTGCCGCCAAGAAGAGGAAGTATGCCGTATTGCGGGTTTGAGAACAGGGGAGTCCATACCGTTCCGAACAGGAAGTCCGTAATCGGCACAGAGCTGAAAAATCCCAGCGATTCATAGATGAGAACGGCAACGATAGCGAGCGTCACAAAGACCGAGGATGCGGCCGCGACAAGAAGAACGAATTCAATCGCACGCTCGCGTAGCCGTTGCCTGCGGCGCTCCCAGACAGTCAGTGCAGACGCCATAGCTGGTGCTCATAAGTAGCGGTGAGAGTTGCCGGAGAAGCTAGTGGCTTCTCCGGCTGATACTCTCCGTTATCGATCAGATCTTCGCATCGCGCTTCATCAGGTCTTCGACCGACACGCCAACCTCAGGAACGCCGCCGAACACCGTGCCAAGCCGGCCGTCCTTGAAGTGCTTGTACGAAGTTGCATAGGCAGCGGGGGGAAGCGGCAGATATTTCACTTCCTTTACAAGGGCCGGGCCTTTGGTCATGAGGAATTCGACGTAATCCTTCACCTCGGGCTTCTCGGCGGCCTTGGTGCTGACATAGAGGAACAGCGGACGTGCGAGCGGGTTGTAGGTGCCCGCGGTAACCGCTTCGAGCGATGGCTTCACGCAGCCCTTGCCCTTGCCTTCATCGATGGCTAGCGCCTTCAGCTTCGCCTTGTGCGGCTCGTAGTACGCGAACGGGATGTAGCCGAGCGCATTCTCGTCACGCTCGATGCCGGTTACGAGCACGTTATCATCTTCACTGGCAGTGAAGTCAGTGCGGGTAGCCTTGGCTTTACCATTCACGGCCTCGGTAAAATAATCGAAAGTGCCTGAATCAGCGCCCGCTCCAAACAGCGTTATCTTCTTGTTCGGCCACGCCGGATTGACGTCACTGTAGTTAATGACCTTGCCCTGGGCGGCGGGCTCCCAGATCTTCTTCAGATCAGCAACGCTGATGCATTCAAGAAAGTTGTTCTTCGGGCTGACCGCGACGGTGAGGGCGTCGAAGGCGATCGGCATCTCGATGAATTTGATGCCATTCTTGGCGCACTCATCCATTTCCTGGCGAAGGATGGGTCGCGAGCCGTTCGAAATGTCAGTTTCGCCACGGCAGAATTTCTTGAATCCACCGCCAGTGCCCGAAATACCGACGGTCACGCGAACCTCGCCCTTCTTCTGCTTCTGGAATTCTTCGGCGACCGCTTCAGAAATCGGGAAAACGGTGCTGGAACCGTCAATGGTGATGGTTTTGGTCTGCGCGGATGCCGAGCTTGGCAGACTGAGCGCGCCAGCAAGAACTACCAGCGATGTTGCGACCGGTCCGGCGGCACCGTGTGTCTTGAAGAGTCTCATGGGTGGTCTCCATAAAAGTGAGCTAAGCACCGGATGCGCCCGATAGCGCTCACGCCGCCCGTTTAGGAGCGGTCGACGCTGCTTTTACGAAGGTTTAGTGACACTTGGATGACAGCAACAAGCGCCTGAAATAGCTCGATTTTAGACGGCCGCCGGCGGCTTCACCTGGGGAAAGCAGGCGGTGAACGTGGCGCCCTGGTTGGGCATGCTTTCGATCAGCAGACGGCCGCGGTGGCGGTTAAGAATATGTTTCACCAGAGATAATCCGAGGCCGGTCCCGCCCTGGGAGCGGCTGTCGCCCACGTCGACCCGGTAGAACCGCTCCGTCAGCCGCGGCAGGTGTTCAGGGGCGATGCCGGGGCCGAAATCGCGGACCAAGACCCGGATCTCCGGCGCGCCTTCGCCGGCGGGGACCGCGACCAGCGACACGATCACCTTGCCGCCCGACGCACCATATTTCAGCGCGTTTTCGATCAAGTTCTCGAACAGGCGCAACAGCTCCTCACGATCGCCAGCGACCATGACCGGCGGATCGGGCAGGTTGATCTCCACCACGACCTGCCGCTCCCGCGCCAGCGCCTCGAGCCCGTCGGCGACCTGGCGGATAATCGGCACGAGATCGACCAGGGTATCCGGGCGGACATGCGCCGACAGTTCGACGCGCGACAGCGACAACAGGTCGTCGATGAGACGCGCCATACGCGTCGCCTGCGCATGCATGATGCCGAGGAAGCGCTCGCGGGCTTTCGGGTCGTCCTTGGCCTGGCCCTGCAGCGTGTCGATGAAGCCGGAAAGAGCCGCCAGCGGCGTCCGCAGCTCGTGGCTGGCATTGGCGACGAAGTCGGCCCGCATTTCCTCGACCCGGCGCAGCGGCGTCTGGTCGTGGAAGGTCATCAGCATGCATTTGTCGGTACCGCCGAACAGCGTCGGCACCGGCACCGGGGTGATGATCAATTCCATCCAGCGGTCGATCGGCACATGGTCGAGATAGTCCGCCCGCCGCGGCTCCGTGGTGGCGATCGCCTCGCGCAGCGCGGTGATGATTTCCGGCGAGCGCAGCGCAAACTGCGCGAGTTCGTTCTGGCGCAGCGCCGGCGCCAGCTCGGCGGCGGCGGCGTTGAGGTGGATGACGCGGCCGGCGCGGTCGAGCAGCACCGCGGGATCTGGCATGCCGGCGACGATGGCGGCAACCGCGGTGCTTTCAACGGGGTTGATACGACGGACATCGTCGCGCGAGGTCGCAACATCGTGCAGCCGCCACGGCACCAGGGCCGCGGCCGCGATGCAGATGAAGACCGCAATGGCGCGAACGGCCGACAATTCCCCGAGCACGACCACGGCGGCGAGCGCAAGAGCGGCGACAAGCAGGATGATGGCCGAATGCCGCAGCCGGTCCGACCAGGGGAGGACGGTGGGAGAAGAGGATGCGTCTACGGCCATGAGCCGGCTTCTCCGTGGGTGTTCGCCGATCAGCCGCCGGTGTCGCTGCGTTCTCTCACATAGGCGGCCCCCGGTGGCGGACCCGGGTCGAGCTTGAGCGCCGCCTGGCGCAGCCGCTTCGACCGCGCCCCGAGAATAACCTCGCGAAGCGTCAGCAAGATTACAGAAATGACGAACGGTGCGATATAATAGAGGAGGCGGAACAGCAGCATACCAGCCAGCAGTTCTTCCCGGTCCATCTGCCACAACCCGACCAGCATGGCGGCATCGAACACGCCGAGCCCTCCGGGGGAATGGCTGGCAAAGCCCAACAGCGTGGACGTGACGAAGATCACGGCAACCACGATGAAGCCGAGGTTGGGCTCGTCGGGCACCAGCACATACATCGCCAGCGCGCAGAAGCCGAGATCGACGATGCCGATCGCGATTTGCAGCAGGGTCAACGGGCCGCCCGGCAGCACCACCGCCCAGGGTCCGCGGCCGACGGCGCGCGGCTGGGTCCACACCCAGACCACATAGCCGACCAGCGCCACGATGATCATCATCGCCAGCAGGCGGTTCAGCCAGGGCGGAAGGTGATCGATCGATGCCGCGGCCTCGGGATGGTAGCTGATGCCGAGGCCCAGCACGGCGGCATTGCCGAGCCAGAAGGTGAGGCCCGCCAGGAAGCAGATCTTCGCGACATCGATCGCGTTCAAGCTCCAGGCGGAATAGATGCGGTAGCGCACCGCCCCGCCGGTGAAGACGCTGGCGCCGACATTATGGCCGATGGAATAGCTCGTGAAGGCGGCGAGGGCGTTCACGCGGTAGGGAACGTGGGCGTGGCCGATCGCACGCACGGCGAACAGGTCATAGAAGGTCAGGGTGAAATAGCCTGCCATCACGAACAGGGCGGCCATCGCAACCTGTCGCGGCTCGGTGCTCTTGATCGCCTCGACGACCTCGTTGACGTCGATGCCGCGCAGCTTGTGATACAGCACGTAGCAGGCGATGCCGATCACCGTGACGCTGATCACCACTCCCAGCTTGTGCAGGATTTGCTTCTGGCGCAGCAACGAGATCGCCCTGCGTATTGCTTCCAGCATCTAGACCTCGAAATGACGCTCCTGCGTCCGTGGCTGCCCGACAAACCTGCCAGCCCCGGCGTTGCGCATCCCCCCGCCCCTCTGGTAGCGCGTTTTGAGCCGGAGTGGAATTCGCCTGCGCTAACAAAATCACGCGCTTCAACATATTAGGGGATCAGTAGCACCGCCGGCACAATTTGTGCTCAATTCGCCGCAGCGAATTGACAACCCTTGAGACCGCATCCTCGGTGCCGGGGTGAAGATTTCATGATGAGCCCGTGACCGCGTCAGGATGCCTCCGGCGCCGGCGCGGTGCGCGAAACTACCCGGTCGCGCAGCCAGGATCCCACCGCACAACCGGCAAGATAACAGGCAAACATAATTAGCCAGAGGTCAAGCCAGTAGCCAGCCCGCCCCGGAATCACGCGGGCGAGGGCTGCGGCCACCAGCGCCACGGCCAGCACCGACAGCCAGATCGCTACGACTTTTGAGGTGGCGCGCCCGCGGTGCACAACCGCGATCCACCCCATCGCCAGGCCGAGCAGCAGCGCGCCCACGAGCCAGCCCCAATGGAATGACAGGAGATAGGACATGGTCGTCACCTCACCAGGAACTCGATGCGGCGGTTCTGCGCCTTGCCTTCGTCGGTCTCGTTGCCGGCGACCGGCTGCGTACTGCCGTAACCCACCGCGGTGAACCGGCCGGCCGGCAATCCCGCCTTGACGAGATAGTCCATGACGGTCTGGGCGCGCTTTTCCGACAAAGCCTGGTTGAAGGCGTCCTCGCCGTCCGCGTCGGTATGTCCTACGATCTCGATATTGGCGTTCGGACATCTCAACGCGGTTTCGATCAGATAGTCGAGCAGCCCGGCGGAATCCGCATCGAGGGCGGCGCGCTTGGGCTCAAACCGAATCTTTCCCTTGGTCAAAAGCTCCGAGAACAGCTGCTGGCAAACGGTGCCGTCGACGGGGCCGGCGGCGGGCTTCACCGTGATTTCGGGCTTGTATTGCCAGTTCTTGAAATCCTTGCCGAGGGAGGCGCGGATCTCGGCCGCCGCCCCCTCATAGAGCGCGTCCCCCGAAAGCTTCACCTCGCGATCGGAGACGACGAGTGTGCCGGTCGACAGCCGCGACAGCGCGCCAAGAGCCGCCACCACCGCGGGACCGAATCCCGATGGCGCGCCGACGCTCGCCTTGAGGTTGTCGGTGACCTTTTCGTTGAAGAACTTGCGCGCCGCGGCCGTGGCGATCGTCGCATGAACATTGTTGTCGGGGACATAGCCGGTCAACGTCAGGGTCGTGGCGACCGGATCCTTGTTGGCCTGGAAAACGTAAGGCGGCGCCTTGATGTCGTTGGCCGCTATGGAAAAGCCCTCGGGAAGGTTCTTGAGCGCGGCGGCGATCGCTTCCCGACCGCCGAGCTCGCGCGCCATACCGGAAAGGCTGACGTTGGTATCGGAGATCGTCATCTTGCCGTCTTTCAACCTGGCGATCTGCGCGAGCAGGAGGTGCGCCGCGTTCTCGAAGCGCGGCGGCGCTCCGCGCGCCAGGGTCATACGATCGGCAACCTCTACGCCGCCGAGGTCGCGGCGGGCCGCCTCCACGAGCCTTGCCTTGGCGGCCGGAAGCGGCGCGCTGCCGCCAAGAGTGACCCGGACCACATCGCGCTCGGCGGTCCAGACGAAGGGTTTGGCCTCGGCGACGAGCCGGCTTTGGTCGTTGACGAGGCGCACGCCCGGAACCACCTCGACCGCGATCACGGCGCTGCGGCGGCCTTCCTCGGAAAAGGCGTCGGCGGCCAAGGTGACGTCGCGGCCGTCCACCGCGATCCGTGTCCGGTCGAGAACGGTATCTTTGACGGCCGCGGTGCTGCGAGAGGCGAGATCGGCTTCCAGCGGCGCGGTGTTGATCCAGGCCGCAAAGCCCCACATGATGACCAGGGGCACGATCCCCGGCCACCATTTGCCCGCCCACCTGAAAAGCTTGTGCATTCTGCGTCTCGAACTCTGGAACCAGAGAGAAAACAAACCCTTGCGGAGCTGTCAAACTGGAAATGCCAAGGCACATGTGGGACGGGGCGAAGGGCTGAATAACTATTTGTTCAAGGATTCCCTTCTAGGTTGACCTCGGCATTCCCCCCGGTCACCAAACGTTAATGAAACAGCTTCGGAACAACGTCATTCGCGCCGGATTGGGGGCATTATATTTCACGGGAGCGCATCATCTGCTCCGCCCGATCCTCTCGGGCGTCGGCGTCATTTTCACGCTGCACCATGTGCGGCCGCCGCGCGAGACCGAGTTCCAGCCCAACCATCACCTGGCCGTCGCCCCCGAATTCCTCCGGGCCATGCTGGCCCATCTTCGCTCGCGCGATATCGACATCGTGACCATGGACGAGGTCCATCAGCGGCTGAGCGAACGCCGTTTCTCGCGGCGGTTCGCCTCCTTCACGCTCGATGACGGCTATCGCGACAACAGGGACTTCGCGCTTCCCGTACTGCGCGAATTCGATGCGCCATTGACAATTTACGTCACGAGCGATTTCGCCGAGGGCACCGGATGTTTGTGGTGGGTCGCGCTGGAGGCCGTGATCGCCAAAGCGAGCGCGGTCGAGGTCAAGATCGGCGACGCGCCGACGCGCTTGGAGACCGCGACGGCGAACGCCAAGCAGGCGGCATTTGACCGGATCCACGACTGGCTGCGCAATTTGCCCGGCGAGCATGACATCCAGCGCGAGATCGATGCGCTGTGCGCCCGCCATGACGTCGATGCGGGCCGACTCTGTCGCGAGTTCTGCATGTCCTGGGACGAACTGAAATCGCTCGCCGAGGATCCGCTGGTCACCATCGGCGCCCACAGCGTCACCCACTGTAATCTTGCCAAGCAGCGCGAGGAGGTCGCCGCCCGGGAAATGAGCGAAAGCCGCGCGCGCATCGAGAAGGCGCTGCAGCGTCCGGCACAGCATCTTGCCTATCCGTACGGCAACCGCTGCGCCGCCGGGGTGCGCGAATTTGCCCTCGCTCGCGCGGCCGGCTTCAAGACCGCGGTGACGACGCGGCCAGGGATGATCTTCCCTGAAAACGCCGAACACCTGACCGCGCTGCCCCGCGTCTCGCTCAACGGCAATTACCAGGACACCCGCATCCTGCCGGTTCTGACCTCGGGTGCGGCGACCGCAATGTGGAACGGCTTTCGCCGTATCGACGCGGCGTAAGCCGCCTCTCCCGAGCACCATCGACGGCTGCTTTCTTGACTCGCTTGCGCCGGGCGCTCAGAACCTGCCCGACAGCAAGGGAGGATCAATGTTCAAGGATCTGTTTTCGCTGAAGGGCCGCGTCGCGCTGGTGACCGGCGGATCGCGCGGCATCGGCCGAATGATCGCGGCCGGCTTTCTCGCGCAAGGCGCGGCGAGGGTCTACATTACCGCGCGCAAGGCGCCCGCCTGCGAGGCGACCGCGAAAGAGCTTTCGGCCGAACATGGCGGCGAATGCATTGCGCTGCCGATCGACATTTCGAGCCTCGCGGGCGTCGAGATGCTGGCCGGCGAGATCATGAAGCGTGAACCGAAGCTCGACATCCTGGTCAACAATGCGGGTGCGGCGTGGGGCGCCGACTTCGACGAATTCCCGGAGAGCGGCTGGGACAAGGTGATGAACCTCAACGTGAAGTCCCCGTTCTTCCTGACCAAGGCGCTTGCCGGACTGCTGCGCGCCGCCGCGAGCGCCGAACGGCCGGCCAAGGTCATCAACATCGCCTCGATCGACGGCATCTTCGTCAATCCGCTGGAGACCTATTCCTATGCGGCGAGCAAGGCGGGCCTGATCCATCTGACGCGGCGGATGGCGGTGAAGCTGATTCCCGACCATGTCGTGGTCACCGCGATCGCACCCGGCCCGTTCGCCTCCGACATGAACCGCGCCGCGCGCGATCACGCCGATGGCGTCGCCGCAAAGGTGCCCGCGGGGCGCGTCGGGAACGACGAGGACATGGCGGGCGCCGCGATCTACCTCGCCTCGCGAGCCGGCGACTATGTGGTCGGCGCCACCCTCACAGTCGACGGCGGCATGGTCTATGCCAATCCCGGCTTCAAGGGCAGCAGCTGGGACAACTGACGGGGCATCGCCTTCTCTTGAGCATGATCTTTTCGGAAAACCGGCCTCCACTTTTCCGGATCATGCTCTAATACGTCTCGACGTGATAGCGGCCGCTCTCGCGCATGGTTGTTCTCAGAGCGGCCCAGTCGAGCGAACCGCCCCGGCACACGTCGGCAAAGGCTTCGTTGACCCCCGTCTCCATGCCCTTGAGGCCGCAGATGTAGACGTGGGTGTTTGGATCCTTCAGCAGGGCGGCCACCCTCGCCGCCTCCGAGCGGATGCGATCCTGGACGTAGACGCGCGGTTCGCCGGGTACGCGCGAATAGCACAGATATTTGCCCAGCAGCTTGTCCGGGACCTTCTGCAGCGGACCGAAATATGGCAGCGCCTGGGGACTGCGCGCGCCGAAAAACAGCAGCAGTCGGCCCGGGGCATCCGGCATCGACCGGCGCCGATGTTCGGTGAAAGCGCGGAACGGCGCCGACCCGGTCCCGGTGCAGATCATGATGATGTTCGCGGCGGGATCGTCCGGATGCAGGAAGGTCGCGCCGAAGGGCCCTGTGACCTCCACCTTCGCTCCGCGCGGAAGGTCGCACAGATAATTCGAGCAGACCCCGCCCGGCTCGCGCTTGACCGTGAGCGCGAGGTTGTTGGTGTTCGGCTTCTCCCCGTCGCGGGAGCTCGCGATGGAATAGAGCCGCACATTGTGCGGCTTGCCGCCAGCATCCGTTCCCGCCGGCACGATGCCGATACTCTGCCCCTCCAGCACCGGAAAGCGCTGATCGCCGAAATCGAGAATGATGTGACGCACGTCGGAATCGGCATCCGCGTGCGTGAGGCGGAAATTGCCGGTGACGGTCGCGACCGCCGGTTTGTTGCGGTTGTGGAGGTTGACCGTCGGCCGGCTCGCCGAATGCGGCGCGACGGGCTTGCCGCCGAGGCCGCTGCGCGCCTCCTCGAGCAGGCTTTCGATCTCCTGCTCGAGCGCTTCGATGGTGCCGGCCTCCTCGGGTCCCATTTCCGCCTGGGGCGGCAACTCGCTCCAGGAGAACTGTTCCTCCAGCGTATAGGCCTTTGACACCACGCGCCAGTTGTCGATCGACCCGGTCGGGCACGGCGAAATGCAATCCATGCAGTGATTGCAGATCGCCGCGTCGACGACATAGTTGTTGCCGTCATGCGTGATCGCATCGACCGGGCAGGTCTCTTCGCATGTATTGCAGCGAATACAGATCTCCGGGTCGATGAGATGCTGCTTGAGCAACTCCTTTGTCGGCGCGTTCATGCGATCAGGCCCTAGGCGGCTTCCGCGATCTTGACGTACTCGAAATCGCCCGGCTTGTTGTCGATACCGACCCGCGGCGCCGCGATCCAGCTCGCGTATTTGCCGGGTTCGAGTTCGGGCTTCATCAGGGTGTTGATGAACGCGGCGTCCGAATCGGACGGCAGGTAGTCGCCGCGCTTCTTCGCCCATTCGGCATCGGAGATGATGACGCCAGACGGCGTCGCGTGGACGTCCTTGAACTCGCCGATCTGGCGGTGAAAGGCAGTGTGCGGCAGCTGAAGACGGAAATTGACGCCGACCTTCTCGATGACCTTGTTCCAGCGCTCGACACCCTTGGCGCAATCCTCCGAGTAATCGTCCCGCAGGCGCATGTTGAGCGCGGTCAACGCCGGCTCGTCGACCTTGGCGATCTTGCCGTCGACCAGCTTCAGCACCGGATAGGTGGCGTTGGTGAGCTGGTGATCGTCGTCGATCTTGGTCTCCTGGAAACGGCCCTTCAAGCCGGCATTGTAGAAGTTGGCCGCGTTGGTCGAGATTTCCGAACCGAACAGGTCCAGCGTCAGCGAATAATGCAGGTTGAGCTTCTTCTGGATGGTCGGCAGGTCGATCACACCGAGCGTGCGGATCTTGTCGATGTCGTAGGGATCGTCGATCCCCGCCGCCTTCATCGCCTCGCAGGTCCGCTGCAGAACGCGGCCGACGCCGGTCTCGCCGACGAACATGTGGTGCGCCTCTTCGGTCAGCATGAAGCGGCAGGTGCGCGACAGGGGATCGAAGCCCGACTGGGCAAGGCTCTCGAGCTGCATCTTGCCGTCGCGGTCGGTGAAGTAGGTGAACATGAAGAACGACAGCCAGTCCGGCGTCTTCTCGTTGAAGGCGCCAAGCATGCGCGGCGAGTCGGCGTCACCCGAGCGGCGGCGCAACAACTCGTCGGCCTCCTCGCGGCCGTCGCGGCCGAAGTATTTGTGCAGCAGATAGACCATCGCCCAGAGATGGCGGCCTTCCTCGACGTTGACCTGGAACAGGTTGCGCATGTCGTAGAGAGAGGGCGCGGTCCTGCCGAGATGACGCTGCTGCTCGACGGACGCGGGCTCGGTGTCGCCCTGGATCACGATCAGGCGGCGCAGCATGGCGCGGTATTCGCCGGGCCCTTCCTGCCAGGCCTTCTCGCCCTTGTGCTTGCCGAAATTGACCAGCCGTCCCTCCTCCTGCGGCGCCAGCAGCACGCCCCAGCGATATTCGGGCATGCGCACGTAGTCGAACTTGGCCCAGCCCTTCGGATCGACGCTGACCGCGGTGCGCAGATAGACGAGCGATTCCTGGAACCCTTCCGGCCCCATGTCCTGCCACCAGTCGATGTAGCCCGGATGCCAGCCCTCGAGCGCCTTCAGCACCTGGCGGTCATCGGCGAGATTGACGTTGTTCGGGATCTTGGTCGAGTAGTCGACGTTCATGATGTCCATGGGCTATTCCTCGCACTCTGGAGTGATTGTTGTTCTCTAGACTCTCGTCATGTCGAAGCGCGGCCGCTCGCCGGTGCCGTAGCGGCGCAGCGCGCCCTCCTCGCCGACGGCATTGGGCCGCTGGAAGATCCAGTTCTGCCAGGCGGTGAGGCGCGCAAAGATCTTCGATTCCATGGTCTCGGGGCCGGCGAAGCGCAGGTTGGCTTCCATGCCGGTCAGGCCGTCCGGCGAGAAGCTTGCGCGTTCCTCCAGGAACACGCGGATCTCGTCGTCCCAGTCGATGTCGTCGAGCGCGAAGGTGACGAGGCCGAACTCCTCGGCCTCTTGCGCCTCGAGCGCTTCGCCGATCTTCTCCCTGGCGCGATCCTCATCGGACGGATCGGCCTGGAATCGCGACTGCAATCGCGTCAGGCCATGGCTCATCGGATAGGGCCCGAAATTCATCGCCGAGAGCATCAAGCTCGGCGGCGGACGATTGTCGCCCTCTCGGGTGCCGATCAGCATGTAGGAGCGATCGGCGGCGAGGACGAGTTCGGCGAGCGTGCCGGCAAAGCAGGAGCCGGGCTCGACGAGGGTGACCAGCGTGCGCGAAGTCACGTCGATGCGCTTGAGCACCCGCTTCCAGTAATGCCTAATCTCGTTGACCAGCCAATGCGCCTTGTTCGACTCGAGAAACGCATCGTAGGCCAGCACCTGAGCGCCCTCGCCCTGCGACTTGAACACGAGCACGGCGATGTCGAGCTCGTTGAGGCGCAGATGCAGGATTGCGTCGTCAAGCTCGCGCGCCGCCTGCAGCGGCCAGAACGAGGCGCCTTGCGCGATCATGCCGTCGATGTCGGCGGGCGGGGATGCATCCGGCGACTTGATCGATATGGTGGCGACCCGCGCGGCGCGGTCGATGTCGACACTGACGAAGTCATAGCGAACGCTGTTGCCGTCGATTGTCCGCTTCAGCGGTGTCAGCGCAATGCCCTTGCCGTCGCCATTGCGCCTCGAGGCGGCGGCGAATTCCTTGGCGCGTTCGACGATCTTCGCCTCGAGCTTGCTGTTCGGCGCGATCTCGTCGACGAGCCGCCATTGCACGGCGCGCTTGCCCTTGATGCCTTCCTCGATGGTGCAGAAGAAGTCGGCGTGGTCGCGGCGCACCTTGCGCTTGTCGACGACGCGGGTGAGGCCGCCGGTGCCCGGCAGCACCGCGAGCAGGGGCACCTCGGGCAGCGCCACGGAGGCCGAGCCGTCATCGGCCAGGATGATGTGGTCGGAGGCAAGCGCCAGCTCGTAGCCGCCGCCGGCGGCGGTGCCGTTCACCACGGTGATGAAACGCTGGCCGGAATTCTCGGATGAATCCTCCATGCCGTTGCGCGTCTCGTTGGTAAACTTGCAGAAGTTGACCTTGTGGGCGTGGGTCGCGCCGGCGAGCATGCGGATGTTGGCGCCGGCGCAGAACACCCGGTTCTTGCCCGAACGCAGCACGACCACCTTGACGCCCGGGTGCTCGAAGCGCAGCCGCTGAAGCGCATCGGCCAGTTCAATGTCGACGCCGAGATCGTAGGAATTCAGCTTGAGCTGGTAGCCTTCGAACAGGCCGGCATTCTCGTCGACGTCCATGGTCAGCGTTGCGACCTCGCCGTCGACGGCCAGCTTCCAGTGCCGGTAGCGCGACGGGTCGGTCTGAAAGTCGACGTATTTCGCTCCCCCCGCCAGCACGCGAGCTTCGCCGGGCCTTTCGCCAGCCATGGTGCCATCCCTGCTCTATAGTTACATTTTCATGCACAATAGTGCATGTTATCGGCCGCGTCCAGCCTGCATCTGCAAATTAAATGCATTTTGTTTCATCTTGCAACCGCGTCGGATGCGATCCCCTCAGCCTTCGAAAGCTGGGGCGGAATTAGGTTGGCGGACAGCGGCAACGGCAATCGGCCGCCGGCGTCATGGGAGCAACTCCCGACCGTTCATCCCGCGCAGCCCTGCAAGCCCATCTCGTCGCGCAGTGCCGCGCGCGCGAATTGCGTGATTGCATCAAGCGTCACGTCTGGCGCTTCACGGTGCGGCGAATGTCCCGCGCCCGGGATTTCCGTCACGTCCACCGGACAGTAGCATTCCTCCCGCGCGATCTCGACCTGGCGCATCGTGCCATACTGGTCGTTCCCGCCCTGAAGGACGGCAACCGGTACGCGGATATAAGCGAGGTAGTCGGAAATATCCCAGTCGCGGAACTTCGGATCGAGCCAGGCGCCGTTCCAGCCGTAGAAGGCATTGTCGACATCCTTGTGCCAGCGCGCCAGTTTCGACTTGAGCTCGGTGGTCTCATAGGCGGTCTTGATCTCGGCGATCGACTTCACCGAGACGTTCTCGACGATGAAATGCGGCGCGATCATCACGACGCCCCGCAGGCGATGATCCTCAATACCGCCGGCATAGATCGCGGCAATCGAGGCGCCGTCGGAATGGCCGAGCAGGATGCCACGACGGAAGCCGATCAGATCGAGCAACTTCGGCAGCACATCGAGCGCCTCGCGCTGCATGTAGTCGAGTGGTCGCGGCAGCGCGACCGGAGTTGAGTTGCCATAGCCCGCGCGCGAATAGACGAACACGCCGGCGCCGATCGCGGCCTGAAGCCTGTCCGGGAAATCGCCCCACAGACCGAGGCTGCCGAGCCCTTCGTGCAGCATCACGATCATCGGCGCGTTGGCAGGGCCGGGACCAATCATGCGGTATTCGAGCTCGGAACTGCCGATGGAAAGGAAGCCGGTGGGGGCGAGGGTCATTTCGTCTCTTGCCACACGATTATGCTATTTGATTGAGCAGTTGGGCCGCGACCTCACATCACCTCTCCCGCTTGCGGGGGAGGTCGGTGCGCGCAAGCGCGCCGGGTGGGGGGAAACTCTGTCCACTCGAGCAGTGTGAATCGCGGAGACACCCCCACCCCAGCCCTCCCCCGCAAGCGGGAGAGGGAGCGCCGCGATCGCGGATCCAGTTCAACCTCATCTCATCGGACGCTAGTGCGCGCCTTCCCGCAGTTTGAAGCGCTGGATCTTGCCGGTGGCGGTCTTGGGCAGGGAATCGACGACGTCGACCCAGCGTGGATATTTCCAGACGCCGATCTTGTGCTTGACGTGCTCCTTCAGCGCCTCCTGCAGATCGCCCGCTTTCGCACCCGGGCGCAGCACGACGAAGGCCTTCGGCTTCAACAGGCCTTCGGGGTCGGCCTCCGGGACGACGGCAGCCTCCAGCACCGCGGGGTGCGTGATCAGTGCGCTCTCGACCTCGAACGGCGACACCCAGATGCCGGAGACCTTGAACATGTCGTCGCTGCGGCCGCAGAAGGTGTAACGGCCCTCCGCGTCGCGGGTGTACTTGTCGCCGGTGCGCGTCCATGAACCTTCGAAAGTGCGGCGGCTCTTGCCGCGCTGATTCCAGTAGCCCTCGCCGGCCGAGGGCGCATCGACCAGCAGCTCGCCGACCTCGCCGTCGGCGACCTCCTGGCCCGCCTCGTTGACCAGCCGCACCTTGTAGCCCGGCACCGGCTTGCCCGACGAGCCGTATTTGATGTCGCCCGGCGCGTTCGACAGGAAGATGTGCAACAGCTCCGTCGAGCCGACGCCGTCGAGAATGTCGACGCCGAAGCGCGCCTTCCAGGCATTGCCGACCGACTCCGGCAGCGCCTCGCCGGCGGATGTGCAGATGCGCAAGGCTTTTCCCGCGCGCTCGCCCCTGCTCGCCTCGTCGTTCAGCATGGCCGCGAACAAAGTCGGCACGCCGTAGAAGATCGACGGGTTGTACTTGTTGAGCAGCGCGAACATGGTCGCGGGCGTCGGCCGCTCGGTGTTGAGGATGGTCGTGGCACCGACCGACATCGGGAAGGTCAGCGCGTTGCCGAGGCCATAGGCGAAGAACAGTTTTGCTGCCGACAGCACCACGTCGCTCTCGCGGATGCCGAGCACCTGCCTGGCGTAAGTGTCCGCCGTCGCCTGCAGGTTGGAATGCAGATGCCGCACGCCTTTGGGCATGCCGGTCGAGCCGGACGAATAGAGCCAGAACGCCGGCTCGTCGGCATGTGTCGAGGCGGTCGTGAACGTGTCGCTTTCGCGCCCAAGCTCTTCGGCGAGCTTCTTGTGGCCGTTGGCATTGTTGCCGGAGACGACGACATGTTCGAGATCCGGCAGCCGGCCGAGAATGTCCTTCACGGTCGGATAGAGCGCTTCGGAGACGAACAAGACGCGCGCGCGGCAGTCGGCCAGCACATAGGCGTACTGCTCCGGCGTAAGCAGCGTGTTGAGCGGCACCGGCACGATCCCGGCGCGGATCGCGCCCAGGAAAACGATCGGGAAATCGACCGTGTCCAGCATGATCATCGCCACGCGCTCCTCGCGTCGCACGGAAAGTCGGCGCAACAGATTGGCGAGACGGCGGGTCTGGCTCTGCAGTTCGCCGTAGGTCAGTTGTGAGACAGTGTCGTCGAAGGCGAGCTTGTTGCCCCTGCCCGCCTCCACATTGCGGTCGAGCAGCCAGGTCGCCGCGTTGTACGAACCGGAAACCTCGCTCATGCCGCACTCCAGTGTGCCATGATGTCCCTCCCAGACCTTTTGCATTATAGTTCACAGAAAGCCACCACCGGCGCTTGCTGTCAATGCTTGCCGGCATTATGTTTCCGAAATGAGATTCCGGCGCGCTCGCAAAGCCAGGACCATCCGGACATAGGGCCAAAGCAAGCCAAGCTTCAAAGAAGGGATATGACCGAAAGTCCCGACGCCGAATCCCACTTTCTCGAGCAGCTCGGCCAGCGCGTTCGCACCATGCGATCGCTGCGCGGCATGTCGCGCAAGGTGCTCGCCAAGGTCTCCGGGATTTCCGAGCGCTACATCGCCCAGCTCGAAGGCGGCAAGGGCAATGTCTCGATCGTGCTGCTGCGCCGCGTCTCGGACGCCATGGGCGCACATGTCGAAGACCTCATCCCGTCCACCGAGCCGGCGCCCGACTGGCAGATGTTTCGCGAGCTGCTCCGCAAGGCGAGCCCCGGCCAGATCACGCGAGCCAAGGAAGCGCTGACCGGCGGCGCCGCCACCGCCCATCATGCGCCGTTCTGCGGCATCGCGCTGATCGGCCTGCGCGGCGCCGGCAAGTCCACGCTCGGCAGGATTCTTGCCAAGAAGATCGGCTGGAGCTTTGTCGAGCTCAACAAGGAAATCGAACAGCAGAACGGACTCTCCGTCGCCGAGATCATCGCGCTCTACGGTCTGGAGGGCTTTCGCCGCATGGAGCAGGTTGCGCTCCAGCAGCTGCTGGCGCGCAAGGAATGGATGGTGCTCGCGACCGGCGGCGGCATCGTCTCCGAGCCGTTGACGTTCGACCAGATCCTGGGCTCGTTCTACACCATCTGGCTGAAGGCCGAGCCCGAAGAGCACATGGCACGGGTGCGGCGCCAGGGTGATCTGCGGCCAATGGCGGATGATCGCTCGGCGATGGCCGAATTGCGCAACATCCTGGTCAGCCGCGAGCCGCTCTATGCCCGCGCCAACGCCGTGGTGGACACCGCCGGCCTGTCGGTCGACGCCGCCGCCGCGCGCCTGATCGAGGCGGTGCGGCCGGTGCTGCAGGACGACGCGCGTTCGTTCGGCCTGCACAGCGTGGCGCTGTAGGGGCAGGCCCTCCCCTGCAGCAACACGGATCGGCCGTCGTCCCCGCCTAGTGCGCAATTGCGCCCGGGGGGCGGGACCCAAACCCCGAGGGCGCAGTTGTGGCGCTCGATATCGACCCGATCTCGCAGAACCGACCCAAGCCTGGGGTTATGGATTTCTCTGATGTGCAATTGCACATCACAGCTCGCGCGGAGCCTGTCATCGGGCCGCGCCTTGCGCGGACCCGTTGGCGCGCCCCGGAATAACGAGTTTGTGGCGCACGTCTTCTCAACGCCGTCATTGCGAGCGGAGCGAAGCAATCCAGAATGCACCCGTGGAGGCATTGTGGATTGTTTCGTCGCTCACGCTCCTCGCAATCATGCTGCCAACCTCATCCTGAGAGGGTATGAATCTTTTGAGGTTGCGACGTTCCAACCCTCATGGTGAGGAGCGCCGAAGGCGCGTCTCGAACCATGAGGCCCGGACCCGGGCCTT